>CAMNRM010000037.1 GCA_946553025.1 uncultured Clostridium sp.
CATTCGCATCATCCGCACTTACTACTGGATTAACTGCTGGTGCCCAACCCATAAATGTATAACCATCACGTTTTGGCTGTGTGACACCATTTATAACTTCTCTCTTTCCTTCCACCCCCATATAAGAAGGAGTAGATTCACCAGCTTTCAAGCCTTCATATCCTTCATCAGGAAATACAATGACATTAGGTACGCCATCAGTGTAGATGACAGTGTATGTTTGAACTTCAACGGGTTTATTATGGGTAATATCAACATAAACAGGTGCATCTTCTGTCAAACAATACCATCCCTCATCCAAGTTTTGGTCTGCATAAGAACAATACCCTCCCCTAAAATAAAAAAATGGTGCATATACATCTTTACTGGAATCTTGCAAGTAATGTGTTCCACGTGAATTCTGAAAATTTTTATGCCACAATTCCAAATAATACTCTTGATCTACATGAACTTTGCACATCCATAACCATTCATCTGTGGCCAAATCCTTATTACTGCCATCATAAACTTCAACCTCTCCAATAGTGTATGACCCCACAGCAAGACGGGATAAACTACCATTATGAAAAGAAGTATTTACACATCGTACAATAACTGCTCTATTTGCGTCACTATAAAAATATTGTACATCTTCATCTGTAGGCTTAGATGGCTTACCGCTAGATGGCTTACCGCTACCCGTTCCGGTTCCTACCGTCATAGTACCCACTGTACAGTTTGCGCATGCCGCTCCGCCCCAGTTTCCAGCTCCCCATACAGAACCTTCACCTGTGCTGATCGTAGTAAGGTTAAACGCCATCTTAATCTGAGCGGTACCATCTGCGATACCCTCATAAATGATTTTCAGCGACTTACCATTAGGCACAGCTTTAACTTTCAGGACATCTTCATTAGTACTCCAGATATCAAAATCATCCCAACTAGACACATTATAGACACCATAACTCATATCCCAGAATCTGAACACACCTTCATCTATCACTGTTTCACCTACAGGAACAGTAATATTCAGATTCAGCGTTCTACGATTCAGTTCATAAACTATGTTTTGTTCATAAATATGATAGTCCCGACCAAACAGGCTCTTATTTTTATCAATCTTAGTTTCAAACGTACCAGCCTCTTCCAGCTTCAACACTTTTTCTGCCGCCGCAAAAGCCACCTCATACTTAACACAGGCAGCTTTGACATCTTCGCGCTGTGTCCAGGGTTCATCGCTGTTTATTGTCAGCGCATACCCGTCGCTCAGGGTTTCACTGTAAAGCTTTTCTATAATTTCTTCCGCATTCTCTTTCGTCACAGTTTCCGGTACGGGCAGTTCCTTCACTGCCTCCAAAAACTTCTTCACTTCCTCTGGAACATCTGCCGGAATTTCTTCCTCATCTTCTGCCGCAAATCCCGTAGCCGAGAGTTTCATCACGATTACTCTTGCCGTCGTGTTCTCTCCTAAAGCTACCAGCCCATACTTATCTCCTGCGCTTTCTGCTACGACGCGCACCTGATTTTCGGATTTGGACAGTTTCGCTGTTTCCTTATTCTCATCATTTCCATTGCTTCCCGATGTATCCGAAGAACTGTCTTTATCTGCACTCTTATCCGATGCTTTTTCTGCATCCTTTGATTTCTCTTCTGTTTTTTCTTCCGTCTTTTCTTTCGTTTTTTCTTCCGCTCCGTCCGCCCTCTCCGGCTCTTTCACATCTTTGTTGCTGTGTTCGGGCGCAGCTTCTGCCTTCTCTGGCGATGCCTCAGATTTTTCTGCGGATGCTTCTGCCCCCGCTTCGCTGCCCGGCTTAACTTCGGTTTCTGCCTTAGCTTCCTCTCCTATTTCGGACGATATGTCGCTATTATCCTGCTCCGCCTTGTTAGATTCTTCTCCACTCACTTCGGTATTGTCCAGGGTTCCAGGATCTGTACTGTCTGCATCTTCCCCGCTTCCGGCTTCTGTTCCCGTTCCGATTTCTATTTCTGTTTTGCTGCCTGCTTCATCAGCACCAGTTTCATCATAAACAGAACCATCTTCCCCGGCTGCGGTTTCTTCACCACCCATATTCTCTGCACCGACCGTCGTTTCCCCACCGTCTGTGTTTTCTTCACCGACCGTCGTTTCCTCACCGGCTGCATTTTCTTCGCCGACTGTCGTTTCTTCACCGGAAATCACTTCTTCGCCAGCCGTCGTTTCCTCACCGACTGCGTTTTCTTCGCCAGCCGACGTTTCTTCACTGCCTGCGCTGTCTGTGCTTCCTGCTGATTCTTTACCTGCACCGTTCTGGCTTCCCTGCGCTGGTGCGAACGTCTGGCCGGACAAGTTCTCCTCATCCTCCTTATGATTTTCGCCAAATGCCTCCTGCCAGGACTCTACGAGGATTTCTCCGGTATTAACCACGCTCTCCCCGCTTTCCTCCCCGACAATTTTTACGCTGGCTCTGAGGGCTTCTTCCCCGCTGTTCATATACATAAACACCAGTTTTTCCTCACCGGTAAGCTGGTAATTTTCCGGATCTCCATCTCCGGGAATACGGATGAATACCCGCAGTTCCGCTCCTTCGGTATCGGGGTAAGCCTCGTATTTAACGCCGTTTGTAATTTCAAAAAGCCGTCCTCCGGCAAATAATGCCCTGACGCCTTCTGCATCGCCCTGCGTAAAATTAAAATTCTCCGCAGAAATTCCGCCCCCGGCACGCACGGCTTCTTTTGCCGCCGCCCAGACGTCCTCCCGGCTCATCTGAAATTCCACACGACCGCCATTTCCTTCCGCTGCCATCGCCACAGCGGCGGAGTTGCCGATATTGGCAAAGATCATCGCAAACGACAGGATAAATGCCGCCAGCCGCTTCGCCGGATACCAGTGCTGCAATGCCCGTTTCCTTTGTCTTAATCGGTTTTCTGTTCTCCTTTCCATACAGTTTCCTCCTTTTTGACAACTAGTTTTTATCCTTCCCGGAAATATTTCATCCCTGATGCTGTCGTTTTCTTCCTGTTTTTACTTTTCTTTCCGGTTTAAAGAAATTTTAGCATTTGTTCCGTTACATCCGGCGTTACAACTGCCTGAAAATTGCGAAAAAATAACGCAAAAAACCGGCAGGCGAAGTTACTGCCTGCCGGTTTTTCCGTTTACGGATAATAATGACTGGTTATGCATCGGATTCAGCCCGAAATAATGCCTTATAGCGAAGCGATTCCACAAGCGTAAGAATAGCTTTGGCATCCTGTTCTGACAATCCCTCCAGACTGCATGGTGTGTGGTATTGAAGGCCAAGCAAATAGTCGGTGGAAACTTTAAATGTAGCAGCCAGGCTGACCAAAACCTCCAGACTTGGCTTTCGGTCACCGAGTTCATAGGCGGAAATCAGAGCCGGAGAAACATTGATAAGTTGGGCGAGCTGGGACTGTTTCAGGTTTGCCTGCTGCCGCAAGTGCTTGATACGATTGCCAAGTTCCACGTCCATACTTCACCTCCTTCTTTTACACAGAAATGGATCACCGAAAATATCTGTACAAAAAATAATTTTAGAAAAAAACCGTGATTTATTCATTGTTTTGAAATATTGTATTGAAATATTAAACACTAATGGTTGAATTTTAACAACTTAGAGTGTATAATGTTCAAAAGACTGGTAATGTTCAACGATATGGAATACCGTCGGAGAGGAGAGTCCATGGCAAGACATTTATTCGTCCATATGCTGGGCAATTTTTCTATGGAATTGGAAAATCAAAAACTGGAACTTCCCGGAAGTGCGTTCAATAAGACAAAAAATTTATTTCTTCTCATTTTATTTTACGGAAAAACGGGAATCGAAAGACACAAGGCGATGGAACTTCTCTATCAAAACGAGGACGGCGACGAGAACAGCCGGTATGGGCGCTTTCGCGTGTTAGTTTACCGGCTGAAAAAATATCTGATAGAATTAGGGCTGATGCAGGAGAACGATAATCTGCAGAAGAAAGGTATTTTTTGCTGGCAGCCCCCGGATCTGGAAATCTGCGTAGACGCCAGAATATTTGAAGCGGCGGCAAAGGATGCGCTTGGAAGCCGGACACAGGAAGCTTTGGAGCAAGCCTGTGCATTTTATCAGGGAGAATTTCTGCCCGAACTTACTTCGGAACCCTGGGTTGCACAGAAGCAGGTCTATTTTCAAAACCTCTACACCCAGTGTATGCGCCAATACCTGCTGCTTTTAAAGACGGGGAAAAATTATGAACCCATGCTCGAAGCCGCCAAGAGGGCGGCGCATCTTTATCCCTATGAAGAATGGTATATCGGCTGGATGGAGGCCCTGATGGGAATGGAGCGCTGGAAAGAAGCCTATCAGGTTTCGGAGGAACTGGAAAAAAACATGATGGACCAGATGGGATTGAGGCCCTCTGCCAAAGTGCAGGAACAGGTGCAGAAAATTAATATGCAGATTCGCGGTTCTTCCAAACAGCTATGGGAAATCCGTCAGGAGCTGGAAGAAAAGGGAAATTCTCAGGGTGGATTTTACTGTAATTACTCCACCTTTGCCTGGGCCTACCGCTATGAGATACGCAGAACGGCGAGAGATGGACTCTCCCATTATCTGCTTTTGTGTTCCCTTACAGAAATCCAAGAGGGGAACAGTTGGTTTCAGGAAGGGAACGGCTTAGATACCACCATGGAATACCTTCGGGAAGCCATCGCAGTTTCCCTGCGGCGAACCGATATTTACACCCGTTACAGTAAAAACCAGTACCTGCTGCTGATGCTTCAGATGAAGCAGGAAGACTGCTCCTCCATCAGCCAGAGAATCGAACAGAAGTTTAGAAGATATCCTGGGGTTAGGAAATTCAGGCTTCATTATTACTATACCCCGGCAGTCCATGAACTGGATTCCTCCTGGAAATCCCCAAAATCATTTCATTCTCCGCAGAAAGGATGAGGGGGGATTTTGGATACTTGGGACTTGCTTTATTTTGCTTAAACGAATATAATTATACCAGTTTTTAAAATCAAAATATTCCTGAGAATGCCAAAAAGCCTGCCAATAGCAAGCGAACTTCAAATAAGACAGGGGGAAAAAAGATTGTTACAAAGCACTCTGCATAAAAAACAAAAGATTGATTTGTCCTCCGCGCCTTGGACGATGCATGAGTTTTTTGCAGGAAGCGGGTTAGTTGCATACGGTTTAAAAGGTATGTTTGCACCAATTTGGGCTAACGATATCAGCGAACAGAAAGCGGCTGTATATGAAGCCAATTTTGGATGCAGACATTTTGAACTTGGCGACATAAAAAATATTAATGGCAGAGATTTGCCTTTTGCTCATTTATCCTGGGCTAGTTTTCCGTGTCAGGATTTATCTTTAGCAGGTTCTTTGGGCGGCATTCATGCGTCCAGAAGCGGGTTGGTATGGGAATGGCTGCGCGTTCTGGATGAAATGAAAGAAAAGCCCCGAATATTAACTTTAGAAAATGTAACTGGCTTACTTTCCACAAATGGCGGCAATAATTATCGGGTTCTCCATATGGCGCTTGTGGAACGTGGCTATGACTGCGGCGCTATCATTTTAAATGCCTCTCATTTTGTTCCGCAGTCAAGACCGAGAGTTTTTGTTATTGCCATAGGGCACGGTTATGAAATCCCTGCATACTTGACCGGAAGCACTCCTTGCTGGCTGCATAATAAAGCTGCCTCCGATTTAGGAAGGACTTTACCCGGATGGATCTGGTGGCAAGCAAAAAAACCTCCTTGCCGCCGCAGCGCACTGAAAGATATTATTGAGGAAGAATCAAAATTTGATAAAGATACTGTATTGCGGCTTATCCCAGAACGCCACCAGGCAAAACTAAATGAATATGATACGGTTTACGCTACTGGTTATCGTCGAACACGTCATGGAGAGCAACAATTAGAATTGCGTTTTGACGGCATAGCGGGATGTTTGCGAACTCCTGAGGGCGGAAGCAGCAGGCAATATTTAGTTGTAAAAAGAAACGATGAAATACATGCCCGTTTATTAACAGTGCGTGAAGCTGCCAGACTCATGGGCGCACCGGATAGCTTCATTCTTCCCGGCAGCTATAACGACGGCTATAAAGCGATGGGAGATGCTGTCGCAATGCCGGTCGCTCAGTTCATCGGAGAAAAATTTCTTACAAAACTGGCGGAGGCCGTGTACAATGATTAGTGCAGAAGAAAGTATGTGCCGCTTTTTATATCAAACAACAACGGAACTTGACTTTAATGTCTACAAAAGCCTAAATGAAAGCGGGGTTTAACTTATACGTAGATGATGCACACAAACAACTAATAAAGGAGAATAGACAAATGAATTTTATCGCTGTTGTAACCACTTTTTTTGCAGGTTTTTTTGTATGTCAGCACTTTATAGGCACAGATTTCGCCAGTGTTATTTCGATTACTGTCATGGGCTATTTTATTTTAAGGAAAATAGATAAACTCAATGAGGAGAACAACAAAAAGAAGGATTAAAACATTTTCACTTATCTAAGAAAGGACTTCATGATGAGAGTTGCATTTTTAGATCGCGATAGCACAATCGTTAAAGATTATGCAGATGAACATTGGACAAATATTTATAAACTTGAGTTTCTACCCAATTCCCTTCAAGGACTGAAAAGTATAATAAACAAGGGATACGAAATTATCATCATTACCAATCAATATATTATTCATGAAGGATATATAAGCTATTCAAGGTATAAAATGTTGAATGATGCCATGTGTGTTAAATTAAAAGATATGGGAATAGATTTGTTAGATATATTTATGTGTCCTCATGCCCGAAGTCAACCATGCCATTGCAGGAAACCCGAAACAGGAATGATTGAAATGGCAATGCAGAAATATCCAAGCATTGATAAAACAACATCTTTTATTGCAGGTGACTCTGACTACGATGAAGAACTTGCAAAACGGTGCAGGATGCAGTTTTACCGAATTAATGAAGCTTTTGATTTATTTTCGGTATCAGAAAAATTGGAATACTCTGAAACCTTTTAAAACAGGCAGTTATCCCTGGTAAGGAACTGCCTGTTTTATTTTGATGTTATGTGATTTTAGGGATTAGTGAGGGCAGGTTGAATGAGTTTCTACATCTATAAGGCGACCATAAACAACATGACCACATACGGAACATCTTTTCCCATCATAATATCTCACTTCACAACTTCCATCACTGTTTTTTATATGTTTTGTCACTTTCCCACTAACATAATTATGATTAGTACATGCTTCCCGTGTATGAATATCTTCTACGTTATATACATTTCCATCTTCATCGATAAATTGAACAGGATATTCTATTTTTGCAAACCTTTTTTGTTGACCCGGCAGCAAAAACTCAACACTGTCATCTTCTCCTTCTACCAAAAAGAATTCATATTGTTCTTCACTACAGGAAAATATTTGTACCCCTTCAGACGCAAATATCGGAAAACTGCTGACCAAAATCAATCCCAGTGAAAGAAAAAAAGCATATTTTGAAGTTTTCTTCGTGTTTCTCACAATCAATTCCCCTCTCTCTTTTAACTTTTCTTTATCATTACTTAACGAAACAGTCAATATTGCCGGATAATCTAAATTATACTCTGCCATATCGCAAATTAAAAAGGCATATTTTTTTCGTTTTTCTTTATCCATGTTTTTTATCACCAGTTCATCGCACGAACATTCCATGGCCAAATCCAGCCGCGCATACAGCTTATGGCTCAACGGGTTAAACCAATAAATCGTTTTGGAAACCATAGCTATCAGCTTCATTAATCCGTCCCATCGTTTGATGTGATACAGTTCATGAGTAAGAAGCAATTTCTGTTTTTCCAAATCTTTTATTGCTGGAATAATCACAATAGGTTTAAATATTCCCAGAGTAAAGGGAGATAATTCTGCCTTTGCCACTCGAAACTCAACTTTTCTCCTTAAATTAAGTTCCTTACGTTGTTCTTCTGCAATTTTCAACAGTTCTTCCGGCACGTTTTCACTGGTTGAATTAACTATGGTTCTTTTAAGTTTTATCAATATAATTACATAGCGAACAAAAACAAACAGCGCAACACACAACCACAGAATAAAAACAGCATAGGTAAGTTTAAATGCCATGTTTGTATGTAACGCTTCCGGTGTTTTAGCAATTAGCGGTGATTTTCCTTCGACTTTAAAAAACATAGGATCTCTTACAGGCCAAAATTCATCCATTATGGCTTGTATCGCAAACTTTATAAAAACCATGGGAAAAACAGAGAAAAATACCGCTAATTTTAATAATACACATTGAAGGCGCTGGCTGAACAAATCCTTTTTGAAATACTCAATGGTAATAAACAATAAAAATAGACTATTGCTCGATATAAACATTGTCCATAAAATATCCATTATTTAGACCTCTTGTTCATTTTCTCTGCAACGTAAATCCCCAATTTATCCCCATTTCCTCTTCTGTCATTTTTTTAATTACTTCCAATTTCTTCCATTCACTGCCTACTTTCATCATCCAGGCTGTCTAAATATGCCTTTAATTCTTCCTTCTCCTCTTTCGTTATCCTTGCTCCACCTGTTAATGCAGCAAAAAAATTCTTCAATGTTCCCTGGTAGACATTATCCAAAACTTCTCTTGCACGTTCGGCTTCAAATTGCTTTTCTGTATAGGTATACATGTATTTCGTCCCATTTTTTGTCAAAATACCCTTTTCAGCCATACGGGTTAAATAAGTATTCACCGTCTGGCGCTTGCAATTCTTTCCGGAACGATTAAGATACTCCCACAATTCTGCCCCAGAAGCCCAGCGCTTGTTTTCCCAGAAAAACATCATAATTGCGTGTTCCATTGATGTTAGACTGAATTTCACGATTTCCCTCCCTTCTTTAGTTATATACTAACAATATTATATTTATCGCCTTCAAGCATACTACATTATAGTAGTAATGTCAATAGTCTTTTCCCAGCTTATTTATCTATTCCCCATGATTCAAATATTTTTTCCTTATCTATAACCCTGTATTCCCCTTCACACAAGCCAAGCAAATAGGAAGCAAAAGATTCATCTATCTGATAAATATACATGAGTTCGGACGTTGAAGTTGTTATCTGTTCATCATAAAGGTAATATTCATCATTGGCTTTGCATAGAACTTCTTTGTTGTGCGTAATTGGCTCATAGCCCTTATTTACAAAGTATTCATCCGTTTTAGCATATTCATCAAGTACAAGCAATATTTCTATATCCTCTGGAAGGGAATCAATCAGTTTTTTTGATGTATCTATCCCTCTATTCGTATATTCCATAATCACTTCCGGCTCTGTAATCTGGCGAATAGGTTTTGCATCCACAGGATTAAACACTTCAATCAACTGTTCATAATTAAAATCTTCGGGAATCTCCTGGATTTCTTCGGACGGCATTAATCCATAGGCTCTAAGCCACTGGTCGTATCGAAATCTATAACGAAAACAGCCCGTGCACAATATACATGCACCTAAAATACAGCAAATTTGTTTCCATCGAATACGCATAAAAGCCTCCTTATATTTTATATATTTATACATACATCCTAAAAGTAACGAGCAAACAAAAACCATTTAATTAATACAATTATGTAGCAGCTAAAATATATCAAAAATAACCTTATATGTCAATCCTTAGAAAATCAAGATTTTATTTCTATATGCTTGCAAAATTATCAAGACAACAATTTAGTGATTTTATATAACTATTTCTTTAATTATTCGTTTAAAAATTTTTCGACAAATAAAATTACAGAAATTTTTGAGAATTATTGGTCTAACAATTGAAAAAAAGTTAAGATCGAAGGTTTTCCTCCAAAATTTCCCAAGTAAAACTACACTATATTTTCCAAATTATGTATTGACATCGTCGCCTACTTGTGTTAATATAATTACTACAATATAGTCTTAATATTTTTGCAGACATATTATTTTCAAATCATATTAAGATTTATTATCGTTTCATGGAAAAGAAAAACAAGTGAAGGAATTTAATTAAACTTTCACAATTTGTATGTGCCTTGGAAAGGAATGGTGAAAACAATGAAAACTTAATCTGACAAAGTATTATGAATATCAATCTATAAACATTCAGAAAGGGGAATATTGATGAAATTCACAAATGTCTACGAAAAAATCACTACACAAAAGAAAAGAAATCTAAAATTGATCACAAAATTTAGTATTGCCTTTTTAATAGCACTTAGTTTCAACTTAACTTCATATGCTGCTTTTCAAGGACCAAATAATATAGGTGAAATTGAGCCTAATGATACACGAGAAACCGCCCAAACAACATATCTTACAAATGAAATCGCTGAGAGATTTTCAGCAGATGATTTTTCAGGTAGATATTCTATACGAGGACGGGCTACTTCATCAGATGACGACTGGTATAAGATTGATCTTCCAGGCGGTATCCAATATTTATCTGTTGTACATGCTTATGGCGATAATGCTACCTATGTCGAATTACTTGACGCAGATAATAATGAAATAATCCCGAAAAAATACGGCACTAGATATAATATAACCAAATTCAATTCAGATAAAGGCACTTATTATATTCATATCACTGGTGCTACAGAAAAAGAAAATATATATTCTTTATTTGTAGGAACACCAATGTTAAGCAGTGATGAAGTTAAAATCCGCTTTGATGCAGTACGCACAAATCGCACAATAAAGAAGACATTTTCACTTGCTGATGAAGATATCCTACCAGATGATGCTATTGTTACAAAAATTACACTAGATAGTTTATCTCTTGGATACAGTGGTGCTCGTATAGCAAATTCTAATTCAACTAAGAATGTTACTTTTCCTTATCACGGCGATGAATTTGCAACTAATCTAGGGGCATTGAATATGAAACTAAAAAGTACCTGGAATGTAGAATTCTATCCCAATTCAACGGTTAAACTGGTACCTGATATTAGATTCTTTTACTTTTATCCGGTGTATGATAATACCAAATATCCACCTTATTCCACAATATTAAAATAGGTGATTTTCATGGAAATTAACTTTATAAAATATTATTCCACATGTAATAGCAAAAATCTCACAACTACCGCAAACAAAAAAGCATTACTCAATAAACTTAACAGCAGCGGAAGTTATACACAAATAGGAAATTTATTTACACTGAATGATGGAACTTCATTTAAAGCAAGTGATATTCCCAAACTTAATATTGACTCTTTATATGAAGCATATGCAAAAAGAAATGTGATGGATTTTGGAAGTGCAAAATATTTTAAATATACTAATTCTTCAGGCAAAAGCCTGGCAATATTTTCAACGCCAAAAGGCAGTTTGTGCACGCCAATTTCAGAAAACATTCTTGGATATTCTGATTATGATATAGAAACAGAAAGGTATTTGCATTTCTGGAATAAATTAAAATCAGGTCATGCATTAATGCTTCCTCCCGGGAATTCTAACCTTCCATCATTTGGTTATTCAGATGATGATATACGAAATTACCTAAATAATGCAGGTATTTCCAAAGGCTTTTTTTCAGTAAAAGTCGGTTTAAAGCAGTCAGATTTTTTTTATTCTGATTCAAAACAAAATCCACTATATACAAAAGAAGAGTATGATTTGCGATATTACACTATGACATCCTCTGACTTTTCCTACGATAAAAGCGTATTCAACTGTATTGATCCGGGAACAGAAATCACAATTTCTGGTGAAAAATATATATTGAAAGACGACTTTACTTTAGATATTCCCTATGGAACAGATATCTACGATATACAAATTCCGAAACATACATTTACAAGTAAAGTTCCCTCCAATATCAACTATACGGCTTAGATGTATAATGAATACAATTCATCCCCTTCCTGAATTACCTATTAGGGAGGGGATATCTAAAATTTATTATGTTCCTTGCTTGTAATAGCATACCATATTAAAGATATTTACAAATAATGTCAATGGCACTATAATCACGAAAATAGATAAACGAAATTTTTCTGAACTGTATAAAGAAATACCATCACTATAAACCATAATATCATAATAGAAATCTTGCGGATCACACCTTTCTTCTTTTTCCAACGGAATAATTTCAGACAACTCATACCTTGGAAAAACCGGAAAACATGTAGCTGTCATAACAAAGATCTGTTCTTTCTCATCCTTGAGCAGATAAGAAATAGATGTTGTATTTTTAGTCTTTTTTACATCAATAATACTTAACTCTTTTCCAGATACTGAAATTTTCCCTTGTCTTTCAAGTTCAGATAAATCTTTAATTGTCTTAGGATATTTAAAAATAATTATCAATCCTAAAAGAAGAAAATATGTAATTAACAAAAAAATCGTGCTCTTTAAATTTTTAGACATATTAATACCACGCATATATTTTTCAGGAAACTATGATTAAATACATAATTGTAAACAGTGATGATTTTATTTTAACAAAACAATTTCCCATGTCAATCATCGGAAAATTAAAATTTTATTTACATAGCCTTACAATTTTATTAAGACAAATATGTAGCAATATCAATATAAAAATTTCCAATTAGAATATCAATTGACTTTACTACTTTATTGTGTTAATATAATACCTGCAATTACAAAACAACATTATTTTCAACTTATAAAGGACTAAGAAAGACTAAGGAAATCAACATCCATGAACAAATTCCCCCTTCACCTCAAGCACTACTTACACTTACTTAAAAACTATATCCGCTACGATTCATCCATACTGGCTTACATTGCCATAATACTAACCGCCCTTTTTTACACAATCATGACTATCATCCATACAGAAATTAATGACAATCTTATGAATTACGGCGGGCTTCACGAAGCAAATACTTCCTATACGGTTAACTTGGGGCTTGGAACAGCACAAAAAGAATTTATCTATCTGTTAGAATTATTAGAAAAATACAACCTGCAAAAAATAAAAGAAATTCGGATTTCCGTACCCCCGCTCCTAGGGGTTGGTATCGCATCACCGGATAATCCCGTTGATGATTTTGAACTGGATGGAAGGAGTTTTACTGAGCAGGAATTAATCAATGGAGAAAATAAAATTATTTTATCAAACAAAGATTACCGGACTTACTATAAAAATCATGAGATTGGGGATACGCTTTCGATTGGCAACACGGATTTTCAGCTTATTGGTATTTCCTATACTGCCGAACAATCGATGATTCCTCTTAATTGTTTTCTTCATGCACAGACACCATTTTTCACAAGTCACATTATACTAAAAACAGAACACCGCATAAATCTATGGGAGAGAATACAGCTTCGCAGAAAATACAATCAAATTTTATCCGATAAGCAAAAAGGTACTTTTTCTTTTGAATCCAATTTTTGGCATGTTGTCGTTAATCTATGGAATTCATTAAGTGACTACTTCCTTTCCATTGCCTTTGTTTTTGCTTTATGTACACTGCTTCTGTTTCAAACCGGCAGTATTCTCTATTACAAAAATCAATCGCATACATCCGTTTACCTGCTGTCTGGAGGTTCCGAAACTTTTTTAAAGCAGATTATCCTGGGTGAACTTATAACAGCCGCAGTTCTGTCACTGTTTCTGGCTTATCTGCTTTTGCTGGGGAGGATATTATGGATAGGTTAAAACATTTTCTGTATCTGAATTATCTGAACTTTAAATTCCCCTTTTACTACTGCGGGATTGTTTCTGTTCTTCTTGTATTGTTTATGAATTTTTGCTTTACAAAGCACAGTGAATTAAATAAAAAACGCGAAACATTAGAAGAATTAGATTATACAAATATTTATGCGGTGAGTTTTTCCATCCCGGAAGGAAATCAATGTGAACAATTAGAAAAGGAATTAACCGACGCATTAAAAGGCAGTGCCCTCATTCTAAACTATCACAGAAATCCTTTATATACGACAATCAAAAATAACCGCATAGTATGTATCAATGTAATTACCGCAGAAGAAGCCGAATATTTTCATCTTTTTCCTCAAGGAAATCCCCGTGAAGACACTTATTCGGTTATTGTTCCAGATAAGCTGCAAAAAGTATTTAAACCCGGCTCTGAATATACATTGCCCATAGGTATGTATGTTCATGAGGAAACATGGAAAATTAATATCCATGTCATCGATAACGCTGACCATCTTTTACTTTTATCTCCTAACTATGACCATATCCAATCACTACAGGATACACTGCTCATTTTTGATCCGCAGGATATGCTTCCGCTCCATTTAAGTACCTTCCAAAAGCCGGTTTTCTATCTTTATATGTATATTCAGGATTATGAAAAAACCATAGAAGTTTTAAAAAATTATCCTTTTATCCAAATTCAAAAAAGGCAGGATAAGATTGAACATTCTTATAGTCTTACCTTACATCTGCTTCCCTCCTACTTTAAATTTCTGGTGTTAGGTGTTTTTATTTATATTGTGCTGCCTGTGAATTTTTATCTGTTATTTTACTACAAACAGAAGAAATACATTATTATTTTCAATTACTGTAACCTTAACCGCAAATTCTATCTGCAATGCATCGGAATACTAACTATGCTTCAGCTATGTTTTGGTTTTCTTTTTGGTCAACTGCTGTGGTTTTGTTATTGTAAATTCAGTGGAACGATGTACTGGCACAATGAATGGATATTCCTGCCTTTCCTTGTGCTGATTCATTTATGTATCTTTATACTTTTAAACAGGGGGTATAACTATCTTGTGCGAACCTATCATTGAAGTAAAAAACCTGACTAAAACCTATGAAAATTATAATATCCTTAATCGCCTTTCCTTCTCGATTCATCAGGGGGATTTTGTTGCCGTGGTCGGAGAATCCGGTTCAGGAAAAACGACCTTGTTAAATATCTTATTCGGTTTTACGGATTATAATGAGGGAAGCTATACACTTTTCGATGAACGGATCTTTATGCTGCCCAAATCAGCAACACACAGCCATGTTCAGAACAATTCCTCCCACCGCATTTCGTTAAAAAATTTAAGTTTAAAAGAAAAGCAAAATTTCCGCCAGGCATTTATGGGCTATGTTCCGCAGGATTATGGATTAATTGACGAGTGGAACGTCTATGATAATATTACCCTGCCTTTGCTTTTTTCTAAAAATAACGCAATAAAAAAGGCCCCGGCACATTTGAGGACCTTATTTAAGTATATGCATCTCGACTACCTCGACTATATCCATCGAAAAGCAGCTTCATTATCCGGCGGCGAGAAGCAGCGAATCGCCATTATACGTGCACTGATAACCCACCCGCGGATATTAATTGCCGATGAACTTACCAGCGCCCTGGATGTTCAAATGAAGATATCCATCTTATCTCTTTTACAGAATTTACGAGAATCCGGGCTTACCATTATCTTTTCTACCCATGATCCATCGATGATTGAACACTGTGATCAGGTGATTGATTTGCGGAAAGGAAAAAAGAGTTAAAAGGAAATTCGGAATCCGCTTCGCTACTTCCTCATATCCCCTATGCTGCTATCGCAGCTTGTCAGATGGGGCTTGCACCCCACCTGACACAAGTAAGTCCCCCTACCCACTACTTTCGTCTTTACGACTTAGAAGCGGGGGACTTCCTTGATAGGTTAAAATTCCTTTCCCTCTTCTTTTTCTACCCTCACCATGCATTCTTTCTTCCGACAGGCAATTCCGTATTTAATAATCGTTGACATCCCATCATCTTTAAGCCTTTCCTTATACCCCATTTCCTCTATCTGCTTCAGCGCTTCCCTGCATCCTGCTTCCAGATCCCCTCCTTCGGGATATTTGATCTCGATGACAATCCCTGTACTCTCCGATTCAATCTCCACCTGAATATCACTGTAGCCATCTCCGGATTCAATATTAGAATCAACATCCCAATCCCCCCGATGACTAAGCAAGCCTAATAAAATACCATGATAAAAATTCTCTTTTCGGGCTTTCCTTACACTGGTATCCCGAATACTGATGGTTTTCTTTAAGTATGCGGTAAACAGCCTCTCCACCGTTTTGCCGTCGCCCCGGGCAAATGCCGCACAAAATGCATCAAGCACAGGAGCATCCTTCCTGGCTTCCTCCTGAAACCATTCCATCACCTGCTCCATAATAATCTTTCGGATTTCCAGGTTGGGAATCACCAGGTCATAAAACTCCTCTTCTGCAGTTTCCCTGCTGGTCAAATATCCCGTAAGAAATAATACACTCCAAAGATTTTCTATGCCCTGATACAGTTCGCGGTATGTCAGTTCCTGATTCACTTTCTTCCTCACTGTTCCCCCCGCAAGCAGAGTTTCCATCTCCCTGCGGATTCTCGGTGTAGACATCCGTAAAAACTGCCGGATAATATAATTCCCGCTGGTATTCATCCAGAATGCACGGGGAGATGCATCCGGCTCTGAACAGAGAAGATTCACATAACTTATCACATCCCACGGGCAATACAAATCGGTCTTTCCGAAATGATACCCGTCATACCATTCTTTCATCACTCCATACTTATCCGCCAGGCCATAATCGTCCAGTAAATTCTTCACTTCTTTATCCGAAAAGCCAAAATGCTCTGCAAAGCGAATATCCGTAATAGAAAAGATATTAAAATTGTTCAGTCCTGTAAATATACTTTCCCTGGCGATTTTCAGACATCCGGTCAGCACCGCAAAATACAGATGATTATTCCCCTTTAATGCCTGTCCGAATATCCCCCTTATCAGCCCAACCATTTCTTCATCATAGCCAAACTGATGCGCTTTATCCAGAGGTACATCATACTCATCAATCAGCAAAATTACTCTCTGCTTATAATGCTTCCTGAGGAGCTGGGTTAAGGTCATCAGGCTGTCCTTCAGCACATCCTCTGCCATGATAAATCCTGTTTTTCCTTCTTCATCAATATGGATCAATTGGCGATACCGTTTCTTTTCTTCTTCGGAAAGCCGGTCACTCTCCAAAAGAAACAAATGCTGTAAAGCCTCCCGACCAATCGTCGAAGCCAGCATTATCCGTGCTCCCTCATAGTCCCTGGCATCCACCCCTTTCAGAGTAATCGAAACCACAGGGAATTTCCCCATATATTTATCGCATAATTCCTGCTCCCCTGAAATCTCCAGCCCTTCAAAAAGCTGCCGACTGCAGCCATATTCAAAAAACGATTTGATCATACTCATGTTCAGGGATTTTCCAAACCGCCTGGGACGGGTAAAAAGATTCACTTCTCCCCAGTTATGCAATAGTTCCGTAATCAAGCCTGTTTTATCTACATAATAAAACCCTTCTGTGCGAAGCTTCTCAAAGTCCTCGATCCCTATCGGTAACTTTGCCTTCCTATCCATATCCCAGTCCCCTTTCCATTTTTTAAATTCCTCTACCCTTCTATTTTCTAACAGGGTTACTTCATGACATAAATTCAGGAATTACACAATTATTCAGGATATTTCCAGCAACCGCATCAAAAACATAATATCATCCACATGGTTTGCATCCGAATATACATAGAGATAGACAATAATTCCCTCCGTATCCATCGGCTGAAAAACAAATTCCACATGATGCCCCTCTCCAAGGATATCCTGATAGGCGTCCTGATAATACTGATACCTGGCACCATAATAAGTATTTACTTTTTTTGCCGGAAATTTATCCAGACGGTCAGGATTTTTCTTTAATATATTGGCAATAATTGCCCGTTCAATCAGTTCAGTTTTACTTTTATCACTGGATTTTTTTAACAGCTTATTATCAAAATAGCAGACAAAAAAGCTTTCCGGCTGCACCGCCGCAGAGGAGGGAATTTCATTTAACCGGTATTGATATCCCTCTATACTTCCCAGCTCATTATCCGCAATAGGATATTCTGCCCCTGACCATGCTTCTGGAATATAATACGTAATCTTATCCCCTGCAAGCGTGCGGACAAGCATCGTTTCCTTGTCCATTGTTTTTCCATTCAGCAGAGAAAAACAAGAGCCGGAAACGGCATCATCGTCTGTCTTTTCTATTTTAGAAACCTCCATCGTTAAATGGCTGCCGATTAAACTTATCGAAAACTCCCCATAAACCTTAACCACATCGCCGGCCGAAAGTGTTTCAATACAAGCAATCACATCGGCATCGGAAGAAGAACATTTAACCGTCCCCGTCTGCGTCCCGCTCACCGATACCAGGGTCACAGCATTATGCTTTTTTGCTATCTCCGACAGCTTGCCGAGAAGAACCACTTGGGTTTTATTGTACTTATCTTTAGAAAAATCGCGATTGGATGAAAAATCCTCAAGAATCTTATCCACCGTATCCTTTTGATACACAACGTTTTTTTCTGTATCCAATGTCATTTCCGATGAATGAAAGATAAATCCGCAAAGCAATGTGCTAAACAGCAGCACCATCATCAACATTAATTTTCTTCTGTGAACATACATTTTTAATACTCCCGCCAAAATCTTTATGCGCCCACCCGCAGACGCACCGCCGTAAATAAATCCTGATAATTAGTCAATGATTAGTCAATAATTAATCAAAACTAATCTCAATCCCCGCCGTCTTATTTAATTCTCTTAATATTGCAAGCACTTCGCGATAAACATGGGCTTCGGCATAATCATCCACCAGCTGCACATGGTAAATTCCATTTTTATTCTCCGCTTTTATTTTATTTTCTAAATCACATTCTTCGACAGAGGAATATACGCGGTCATTATACGTAATCTTTGTATCTCGAATCGTTATCGTTATCTTTTTCTCTTCCTGTAAAGCCTCCGACTCTTGAAGCGGATGGCTTTCTGACGAATGAGCGGATGTTTCTTCACTCGGTAATTCTCCTGACATCAGGGTATTTCCCTGATTTCCTATCGGAGCATCTTTAATGGCTTTATCCAAATCAATTAATAATGTATTATTCAGCAATTCAACCGATTTCTCCCCCCAGCCGGATAATACTAATACACTTAAAATCACCAGCAAAATGAGAATTATTTTTTTCATCTTCTGCATTATTCATCACTTTCCGTTTCATAGTTCATCCCATAAGTATCAAGCAGTTCTTCGACTTTATGATAGGTGGAAGAAACTGCAAAATCATCCTTGAGAAAAATCCCCTGCCTTCTGTCTAATTGTTTAATACAGGCTTCAAATCCTTCGATGCTGTCCATTTTCTGTCCGTTGCAGTAAATCGTTTTTTCACTGATTAAGATTTCATACGAATATTCATCCTTCCCCGCTGCACCGCTTTCCTGCTTCTGCTGGCTGTCTATCCTGTCATCCCCGGTTGCTGCCCCGTCAACATATTCCGAAAAAAGTGAATCCTCACCCCTTGGAGCATTTTTCAACAATACACCGGTAATCAGGCAAATAAATCCCATAAACAGAAAAAATACAAATGACCTTCTGAGAACTTTATACTCCTTTTCCAGAACAGTTCTTCCATGATCCGTATAATACATTAAATCATCAGTGCTGTGAAAGAACACAACACGTATTGCCTTAAAAAACGGCTGAATCGACAGAGCAATCAGTCCAACAAACCCACAAACGGCAAATAAAATGCCAACCACAATAAGTATCTTTGGTAACATTACAACACCTCTATATTGATTTTCTCCCTGTATCCTCAAAATCCCTTTTTCATCTATACGTCCTCAGCATCCCTTTTTAACCTGTACATCCTCAAAGACCCTATTTAATATACACATTCTCAAAATCCCTTTTTAAATCATTAAAAATCGTCTGGATTGCTTTTTCATCTCTGTATAGAATCTTTTCATCATTTTCATTCAGAGAAAGAATCACGGGATTTCCCGGATGCGATTGAATGTATTCTTCTAAACTGGATTTAATTTGTTGTAAAGATTCTGCCGTCTGCTTTCCAATAAAATCAATCTCTTCCAGTTCTTCTCCCTTTTTTTGGATATAGACATGCCTGACCGTTACATTTTCCGATTCATACCTTGCATTTACGGATACCAGGCAAAGATTATCCATCATGTTCATCTGATCCTGATAAAGCTGTAACTGAACATCCGCCTGTTCACTCAGCTCTGCGGCCTCTGCCTGCTGCGTCTGAACCTCACTGGTTATCTTCTGCTGGTTACAAATCACCACCAGCAGAATAATAAAAACAACATCCAGCAATGAGGTTAAGTCAATAAGAATATCTCCTTGATTATGACGCCTCTTTCTCATCATCGATTTATCTCCTTAACGATAAGGTTATTTCCAAAAACATTTCTATTCTTCTACAATATTCTTTTGCGCAAGTGCATCATTAAATTTATTATAATAATCATCAAGCATAATTTCCACATCATCGACGATTTTCCCGGGAAATAATGCAACGACAAACTTTAATGTAATCGCGAAGATCAATCCCCACCAGGTAGAACCAAGTGCTATATTTAATGATGCATACAATGCGTCAATATTCTCCGCCACCACCTGGCTCATCAGCCCGGAAACCGTTCCCAAAATACCAAGTAAGGGGAATATCGGAATTAACTGTGTATACATAAAATAAAGGCTTCGCGTATGATTAAATTCTTTTTCATACTCACGAATCATTTCCGGCGTAACGCTTTCATCTTCCTCACTTTCATTCATTTCCCAGGTTTTTCTTCCAATAGTTCTTTTTTTACGTTTTCTTTTCATTACGTCATCAATTCTGCTTCTGTGATAGCTTAATTTAAACGCATTGACAATAATTAATGTAAAAATCACGATTCCCAGGATAACAATCACGGTGTTGATATTCCTGGAAATAACATCGATAAAACCTTCCATAACGAAACCCTCCACGATCTAAGTACACTTTACCTTGGTTTTTTATTTAGTATACATGAAACAGGGATGATGATCAACTTGAAAATTTCCCATGCAATACTTTGCATCCCTCCAGAGTTACTGTTCACACGCTCACAGAAATGGGCAAAAATCCATGAAAATCGCCTTTGTCGATGGGATTTTTTCTTATAGTAGCCATATTGTCAAGTGATGAGTTCAAAATTTCACTTCTCCATTGTTTTTTTATTTGTTTTTTTGTATAATCTAAATGGAAAGATACCGGTTGGAGGTGATAGATATGGAAAAATTAAGAGTATACTTAGATACCTCGGTTGTTAGCCACTTACTCCAGGAGGATGTGCCTGAAAAAATGGCTGATACCAGACAGCTATGGGAAATGTTTCGCTCTGGAAAGTATAAAGTTTATCTTTCCACGGTAACGCTTGAAGAACTCAAAGGGTGTTCAGAACCAAAACAGAGTCAGCTTTTCGATTATTTGGGACTTATTGATTATACCTTGATTCAAATTGATGATAATATTGCGGATATCGCACAGCAAATCATTGAAATGGGTATACTTACAAAAAAAAGCTATGATGACTGCCAGCATATTGGAGCCGCTATTGCTAGTGAATGTGACTGTATCATATCATGGAATTTCAAACACATCGTAAATATTAAGACAATAAGGGGGATACGGGCAATTACTAATCTAAAAGGCCATAAACCAATTGAAATTCTAAATCCATCTGTATTATTAGAAAGCGAGGAGTAATAATGAATAAGCCTGTTCTAAGTCCTGATTTTACCATCGAAGATATTCATAAATTAAGAGAATACAACTACTATCAAACAAAAGATATGAGTCGGCAGGAGCGTATAGACTATTATAATAGCCGTGGAATGGAGGTTCACAGAATAATTCAGCAGCGTAAATTGCTAAAAACTTAAACAAAGACCATCTCTCCTGCCCCGTTTGCCCCGATTAAATCGGTTGACTAGGCGGGAAGATGGTCTTTCTTATTTTCTGCCATACGCTTTCCGCATTTCTCTGTTGTTCATTAGTTCTATCGCCGCTGTCAAGGCAATACCCTAATCACATTCCCTGTCCCCAAGGCCGTAACAAACAAAATCATCATTTTCCCCACTTCTCTTCCATCAGCGCAAACAGTTCTTCATCCCTTAAATGGTTTTCCATCGTCATCACCAGCATTACCCTGCGGTCTTCTTCGGCATAGAGAAAATCTCTCTGCCACTGGTAATAATGCGGCCCGTCGCCAAGATTTCGCAGGTAACTCATCAGACCTTCAATTACCCAGGCGGTCTGCTTGATATCGGTAAGGCATTCATTTTCATAAAACCCGTTCCACTTTCCATGCTCCCGGCTGCGCATGGCCTGATTGGCGGCAAGATAGGCTTTTCTTCCCTTTCCTGCCAGGTAAAATGCCTTCTGATAGTCCTCTTCAAGCGCCGCAAGCAGCCCTTCCGTCACCAGACATGCCCCGGTATAGCAGTAATCATAAATCTTTGCCTGCAAAAGAACAGAATCCTCAAATAATTCCTTCTCTGCCCCGGAAAGAACGACCTTTGTCTGCTCGCATTTTCTTAACAGACCTTGGCTCCCTGCTTTTCCGCACCGGCATTTCTCCTGATACCACGCAATCTGTCCGCGCAGTGTATCGGCCTTCGTCGCCCATAATAGGTTTTCTGCCGCCCTGTCCTTATCCCGCATATACTGAGAAATCAGCATCCTGCACACATGGTTGGCAAACTGCTCTCCGGCGCGATCATCCTCATTCGGCCCGTAAAAAAGCGCTGCGGCAAAATATTCCCGAAAGCACCCTTTAATTTCTTCCTTGTGTGCCTTCCCATAATAAGCCGCGATATAATCGTCCATATGCCTGTCGATATCCGCATCCCCTTCCCGCCACAGCACAGAAAGAAAGTCCAGATAATACACATGGGGCTTGATATTCGAGCAGTTAATCAGCCAGTAATCCCCCATTCCTCTTTTTTGCACCTCATCCAGTTCCCGCTTAATCAGGGTCGGAGGATTGGGAAGCATGGTGATGTGGTTTGCCGCCTGGAGATCATAAAACGATACATGATAATAAATTCCATGCCTTCCCCCTGCGCCTTCTTCGGGCATTGCCGGTATTCTTGGGTTATGGTTTTCCTGCCTTCGCGTCACCATTTTCCCAAAACCATTATCTGCCCAGATATAAATCAAATCTTCGGGAAGGTTCAGCCATCCGTCCTGATACAGTTCCATGATCTCCCCGTATAAATTCGTACAGCAGAGCGCGTCAGGGTCAGCTTCCTTCACCATCGCATACTGCAGGCGGATCAGCTGGCTAATCAGTTCTCCCCGGGCCTTTGGCGTATCATAGGCAGGGTCATTTTCCCAGAATGGCACATCCCCCTGTCCCCGAAAGCCGATATTCCAGACGACCTTCTGCCCTTTTTGTTCCTCAATCGCCTCCCGCCAAAGCTTCTGGTATTTTTCGCTGTTCTGATCATAAGAAGGGACAATCCCCGGATAAGCCCTGGCAAACATCTCCGCCCCCAGAGGCTCTGCGTGGTGATGGGTCAGGTAAAGTCCCCGTTTAAACACCAGTTCGCGGTTTATCCGGGAATTTTTATCCGTGCCCGGAATCACCATATTCCCACCGCAGCGCAGAAGCGCCTCCAAAGCCATCTCCCACGGACCCTCTTTTCTGCGCTCCACCTTCCAAGTATGCAGAAGAACTTCATCGTTAATAAACCACCCGCGAAGCCGGACGGCAAATGGTTTTGACTGCACCGTATACGCCCGGTCCACCTCCTTAAAATCCTCCGCCACAATCGCCTGATCATTCCAAAACCAGAAATTATGGATTCCCAAAATCTCCCGGCTGATCGCATACAGTCCATAGATAAATCCAAAATCCTCCGAAGCCTCGACAATCAGTTCATCGCCCTCCACAAAAATCCGGTAGCACTCTTTCTCCTGCTCCCCTTTTTGCAGACGGATCGCCCAGCAGATCTCCGCTTCCTGCCCTTCCTGCCGCTGATTTCTTTCCTTTTCCAGAAGTTTTTGCCTTTCTTCCTGCTGATCTCTTTTCTCCTCCATCTGCCCGCTTTTTTCCTCTGCCGAAAGCCTGCACGTCTTTTTTAAATCTCTTGCCAAATCAGCCGCTGCCAGTAAAACCGGCTGCGGCTGATCTGCGGCAAGGATTTTTGTATCTGAAAATAATCGAATTTTCATCTCATCTTTTCTCCTGCTATTTTTTTTCATTTTCTTATTCATTTACTTCTTATGTTTCTCTGCTTTATCTTTATCCTTTATTTCTACCCCTATCTCTATCTTCATCCCTATCCCTTAATTCCATCCATGGCAATCCCGTTGACCAGGTATTTCTGGAAGAAGATAAAGAATACAATTACCGGCAGCAGCGAGATAACGGACATAGCGAACAATCCGCCGTAGTTATTATAGGAGTTCGGGTCCAGGTACATATTTAGTGCCAGGGAAATCGTAAACTTCTTTGTCGTGCTCATGAAAATCAGCGGCTGGAAGAAGTCCTGCCAAATCCAGTAAAAGGCAAAGATGGAGGCCGTAACCAGCGCCGGCTTAACCACCGGAACCAGCACCTTAAATAAAATCCCGGCCTTCCCGCATCCGTCGATCATCGCTGCCTCGTCCAGTTCCTTGGGTATGCCCCTAAAAAACTGCACCATCAAAAAGATGAAAAAGGCACCGCCGAAGAACCACGGGATAATCAGGGCAACCCGCGTATCAATCAGCCCCAGTTTTTTCAGGATAATATACTGCGGAACGACCATAACCTGTGGGGGAATCATCATGGTCATCATAACACAGCCGAACAAGAAGTTGGAACCCCAGAATTTAATCCTGGTAAAGGCATAGGCTGCCAACAGGGAGATAAAGACACAGCCCACCGTGCCGATCACCGTAACAAAAACCGTGTTGGTAAAGAATGTGCTAAAAGAAACACCGCCCACGCCTTCCAGACCGCTTTTATAATTCGTCCCTGCATCCCATACCTTGGGAATCAGGGAATAGGCGTTTTGGAACATGGTATCATTGCTCTTGAAGGAACTGGCTACCAGCCACAGCATCGGATAAATCATAATAAATCCCAGAGCGCAGGCCCCGATATGAAATATAGCCGCATTGATCTTTCTTTTTTCTTTCATCGTCCCACCTCTAGTTTTCGTAGTGAACCCAGTTGTTTTGTGTCTTAAATAAAATCACGGTAAATACAGCGATAATTGCCACCAGAACCCAGGCCAGAGCACAGCTGTAGCCCATATCAAAGTAGGTAAACGCCCTACGGTACAGGTAAAGCACGTAAGATAATGTACTGTCTAACGGGCCGCCGTCGGTGATAACATAACTTTCGGTAAATACGCGGAAGCCATTGATAATCTGCAAAATCAGGTTAAAGAAAATCGTGGGGGTCAGCATGGGAAGGGTGATTTTGGTAAACACCTGCCAGGGTTTTCCGCCGTCAACCATTGCCGATTCGTAGAGGGAAAACGGGATTTGCTTTAACGCCGATAAAAAGATCAGCATGGAAGATCCAAACTGCCATACACCCATGATAACGATAACGCCCAGGGCCGTTTTCGGATTTCCCAGAAATGACATCTTCTGTTCAATGCCAAACAAAGCAAGCAGCGACATCACCACGCCCTTATTGCCGAAGAACTGCTTCCAAACGATGGAAACGGCAATACTTCCGCCGATAATGGACGGCACATAATACAGTGTCCGGTACAGGCCCAGGCCCTTGTGGTTCTGGTTTAAGAGCATTGCCACAAACAGGGCAAACGCCAGACGCAGCGGAACCAGCAAAAGCACATAGGTAAAGGTCACTTTCAGCGCCTGAATAAAGGTATCATCCTGCGTAAAAATACGAATATAATTGCTCAGTCCAATCATTGAGGGTGTATTTAACAGGTTAAAATCTGTAAACGAATAATAAATCGAGATAAATGCCGGTATCAGCCACATCAAAAGAAATCCAAAAATCCATGGTGCAAGAAAAAGATAGCCCGCGATATTGTCCTCCCGTTTGTAATGGTGCTTTTTCGATGGTTTTGCCATAGTGGATATTTCCCCCTTCCTTAACGTGGCTCTCTGGTGTTACAAGGTCAAAAAGAATTCCGAATCCGCTCTGCTGTTTCTTCATAAACCTGTATTAACCCCAAAGAGCCATTATACATTCTCTGCTGCAAATTCTTTACTGATTATTTCTTGCCAGAATCTCATCGGCCTTCTTGCGGAAGGAAGCGGCTGCATCTTCGGGACTCATCTGCTCATAGAAGGCAGCATTGCAGGCGTCGGCAAAAGCTTTATTGACTTCGGACATTCCGGTTGGGTCGGGTGCTGGTGTTTCTCCTGCCATTGCCGAAGCTGTGTCAACATAGGCGAACATATCCTCCTGCTGCGGGGCCATCTTCCCGGAACCGGTCAGGTAATCTCTGGCGGCGGAAGAAGAAGGTGTTCCGCGCTCTGCCATCATAATATCATTCGATGCTTCGGAATTTAAAAACCAGTTGATAAACTCTGCTGCTTCTTTTTTATGCGGTGAGGTTTCGGCAATGGATAAGAACATACCCGGCTTCATCCACAGTCCCTTCTTATCCTCTGCGCCGATTGTCGGCGGCGTAACCATCTTAATCTTGTCATTGGTGCCGGAAACCAGCGTCGAGTAGTTGTTCCAGTTCTGGGTAAATGCGCCCTCGCCCGTAACTACAGGTCCTGCTTCCAGACCAAGGGTTTCTATCTGCTCCATCTCATCCGGTGTGGGAACCAGATCCTGATCCATGGCATCCTTAAACAGTTTAATATAATCCGCCATCAGCTGATCGTCGGCATAACCTATCGATTTCTGATCATCGCTGAATAACTGCTCGCCGTGCTGACGCACCCAGTAATTGTAAAGATTGGTATCCAGGCTGGGGTTAATCACCGCCGCATCCGTTACTCCGCCTTCTTTCAGCTTTTGGTTCATGGCAATAAAGTCATCCCAGGTCCATCCGGCCTCCGGCGCTTCCACGCCTGCCGCCTGCAGCACTTCCGGGTTATAGGGGAAGGTCACAAGGGAGGTGGAAAGCACCAGCCCGGACATCTTTCCGTTAATCTTTGCACTGTTTAACAATGCTTCATCAATCCCCGATACGTCGATGGTGCCGTCGTCAATATAGGGCTGTAAATCCGCAATGGAATTATTCTTTGCATAGGTCGATATGTAGAGGTAGTCCATCTGCACGATATCCGGCATGGAACCGGAAGCCGCTTCGGTGGAGAGTTTGTCAAAATATCCGTCCCACCCTGCCGGTACAGCTTCAAAAGTAACGTTTGGATGCTCCGCCGTGTAGGCGTCAAGAATCTTCTGCGTATAATCATGCCTGGACTGCGAACCCCACCAGGTAAATTTCAGTGTAATCGCATCGCCATTGCTTCCTGCATCCTGTGCATTTCCCGCTGCCGTAGTTCCCGACGGAGCTGCCGTACTTCCGTCTGCTGCTGCGCTGCTTCCTGCATCGCCGCTCCCGCCGCTGCATCCGGTCAGCGAGGACATCGCCATACCCATCGAGAGCAAAAGTGCCATTGTTCTTTTTTTCATCATAAATTCCCCTTTCTTTACTGTTCCTTTTGATTCTGGTATACTGACCGGTTATCTTTCGCGGATAACCTGCCAGCACACTGATTTGTATGTGATATGTGTTGTGTGTGTGGTGTGTTTTGCTTTCTGTACCTAGCTTACCAGAATCTTTTCTTCCTGAATATGGAATTAACCGGAAGAGCATTTGAAAAAAACCGACTTTTTTATCTGTCACGGAAACCATCCACTCCCTAAACATTATCTTCTGATCAGCAAAACCGTTCAAACGAAAAATACAGCCAACCCTCTCCGATTGACTGCATTCTTTTCCTTTACTGCAATTTCCCCCGATACTCCGCCGGCGTCATCCCTGTTGCCTTGTGAAAAACCTTGGAAAAATACTGCCCGTCCGGCGCATAGCCCACAAGTTCCGCCAGGGTTGTTATCTTCATCTCCGGTTCAAACCGCAGAAGGCGCTTTGCCATATCCACCCGCTGTTCAATCAGCCAGGACGAATACTTGCTCTGCATCACCCGCTGGAAAACCCGACTGAGATACTCTTCATTCCGGTACAATACCTGTCCGGCTAAAAAGCGAAGATTTAAAGGCTGGTAATCCAGATAGCGGAAGGTTGAAAATACCATCTCCCGCACACGCTGCCAGTCCTTATTTTCACTTTGCGCAAGCCCCTTACATTCCGCCAGAAAGCGTGCCGTCCGCATACAGAGCATTCTCTCCTGCACCATAGATTGCGTCCATTCCCCATAGACGCCCTGTAACTGCTCTCCTGTCTGTCCATCCCCGGATGCTTCCCCATTTTCCGCACCTGCCCCTGCCAGGCTTTTTCCGTACAGCACCTTCGCTATCCAGTTCGCGGTTTCTGCGGTCTGTTCCGGGGTATAATTTTTCCGTTTCATCTTCAGGAAGGTAAAATACACCTCCTGGAGCAGTCCCACTTCATCCGACACGGCTTTCAGACGCCCAAAATCAACAACGGCTCCCGTCAGTCCCCTGGCCTGCGCGAAAAACGCATGGGAAAGAAGTTCCGTGATATTTTCCGCCTGCCCCATACGAAATAATTCCTCAACCTGAAGATACAGCGCACCGGCATCGCCAATCTTTCCCTCTTCGCTGACCGCCGTAAATATCGGCACAGGGCTTCGCTTCCTTAATTCGCCCCTTACCATGCGGACGCTTTCTTCCACATTATCCGCCCGTGCATCCAGCATAAAAATCATCTGGTTTCCGACATAGGCATATAAGAGCACATAGGGACTGCCAATCTGTTCGTTAATCATATTCTGCAAAATAAACTGTTCCAGATAGTCAAAACCAATTTCCCGGGAAAATGCCAGAAGTTCCACCCGAATATGCCCTACATCGTGCTCGGCAGCAAAAAGTTCAAAATCCTTTTCCCGGAACTTTTCTCCGAAGATCATATCCCGAAATAACTGTTCCCTGGCTTTGGGAAGCAGACGGGCTACGGTATTTCGATAGCTTTCCACCTGCATCTTCCGGGAATGCTTCTCCTGAATCTGCTCCTTGACCTTTTCCAGCACGTCCTGAATCTGGCGTTCATCGCAGGGCTTCATCAGATAATGCCGTATGCCCTGCTCCATCGCTTTGCTGGTGTACTCATACTCCCCGTAGCCGGACAATACCACAAACTCCACCCATGGCATCTCCTCCCTGGTTTTCTGGATAAGTTCGATTCCGTCCATTCCCGGCATCTTAATATCCGTCAGAACAATGTCCGGGGAAAGCGTCCTGATTTTTTCCAGCCCCTCAACCCCGTTCCACGCCGTCCCCACCAGGCTGACACCGTACTCTTCCCAGGCAATTAAATTCGCCATACCCTCGCGTTCAATCTCTTCATCATCGACAATCAGTAGTTTATACATCGTCCTTCTCCCTTCGATCGATAAAACGACCATACCAGTCACTGCTTATCTCTGCCGTGTTCTGCTTGATTACACATCCATCCCTGCCAAATCTTCTGTTTCCTTATTCAGCCGTGGAATCTGTATCTCAACCGTAGTTCCCTCCCCCGGCACACTGTCCACGGTAAGAAGCGCATCTTTTGAAATCAGCGCCAATCGCTCCCGGATGTTCTGCAGACCTATACCGTGGCCTTTTGGCACACAGGTTCCGTTTCTCACGCGCTCTAACTCCTGCGGCAGCATCCCCGGGCCCTGATCATGAACCGTAAACAAAAGAACATCCCCCTTTTCCTCTGCCCTGACAAAGACCTCGCAGAGGTTCAGCGAGCGGTCAACACCGTAGCTGATGGCATTTTCCACCAATGGCTGGAGAATCATCTTGGGAACAAAATAAGCTTCCATCTTCCCGTCTTTTTCTATGGTAAATTTCGCTCTGTTTTTATAGCGGTACTGCTGGATGGCAATATAGCTTTCCAGCATATCCAGTTCTTCCTCTGCGGTCACATACACCTTTTTGGAAAGCACTCCGCGAAGAAGACTTCCCAGTTCCACAATCATCCGTGAAGCATCCGCAGCATTCCCTGCTTTCACCATCCAGTTTAAGGAATTTAAGGTATTATATAAAAAATGCGGGTTGATCTGCGACTGCAGCATCTTATATTTTGTATCTTTAAGCAATAGCTGCTTCTCATAATTTTCATGGATCAGGCAGTCAATCTGCGTCAGCATAGTATCAAATTCACGGGCCAGCCTTCCGGTTTCATCCATGGACGGATTCGGCGGAAGAAGTTTTTTCGCCCCTTTAAAATCCCCCTGCTCCACCACCTTCATCGACTCGGTAAGCTGCTCTAATGGCCTGGTAATCGCCCCGGAAATCCGACGAAGAGCAAAAACAGCCCCCGCAAAAACCGTGGCAAGAATCACTAAAATCATATAGCGCAGCCGCAAAACCTGACCATAAATCTCCGAATAAGGGAAAAAATTCACATACATCCAGCCGGTTTCCTTTGACTTTTCATAGCACAGAAAGGTTCGCTCTCCCTGATAATTGATAATCTTCCATCCCTTTTCCTGATCCATATCCGGCAGATCCAGCCCCGAGATTTCCGCCTCCTGATAGATCATTCCCTGCTCGGAATAAACCAGAAGAGTCGAGTGCTCCGCCTCCAGATCCTTCGTCTGACGCTCAATTAATTTCGCAATATCGCTGCTGAAAATCAAACTTCCCAGATAATCCAGCGTGGCATTTTTTACTTCCAGAACATCCCTTCCAGAGATTAAATAGGGGTAATCTTCCGTCGGCGAAAACCATACATAGCCGCCTCTTTTTTCGTGAAACTGCTGCAAAAGCACATCCATCACCGGCGGTTCAATCTCTCCCGTGTAAACCCCCGCGGTAAATGTTACCTGCTTCTGGTCGGTATAAATCACATTTCGGATAACCTCCTGGGAGAAAATCCGATTCTGCAGAATCGTCATCAACTGCTGTTTGGCATAATTGTATTCCCGCGACAGATAGTCCATATCCTGCATCCAGGAAAGCTGGTTCTGCACCTCGTTTCCTGTGGCAATGGAAACCGTCAGTTCCTCAATCTGCGCCAGCCGTTCATTCACCTGCTGGGCAAAAAAATCCAGCTCCGCCAGCGATTTTTCGTAAAGCTGCCGGTCATAAATGCGGAAAGCAAACTGTAAAGTCACTGCCATCACGGCATAAATCAGCAGAGCAGTGAGCAAAAAGGTAATCGTTATTTTCTGAAAAAGCCGTAAATTATTCAACCATATTTTCCATTGTTTCATCCGTTTTTTCCAGTTCATGAACAAAATCTCCCGCCGCATTTCCGGCAGCCGTACCCACCTCATTATAAGCTTTTTGATAATAATGGAAATCATCTTTCATCAAACCGCGGCTGCGCATGGTATGAAAATCATCGCTGACTAAATAAACATCTTCAACTTCTTCTGCTATCTGTAATTGTGTCCGGCGAATAACCGAATAGTCAAAGCCCTTATCACCATTATACTCCCCAATAACAATCAAAAAACAGGTTTCTATTCCCTTTTCTTTAAACTGCAAAAGCATGTGCTTAAACCTGGTTTTATAGTCGTCAGGAGATGTCCCTAAATCTCCGTCCGTTTCTCCCTGGCACCAGAGTAAAAAGCAGTGCCGGATATGCATTTTTTGTTTTTCTGCAAACTCTTTTGCACGCTCAAAACGCATTAATGCATCCGATAAATAATCGTGTTTTCCCTGCCATTCACCAATCGCCGAACCCCCCTTACTTGCCGATACTCCGATAACCGGTGTTTTTGTTTTTGCATAATAAGCGTTAATAAATGCCGTAACCATGGAACCGGTTTTCATGCCCGGCTCGTCAATTCCATCCGGGTTATTTTCATTTACGCCGAAAGGTTCCACCACGGTATGCAGACAGTTCGGTTCGGAAACAGCGCGGTATTCAAACCCTGCCCCAAGCATAAGTTCCGGCGCTTCCTCCGTCCACTGCCGCGAAGTAATACCGCGCCCAGCCATATTGGACTGACCGCAGAACATAAACAAATCATATTCCTTTTCCATTTCTTTTCCCGCCTTTCATCCTGTCTTTTTTCTTCCTGCAGGCACATTGTTCAGGAAATATATTAAACATAAAAAGAAGACGCTGTCAAGGAAATATTGGGGGAAATTCCGGAAAAAATACGACCTCATTAACAAGTCGGTTTTTTTCAGATAAAAGGCAGGAAATATTCATTTTCATCTGTAGGAAAAAAGGATATAATAAAATATTAAATGCAAAAGCAAAATAGGTCAAGAACCTGTTTTTATATTCTCAACCTACATATTTTGCTTGTATCTGGTATTCATATAGTATATACTCTGAAATCATGGATAAAGTAAACAAAACTATCTATTACGCCAGAAAAAACACCTTAAATATATATAAAAGACAATCTCACCTGATAAAATAAGATTGTCTTTTACAACACTATATTCCATTTTCCGCATCCATGAAAAGCTTTTTCTTCCTCTGAATCATCTCCCCGATTCTCTCGATGTACTGCGAAACTTCCTTCACATTCTCGCACCGCTCAACCCGGTTCTCTTCGGGGAACAATCGCTTTGTCGTGGTTCCGGCTCCGCAGGCGGCAATCGTTTGCCGCTCTTCCATCATATACACGTTATATAGGCAAGCCTTCCCCTCGCGGGCGTAACCGACGTTTTCCAGATTCCCTGCCATGTTCTTCTGCCGGTACAGGTAATAGGGCTTCATCCCCATCGCCCCCGCCTGCTCCGCCGCTAAATCCACCAGCCCGTCCAGCATTTTGCCGGAAGCCATCGGGTAACCGGCGTACTGCTGCTTCTCCGTATTCAGCCGCGCCGCCCTCTTCAGCGCCAGGCAGTGTACGGTAAGGCTGTCCGGCCCCAGTGCACGAACCTCGTCTAACGTATGCCGGATTTCCTCTTCTCCCTCTCCCGGAAGGCCGAGGATAATGTCCATGTTAATATTGTCAAACCCTTCTTCCCGGGCAATAGAAAAGATTTCCTTCACCTGCTCTACGCTGTGCCGCCGCCCGATAAGATCCAGGGTTTTCTGGTTCATCGACTGCGGGTTAATGGATATTCGACTGCTTCCATAAGCTTTCAAGATCCGAAGCTTTTCCCGGTTTAAGCTGTCCGGCCTTCCCGCCTCCACGGTAAACTCCTCTAAGGCATCCGCCGGAAACGTCCGATGCACCATCTCCATTAACGTCTTTAATTCCTCTTCCGGCAATGAGGTCGGTGTGCCGCCGCCGATATAAATCGTCTGCAGCTTCCTCTCTTCCCCTGCCCATTCCCGCACCATCTGAAGTTCCTTTTGCAGGCAGTTAAGATATTCGCCAAGACGCCCCTTCCATTTTTCAATCGGGTAGGAGGTAAATGAACAGTACAGACAGGTCGTAGGACAAAAAGGAATCCCCACATACAGGCTGTAGCCATTCTTAGCATCCACTCCGCCAAGAAGCGCCCTCTCTTCTTTGGCAATTTCTAAGCACAGCTTCCTCTTTTTCTCCCCGACCAGATAATCTTCTTCCAGAAACCCCAAGATCCTCTCGTCACTCCAGCCCAGGGAAAGCTTTTCTTCGGGGATTTTCACCGGTCGGATTCCCGTCAATGCCCCCCAGGGCAGTTCTTGTTTCGTTTCCAGCATTAAAAGAAAATACAGACGCCGCTTAATCCGGTTTTTCATCTCCTTCCGGTCAGCGCGGTTCACGGCAAACGGCAGGTTTTCCTCCGCCTCTTTTAAGCCTCTTTCCAGAACCGGAGAAACCTGCGAAAACACCTCTCGCCAGTCCGCCCTTTCCATTCTGTCCAATTCAGCTTCACCAGCAAACCGTTCTCCGGCTTCACGGTCATCTTTCCTGCTCAAGTCGGCTTCGCACGCATCTTTCCCGCTTAAATCCGCTTCGCTTTCATCGTTCTGACCCAAGTCCGCCGCTTTTTGAACATCCAGGGCGTACTTTCCTTCTTCTGTCCCACTGTTGTTCAAAAACCGCCCAGTAACCAGGATATCTGCTTCTGAAAGCTTCTCTGCATAGACAAATCCTGCCCCCGGATAAAATGCCATTAAAAGTTCCCGGACATCCTGCTCAAACGCCCCATCTTCCAAATCTATCCCTATTGTCACAGCCATATCTCTACGCCAACCTCAATCTCTGCCATTATCTCTCTATTTCTTTCTCTGCCCGCAGTCCTGTCCCCTTACCTCTGATAAGAACTTAGCGGATTATACTTCTTCTCATGCCCAATCGTGGTCTGTGATTCATGCCCCGGGTAGACATTCACCTCTTCGGGAAGGACAAAAAGCTTATCGACCACGGAGGAAACCAAATCCCGTCCGCTTCCTGTCGGGAAATCCGTCCGCCCGTAGGATTCACAGAACAAAGTATCCCCGCTGAACAGCACCTTATCCTCTTCCAGATAATAACACACACTTCCCGCAGTATGTCCCGGTGTGGCAATAACCTTCCACGTCCTGCCTAACAGAGAAATCTCGTCCCCGTCACCCAAGAATTCCACTTTCTTTAAGGACACACCGTCGCCGTAGGTCACGGAAAGATTCATCGAAGGATCGCTTAACAGCTTTTCCTCCCCCTTCCCCGCATAGACCGGAAGCTGAAATGCACGAACCAAATCCGGCACGGCGCAGATATGGTCAAAATGCCCGTGCGTTAAAAGAACAGCCTTGGGCGTTACTCCCAGTTCCCTGCACTGATTTAAGATCACCGGCCCGTTATCCGCCGGATCGATAATTACCCCTTCCATCATTTCGTCGTCAAAGGCCAGATAACAATTCGTCCCGACAATCCCCAGCACCTGACTTCTGATTTTTAAATTCCCCATAAGCACACTCCCTCCCATTCTCCCATTTTTTTCTTTTTTTGTCTTTTCGCTCGTTTGCTCTTTTGCTCGTTTATATCTCCCTGACCGATGAACCCTTTACCCCGCCGACCGTTCGATATCCAGAACGCTCTCTATCTGGCGGATCTTGTCAATCAGCCGGTTTAATTCCTCCACCCCATGGATATCAAAACTCATGGAAATGGTTGCCTTTCCCTGCTTGCTGGTGCGGACATTCATGGAGGTAATATCAATCTGCTTTTCCGTAAACACCTTGGAAATATCCACAAACAACCCTATTCGATTATTGGCATAGACCTTAATTTCCGTCGAATACGTCGTACTTCCGCTGTCTGCCTCGGGCTTCTGCCACTCGGCGTCAATCAGTCTTGCCTTCTCGTCTTCCGGCAGATAAATCATGTTGATGCAGTCCGTCCGGTGGATGGAAATTCCTCTTCCCCGGGTGACAAAGCCCACGATCTCATCGCCGGGTACAGGGTTGCAGCACTTGGAAAACCGCACAGCCAAATCATGAATTCCCTTAACGACAATGCCGCTCTTGGACTTGCGGGCGGGTTCCTGCCCGTTATTGGTCATCTCGGTCAGTTCTTTCAGAATAGAAGTATCCGTCACATCCTTCTTGTTCTTCTTCTCCCGCTCTTCAAGCATCTTATTGATGACCTGACCTTCTTTTAATCCGCCGTGTCCAATCGAGGCCAGCACCGAATCCCAGTCCCTGAAGGCATAGCGGCGCATAACCTTTTCCATATATTCCGGTTTGCCAATCTCCGAATAATTAATCCCCTTGGCCTTGCAGTAGCGGTCAATCATATCCTTTCCGCGGAGAATATTATCCTCTTTCAGTTCTGCCTTAAACCACTGGTTAATCTTATTCTTTGCCTGGGTGCTCTTGACCAAAGCCAGCCAGTCCCGGCTGGGTCCCTTGGAATTCTGCGAAGTAAGGATCTCAATCCTGTCCCCGTTTTGAATCACGTAGTCAATGGGCACCAAACGGCTGTTCACCTTCGCCCCGACCATCTTATTCCCCACGGCGCTGTGAATGGCGTAGGCAAAATCAATGGGCGTGGAGCCGCTGGGAAGGTTTTTCACATCCCCCGAAGGCGTAAAGCAGTACACCGTATCGGAAAACAGGTTTAAATCGCTCTTAATCAGGCTTAAAAATTCCTTGGAATCATCGGTATCCCTCTGCCACTCCAAAATCTGGCGCAGCCAGCTTAACTTGGCTTCCTCACTGCCCGCAGCCACCTGCCCGCTTCCGCTCTCCTTGTACTTCCAGTGCGCAGCGATTCCGTATTCCGCCGTCCGGTGCATCTCAAAGGTGCGAATCTGAATCTCAAACGGCTGTCCGCTGCTGCTGATCAGCGTCGTGTGCAGCGACTGGTACATGTTCGGCTTCGGCATGGCGATAAAGTCCTTAAACCGCCCCGGAATCGGCTTATACATCTCATGGATCACGCCCAGGGCCGCATAGCAGTCCTTCACGGAATCCACAATAATCCGCACGGCAAACACATCGTAAATCTGATCCAGGGTCTTATTCTGGTTGACCATCTTCCGGTAAATGCTGAAGAAATGCTTTACCCGGCCATCCACCTTCGCCTCAATCTCCGCCTCCTGGATGTGCTCTCTGACCTCATCGACAATCTCTTCCACGAAAGCTTCTCTTGCCCCCTGGCCGAGGGAAATCTTATTCGCCAGTTCCTGAAAAACCTCCGGCTCCAGATATTTTAACGATAAATCGTCCAATTCCACCTTAATCTTGGAAATCCCCAAACGGTCGGCAATGGGGGAATAAATATCCAGCGTTTCCCTGGCCTTCTCCTTCTGCTTTGCCGGGGACTGAAACTGCAGCGTCCGCAGATTGTGCAGCCGGTCAGCCAGCTTAATTAAAATCACGCGGATATCCTTTGCCATGGCTAAAAACATCTTCCGAAGATTTTCTGCCTGAAGTTCCACCTTATCCGCCGACCAGGACAACTGGGTAAGCTTCGTCACCCCGTCCACCAAAAGGGCAACCTCCTCGCCGAACTCCTGCTTTAATTCATCCAGGGTCATAACGGTATCTTCAACTACATCATGAAGAAGCGCCGCCTCCAGTGTTTCCTTATCCATCTCCAAATCCGCCAGAATAATCGCCACGCACAGAGGATGGATAATATAGGGTTCACCCGACTTGCGCTTCTGTGCCTTATGTGCCTCCTTAGCAATCTGGTAGGCTTTTTCAATCATACTGATATCGTCCGACGGATGATAACGGCGGATACTCTTAATCAAGTCCGCATACAGCCTCCCCGGACTGGTAAATGACGCCGGGGCCTCCAATTCAATATCTAATTTTTCCTTCATTTCATCATTCACCATCTGATCACCTGCCTGTTTACTCTATTCTCTGGAACTAATGTTACGGTTCGCCCGTTCACAGCAACGAATTTACACCCTGTAGTACGTAAGTCAAAGGAAACTCGGAATCCACTTCGTTACTTCCTCGTAATCCTATGCTGCTATCGCAGCTTGTCAGATGGGGCTTGCACCCCACCTGACACAAGTAAGTCCCCCAACCCACCGCTTTCGTCTTTGCGACTTAGAAGCGGGGGACTTACTTGATAGGTTAAAATTCTTTTTAGTCACATTATAGTAATTTTTGTCTGAAAATGCAAGTAAAACCGCACAGCGCCGCAAACTGCCATAACAAATGATGCTGTCCGCACGTTCACAGCCGCTAAAAAATCTACAAATAAAGGCAGCTTCCCGCCCCAAAATACCCGCCGCGAATTCCCTTTTCCGCAAGAATCGGCGCAAATACCGTTCCTGTACAGTGGTTAAATGCCGCCAGCTCCACACCAAGGTGCTTTAAGGCGTCCCCGGTCCACAACAGCCTTTCTTTGGATGCCCCGGTAAGATGGGTTCCTCCGATAACGGCAAAAACCGGGCGGTTCAGTTTCTTTGTCACGGTTTCAACCATGTTGATAATACCCGGATGACTGCACCCCGCGATAACGACAAGACCTTTTTCGGTTTCCGCCGCCAGACAAATCTCCTCGTCAAAGGGATCGGAAACCATAACCCCTCGTTCTACCTCTTTGATAAACCGCGCAGGTGGAATTTCCTCTGGATGAGTTCTATCAAATCCACCCACGGCCCACAACCCTTTTCCCAGCGCCCGTACATCTTCACAGATCCATTGTTGCCCGGTTCTCTGCCTTAAATACGCTTTGGTAAAGCCGCAGCCCAGATAAACCGGAAAATCCTGCTCTTTTGCGTATTTTTCCTGGAAAAACGCCTTTTCGCTGCCAAGCACAGCCGTGGCCTTTGCCTCACTCACCCCATAGTCATCCGCCCACAAAAATCCTGCACAGTGATCGTAATGGCTGTGGCTGAATACAAGATAATCCAGTTCATGAAAAGGAACCCCAAGCCGTCTTCCGTTCTCCCAGGTTTCCCTTCCCTGGCCAAAGTCAAAAAGCAGCTTCCTTTCTCCTGCCTCCAGATAAAGTGATAAGCCGTGTTTAGCCGTAAGCCCCTTATTCCCCGAAACCACGTTATCCATCACACATAAAATCCTTACCATACCGCCTCCCATGCAACCTCATGCATACAAAAAAACTGGCCTGCATATTTATGCATAAGCCAGCCTTCACGCCTCTTAATTTCCTTCATAGGCAATCAAAGTTTCCACATCGTACTTTTTCAGCCTTTCTCTTCCCTTCAAGCCTTTTAATTCCATAACAAAGCAAATTTTCACCACTTCTCCGCCAAGCTGCTCCACCAGGCCGGTAATGGCTTCAATCGTTCCCCCGGTAGCAATCAAGTCATCCACAATCACAACCTTCTGCCCTGGCTTTATGGAATCTTTATGCATCTCAATCACTGCACTGCCATACTCCAAATCATACTCTGCACTGATGGTTTCGCAGGGAAGCTTTCCTTTCTTTCTTACCGGGACAAAGCCCTTGTGCAGCATATAAGCCACCGGAACACCAAAGATAAATCCCCGTGACTCCGGCCCTACAATAACATCAAAATCAACGCCGTCTAACATGGCTATCAGCTGGTCAATGGCAAGATGCAGTCCTTCGCTATCCTGCAGAATCGTCGTAATATCCCGGAAAATAATTCCCGGCTCCGGAAAATCCGGTATGCTTCTTACAAAGTCTTCAACCTTTTTCATCTGCCGCCTCCAAAATAAAATAAATACCTGGTTACTGTAAACATGCAAACAGCAACAATACCTGTATTATACCTGTTTTTTGCTCTTCTGTAAACCTTTAGTTACGATTCGCAGGTCTGCGCACCTGTTGCGTTACTGTTCACATGGGTCTGCGCACCTGTTGCGTTACTGTTCACATGGGTCTGCGCACTTGCTGCGTTACTGTTCACATGGGTCTGCGCACTTGCTGCGCTGACCGTATATTAAACCGGGCAACCCTTACTTTTGCCCTGCCCTGGCTGAACAATAAGCGGTGTAAATCTGCGTTGTCGCCATATCCGAATGCCCTAACATGTTCTGGACGGCACGGACATCGGCACCGTTTTTCAGCAGATGAGCGGCAAAGGAATGGCGAAGGCTGTGGGGCGTAATATCGCTTTGAATTCCTGCCATCTCCCCATAATATTTAATAATCTTCCAGAAGCCCTGACGGCTCATGGCCTTTCCGCTGCAGTTGACAAACAGCCAGTTCGATTCCTTTCCCTTTAGAAGGGTTTCACGGCCGTTTTCCAGATAATCCACTAATGCCTTCTTGGTCGTGCGTCCAAAGGGGATGTTGCGCTCCTTCTGGTCATCCTTACAGGTAATAAACCCTACCGGTAAATTGACATCCGTCAGTTCAAGATGCACGAGTTCTGAAACCCGGATTCCTGTGGCATAGAGAAGTTCGAGCATGGCCTTATCCCGGATTTCCTTAGGTTTTTTTCCCTTGGGCTGGGCCATCAATGTTTCAACCTCTTCAACAGAAAGAATGGTCGGTGCCTTTTTTTCAATCTTTGGTGCCTTCAGCAGTTCTGCGGGATCTTTTGGAATCCTTCCCAGACTGAATTCATAATGAAAAAAAGCTTTCATCGATGCCAGCATCCGGGAAATCGTCGTCGTCGCCTTCCCCTCACGCTCCAAATATAAAATATAGGAATTCAAACTGGTTTTCGTCACCTTGCCGACCTCGGTAATTCCCTGTTCCTCCAGATAGGCCGACAACTGCATTAAATCCCTCCGATAAGAGAGTTCTGTATTTTTGGATGTTTTCTTCACTTCCCGCAGATACTCTGCAAAATTCGTTATATCACTTAACATCTTTTCCTCCACATCGTGCAGGTTTCACGTTATCGTTCATGTGTTTTCGGTTATATGACAGAAGCGTCAAAAGGTCTTTTGCCGCTTCTTATGATACAGATGCTTTGCACTTCGTGCTCCTGGTATCATTATATAAACCACGGATTGACAAAAGCCTCCAGTCCTGCCCCGCCGCATAAAAGAAGAGCCGCAGTCACTGCCAGAAGCGGACGAACTTTCGCCTTTCCTTCCAGTCCCTGCCAAAGCAAAAGCCCCCAGGCCGGCAGATACAAAAGCATCTGGGGAAAACAGGAAAGGAAAAACGACGGCAGGCCCATCATTCCCCACTCAACCGTATAAACCGTAATAATCCAGCCGAGAATAAAGCCCATATAACCCGCCAAAAGACAAAAACAAAACGCGGCACAGACCGTAAGACCAAACAGCCAGCCAAGCCCGCCTTCCTTCAGACGCCTTCCGCAGAGATAGGCAAATTTTTCTTTATCCCCCGGCTGTTTCCTCCAGGGCATACTTTTAAATACCATCCGTTCTAAGTCTGCCCATTCCCCGCGGTTTTTTTCAGCTTCTGCATAAGCAATCCCTTCCGGCCCTGCCCGTTTTACATTCTCCCGGTTTCCCACAAGCGTCCCGGCCAAAATCCCGGCCCAGAAGCAAAGCCAGCATACCAGCCAAACATTGATCCGCACATGCCCAAAATATCCCATAAAAGATTCCCTGTCCGTCCTCCGTTAAAGCTAATCTATGCAGGAAACCCTTTTTATAGTATGGCACAGGCATAAAAAGGTCTTTTGCCGCTTTTTTTGCTACGGATTTCTCCTTATCCTCTTACCGATACTTGCGGGCATAGGCCAAAATTGCGGCAATCGTTTTAGAATCCGTAATTTTCCCGGAATAAATCAGTTCTTCCAAATCCTCTAATTTCCAGCGCTCCACCAAAATCACCTCATCCTCGTCCAGATGCTGGTGAGAAGGCACCAAATCACGGGCAAGGTAAATATCAATATGCTCGTCACAGAAAGCCACGGTGGTATTGACACTGATTAAAAACTCTACATTCTTTGCCTTAAACCCGGTTTCTTCTTCCAGTTCTCTTACCGCACAGTCTAAGGTAGGCTCTTTAGGATCATCGAGCTTCCCCGCCGGAATCTCTAAGGTGTAGCGATCCAGCGCGTTCCTGTACTGGCGCACCATCAAAATTTCTCCGTCTTCGGTCACCGGAATAATCGCCGCCGCCCCGTCATGATGAATAAAATCCCACCGGCACTCATGCCCGTTGGCAATGACCTGATCCTCATAAATCTTTAAGATCGTCCCCTGATACTTTAACTCTCTTCCAAGACGCACTACGGGCGGGTTGTTTTCCTGTAATGACTGTTTTTCACTCATCTTCCTTACCTCCTGTCTTCGTTCCTGTACCGCTGTTTCTTTTTGCTGCTTATGCATTCGCATTTCATAAATCTTTCCTGCTGCTTATCCTACACCGACTGGCAGCGCCCATAGCAGGCGTCCGTCGCCTTCATCAGCGCATTGCGCAGGCCGTACTCTTCAAGCGCCTCCACCGCGGCGATCGTCGTTCCTCCCGGAGAACAAACCATATCCTTTAACTCTCCCGGATGCTTTCCGGTTTCCAGTACCATCTTTGCACTTCCCAGAACGGTCTGGGCAACCATGGTATAGGCTTTGTCCCTGGGCAGCCCGCACTTTACGGCACTGTCGGCTAACGCCTCGATAAACATATAGACATAGGCCGGGGAACTGCCGCTGGCACATACCACGGCATCCATCAGCCTCTCCTCCACCCGTTCCATCTTTCCAAAAGAGGTAAAGAAGCGGCAGATCATCTCTTTTTCTTCCTGGGAAAATACCTGCTCGTCAAAGCAGACACCCGTCATCCCTTCCCCTAACAGTGCCGGTGTATTGGGCATCGCACGGACGACGCGAACCTGCCCGCCAAGCTTTTGCGCCACCATCTCCACGCTCTTTCCCGGGGCTATGGAAATCACAATCTGTTCTTTTCTTATCTCCGGCCGAATTTCCTCAAGCACGGACGCATAGTACTGCGGCTTAACCGCCAGCACCAGGTACTTCACCTTCCCGGCACACTCCCGGTTTGACCCGGCAAAAGGAACCTTTAATTCGCGTTCCATCCGCTTCCCTTTTTCTTTATCCGCATCGGTAAACAGCAAATCCTCTGCCGAAAACCCATGGGAGAGTAAACCGCGGATCATTGCCGTTCCCATATTCCCCATTCCGATAAATCCAATCTCTGCCATCTCTGCCTCCTTCTTGTCTTCACCGCAGCGGGTCTGCCTGCTGCATAATACCTGCTCTTCGTCGTCTGCTGCTGCACGACACCTGCATTTCATAAAAAGAAGCCCTATGAATCCACGTCCATAAAGCTTCTCTTGTTTTCCTATTTAGCGTAATCGGTAACTCTCGATTCCCGGATTACATTCACTTTAATCTGCCCTGGATATTCCAGTTCATTCTCAATCCGCTTGGAAATGTCCCTCGCCAGCAATACCATATCATCATCATTAATCTGCTCAGGAATTACCATAATGCGGACTTCCCGTCCCGCCTGAATAGCAAAAGACTTGTCCACGCCCTTAAAAGATACGGCAATATCTTCTAACTGCTTCAATCTGTTGGTATATGTTTCCAGAGTTTCTCTTCTCGCTCCCGGCCTTGCTGCTGAAATCGTATCAGCGGCCTGTACGATACAGGCAATTAAACTCTGTGGCTCAACATCGCCATGATGGGATTCCACAGCATTCACCAGTGTCCCTGATTCCTTATACTTGCGGCACAGTTCCACACCCAGCTGTACATGGGTCCCCTCCTGCTCATGGTCAACGGATTTCCCAATATCATGTAATAGTCCGGCCCGTTTTGCCAGACGCACGTCCAATCCCATCTCCGCGGCCAGCAGCCCGGAAAGCTGCGCAACCTCAATGGAATGTTTTAACGCATTCTGACCATAACTGGTCCTGAATTTCATCTTCCCTAAAAGCTTCACCAGTTCCGGGTGAATTCCGTGAACGCCCACCTCAAGGGTAGCCGCCTCTCCTTCTTCCCGCATTAACAGTTCCACTTCTTTTTGCGCCTTCTCAACCATCTCTTCGATTCTAGCCGGATGAATTCTCCCGTCTACAATCAATCGTTCCAATGCAATTCTTGCTACTTCTCTGCGAATCGGATCAAATCCGGATAATACGACCGCTTCCGGTGTATCATCAATAATCAGTTCCACCCCCGTCATCGTTTCCAGGGTACGGATATTTCTTCCTTCTCGTCCGATAATGCGGCCCTTCATCTCATCATTCGGAAGCTGCACAACAGAAACGGTCGTTTCTGCCACATGATCTGCTGCACACCGCTGGATCGCCGTTACAATATAATCCTTTGCCTTGCGATCCGCTTCTTCCTTTGCCTTGTTTTCCAGTTCCTTGACTAACTTTGCAGTATCGTGTTTTACATCGTCTTCAACAGATTTTAAAAGGTATTCTTTTGCCTGGTCGGAGGTCAGTCCTGAAATTTTCTCCAGTTCCTGTATCCCCCTATCGTAAAGTGTATCTACTTCTGCACTTCGCTTGGTCAGGGCATCCTCTCTTTGCTGTAAACCTGCTTCCCTCTTTTCAAGGGCATCTGCTTTCTTTTCTACATTTTCCTCTTTACTTAATACTCGTCTTTCATAACGCTGAAGTTCTGCTCTTCTTTCCTTGGTTTCTTTTTCCAGCTCATTCTTAGTCTTTAACGACTCTTCTTTCGCTTCCAGGAGAGCTTCTCGCTTCTTTGTCTCTGCTACTTTTAACGCTTCATCGATTATTTCCCGGGACTTCTCTTCGGCCGAGCCAACCTTGCTTTCATAAGTCTTCTTCTGATAAGCAATGGCCATAACCCAGGTAATAGGAGCAACGATAACTAAAGTAACCAATGCAGCCATTATTATCGGTGACACAGGAGCACCTCCTTATTTAATTTTCATTGTACGAATACAATAGATTAATTTTAAACTCTTTTCGGTATTATGTCAAGTATATAAGTAAGAATTCGATTCTATTCGGACAATTTAGACAATTTTACCGATGGTTTTAAGGAAGTCCTGCAATATTCGTCAAAATAATGACGGTCCCCGCAGCACACGGCTGATGGCTTCAAAGGAATACCCTTTTCTTGCCAGTTTTGCTGCCAGTTTTCTGTACTCTTCCCGGCTGAGATTTTCCCCTGTGTCAATCCCTTTCTGTGCCAGGTATTTCTCAATCTGCTCCTCTTCGTTCACCGGGTGTTCTTCCAGAAGTTCATCAATCAGTTCCCGGGAAAATCCTTTTTTCTGCATGGCATAGATTAACTGGCTGCGGCTTTTTTTCTTTCCCTGCGCCTGGACGTAGCGGCTGCCGTAAGCTTCATCATCGATGTAATGATGCTTTTTCACCATACTCACGGCGTCTTCTATCACTTCCTGAGGATAGCCCTCCCGGTGCAGAAGATCGATAAGCTCTCTCTCCGTCTTATCGGAGATCATCAGTGTCTTTAAGAGCCTTTCCCTGGCCCTGGGCTTAAGCACCTGGCCAAGCAGACGCTCGTAAGCCTCCTCGCTTAATTCACTGCCCTCCGCAAGGGAAAACTGCCGCAGATCCTGGGGATAGAGCACAAGGGCAAGGTCCTGGTCGAACAAAACCCTGCTCCTTTTCTTATCCAGCCTTTCGACGGCGGTTACCATCATAAGGCAGATTCTCCTTCTTCACTGCCGGGAGCCTCTTCGGTTTCTGCCGGCTTTTCCGAGGACAGCGGGTTAAGCTTTGCCTCTGCCTTAGCAGCTCGTCCGGAACGGGGAGCCTTCTCTGCGGGCTTTTCCTCTGCCTTGGCTTCTTCCTCTTCTCCTTCAGTCAGACCATAATGCGCTCTGACCTTCTTCTCCACCTCATCGCGGACTTCCTGGTGCTCATGAAGGTAATTCTTCGCATTCTCCCGGCCCTGGCCGATCTTTGCCCCGTTATAGGCGTACCATGCACCGCTCTTTTCGATAATATTCTCTTTCGCTGCCAGATCCAGGATATCGCCGTCGGTGGAAATCCCCTTGCCGAACATAATATCAAACTCAGCCTCCTTAAACGGCGGCGCAATCTTATTCTTTACCACTTTCACCCGCACGCGGTTTCCGATAACTTCCCCGCCCTGCTTTAAGGACTCGATCCGGCGCACATCCAGACGCACGGAAGAATAAAACTTCAGCGCCCGGCCTCCGGTCGTGGTTTCCGGATTGCCGAACATCACGCCCACCTTTTCACGAAGCTGGTTGATAAAGATAACGATACAATTCGACTTGCTGATAACCGCCGTCAGCTTTCTAAGCGCCTGGGACATAAGACGCGCCTGCAGGCCCACATGGGAATCTCCCATATCTCCGTCAATCTCCGCCTTGGGCACAAGGGCCGCTACCGAGTCCACAATCACGATATCCACGGCTCCCGAACGAACCATCGTTTCTGTAATCTCAAGCGCCTGCTCCCCGCTGTCCGGCTGAGAAATATATAAGTTATCGATATCCACGCCGATATTCTTCGCATACACCGGATCAAGGGCATGTTCTGCGTCGATAAACCCGGCAATCCCGTTACGCTTCTGCACTTCTGCCACCATGTGCAGGGCAACCGTCGTCTTACCGCTGGACTCCGGCCCGTACACCTCGACAATCCTTCCCCGGGGCACTCCGCCAAGACCCAGAGCAATATCCAGACTCAGCGATCCCGTAGGAACCGTTTCAATATTCATGTTCGCGCTGGAATCTCCCAGTTTCATCACGGAACCTTTTCCGTAAGCCTTCTCTATCTGTGTGATCGCCGCGTCCAGTGCTTTTAACTTCTCATCTCTCTCCATATCCCAGTCCTCCATCCAAACAAGTGTTCGTGTTATGATTATAGTATAAAACAAAGCAAATGTCAAATACTTCTTTCACTATTTTTACAATACCATAACCGCCAAAAAAAGGCAATAATATTTTCCATATTTTTCCATTTATAAGCGCTAAAAAACGCCCGTCCCCCAAAAAACTCTTTTCGGGCTTCGCAGCGTTTTTATTATCCGACCATAACTTCCCGGTTATCCATTCCGTTTTGGAAAATTCATTCAGTAAAACCAGTAATCCAGCAGAAACGTCAGACCTATGCCCAGAATTGCCCCGGCCACAACCTGCAGCGGCGTATGGCCCACATATTCCTTAAGCTTTTCCTGAAGAATCTCGCCGTTAAGCTTCAGCGGATTTTCCAGCATAATAAAATTCAAAAGCTTGGCCTGCTTGCCGGTTTCCCGGCGGACACCCATCGCATCGTACATCACCACCATCGCCAGCACAAAGCTTATGGCAAAGGCAGAAGATCCCACACCGTAGCAGATTCCCGCAGCCGTGGTTAAGCTGCACACCGTAGCCGAATGGGAACTGGGCATACCCCCGGAACCCACGAGCCGCTCCGCATTAAAACTCTTATTCAGGCAAAAATCCAATAAGGTTTTCAATACCTGCGCCAGCGTCCAGCCTGCCACAGCACTCATCAGCACCTGATTGTTAAGAATCTCCTGCCACATATCCATCGAACCTGCTTCCTGTATTTTCGCTGCCTGAAACAAAACCAGCCAATCAGGCACCCCGCAGCAAAAACCTCCCTGCAAACCACCCGCGAATTAAAAGCGCTGTTTCTGTCACGCTGCACAGCTTATCTGCGTACACTACGGACATCCCTGCCATGGATTTTGGCGGAACCGGCGTCAGCGGCCACATATGGCAGAGGATAATATCTTCTTCCCCTGAAGTCAGGGAAAAATACTTTCTTGCATTATTTAAGGCTGCCCTTGGATGGGTGAAGCCGTGAAAATGATTTCCTGTTTCCCGGGCATGGGTGTGCCAGTCGTAGAGAAACAGGTCATGAAGAAGGCCGGCCCTGGCCGCTTTGCGGTAATCCCAGCCAAACCGCCGGCAAATATGATAACTCAGATACGAAACCTGAAGACAGTGGGCCTTGCAGCTGGTCGTCCCGTGCTGGATAAAGTTTTCCATCGACTGGAAAACGGGGTGCTCCAAGATATCCCGGACACACTCCATATAGCCCTTATCTTCCAGGTACTTTTCCTGTTCGCTCCAGGAGGTATCGGCAGCCCAGCGGGCCGCCGCTCTCCTCTCTGCAGCGCTTAAATGAAATCCTCTCATCTGCTTTATCCCTGCGCCTTAATAGCCAATCAGCCAGTCATATAACTCCTGATACTTCATGGCCGAAGTATGCCAGGAGAAATCCTGTGCCATGGCGCGGTCGATAATCTTGTTCCACTCACGCTTCTTCTCGTAATAAACATACTTAGCGTAGCGGATGCTTCCAAGCATCTCATGGGCATTATAATTGGCAAAGGAGAATCCCGTTCCTCTTCCCTCGTATTCATTATACGGCTCTACGGTATCCTTTAAGCCGCCGGTTTCACGCACGATCGGCACGGTTCCGTAGCGCAGGGCCATCAGCTGGCTCAAGCCGCACGGCTCGAACAAAGACGGCATCAAAAAGGCGTCACAGGCCGCATAAATCTTGTGGGACAGCGGCTCGGAATAATAAATCTGCGCGGATACCCGGTCGTTATACTTCCAGTCATAATGGCGGAACATATTCTCATAGCGCTCGTCGCCGGTACCTAATACCACAAGCTGCACATCGTCCGAACAAATCTCGTCCATCACGCACTGGATTAAATCCAGGCCCTTCTGATCCGTAAGGCGGGATACGATACCAATCATAAACTTCTTGTCATCCTGTGCCAGACCCAGTTCCTGCTGAAGCGCACGCTTATTCTTAACCTTTTCCTTGCGGAAGTTCTTTGCATTATAAGGCTGAACAATGTGGGGGTCGGTTTCCGGGTTAAAATCATCGTAGTCGATTCCGTTGACTATGCCGCGCAGGCTGTTGGATCGCGCACGCATCAGGCCGTCCAGACCCTCGCCGTAAAACGGCATCTTGATCTCTTCGGCATAAGTATTGCTCACCGTAGTGATGGCATCGGCAAAGACAATGCCGCCCTTTAACATATTTCCGTCCTTGTAGGCTTCGAGTTTATCCGGGGTAAAGTAGTAATCCGGAAGGCCGGAAAGCCTCTGAATCGTCTTTACGTCCCACACGCCCTGGAACTTTAAGTTATGGATGGTAATCACCGACTTCATATCGCGGAAAAATTCCCCGTCGTGGAATTTATCTTTTAAATGTACCGGAATCAGACCGGTCTGCCAGTCGTGACAGTGGACAACATCCGGCTGAAATCCGATAACCGGAAGGGCAGAAAGCGCAGCCCTGGAGAAAAAGGCAAACTTCTCCAGATCGTTATACCAGTCGCCATAAGGCTTCGGCCCGCAGAAATAGCTCTCATTATCAATAAAATAAAAGGTTATTCCCTCATAAACATATTCCAGGATACCCACATAACGGCTCTGTCCCAGATAATCCATGTAAAAATGATTTACATACTGCATCTGGTTGCGCCAGTCTTCCCGGATACACAGATACTTGGGGATCATCACCCGAACGTCGAAATATTCCTTATCAAAACATTTAGGAAGAGAACCCACTACGTCTGCCAAACCGCCAGTTTTAATAAATGGAACTGCTTCTGATGCCACGAATAATATTTTCTTCATGACTAAACCTCCCTTACTTCCCTCAATTCTTTTAGTTAAAAAAATACTATCCTTAGTATACAATACTTTTCCCTTTTTAGGAAGCCCATTCTATGAATTTTCTGTAACGATTTGACGGTTTTTTCCATAATTTTTTCAAATCCGCTTATAATCCAGACGGATTTTATCGGCAATCAGGGCAATAAACTCGGAATTCGTCGGTTTTCCCTTCCCCGTGCTCACCGTATAGCCAAATAAATCATTAATCGTTTCCAGGCGTCCCCGTCCCCAGGCGACCTCGATAGCGTGGCGGATGGCCCGCTCAACCCGGCTGGCGGTTGTCTGATGTTTTTTGGCAATGGCGGGATACAGGATTTTCGTTACCGAAGACAGCATCTCATGATCCTCCACCGACATAATGATCGCATCCCGCAGATACTGATAGCCTTTAATATGTGCAGGAATACCGATTTCATGCAGCATGTGGGTCACATCATTTTCCAGATTCTGTTCCATGTACTCCCCTTTGTTGACATAGGGCTTTACCGTGCGCGGATCGGTTCTCTCCCCAGCCCGCTCCCTGGCCTTTCTCCCTACCCGGCGCACCTTATCCACAATAATTTCCCGTGAAAATGGCTTCATCACATAGTAACTTGCGCCCATGCGGAAAGCGTCGGAGGTTACGTTTTCACTTCCCGCTGCCGTCACCATAATAAACGACGGGGCCTTTTTTATGCTGCTGTTCTTCTTTATCCGTTCCATCACGGAGATTCCGTCCATCCTGGGCATAATCACATCCAAAAGCACGATATCCGGGTTGGTTTTGATGATCATATTGTACGCATCTTCCCCGTTATCTGCCTTTCCTACCACGGAAAATCCCTCTTCGGATTCAAAAATCTCCTGTAGCTTTCCCAACATCTGTGGATTATCATCTGCAATTGCAATATTCAAGTCACTCATGCTACTCCTCCTTCTCGCAGCAGACCACCTGCTACTGTTCACGTAGGTCTGCGCGCCTGCCACATTTCCATGCGTCCACTCTCTGATTATAGCCGCTGCGAATTCCCGCACGCAATGGTATTTTATCGCAGGATTCGACAAAGGAATCCTTCTTTTCCCCGAAAAACCACCGTGCCGTTTAGCTTTCCATCTCCAAAAAATTCTTTCCCTCTCCCAAAAGCAGCGCAGCTCCGTTCCAAAATCCGATTTTTTCCTTCACCTCCCCCGGCAATCTTTGCTCCTTTAACCAACAAACCCCCTCCTTCTGCCCCGCCCAGGGGCTGTCTGTGGCGAAAAGGATATGATCCTCTCCCGCTTGCTGAACAATGCTGGTGAATTGTGACGGTGCAATATAGGGATGGCAAAACGCCGTATCCAGGTAAACCTGCCCCTTTTTAAAGATTCCCCGCGCAAAAAAATCCGCCGCTTCTTTCCAAGTCCCGTATCCCCCAAGATGGGCAAGGACAAGCTTTGCTGCCTCGGTTTCCTTAAGCACCTGGGCTGCCATCGAAAGCGTGCAGTGTACGGGTTCAGGCAGCCCGACGTCCATCCCCGCATGGGTAACGACAATCATGCCAAGTTCCTGGGCATAGCTGATTATCCGTTTATAGCGGATATCGTTAAAAAACACCCCCTGGTAGTCCGGATGAAGCTTAATTCCCGGAAATCCCGCATCGGCCAGGGCCTTTAATTCCCCCTTATAGTCCGCACTGTCCGGATGAATGCCTCCAAAAGAAATCAGCTTCGGCATCGTTTTCTTTTCCCAGGTTTTATCCAGAAACCCAAAGTCTTCATTGATCTTTAACGCAAAACGCATAATGCTGTCAAACTGCTTGGGTGCCGTCACCACGGGAAGAATCACCGAAGTATCCACCCCGGCCTCATCCATCGAAGACAAAAGCCCCGCTACGGTTCCGTCTGTTTCCGGCTCCACCTGTGAACGTTCTGCCAAAAGCCCCAGTGTCTTCTCCGCTATCTTTTCCGGAAATACATGGGTGTGAAAATCAATAACCATTTTCTCTTCCTCCTTCGTGCTTCCTGCTCTCCCGCGTTTAACGCACACCGGATGCACAGGACGAATTTTGCAGTAAAATGAAAAAACCCGGAAAACCATGTCCATGTTTCCGGGAAAACTGGGCTAGCTGGATTCGAACCAGCGACTGCAGGAGTCAAAGTCCTGTGCCTTACCGCTTGGCGATAGCCCATCACATATACACTTCTTGCAATAGCTTAAAAACCGCTAAGCCCTGGGCCTAACGGTTGCAAAAGGGTGGATACAGGGACTCGAACCCTGGGCCTCCAGAGCCACAATCTGGCGCGCTAACCAACTGCGCTATAC
>CAMNRM010000038.1 GCA_946553025.1 uncultured Clostridium sp.
AACCGTGGGATTCCATGGTTTCTTAGTGTTACAAACTTTTAACTCACAAGTAATAATATAAAACTCGACAAAGAGGTATGGTATGTTTTTTATCGATCGAACATTATTGAATCCAAATATTCCAAAAAGTATTCGTTTTACACCTGTTCTCTATGACTGGATTTCCGAAGTAAGCGAATTACCGATTTGTACTTGAGCGAGGTAAAGATGTGCGTTAATATGGAATTAAAAGAAATTAATAAGATAGAAAAATGTACAAATGAGGATAAACTAATTGAGATTTTGGAAGAAATTGGAGATAAAGTTATATTCAGGGGATATCAAGAAGAACAAGTAATACTTTTAGCTAATAAATTGAGCAAACTAGATATCTTATCTATGGAATACAAAACACGAGAAGAAATATTAAGTGTTTTATGTGATATGGTTTCGCATTATAATATTTTATCAAAGGTTAATTGGAACCATATTTTAAGTTTAAAAAATCAATTAGAAAATGATTTAAAAGAATATATAACTGATTTTTTTACATGAAAAGAATAGATAATATAAAGCTAAAATCAATAGCAGGCTGTTTGTCTATGACAGCACATCCTATAGAAATAATTCTCTACAATAATATACATAAATAAAGGTGGTAATCAACATGAATAAAAAAGAAATTTCCGAAATCAAGAAACAGTTCACCCCCGACAACTGCGCTATCACCCGTATCTGCGGCTGTTACGTGGACGGCGAAAAGAATAAAAAAACAGAAATCTCCGACGCCTTCCTCTCCCTTCCCGAAGAGGATCGCTTCAAATACTTTGACATCTTCCGCAAGTCTTTATCCGGCACCATTGGCAAAAATCTTATCAACATGGATTTCCCCTTAGATGCCGAAATGCCCGACGGCCCGCAGCGCTTCTTTCTCGATCTGCGCACCAGCCATTTAGAAAAGCCGGAGCTTATCGAAAAATTCTACGACAAAATTATCGATAACTACGACTACGGCGAAAACTACTTAATCCTCTTAATTCACGCCCTCTATGATATCCCCGGAAAGTCCTCGGATAACTTAGAGATGTTTGACGCCTCCGACGAGGTTTACGACTACATCCTATGTGCCATCTGCCCGGTTAAGCTTTCCAAGGCCGGTCTTTCCTACGACGACCAGGAAAACTGCTTCCGCAACCGTACCAGGGACTGGCTGGTGGAAATGCCCGACCGCGGCTTCCTTTTCCCTGCGTTCAATGACCGGAGCACCGATATTCACAGCCTCCTCTATTACTCCAAAAACGCCGAAGATCTCCATGAAGGCTTCGTGGAAACCCTCTCCGGCTGTACCGTGCCCATGACGGCGAAGGATCAGCAGGAAACCTTCAACCTTCTGATCGAAGAAACTTTAGAGGAAACCTGCGACTACGAACTGGTCAGAACCATCCATGAGCGCTTAAATGATTTAATCGAAGCCGAACAGGACAACCCTGAGCCAATCCTCCTCGACAAGCAGGAAGTGCGCAATCTCTTAGAATCCAGCGGGGCCAATGAGGAAAAGATGGAAGCCTTCGACCGAAACTTCGACGAAGCTGCCGGGGAAAAGGCCGCCCTTCTGGTTTCCAATGTCGCCAACACCCGAAAATTTGAAATCAAAACTCCGGTAATCACCATCCAGGTTGCCCCCGACTGCGCCGACCTGGTGGAAACAAAGATTATTGACGGACGCCGCTGCCTGGTTATCGGTATCGACGACAATGTCACGGTAAACGGGATTAATGTCGCCGCAACCGAGATGCAGAAGCTTAAAGACGAACAGGAATAAACCGAAATCACACCACATAGTAAAACACAAGAAACAAAAAATACAGCAATGCAAAAACAAAATCAAAAAACAAAATAAAAACAAAATCAACAAAACAAAAAACATGGCCCATTTGGAAAAAATTTCTTCCAAACCGGCCATGTTCCATCTTACTGCTTTTCTCTTCCTGTTTTTACTGCTTCTTATTGCTTCTCCAAAAATTTACTGCTTTCTCAGAAATATTTCTTCGATCCCCAGAGGTTTGCCTTTTTTAAATCCAGATATTCATTATATGCCTTCTCCAGCACCTGCTTTTCATTAGAAAATTTCAGCAGATGATAAGCTTCATAAAATTTATAATACCCGGAGTCTACAAAGTATTCCTCCCGCTGTGGTTTGCTGTAGTAGCTGTCAGCCATCATCAGATACCAGTGAACATCCTTTTCCACGACATCCTGCGGCGTATTAAAAGAATATTGACTTTTTCCAATGTATTTGATAATCGATGCGCTGACCCCCGTTTCTTCCTTCACTTCCCGAAGAGCGGTTTCTTTAAATTCCTCTCCGGCCTCTACAGTTCCTTTTGGCAAAACCCAGCCCTCGTACTTATTCTTATAATTCTTATACAGAACCAGGATTTTACCGCGAAAAATAACCACACCGCCGCAGCTCGTTGCTTCAATCATTGCAATCCCTCCTGACTGGCCCGACCGGTACAAATTATGGTTCAGGTTACGGTTCATGGTTGTTCACGATAACCTGTGCAGCAGTTTACCTGCCGCGCACCGACGCAGGTCGCTGGTGTGTCATCACAGACTATATTCAGTATACATCTTTTTCAAAAGAGATGCAAGATCATAAAAAAATTTAAGTTTACCGTAACATTTGCCGGCTATGATTTAACCGTCAAACCCGGGCTTCAGCAAATACTGATCAAACACCTTCCTTGCCACCGGCCCCGCCACCGAACCGCCGGAGCCGCTCTCCTCCACAATTACCGTCACCACAATTTTCGGATTATCTGCCGGTGCATAGCCGGTGAACCAGGCATGGGTTTCCTTTCCGGTTTCAAATTCTGCTGATCCGGTTTTTCCTGCTGCCGGGTAGGCGGCGTCCCGCAGCGCAGAACCCGTCCCCTCGGTCACCACACGGGTCATTAATTCTCCAAGCTGCCCCGCCTCCTGTGCACTCATCAAACTCTTTGCCGACGCCGGAAGAAACGCCTTAACCTCTTCCCCTGCCCCGTTTTTTACCTGTTCGATCACATAGGGCTTCATCAGCATCCCGCCGTTTGCCACAGCCGCCGTCAGCATAGCCATATGAATCGGCGTCACCTGTGTCTTTCCCTGCCCGATAGCAGTCTGTAGGATTTCCCAGGTTCCTGCGCCTTCCTTCATCTTATAGGTGCTCTGGGCATAGGGCAGGGCGAGGGGGAGTTCGGTATTAAACAGCAGTTCTTCAGACAGTTTTTCCATTGCCCCAAGATCCAGCGAAAGACCAAGGCTTGCAAATGCCCCATTGCAGGAATTGGCAAAAGAAAGCCCTAAGTCCTGAAGGCCGTGAACATTGTTGTGATAACATTTAATAGAATAATCTTCAACCGAATACACCCCCGCACAGTCAAAGCTTACCGACCGCCATCCCTGCGGATTTTCGCGCATCTCCTCTAAAGCCGTGACCATCTTAAAAATCGATCCCGGAGGGTAAAGCCCCTGGGTTGCCCGGTTTAACAGCTGCCCCTGATCATTTTCCGCCTGAATAAGCGCATCCCAGGCAGCGTCTAAAGCCGCGGGATTGGGATCGTAATCCGGTTTGGAAACCATGGCAAGAATCTTTCCGCTCTTTGGTTCTAAGGCGACTACCGCCCCTTTCCGGTCGCCGAGGGCTTCATAGGCCGTAAGCTGTAAGGATGCATTTAAGGTCGTAACCAGATCATCCCCGGGGCTTTTCTGCCCGGAAAGCTGATCCCAGATTTGTTCAAGCAGGTTGACATGGGAGGTTAATAAGTAAAAATTTCCCAGACTCTCCACCCCTGTCTTTCCCCTGCTGCTGTGCCCCACCACATGGGAAAAGATATTGGCAAAGGGATAGACCCGCACCTCTTCTCCCTGTGCATTGATCTGCGTCTGGGCAAGCACCATCCCGTCACTGCTGAAAATCCGCCCCCGCAAAACCCGATCCGAAAAACTGTCCAGCCGGGCATTGTAGGAGCTGTTGATCACCTCTTCACTTTTTATCTGTAAAAAATATCCAAAATATCCCATCATGCCCAGGAAAAGCGCTAATACGGCGTAAGTCAGCAGCATAATGTTCCGGTTTGCCCGGTTATTGGAATCCGTTTTCTTCATCTTCATCCTCTTCATTTCGTTTTAAAATATAAAGGCCCTGAATGGTGTTAAACAATAAAAACGTACTGAAAATCGAACTTCCCCCATAGCTGACAAACGGCAGGGTAACTCCGGTGGAGGGGATGAATTTTATCACCCCGCCGATAGTTAAAAATACCTGCATAATATAAACCGTCCCCAGGCCAAAGGCAATCAGCTTAAAAAAGCTGGCCCGAAGGCTTCCTGCCACCATCATAAACTGTAAAAAGCAGCCGATACAGATAAGAATAACACAGAGGGCAAAGATTCCGCCCAGCTCCTCGGATATCGCCGCAAAGATAAAATCCTTTTCCACCACGGGAATCTTATAGGGCATCCCCTGATAGAGTCCCAGGCCGAACCACCCTCCCGTGCCGATGGCAAAAAGGGACTGGGCAATCTGATAGCCGTTCCGGTCGATATCCGCCCAGGGATCTGCCCAGGCCGACACACGCTTCTGCACATGGGGAAAAAGCAGGTAAGCCGCCGAAGCCGCCAGAGCACCAGAACCCAGGCCGCTGAGCAGGTAAATCCAGTTGGACGTTGCCACAAACAGCATAAACACATAGGTTACAAAAAACAAAAGCGCACTTCCCAGATCCTTAGAAAGCACCAGAATCAGCACATGAACCGCTGCAACTGCCGTCGTTACCGCCACAGTCGGAAATCTTGTCGAACGGTAGAACATTGCCGCCACAAAAAAGACGAAAGAAATCTTTACAAATTCTGACGGCTGAAAGGACAGGCCGTGTATCTGCAGAGAAAGCTGTGCGCCAAAGGTCGTTGTGCCGGCCAGACACACCGCCCCTAAAAGAGTTACACCCAAAGCCGCATAGAGCCAGGCTGCCTTACTTAACTGCCATACATGCGCAATCATCCACGGAACCAGCCAGGTAATCACTGCCGAGGCTGCAATAATCACAAACTGGCGGATTGCCCGGTTTAGGGAAATCCGGGTAAGCATAATCAGGCCCACGCACAAAAGCATACAGGCATTATTCACCAGAAGCCGTGAAACGTTCCGGTAAAGCAGGCGGTAAAGATAAATATAGGCCAGAAAAAATACCACCTGGGCAGCATAAAACACCAAAACCCGAAGTTCCCCCGTTTTCAGATAAATAATTAAGTAGGCCAGAAGATGCATCAAAAACATGGCCTGGTTCTGCCTTGCACAGATTGCCCGCTTTTTCCAGAGATCGCGAAAGGAAAAAAACCGGAAATTAAAATAGGTATAGCAGGTCATCAGCAGAATCATCAGATATTTTGAGGTTTCAATAATAAGGTTCGTCATAGGTTCGTCTACTCAACTCCTCGTTTCATATGCCCCCTGGTAAATTCGGCAAGAGGAAAATCCACTGTCCGTCCATAATAAAGACTGTCGATAAATGCTTCCAGCAGCTTTTCCACTTCCCTCGGTGTTTCGTCCGTAAAATGAAGTCGGCAGGACGCCGGGTTTAACTCCCCGATCCTCCTCTCCTGCCCGAGCAGTGACAGAGGGCTTGCATTATAAATCGTACTGTAACAAAATCTACAACGATTTTTCACCGGCATTTCCTTCCCCATCCTGTCTTTTAAATGCAGCTTACCCGGTTTATGGCTGCACCCCTGCACGGTTTTTTGTACGCACTGGGCGGACACCATCATCGGCAGACGCCCGTAAACCAGAAGTTCCTGCCCCTCTATGCCCCGCTCCCGAAGTTCCCTTGCATTTAACTCGGTCGGAACGGTTATCCTGTCCGCCCCGGCTTCCCTCATCATTTGCACGGCCCGAAAGTTCCAGCTATAAAGCGATGCATCAAACACCAGCGTCCAGGTATTCTTTTCCCTCTGTGCTTTCACCCATTCAGCCTCCTCCAGGTTGCGCAAAACTAACCCGTCAAACCCGGCCGCAAGCAGAGAACCCCTGTTTTTTGCAAAATACTGCACTGCCTCCTGGCGGAAAATTTCCGGCATAAGAAGAAAACACCGCTTTCCCTTCCGATGACAGGAATCCGCCATTTCCTTCCAGCCTTCGGCTCCAAAACCGGAAGCATCAAGGTAGATTTCTTTGACTTCTTCACAATGAAGCACCGGGAGAAGCTGATCTGGCTCTTCCACGGATACAACAAGATATGGCCTTGACGTTTTCATTTTTCTTTCTTCCTTCGCGGCAAATCCGCTTTCATCCCCGTCTGCACATCGATCAGAGCCTCTGCCTTCTCTTTCAGTATTTCCCAATTCCTTTATTTCAGACCTTTGAACTGTAGTTTCATCGGTGTTTTTGCCTATAGTTTCATCAATGCTTTTACCTGTACTTTCATCAATGCTTTTGCCTGTACTTTGATTTAACCCCCGGTCTGTACCGCCCTTGCGCAGATAGCGGGAAAGCACCCGGCTTTCCATCTCTTCCAGTCCTTTTCGGCGAAGTTCATTCAACGCCTGGAGCGGAAGAAATACATCTCCATTAAGGATAATATCCAATTGTGAAAAATAAAACGGGGTATTTCCGGTCTTATTAAACTGCCGGGTGATTATCTCTTTTGTCATGGGCTGCTTCTGCGCCGCCTGAACTTCCTGCCCATAAACCTCTGTCTGGATTTCCTTATCGCAAATTTCTGTCTGGATTTCCTTACCATTTGCTGCCTTCCCGGTCAAAACCAGCTTTGCCGCTTTTCCCGGTGTTAAGCTAAGACAGCCCATGATTGGTTCCTGAAGCTTTTTCTTTACCCATTTCTGATCAATCTCAGCAAGAAGCTTTGGATCAACTTCCCGAAAAGCAGGTTTTTCCTTTAATGCAAGCATAGATTTTCCGTTATGCTGTGTATAATAGCCTTCGGTAAATCCCCCTCGGTCAAATAAATCCAAAAGCATCTGCCGATCCTGTTCTTCCACCCGGTAGCCCTCACGTCCGTACTGCAGGTATCGATCGACATACTTTCGGTACACACTGGTCACACCGGCGGTATAGCGCGGACTCTTCATCCGTCCTTCAATTTTCAGCGAATACACCCCTGCTTCTATAATATCCGGCAGCAAATCCAGTGTGCACAAATCCTTCATGCTTAACACAAAAGCTTCCTGTTTTTTATTCAGCTTCTTTCCCTTCTGCAAAACCTCATGGGGAAGGCGGCAGGGCTGGGCGCAGCGCCCGCGGTTTCCGCTCCTTCCGCCAATCAGGCTGCTCATCAGGCATTGCCCGGAATAACAGTAACATAACGCGCCGTGGACAAAACTTTCAATCTCGATATCCACCTGATGATGAATCCGCCGGATTTCCTCTAAAGATAATTCCCGGGCAGTGACAACACGATTAGCTCCCCATTCTTTAAGCCTTTTTGCCCCATATACCCCGGTAATGGTCATCTGCGTGCTGGCATGAATCAAAAGATCCGGAAAACACTCCCGAATCAGCGCCATTGCCCCCAAATCCTGAACAATCACCGCATCCAGCCCCTGGCGGTAATAGGGAAGAAGATAAGCCGGCAATTCCTTTAACTCCTCTTCCTTAAACAGGGTATTCACCGTCATATATAACTGCCGCCCATGAAGATGCGCATAGTCAATCGCCCGGCACAGCATCTCCTCATCCGGATTATCCGCATAAGCCCTTGCCCCAAACCGGCTTCCGCCAATGTATACTGCATCCGCTCCCGCCGCAAACGCCGCCTCCATACTTTCATAAGAGCCCGCCGGAGCCAACACCTCCACCTGTCTTTTCTCTGCCATAATCTTCTCCTGTAATTTATGTTACTGTTCACACATCACAGCAACGGATATTTCTCTAAAACAAGGAAAGGATGCCCCTCAAAAAGCATCCTTCCAGGTTATCTTTTCTTTGCTGCTGTAGTTTTCGTTTACTTACACTTTTCTGTCCTGTTGTTTTTTATTTACTGGCTGCATAATCATCATACACATTCTGCGCACTAACGAAAATTCTTCGGATGCATACGATTCTGTGATGAAAAATTCGGGACAGGATTTTGAGCAGCACGACTTTCAAGAAGCTTCGCCGCTGCCAGTTTTGCCGCTATTAAAGCTTTCTTCTTTTCCATCTCTTCCTTCTGTCGCTGCTTTTGCGCTTCCTGTTCCTTCTGTTTTTGCAGCTGTTCTTCGGATAATGGTTCTTCCTGTACTGGTTCTGCTGTTTCCTGTATCGGTTCTGCTGCTTCCTGTACGGGTTCTATTACTGTCGATTCTTCCTGGGGTTGCTCTTCTGTTATTAATTCTGCTCGAGTTTGTTCTTCTGCTGATTCTTCCTGGGGTTGCTCTTCTGCTATCGGTTTTTCCTGTTCCTGCTCTTCTGGTTCATGAATCTTTTCAATTTCCTGGAGTTCTTCGACTTGCTGAATCTCCCCAGCCTCTTCCATTTCCACAGATTCTTCTAACTCTTCAAAGTCCTGAATTTCTTCTGGCTTTTCTAACCCTTCAAACTCCTGAATTTCTTCTGGCTCTTCTAACCCTTCAAAGTCCTGAATTTTCCCTGGCTCTTCTAACTCCTCAATGTTCTGAATTTCCTCTGACTGCTCCTCTTCATGAATCTGCTGGCCTTCTTGTCGCTCTTCTTTCTCTTGACTTTTCTGGCTTTCCTCTGCTTCTAATTCTATCTCTAGTTCTTCGATATCATCGCCTTCCCAGTCCTCATCGTAAAAGAAATCTTCCTCTGAGTCCTCCTGCATTTTCGCTTCATCAATCGCTTTCTCTTCTTCTTCAGATATTTCCTCTGTTACAGCAATCTCCGGCACAGGAACTTTCTCTGCCGTAGCTACTTCTGGTTCAAAAACTTCCTCTGTAGCAGCCGCTTCCTGAATCGAAACCTCTTCTGTTGCTTCTTCCAATTCAGGAACTTCCTCGGATACCTCTGCATCTGATTCAGAAACCTCCTCTAATGCAAAAATCTCCTCCGTTTCAGTTTCGCTGTCTTCTTCCTGTTCAATCTCTTCGCTTTCACTTTCTGCACCGCCATCCAAGGCATAATCTAATCCAAGTAAATCTCCGGCAATGCTGTCGTCATAGTCATCTAAATCCTCGACCTTAATTTCTCCCCAGTTCTCTTCCCCGGAAGCAGATTCTGCATTAAAAAAATCTGCTTCCTTCTTATCCAAAACCTGACTTTCTGCCGTTTGTACAGGGAAGCTGCTCTGTGCCATCTGCCCGGCTTGATTCTTTGCGGAAGTACTGGCCAAGCTCACCGCCTTACTCAATGCGGATTCCAATTCTTCAATCTGACTCTGTGCCTTATCCAGCTTCATCTGCGCGTTAATCAGGTCATGCTTCAGTCCATAAACATCCCGTTCAATTTCTTCCTTCTGCTGTTTTAATTCATCAGCCATTTCCTGCGCCTTAAAATAATCATCCGCCATATTAATTTCCAGCATTAACTGCTGATAATCTTCATCCAGCTTTGAAAATCCCGCCTGACTGCGAAGTTCCTTTAATTTATGGTTGACATAGGATGCAATTTTCTGAAGATAGCTTGTATCCTCATTGCCGCCCATCGTATATACTTTTCCGTCAATCAACACTTCGGTATAGTTTTTCTTTATCTCCACGGTTTCACCCTCTTATCTAGAAATCTGCGTACCTTACGAATCTTTTGCTCTGCCTCAAGCCGATTTCCATACCTTTTTCTCCAAAACCTGATGATTTGCAGATAAAGACATCAGCTTTCTAGGATTATAGCATATCCATGGTAAAATTACAAACATTTGTTTTTCCTGTTTTTCTTTTACTATTTTCACTTTATTTTCAATATTAACTCAGATTTCCAATCTTCTTTAACACCCTCACATAACCCATTTTCCCTTTTTCCGCCGGTGAAACTACCTCCAAAATTCCATCTTCAATCATCTTTTCTATGCGTAAATGCAGCCATCCGTCACTAATGCCAAGCTGATATTTCCCCATTATTTTCCCAATAAGCCTTGCTTCGACAAAGTTTTCTTCCGCATCATCCATTTCGTGCAGAATAAACGGATCATAAAAGTCCTCTCTGACGCTGACCAACTGCCCGTTTACCACCGCCCGAAGTGCAGCATTTTCTTCCTGAAGCTTCTGCCAATGCACAGCGCACATGCGCACAAAGGGTTCAGACACCTGTTTCTGAAAAGTCAGATAGCGGCTCCATTCCTCTGCGCTGACCTCGCCCCAGCTTATTTTCTTTACCGCAACACCGTCTTCTCTTTCTTCCCACTCCGGAAGTTTCACCAAAAATAACTTTCCGCATTCCGCTTTTTCCTGATAAAACTGTGCCATCAGCCAGTATAGCCCACAGAGTTCATCCGGATTACTGCTGTACCAAATACGAACGGCTTCTCCCAAAGCCATACGTGCAAAAATGGTCGGTAAATCTTCTGCTGCCCTGTCCGCAATAGCCAGCACACTCTGCCGGTTTTCTTTATCCTCCTCTTCCGGGATACCGGGTATCGGAAGATACAGCATTTCCAAAGCCTTTTTCCTCTGCCTGCCGGACAGACCTTCGGAAATCTCTCCATAACTAAGGGCCAGAGAAAAACAAAAAACATCTGCTGCACTCCCGCCAAGAGGTTCTGCCTTTTCCCAAAGTTTTTGTTCTCTCTCTTCATATTCCTGCTTTGCCTTTGCATACTCTTCCTTGGTCGGCTTGCTTCCGTCCGAATGCACGAGAAAAAAACTGCTTGCCCCCCGCCTATATTTCCCTTTTCCAAAATGCTGTGCCACCTTCAAACTCCCGCACGCACTGTCGCCAAATACGATTTCTATCATCTTTTCACCACTCTTTGCTTTTGCCCTGCTCTGCTGCCTGTACTACCTTAATCTGAATATCGTTTTCGAGCATCTGCCGCCTTGTTACTGTTCACACGTTCACAGCAACGCCGTCTTTTCACTATTATAAGGCATAACTGCAAAAAAGACTATCCCCATCATTCGGAAATAGTCCCTTTTACCGCATTCTTTTATCCATAATTTATCAAAACCATCATTTTGCAGCATTATTTTTCAACCGTTTGCCCGCTGCCCTGCACCATCCCCAAAGTCCTCTCTGCCCAGGCAAAAAAGCCTCCAAGGTCTTTAATTTCCCCGTCGGCAAGGCTGCGGTCAAAATCAAAACGTTCGTCTTTCAACGCCACGACCTTAACCCCTGCGCGGTGGGCTGCCGTAATACCCACGGTAGAATCTTCTATAGCAATACATTCGCCGGGAAGCACGCCCAGAAGTTCTGCTGCCTTTAGATAAATCTCCGGATCAGGCTTGCTTTTTTTCACGCTCTCCCCGCTGATCACCAGATCAAGCCAGGGAAGAACCCCTACTTCGGCAAGGATTTCCTTTACCTTTTCATAGGCCGTCGCCGAGGCCACTGCCGTGAGCATCCCCCTTTCCTTTGCCCACTGCAAAATCCCTAAGGTTTCTTCGCGGAAAATCTCCCGGTAAGTTACCGCATAGGGGTGAAAAGGCTTCCAGTTCTTCTCAAAATCCTTCTGTGTTTCTTCCCAGCTCTTCCCTTCACCGATAATCCCGGCAATTCTGGTCCACACATCGGTCCTCGTCCGCCCCACAATCTGATACATTTCCTCTATGGGCGTGTCGGGACGAAATGACTTTACATAGCCGTAAACCCTCTGCATATTGTGCGGCTCCGTATCGACGATCACTCCGTCCATATCAAAAATCAACGCTTTCACTGCCATTTTCACACACACTCTCTATAATCTAACCTTTTACCGCACCGCTGGTAAGGCCGCGCACGAACTGTCTGGACATACAGATAAACAGGATAATCAGCGGTGCCGACGCAATCATAAGCCCTGCAAGTGTCGTCGTATAGTCAACCTTTAAATCGCCCTTAAAGGTCATCAGTCCAATCGGAATTGTCTGGAGTGCCTTGTTGTTTAAAAATACATTGGCAAATAAGAACTCATTCCACACAAAGTTCAGATTAACGATGGCACAGGAAGCAAAGATTGGCTTGCTGATGGGCAGGATAATCTTCATAAATATCTGCAGGCTGTTGTAGCCGTCCACCACGGCCGCCTCTTCAAGTTCCACCGGAATCGAGATAAAATACGCCCGCATTAAAAATACCGTAAACGGAATTCTAAAGGCAATGTAGGGTAAGATAACCGCCCAGTACGTATCGTAGATTTTCAGCGTCCGCAGAATCTTATACAGAGGCACCAGGGCAACCTGTTCGGATAAGGCCATGCCGCCTAATACGATGATAAAGATAATATTGCTGCCCTTTGCTCTGAACCGGGTCAGGCCGTAAGCCAGAAAAGACGAGGAGGCCAAAATCCCGCACAGAGAAATCGCACTGACAAATAAAGAGTTTCCAAAATACTTATAAAGGCCAAGGTTCCACGCCTTCAGATAGTTGGCAAACTGCCAGACTTCCGGAAAAGCCAGGGAATCTTTAAATAATTCCTTATTCGTCTTAAAGGAGTTTAATAAAATCCAGGCCAGGGGTGCCACGATAATAATGGCAAGGATTATACAGAGCAGATTCAGCAAAACTTTCGTTATGGTTTTTTTCATCCTTCCTTACCTCCTTCTATTGCTGGCCGGATCTGGTGACACGAATCTGAATAATGGACAGCGTCACCGTAATCACAAAGATAAATACGCCGGTCACTGCCGCCATACCTAAATCATCGTGCAGAAATGCCTGCTGATACAAGAACAGTCCAAGTACCTGTGAATTATTTCCCGGGCCGCCGCCTGTGGTGGCATACACTTCCGTGTACAGCTTAAATGCACCGATAACGGTGATAATCGTACATACCAGAAGCTGTTCTTTGGCCTGGGGAAGCATAATGCTGATGGCTCTGCGGATAGGGCCCGCGCCGTCGATTGCTGCCGCTTCCAGGTAGTCCTGGGGAACATTCTGGAAAGCCACAACCATGAGCAGGGTAATGTAGCCGGTAAACTGCCACTGGCTCATTGCGATAATACAGTAAATCGCCATCTTGGCATCGCCCAGCCATCCGTAGGTGGACATTCCCAGAGATTTTAATAAGCTGTTAATAAATCCAAGGTTCGGTTCATAGATAAATGTAAACATAAGGCCCACGGCCGTCAGGGAAATCAGCGCCGGAATGTAATAAAGGTTTCTGAAAAATCCTTTCATCCGATCCGCAATCGCGCTGCTCTCCAAAATCAGAGCCATCACCGTACCAAAACCCACCTGTACAATCAGAGAAATAATACAGTAGGCTATATTGTTCCTGAGCATAATCGGAAGTACGCTGTCCGAAAAAAATCTCCGGTAATTATCCACACCGACAAATGTTGCACTTGCGGAGTAGGAGGACAGCCTGAAAAAGCTGTATCCGATATTCATTAATACCGGAATATAGACAAAAAACAACACCATAAAGACTCCGGGCAGCATATACAGATACGGGGTACTTTTCTTTGTTCTCATTCTCTCACCTTCCCTTTTCCAAAATCGTTTTCAAGATAGGCAGGTCCTGCTGTCAAGACCTGCCTACCTAAACTATATTTCTGTTTGCCGTAACATTACTGTTCACGCATTCACAGCAGCGAAACGATTACCTGTTTTTTATCCGTTACTGACCGGAACCGGTAGAAACAAGCGTCTGTGCTTCTTTTGCCTTCGCCTGAATTCTCTCCATAGCCTGCTGCGGCGTGATATCTCCATTCGTCAAGTCAGAAACTGCGGTCAGATATTCGTCGCAAACGGTGGAGTACAGGGCATTGTCCAGCCATGCGCTCATCGCCTTGGCATCCATAACGGCCTGATAACCGTCTAAGAGAGCCTGGTCGGTTAAGCCTTCGGTTGTTCCCTTGGCACCGTTGAACCAGCCGATTTCCTGGCACTGCTGTGTTCCGACTTCCTTGCCTAAAAACCATTTCAGGAATTCCACACACTCATCCGGATATTTTGTCTTGGAAGAAACAACAAAGCCTTCCGGAACGCCGGTTAAGATATCCTGGTTTCCTTTTGCTCCCTCAACCTTAGGGAAGTTAAACATACCGAATTCCATCTCCGGGTTATCCATCTTGATGTAAGGAATTTCAATCAGCTCTGCATAGTACATTGCCCCAAGTTCCATAACGAAGTTTGTTCTGGACATATCCGGCTTAACACCGTTAGGATTCTCGGTCATATAGGGCAGAAGCTGCTGGTAATGCTCTAATGCTTCAATGTAGCCCGGATCGGTGAACTCACCGCTGGTCGGGTCATAGTCCTTTGCTCTTACGTCATCCGGAACAAAGATCTGATTTAAAGTTCCCATGTAGTGGGAAGCCGACCATGGTTCCTGGTTGCCGTAAGCAATCGGGGTAATTCCGGCTGCCTTTAAAGTTTCACAGCAGGAAATCAGTTCATCCCAGGTTGTCGGCGCTGTCAGTCCATGCTCGTCAAAGATGGTCTTGTTGTAGAAGAACAGCTTGCAGTCTAAACGGAACGGAATACCATAAACCATGCCGTCCTTGTTCGTGTATTCATTGATCTGGGACTCAATCAGGGAATCCTTCCACTCCGGATCGGCATCCAGATAGGGCTTTAAGTCTAAAATCAGCCCTTCACGGATAAATCTTTCTGTAAAATCACCTACCCAGCTAAAGAAGATATCCGGCGTATCATCTCCGCCGACAACAACTTTAATCTTCTCCTTGTACTCCTGGTTCTGCGCACTGGTAATTTCAAATTTAATGTCCGGGTGGGAAGCCTCATACTCATGAAGCTTTGACTCAATAAAGCTGTTATATGGCTCATCTGGGAAGCGGTGCATAAACTTAATCACCTTCTGCTCCCCGTCCGCTGCCGGTGCCGCCTGTGTGCTGTCACCAGAACCGCCCCCTGCTGCTGCCGTAGTCGGTGCTGACTCCCCGCCGCCACCGCCGCAGGCTGCCATCGAAAGAACCATCGCTCCGGCAAGAACTGTACTAACCATCTTTTTCATCCATGTTTTTTTCATTAATTCCTCTCCTTTCCACATCCTCCCCGGCCTAATCCGGGCTTTTTCGGCACTGCTGTCTGCATGTTCACAGCAAGCTTTTTATCACTATTTTTGCGCATCTACCCCGCAGAAGCAGCAAAAATTAGCTTCCCATTCTTAATAACTCATTGCTTTCCATAATTTCCACATCTTTGTCGGTAAGTTCTACTTCCCTGCCATAGCCAAAGGAACCGTCCCTCTGGCACTGTCCGGAGGCAAATACAGCCGCCCGATAGAGGCTTAGCCGAATCAGTTCATCCAGGTATTCTTCAGCCTTGACAATTCCCCGCTTTCCGCTGCTTTCCCCAAAATCCACGGCCGCCGGACTTCCTTCCAGATAGTTTACCAAGAAGCTGGTAATAAAAGAATCTCCTGCCCCCATGGTATCTTTTGCTTTCACCAGATAAGAGGACTGCTCATAAAACTTTCCGCCGACCAGCACACAGGCTCCCCTACTTCCTCTGGTGGCAATCACCATCTTTCTGCATCCAAAGGAAAGGATTTGCTCCATCGTCTTCTTGATTTCCTCTTCCGGCATATCCCCGCAGGAAATTTCCGCACAGTCAATATAAGGGCAGCACCGCTTTAAATATGCTTCATCGTAATGGTTGGAGAAATCCATGGACACAAACTTTCCTGCCCGTCTTATCTTTGGAAGTTCGGATTCCATGTAGCTGTAGATGCTTGTATGCACTAGGTCAAAACCGGAAATATAATCTTCGTCAAGTTTTGTCAGCACCGGTGGCTTTATCCTTGCTATTCCGCCCCGGTTTCCCTGTAAAAAGACCCGGTCGCCATCCACCAGACGAACCCTGGCACATCCGTTCTCTCCTTCTTCCATCCGGCAGTGCGATAAATCAATGCCCAGTTCTCTGACAACCGAATAGACATGCTGTCCTACCTCATCATCGCCCAAGGTTCCTAGGTAAGCGGCTTCGGCCCCCAGAAACTTCCCAAATACAGCGATGTTCAGTGCATTTCCTCCCGGATAGATGGTTTTAATGTGCAGATATTTGTCACACACATTATCTCCAATGCCTAATACCTTAATCATAGTTTCCTCCATGTATTATCTTATGGTTTGCCTGCGTTGTTTATTTGTACTATTTTGTTATACCATAAATATTACAAATAATCAAGTATTTGTTACGTATTTTTTTGCTTTTTTTCAGCAATGTTTATTTCAGACTAATATCCTCTTGTCATTTTTCCCAATTTTTATGGTTATTTGCCAAATAATCCATTACATATTTTGGAAAAGAAAAAATATTGCTGTGAATATGTGAACCGTAACGAAAAAAAGCCTGCCAGGATTTCCCAAACAAGCTTTTTACCCATTCTAATCGATTATACACGTTTTCTTGTGCTGGATTGTGCTTGAAACTTCATTCCGGCAAGGCTTCCCGCAGTTTGCGGATACTCTGCTCCACAGACACAGACGGCTCCATAAAATACCTTCCGTCGGTGATTTCCAGGGATAAATACCCGCTGTACCCAAAGTCCGCAAATTCCTTCAGATACTGCTTCATATCCAGCACCCCGTCACCCCAGGCCAGATGCCCTTTCGGTGCGCCGTCGATAAAATGCACATGAACCAGTCTTTCCCCCAGAGCCTTCAGATACATCGCAGGACTTTCCTTTGCCAGTGCCATGGGAATGGTGTCGATCATCCCGCCAATAGACGCATGATTTAATTCGTTAAGCATCTTCTGAAGCGAGGACAAATCGTAAACCAGGTTGCTCTCGTCCCTGCGCAGAACTTCCAGAGCCAGCGTTATCCCATAGCGCTCTGCCATATCGCCCAGACCGGCAAGGTTTTCTGCCGATCGCTTCCAGGCTTCTTCCTGATCGCTCCCGTCAAAATACCCGGTTCCTGATGTCACAAGCACCTTTTTACAGCCCAGCTCCCCTGCTGCCCGTATGCTGTTTTCAAAAAACTTCACGCTTCGCCGCCTGGCATCCCTGCCCGGTGCTGCCAGGTTAATCGGATAGACACATTGCTCCGGTGTAAAGCATACCAGATGCAGCCCGCGCCGTTCAATCTCACGGCGCACGTTAAGAATCTCTCTGTAGGTCATGTCTTCCATGTGGAAATGCGGTGCAGCACCCCATAATTCTATATTTTTCACGCCATTTTTCACTGCATCATTTAAAAATTTCGTCAGCGGAAAATACTTATACTGAATATTCATTACCGCAATCTGCTTTGAACTAACTTTATACATCGCTTCACCCTTTTTTTATCGTATTGCTTGTCAGTATCTTATATTCATAGCGGTCAGCATTGATAATTTCCTTGCCGTTATATACAGGTTCCCCGTCAACATCATAGGCGATATCCTTCGACATAATCAGTGCGTCATGCTCTTTAATCTCCAGATGTTCCGCCTCTTCCTTCGTGGCATAGCAGACACCGATGGTTTTTTCTCCGTTATCCAGAATAATCCCGTGTTCCTGTAAAATCTGATGCAGGGAACGGTTCAGATCCTCCGCCAGAAGATAGGCAAACTTCTTCGGAAAATGATTCTCTTCCAAAATCACCGGAATATCGTTGCAATAGCGGAGCCGGCGGATACGGATAACCTTATCCTCCTCAGAAAGACGGAGCGCCTTGACATCGGATGTCTTTGCCTTGACCAGTTCCGCCGATAAAAACTTCGTTCCCGGCCTGCCCCCGGACAGTTCACAGCTTTGTGAAAATCCCATAAAACTATTTAAACTCCTTGACACTTTTTTATCCGAAACAAAGGTTCCGATTCTCTGTCGGCGAACCAGAATTTCATCCTCCACCAAAAGTTCCAGCGCTTTACGGATCGTAATCCTGCTGACGCCGTAAGCCTCACTTAATTCCAACTCCGTGGGAATCCTTGCATTTGCCTCCAGTTCTTTCCTCTCAATTTTTGACTTGATATCCTCTGCAATCTGCATGTAGAGGGGGATTACCGTATCCCGTACAACTTCTGCCATAACAACCCATCCTTTCTAAGAACATTACCGTTCACATGCGCAGACCTACGTAAACAGTAACCTAAAAACATACAAACAATGCTATGTCTAATACAAAACTATACCTGTATGCCTTAAATTGTATCTATAATTAAAAATATCATAACATAAAGGATGAATTTATGCCATTGGTTTTCGCGATTTTCCGTGAATTCTCAACGAATGATGTCTTCTGTGCGGGATCTTCTCACGAACATCCCCCTCTGCACAGCCACAAAACAGCAATGATTAATAATCTAGTCTGCGATAATATCTGCGGATTGCCAGAGGATGTCTGCGGCAATGCTCCAGATGAACATTCAGACGCTGGAATGCCGAACGCATAACGATTGGCGAAAGCATACCGCGGAACTCATCGCTGATTCCATCCAGCTTGAATTTCTTTGTATCAAATACGAATACCTTGGCGCTGATGGTATTAACGAATTTTTCTACGCGATCCATCTGCGGCCTGGCCATATCTTCGCCCTTAATCAGCATTACCGGGATATCCCTCTCAATAACTTCGAGTGTCCCATGGAAGAAGTTTGCTGCGGAAATCGGTCTTGTACGCATCCACTGCATCTCTTCCATAATGCACATGCCATAGCAGGTTGCCCAGTCTTCCAGGTTTCCTGCACCAACCAGATAGGTGATAGGTTCATCGCAGTACTGCTCAGCATAAGCCTTTGCATCCTCGTCGGCATCCTTATAAATCTGTACAACAGCATCCGGCATATGTACGATTTCCTTCATAAACTGATCATACTTGTCAAACTGTCCTGCATTCTTTAAGAAGCGCAGGGTTACGGTATACCAGAAATAATAGCCTCCGCCCACAGTGGTTACCAGATAATCACTCTTCTCATACAGAGGTGTTCCTTCTTTTTCCACATAGCCGATAACCTTTGCGCCGACCTGATGTGCCTTATCTACGGCTTCCACCACTTCTTTGGTATCTCCGGAAATAGACTCGATAATAACAATCGACTTTTCATTAAAGAAAGGATTGCCTACCAGGTTAAAGTCTGCTGCATTTTCAATGTAAAGAGGAAGGGTTGAACCCAGCTGCTTGGCAATGTGCATCATCTGGTTTGCATACAATACAGTCCCGCCGATTCCGATATAAAAAATATTGGAATAGCCGTCACTGCACACCTGATCCACAAATTTTTCTACCTGCGGGATAATATCCACTCCGTTCTGGTGTTCCTGTCTTATCTTTGCTTCATCAAAATTAAACATGTCTTTCCTCCTTGATTTGTTAATCTTTTCCGCAGCTCTTACTGCACTTCCAGACGTTTTTCAAAGTTTCCTAAAATTGTATCCGGGGATATCACCTGCACAAAGGCATGAGGATCTTCCTGACGGATAAGTTTCTTTAAAATATGCAGTTCATATTTATTAATCACGACCATGTGTACCACTTCTTCCGAGCGGCTGTACTCTCCCCAGGCTTTCCAGCTCGTCACGCCGCGCACCACAGCCCGGTTAATCTTCTCGCCCAGGGTCTTATCCTTCGTCACCACGAATACGGATACCTTAATATTCTGCTCGTGCACCCGATCGACCATAATCCCCGCCACGATGGAAAATACCATGGAATAGGCGGCAACCTCGACATCATAGCGTATGGCGGCAATGGAATAAATGCAGATATTCATAATTACACTGAGTTTCCCCACGCCAAATTCAGGGTAATTTTTCGCACAGTACATGCCCACGATATCCGTTCCGCCGCCCGATCCCCCTGCACGCAGCGTAATTCCCACGCCTACGCCGGATAAAACACCGCCCACGATACAGTTTAACAGCAGGTCACTTAACAGCGGCTCCTTCGGGGCAGGAATAAAGGTTAAAAGCAGGGACTGGATACAGACCGCCACAATCGTCCGGTACAGAAACTTTTTTCCAATGCTCTTATAGCCCAAAAGAAACAGAGGGAGATTAATACACCAGAGAATAATTCCCGTCAGGTCAATGCTCTCCGGCACACGAAGACCCAAGCCCTCCTCCAGCAAAAGCTTTACCAACTGGGAAACTCCCGTAAAACCGCCGCTGTAAAGATCGACCGGAACCAGAAACCACCGGTAAGCTGCCGCATAACAGGCAACACCCAAAATTGCCCAAAACATGTTCGAGGTTTCCCTCTGTATTTGCTTCTTCATGGATGAATCTCCCTGTTTCTTTATTGTTCGTTTCTTTATTCTTATCTTGTATTAATATTGCATTAATACTCAAGCTTCCACATATACCTTCTCTGGGTCAGAGGATGATTCCTTACAATGGCAAGCTGCTCTGCATATACACGTAAAACAGCGGAAAGCACCATCGGGTTAAAGTACTCGGCAACGGAAGCCGGAACCTCGGATGCAAGACCGAAATCCTTGCCGTCCAAAACGGTGGTCTTTGCCTGGAAACGGTTTAAGAAATCCAGAGCACGGGAATCTAAGGCACGGGTGCGGCCTTCATTCATTAACAGGATAAACGGAACATCCTTCTCCACAATCTCAAACGGGCCGTGGAAGAATTCGCCGTCGTGGAAGGAGCCGGAGTTCACCCACTGCATTTCCATCAGCAGGCAAATCGAGAAGGCATAGGCAACTTCCTGGGTAGCGCCGGAGCTCATCACATAGACAACCGGTGCGTCTTTATAGTCCTCGGCAAAATTCTTTGCTGCCGGAACAACAAAGGATACTGCCTTTTCAATCAGGTCATAAATCTTTCCAAAGGCTGTCTGCATATCGTCGTAACGGTCGTAGCCCTCATACTGGTTAAGAATCTCTACAGCCAGGGAAAGAACATTCGTCATCTTCTCCAGTTTTGCCGCATAATTCTTTTCAAATCCGTGAAGAATAACATAGTGCGCATTCTTTGCCAGAGGTGAGCCGTCCACATGGGTTACGGCGATAACCTTTGCGCCCAGTTCCATGGCTTTTTTGGAGGCTGCTACGGTTTCCGGAGTAGTCCCGCCCAGAGAACAGGTAACGACAATTGCAGTTTCGTCCACAGCTACCGGTGTAGCATGAAGGAACTCATTTGCGGTGTAATGTCCTACCCGAATATTCCTTGCATTAGCTTCCAGGAAATATTTGCCCGGATAAAGTTCTGCTTTAGAAGCTCCACAGCCTACAAAATATACGGATTTTACTGCTGGTACTTCCTTTTTGATTGCTTCAATAATCTGCTTAGGTTCCATAACGATTACCCTCCTTGTTTTTATAATACATATATATAACAAAATATAACTTTTGTCAATACCAAATATATTTATTTTGTTTTATTTTATATTATAATTGTTTTATTGATAGTTTTTAAACAATGTTTAATGTATACAAAACATACAAAAAGGCAAAAAAATATTGCCGGACGGTGTTTGTGCACCATTCGGCAATACTAAATTGTTATTTTATTGTCTTTAATGTATTCACTCTGTCTGCTTGTTAGCACGGTGTCCACTACGTTTACAGTCCCAGCCCCAGATGACGATAGGCAAGCCTGGTGGCCACCCTTCCCCGGGGGGTGCGGTTAATCAGGCCGTTCATCAGAAGATAGGGTTCATACACATCTTCAAGCGTTCCCGCATCCTCGCCCAGTGCCGCGGCCAGGGTATCCAGCCCCACCGGCCCGCCGGAGAATTTCTCAATCATCGCTGAAAGGATGTTCCGGTCGTTCTGGTCAAGTCCCAGCTTATCCACATCCAGAATATCCAGCGCAAAATCCGCTACTTCCTTTGTAATGACCCCGTCATACTTTACCTGGGCAAAGTCCCGGACACGCTTTAACAGACGGTTGGCCAGCCTGGGCGTTCCCCGCGAACGCTTCGCCAGCTCCTTCGCCCCTTCCTCGTCAATCTCCACCTGCAAAACCTTCGCCGACCGGATAATAATGGTGGTCAGCTCCTCCGGCGTATAAAACTCAAGCTTCTGCACCACACCGAACCGATCCCGCAGGGGGGCTGTTAAAAGCCCTGCACGGGTCGTCGCCCCCACCAGGGTAAAATGCGGCAGATCCAGACGTATGGATCGCGCCGAGGAATCCTTCCCCAGCATAATATCGATGGCAAAATCCTCCATCGCCGGATATAAAACCTCCTCCACCTGGCGGTTTAAGCGGTGAATCTCATCGACAAACAAAACGTCGCCTTCCTGAAGATTATTTAATACTGCGGCAATCTCCCCGGGCTTTTCAATCGCCGGGCCGGAGGTTATCTTGATATTTACGCCCATCTCATTGGCAATAATCCCCGAAAGGGTTGTCTTCCCCAGTCCCGGCGGCCCGTAAAACAGCACATGATCCAGAGATTCACCCCTGGATTTTGCCGCGTCAATATATACCTTTAAATTCGACTTAATCTTTTCCTGTCCAATATAATCCTTCAGCATCTGCGGCCGAAGGCTGCTCTCAATCTTCTGATCTTCCGGAGTAATATCTGTATTAATCACTCGCCGCTGCCCATTGCTGCCCATAGTTTTTCTTTTTCCTGCTTTCTTTATTCACTATTCTTCCAGACTGTAACTGGACTTTATTCATTATCCAAATGATCCTTCTACATAAAGGCCAGAAACTTAAGCGATGCCTTCAGCACATCCTCTGACGTCATCCCTTCGGTCAGTTCTACCTTCTTTACCGCCTTGGAAGCTTCTGCCATACTGTAGCCTAAGGCAACCAGTGCCTGCACGGCTTCCTTGGCTGCACCGGCAAGCCCGGCATCTGCTGCTTCCTCGTCGGCTCCCCCGGCTCTGTTTGCCGCCAGCCAGCTTTCCGTCAGCTGATCCATGGAAATCTTATCCTTCATATCCAGGATAATCCGCCGCGCTGTCTTAAGTCCGATTCCCGGAGCCTTCGCGATCGCCTTGGCATCCTCCGAAACCAGGGCTATCCGCAGATCCTCTAAGGACACGGACGACAAAACCGCCAGCGCCGCCTTAGGCCCCACACCGTTCACACCCAAAAGCTGCTTAAATATCCGTTTATCCTGCGGGGTTAAAAACCCGTACAGGCTCATCCCGTCTTCACGAACCTGAAAATACGTGTAAAGCTTTACTTCCTCCCCAAGTGACGGAAGCGCCTCCAGCACCGACAGCGGAACCCGGATTTCCAGCCCCACCGGCCCTGCCTCCACAACCACGCAGTCCTCTTCCTTACTCACCAATATCCCTTTGACAAATGCAATCATAACGATTATCTCTCCAAAACTTTCCTGATTTTCTTATCGGCTTTTTTCTCTTTTTTGCTTTTTCTATTCGGCTTTTTATCTCTATTTTTTCTCTGCCCTGCCCCTATCATAACACAGCCGCCAAAACTCTGCAAGCATTTGCGAACAAACATTCGCTTTACAGTTCTTCGATAATCGCTTATAATTTTCCTGAAAGGAGTCCATATTTATTTATGAAAATCATTCACTCAGCTTCCCGGATTACCCCTGCTTTTCCTCTGGAAACCTCGGTTCTCTTAGACACCGCCGCTTCCTTGGATAAAATCCTGTTTTTTGACATCGAAACCACGGGATTTTCCCCGGATTCGGCACAGATCTACCTTATCGGCTGCCTTTACTGCAATTCCGCAGCCGAAACTCCCTCCTGGCAGATGGTACAGTGGTTTGCTGAAAAGCCGGAAGATGAACCACTGCTGCTGCGCTCTTTTTTTGCTTTTCTTAAACCCTGCAAAGCACTTATTTCCTACAACGGCGACGCCTTCGATCTTTCCTTTATCCGCAGCCGCTGCAGGCTTTATCACCTGGACTGTCCGCTGTCCGAAGTCCAAAGTATTGACCTTTACCGGAAAATCCGTCCCTGGAAGGAGGCACTCTCCATGCCCGCATTAAAGCAAAAGGCTGTGGAAGCATTTCTTTCCATCCGCCGTGAGGAAGATTTTACCGGAAGACAGTTAATCGCCGCCTACCAGGATTACTGCTGTGCACCCAAAAATGCATTGCTCAGCCTGCTTCTTCTGCACAACCGGGAAGACCTCTGCGGACTGGCGCAGATCCTCCCCCTTTTAATATATACAAAACTTCCCAGCCTCTCCTTTTTCCTGATCGGACACAGCATCGAAGAAACGACAAAAACCGGGGAAGGAAACGGCCTTAGCCTTAGGCTTTATTACCAGAGCCCTGTTTTGTTTCCGGTTCCCTTTCACCTGGAAGGCCCGTTTTTTGCCATTGACGGAAACGACGAACAGATCCTTGTCACCCTTCCTGTGTACTGCGGGGAAATGAAATATTTTTATCCGGACGTCCAGAATTATTACTACCTGCCCTTTGAAGATATGGCTGTCCATAAAAGCGTGGGAAGCTATGTTGCCAGAGATGCCCGGAAAAAAGCCACGCCCAAAACCTGTTATACCCGAAAAACCGGGCAGTTTTTCCCCCAGCCGGAAAATCTTTATCTGCCGGCCTTTCAGCACGCCTATAAGAGCCGCCCCTGCTATGCCGAATACAGCGAAAAATGTTTTTCCGATTTACCGGCCGCGGATACCTTCCTTCGTCAGCTTTTCCTTACGCTTCCGGTTTTTTCGTAAGTTCCTGTTTTTTGCTGCTTTCTGTTTTTTGCAGTTTCTGCTTTTTGCAGCTTCCCGCTTTCCCGTAAGTCCCCTTCTTTAACAGCCTGCGGATGTAGGCAAAGGTTTGTTCCTCCCCCTTTTCTTTCAGCATCCAAAGGAGTTTTTCTAATAACGCCTGCGTTTCCGGGTGAAGAAGCGGAGTAATATAGGGCTTCGTAAATGCATAGTATTCCCATGCCGCGCCGCTGGTATAGTTCTCTCCCCGGTAAACCTTGCAGGCGGCAATCCGGTCGCAGACCATCTCCGCAACATACTTTAACGGCATCTTATTCCCCACCAGACCTTTTGTGCGATCATTGGAAAAATCAATCCAGTACTCAAAATGATGTTTATTCCTGCCCTTGTGGTGGAGCCATGCCACGGAAAAGCCTATCTCCTCCCGCTCCGCTGCATTAGGACTGCGGTTTCCCTGGTAATATTTCACCCCGGTCCAGAATTCCGAAGGACTGTACTTGGACAAATCATGAAGCAGTCCCTGCCAGTAAAGCCCCAGTTTAAAACACTCCCGCATAACCAGAAGCTTATGCTGCGTTATTGTATAAAAATGTCTTCCTATATTTCTTACATCCATGGCCAAACCTCTTTATCTTTACTTTTCCATTTTTTCTGTCCTATCTCTGATAAGAAACCTCTTTAAAAAGTATACCATATCCCTCAGCAGCATAAAAGACTTTCCGAGAATCTTTTTTGCAGCCTGGTCATCTGAACGATAACATCTGAACGGTTTTGGTTCTCCTGCGTCCACTGCAGCAGACAAGGCCCGTAAAAACAGATTTCCAAATTTCTCTAATTGTTCCCAATTTTAGGCTATTTTGGAAGTAATTGGAATAATTTTTAGACCGATTTCCATATTATAGACGAAGATTAGGATTTTTTCAGAATATTTTCATAAAATTATTCAAAATGATTTGACTTCACAGGAAAACTATGGTATTCTTAAGGCAGTCACAGAAGAAGTGACCGACCTATTTATTTATTTTCTTTATTTTTTTGGAGGTATCATCATGAAAGGTACAGTTAAGTGGTTTAACAACCAAAAGGGTTACGGATTTATTTCCGACGAACAGGGGAACGATGTATTCGTTCACTACTCCGGATTAAACATGGAAGGCTTTAAGTCCTTAGACGAAGGCGCTCAGGTTGAATTCGACGTAGTAAACGGTGCAAAAGGCCCGCAGGCTACCAACGTTACCAAATTATAATCATAAAATTACAGTGTACCTTTTTCAATATACATCGTCAGTGATAGTTAGTTGAAGTAAGTTATATTTGTTAAGTGTGATTAACAAAAAAGCCATCCCCGGATGGCTTTTTTTGTCGATCGTTTATTGTTTTCTCAGGATGAATAAGTATCCTCCTCTTCCTCACTGATGATCTGTACATCCTGGATCATCACGGGCTTTCCGGCCTCCTGGCAGAGCTGCACGACGCTGCTGCCGTCGCCGTAATAGGCATCACAAAGGGCAATGGCTCTGTCCAAATCCGCCGTATCGTCATAAATCCCCCATCCGTCGGCACGGTATTTATCGACAATCCCCTCGTACTCCGCCTGAAGCTGCGGGCGCATGGAATGAATGGTTTCCAAAAGCAGAGGGTGCGGACGCCATAAAAGCGCCACTTCCTCACGGTTCTCATAGAATATCCGAAAGACATCCCTGATTTTTTTCAGGCTCTGTTCCCCCTGCTGGAGAAATGCCGTAAGCCCCGTATTGTAGAGGATGACTTTCTTTAAACTCCCGTCCGGTTTCTGGAGAATCTTCATCCACTCCGGAGGAATCTTTATATCTTCCCTCTTTGTATTTAAAACCTTATCCATCTTCGGAGAACCCGTGCCCAGAATCCGTTCCTCCCAGTGCTTTTTGGTGTGCTTTCCCGCGGCCTTGGTCAATATCTTAATATAAGCCTGGCGCATCGCCTCGGACTGGACAATAACCTTGTCCGCATACAGAACCCCCGGCGTAACGCAGAAATGCTCGATTCCCTTTAACGCCTCCTCATTGTCCGGATCAATCTCTCCCAGGACGAAGTAGGGGATGTAGACCAGCTTGTCCGTGAACTGCTTTAAGTTTTTGGCATAGAAAAACGGAGCCACACTGGTTACATAGTTGCAGTCGTCATACGGATTATGGATAAAGATCATATCCGGCCGCCGTTCGGCAAAATCATAGTCTTCAAAATTTGTAATCGGAACATCTTCCGGATACTGGTCCCTCTCATCATGCACCTGGCGGAAACTCCCGTCCGGGTTCTTATCATAGTAGGGAATGGGAATAACATAGGCGTCGCAGTCCGGATCTTCATCGGCGGCCCGCCACACACTCTCTAACGAATCCCACATGGAAGCCTTGTAGGGCAGAAAAACCGCCTCCGTCCGCACATGGATATCGTTTCGGATGCTGTTGCCTACCTTAATCAGTTCTTTCGACAGACGGTTGTGCACGGCATTTGCATTCAGCCGGGGAAGGTTTAACACCTCTTCATAAATCTGGTAAACCAGTTCACAATAGCCTTCCAGCAGGGTAACGGTTACAAAACCTTCCCCTTCCACCGATTCAATCTGCTGCCCCAGGCTGATTGCATAATTTTGACACTGTTCCAAAAGTTCAAGCGCCGAAGCGCGGTTATTCGCTTCCAGCATCTTTTTTATCGCAACATGCGCACGCTGCATTACTCCTGCAAATTCCTCTGCCTTCTTTTTATCTGCCTTTTTCATTACCGGTCCCACTCACTTTCCAGGTATTTTTTATTTTCTCTTCTCCCATAAATTAACCCCAGTATAACATACTGCCAGAGGTAAATCAATCGTTTATCCTCTATCAAAATCCGGTGGATAGCCTGGCGTTACTGTTCCCACAGGTCTTTGCACTTGCTGCGGCAAACAGTAACGCCTAAAATCCCAGTCCCACCCACACCGATGTAATCTAATCGCTATTTATCGAAACTCATCCGTCCAGTTCTGCCATTCTCGTTACACTGACATAAATATGGGAAATGCGGTACCAGGTGCGGAAATCCACCACCCCGGTCTGCGGCAGGCCAAACACGGACTGGAAGGTCGAAACCGCCTGCTGCGTGGCCGAGCCGTACACACCGTCCGGGGTAACTCTGGGGATGGAAGCATAGACCGTGGCAATGGCGTCGATCTGCTCCTGAAGCTGGCGCACCTTCGGCCCGCTTGAACCAATCGTCAGATCATAGCCCGGCCAGGAAGCGGGAATCCCGGAAATTTCCTCTGCCGTATTAATATAAATCGAATCCCCGTAAAAATACCGCAGAATCTGAATCGCGCTGTAACCCTGCTCGCCTAAACTGCAGCTCCCCCACTGCGTCATCCAGTTTTCGCATTGGACACGCTTCCCGTCGCAGTACTGGGTCAGGATCGGCTGGCGGACATCCGGGCGTGATAAATAATTATCAAAGATTTCATCCACCACCAGGCTGATGCTCTGGAAAATATTTCTTCCGTAAATCCACTTGTGGTCAAAGGCGGTTGAAGAAGTAATGGTAAAATCATAGCCCCGGTTCCGGTAAAACTCCGTGTAGACCCGATTTAAGGTAAAGGACATAATGGCCAGGACATTGGCGATAATCGTCGATTCCGGCCAGGTCGAGTAAATCTCGCTGGAGGCTACGTTTTTAATGTAATCCCGGTAAGGCACATAATAGTTTTTCGCCGAACGGTCACTGGGAACGCCGTCATGGACAATAATGGTTTCCGGAACCACCACGCGGCTTAACACGATTTCCCCGCTTTCCGCCACAGGCTTAATCTCCGGCTCGGCAATCTTTGGCGGATAAATCCCGTACAGGGTGTGATCGGGAATAACAATCTCGTCCTGGGCAGAGGTTTCCTCCTCCACAGGGGTCATGCTCACCGGCTGGATTGCCGTTGACCCGGAAATCACTTCTGTTCCGGAGATATCCACCGGCTGAAATCCCGGCGCTTCAATATGAAGGTCATATTCGGCATAGGGCCGTTCGTTGATCGCCGCCGATGCATCCAGGCTGATGCTCTCCGGGGGAGCCGGAAGGGCGATCTCCGGCGTCTGCCCGGAAGTATTGGTTTTCAGTTCTTCTAATACTTCCGTATTCTCTTTTGCAGGAGAAATCCTGACGGTGGCATTACGGATGGGAAAATGATTCTGGATCGACACCACATGGATTTGCAGAAAGCCCGTATTCTGACCGTTTTGCGGGGTTGGCTGGGAAATGCTGGGCGTTTCAAGCGCGTGAAACATTGGGTTCATAACTTTCTCCTCTTTTTCCTGTTTGGGCAGTTAGTATAATATAAGCAGAAAGTCAGAAAAAATGTATAAAAGAAAGAGGCTCTGCAAAATAGCTGCAAAAGCCCCCTCTCCTGTCTTTGGCTCGTTCCCGATCCTCAGGCTTTATTCTCTATGCCGACTGCTTCTCGCGAACCAGACGGCGAACTTCCTTTTTGAGCTGATTTTCTAAAGCCCTCTCCTGCAGACGGTAACCGCCAATAGAAAAAAATACTTCATAACAACTTTTCTTTAACTGGTTAATCATCTCATCACCTCATTCATTCCTGTTCATGCATGTTCACGGAAAATGTTACGGTTTACACGGATTCACGGCAAACGATAATCTGTAAGCAGTAAGCTTCTCCCGCTGCACAATGCACAGCCCATTGAAGATGATTCTATGATACCATATTTTTTTCTCCAGGTGTTTAAGAAAAGCTGACGGTTTCCCGTCAATTTTCCCTGGAAACGGCAAACTTTCTTAACAACTTCGGTAAAATATTACGGTTACATAAAGTTATTGCAGCAGATTGCCCCGTAAGGACGGATACTCATCCGGTAAGCGCTTCCCTCGCCCATGGCTTTTTCAATATAGGAAATATACTCGTCCACCAGTTCATTCGGAAGCATGGCCATAATCACTCCGGCAAAACCGCCGCCATGGATGCGGCAGGCACCTTTTTTCTTTTCGGCAATAAACATCTCCGTAAGTGCCAGGGCAATGCTGATTCCCTGTTCCTGAACACTTGCCGTAGTGTAGCAGTTCTGAAGCCATTTCCAGGAGGAGTTTCCGGAAGCCGTAATATTCTCCAAAAATGCATGAAAATCCCCTGCCTTTAATGCGGCAACCTCTGCCTCCACCTTCTTGTTTTCCTCAAAGAAATGAAATGCCCGCATCACCGAACGATCCCCGGCAAATTCCCGAACCTCGTTTATCCGGGCGATAACGTCGGCTTCCTCAACATCGGCTAAAACTTCTTTTCCAAAAAACTCGGCAACCTTCTTCATCTCATTGGGAACCGAGGAGTAATCCGCACTTAAATCCGCATGGCCCTTCCCGGTCTGCACGATAATCAGGCTGTGTCCTGCGCCGGCAAAGTCAAAAGAAATTTTTTCCACCACGGGAACTGCCGGGTTTTTAAAGTCAATGGTAATCAGTCCGCCCACCGCGCAGGCCATCTGATCCAAAAGCCCCGATGCCTTGTCCCAGTAATGGTTTTCCGAATATTTTCCAATATGTGCATAATCTACGGCATCCAGCTTTCCCTCATTAAAAAAGGTATTGATCATGGCGCACAAAAGCATCTCGTAAGAAGCCGAAGAACTTACCCCGGCTGCACTGATCACATTGCTGGTAATATAGGCATTAAAGCCGCCGATCGCATGTCCGGCCTCAAGAAAGCCCTTTAACAGACCCTTGGTCAGATCCACCGTTCCGGCTTTTTTCGGACTGGGGGTTAAATCCTCTAAATCAATGGTAAAATCCTGATGATAGGTTTCGCTGACAATGCGCACCTTTTTGCTGTCATTCTTTGCCGCTACGCCCACGCAATCTAAATTAATGCTTCCGGCCAGCACTTTTCCATGATTATGATCGGTATGGTTTCCACTGATTTCTGTCCGTCCCGGAGAAGTAAACAGCAGCACATCCTGGTCGCCAAATAAGTTTTCATAACCTTTCACCAGTTCCTGGTATCTGGAAATATTTTCCTCCACATGGTTTTTTCCATAAAGTTCTGCCATCAGCGCATCACTTTTTCCGCTCTCTAAAAGCTGCAACGTTTCCTGAATCTTCATAAAAAATATTCTCCTTTTCCCCTGTCATCGCAGGCATCCGTCACATATTTATGATAAGTATTGATTCATCGTAAGTATAGCAAAATTTCCTCCCGGCAACAAGGTAATATTTATCAAAAAACTATCATTTTTGTTTGATCTTTATTTGTGTTTTATGCCTGTTTATGCTATACTGTAATTTACGATGTCCGCCACACCGTGCGCGGCCATTCAGTATCAGAGGAATATAAGGAGAGATCATCGTGAAGATACAAGAATCTGCTGAAAATTACCTGGAAACCATCCTGATTCTCAGCCAAAAGAAAGCACAGGTTCGTTCCATCGATATTGTCAATGAGCTGGAATTTTCCAAACCCAGCGTAAGTGTAGCCATGAAAAACCTGCGTCAGAACGGCTACGTCCTGATGGACAAGGACGGTTCCCTTACCTTAACTGACGCAGGAAGAGAAATTGCAGAGATGATTTACGAGCGGCACCAGGTTTTATCCGAATGGCTCGTCCGTCTTGGTGTTGACGAACAGACCGCCGTGGAAGATGCCTGCCGCATCGAACATGTAATCAGTGCCAAAAGCTTTCAAGCCATGAAAAACCATATAACGGCTATGTCCACCTAATCGGTTCACGCCAGACGGGCAAACGCCGTTTCCCGGGCGCATCAGCCCTGATCGTTGGTCAGCCCAAGCTTATCCAGACCGAAAAATACCAGACTTAAGATCATTCCCACCACACAGGCCAGAACCATTCCGCTCAGCTGAATATTTCCGATTTTTAAGGCAATGCCGGAAAGTCCGGTAACGAAAATCACCGAAGTCAGACTCAGATTCCTGGAATTGCCGTAGTCCACCTTAGAATCCACCAAAATCCGCAGACCGGAGGTTCCAATCATTCCGTAGAGCAGGAAGGAAATACCGCCGATAACCGGGCCGGGAACCGTGCTGATCAGCGCAGACAGCTTCCCGCTGAACGAACACAGAAGCGAAAGCACGGCAGCCCCGCCGATTACATAGACGCTGTACACGCCGGTAACCGCCATTACACCGATGTTCTCGCCGTAAGTTGTCGTCGGCACGGAACCGATGCAGCCGGAAAGCATGGTGGAAAAATTATCGCCGAACAGCGAGCGGTGCAGTCCCGGATCTTTTAATAAATCCCGTCCCACCACCTTGCTGGTCACGACCTGATGGCCGATGTGCTCCGAAGTAATCACCAGGATTACAGGCAGGATAATCATAATCGCCTCGGGATTAAACTTCGGTGCCTGGAAATTCGGGATGGCAAAAAACGGTGCCGCTGCCACCTCGGCAAAGTCCACAATCCCGCAGCACAGCGCGGCGGCATAACCGGCGATGACCGCAATTAAAATCGGAATAACCGACAAAAATCCCCGGAATAAGATATTGCCGAAAACAGCAATGCCCAGGGTTACCAGAAATACAATCACCTTCCTCCCGTCGATTTCGGCATCCAAAAGCCCCGCATTCTGTGCCGCCGAACCGGAAAGCTCCAGGCCAATCAAAGCCACCACCGGCCCCATAGCCGCAGGGGGAAGAACGATGTCAATCCACTTTGTGCCGAACTTATACACGACGAAGGCTAAAAGACAGCCGCAGAAACCCACGACCACAAATCCTCCCAGCGCATAGGGATAACCAAACTGTTCGATAACGATTCCCGCCGGAGCAAGAAACGCAAAGCTTGATCCCAGATAAGCCGGGGCCTTTCCCTTCGTCACCAGAATAAAGAGAAGGGTTCCCACACCGTTCATAAAAAGCACCACCGCCGGGTTAATGCCGAAAATAAACGGCACCAGCACCGAAGCCCCGAACATGGCAAACATATGCTGAATGCTTAGGGGCACCAGCATATTCACCGGAACCTTCTCCTCCACCTGAATAATACGTCTTCCTACCATTCCCAATACCTCCATTTTTTCTGCGTTTCTGTATCTGAAAGAATTATGACACAATTTAAGGGTTTCGTCTATAGAAATCGCTGTGCTTTTCTTAAAATTCAACAAAAATACCCGAAATAATCCTGTTATTTTTTTCTTGACATAAAAAGAAAATATAAGGTATAACAAAAAGAAAGAACCTAAGGTACAAAAAAGAAAACATAAGGTATAACCAACAGAGTAAACAAAGAAACACAAAAAGGCGGAGAAAAAAATTATGGCTGGTTTAGGGACAATCATCAATATGGCTGGAATTTTAGCAGGAGGTCTGGGAGGGCTGCTCTTTGGCAACCGTCTGGGAAAGCGCTACCAGGACACGCTTTTAAGCGCAAACGGAATCTGCGTGCTGTTTTTAGGCATCAGCGGATGTCTTCAGGAGATGTTTACCATTGCCGACGGAAAAATCAGCAGCGGGAAAACGATGATGATGATTGGAAGCTTTGCCATCGGCGGACTTATCGGCGAATGGATGAATATTGAAATGCGGATGGAACAGTTTGGCGAATGGCTGAAGAAAAAGACGAAAAACGAACAGGATACCGGATTTGTGGACGGCTTTGTCACGGCCTCCCTGACGGTCTGCATCGGCGCAATGGCTGTCGTCGGTGCAATTCAGGACGGTATTTTGGGCGACTCTTCCGTGCTGGCGGCAAAGGCCGTGCTGGACCTTATTATTATCTTTGTGATGACGGCGGCCATGGGTAAGGGCTGTATCTTTTCGGCTGTTCCTGTGGGCATATTCCAGGGTGCCATTACCTTAATGTCACGTCTTTTAGAACCGGTGATGACCGAAGCCGCCCTCTCCAACCTCTCCCTGACCGGCTCCATCCTGATTTTCTGTGTCGGGCTGAATTTAATCTGGGGAAAGAAGGTTAAAGTGGCTAACCTCCTTCCCGCCATTGTTATTGCCGTAATATGGGCCTTTCTGCCTCAGAACGGGTAAGTCAAAGGAAACTCGGAATACCCGATAAAGCGGTGGACTTCCTTGACAGGTTAAAGCTGCCGAAGGAGGTTCACCATCTCAATTGCCGACAGGGCGCAGTCATAGCCCTTATTTCCTGCCTTGCTGCCTGCCCGGGCGATGGCCTGCTCGATATTTTCCGTGGTAATTACTCCAAAGAGCACCGGAACCTCCGTTGAAAGCCCTACCTGGGCAATCCCCTTGGAAACCTCACTGCACACATAATCATAGTGCGTGGTATCGCCCCGAATAACCGCGCCCACACAGATCACCGCGTCATAGTTTCCCGACTTTGCCATCTTTGCGGCAGTCACCGGAATCTCAAAAGCGCCGGGAACCCATGCGGCAGTGATATTTTCCTCTTCCACCCCGTGACGAACCAGACCGTCCACAGCCCCGCCTAAAAGCTTATTGACAATGATCTCATTAAACCTTGACGCTACGATTCCCACCTTCATCCCGGCAGGTGCTACAACTTTTCCTTCAATAACCTGAATTTCTCTCATGACTTTTTCCTCCTTAAACCTTATTTTGCTGCTGTTCACACGTTCACTGCAACCTTATTTTTACTTATCTACACAACAATTTTCTGGAAAATATGCCCCATCTTTGTCTGTTTTGTCTTCATATAAAACCGATCAAACGCCTGCGGCTCGATTTCAATAGGAACCCGTTCACGGATCTGCAGACCAAAATCACTCAGGCCGTAAACCTTTTCCGGATTATTGGTCAGAAGCCGCAGGGATTTTGCTCCCAGATCCGATAAGATCTGTGCGCCAATCCAGTATTCCCGCAGATCCGGGGCAAAGCCAAGCTTTAAGTTTGCCTCTACCGTATCCAGCCCCTGTTCCTGCAATTCATAGGCTTTCAGCTTATTAATCAGCCCGATCCCCCGGCCCTCCTGGCGCATATAGAGGATGATTCCCCGGCCTTCCTTTTCCACCTGCGCCATCGCGGTCTGAAGCTGTATGCCGCAGTCGCAGCGCATGGAACCGAAAACATCCCCGGTAAGACATTCGGAGTGTACCCGGCAGAGAAGGTTTTCTCCGTCGCCCACATCGCCCTTCACCAGCGCCACATGATGTTCCCCCGTAATATCATTGACATAGCCGTAAATCTGAAACTTCCCGTACTGGGTGGGCATGGCCGCGCAGGCTTCCCGTACAACGTGCTTTTCGTGAATCCGGCAGTAATCCTGAAGATCCTTGATGGTGATAAATTTCAGATTGTATTTTCTGGCAAGCTTCCAGAGATTGGGGGTGCGCATCATTGTCCCGTCCTCTTCCATAATCTCGCAGCAGATCCCGCACTCCTTCAGCCCGGCCAGACGGCAGAGATCCACGGTAGCCTCCGTGTGCCCGTTGCGGACAAGCACGCCGCCCCGGCGGGAAATCAGCGGAAATACATGCCCCGGCCTGCGGAAATCCTCCGGCTTCGTGCCCTCTTCCACACATTTCATCATCGTCAGCGACCTCTCCGCCGCGGATATGCCCGTGCTGGTATCTTTATGGTCAATGGAAACGGTAAAGGCGGTCTGGTGGTTATCCGTATTTTCCGCAACCATGGGCATAAAGCCAAGCTTTCCTGCGATTGCGGCACTCATGGGCGTACAGATCAGCCCCTTGGCATAGCAGGCCATAAAATTAATATTCGCCTGCGTGGCAAACTCCGCCGCACAAATCATATCCCCTTCATTTTCCCGATCCGGATCATCCGTCACCAGGATAATCTCCCCGGCCCGCAAGGCTTTAAGGGCCTCTTCAATAGTGTTGTACCGTTCATTCATTCTCTTCACTCTCCTCCGTCTTTTTTATATCCGGCAGTTTTCCGGATTTTTTATAGCCCGCAGCTTTCCAGAAATTCCATCGTCAGTCCATGTCCCCCCGGCTTTTCCTTCTCCCTGCCGGCACTTCCTTCCGGGATATACACACCCAAAAGCCTCTCCACATATTTTCCGACAATATCATTTTCAAGGTTCACCACATCCCCCGGCTTTCTCTTTAACAGTGTCGTTTCCTCCCCCGTATGCGGAATCACGGACACTCCAAAACCGCGCTCGTCAACCTCTGCCACGGTAAGGCTGATTCCGTCTATGGCAATCGATCCCTTTTCCACAATCAAATGCAGGATCTCCTTTTCGGTTTCGATAAACACCCAGACAGCGTTTTCTTCCCTGCGATACTCCCGGATTATCCCTGTTCCGTCGATATGGCCTGATACGATATGTCCTCCAAACCTGCCGTTTGCCGCCATCGCCCGCTCCAGGTTCACCGCCGAACCGCTTTTCTTCTGCCCCAGCCCGCTCCTGCGAAAGGTTTCTGCCATCACATCTGCCCGAAAACCGTCCGATGACAGAGCCGTCACCGTAAGGCAGACCCCGTCCACGGCAATGCTGTCGCCGATTTTCGTTCCTTCCAGAACCTTCTTTGCTTTTATCAGGATCTGACCGGAGTTCCCCCGCTTTTCTACCTGCCGGATGGTTCCCAGTTCTTCAATAATTCCTGTAAACATCCATATCCCTTCCTTCTGTTTTATGGTTTGTTCTGTGTTTTACCGTTTACTTTTTCTTTATTATGATTTTTCTTTTTTCTCTTAATTTCATACGTTTTCGATTTTGTTTTTTACCCTGTATTCCAAAAGCAGGTCTTCACCGATAACTGACGTTTTTTCCAAAATACATGCGGTTCCCTGATCCGGCAGTTCTGCGCCAACCCCGCTCACCGGTGTTTTTGCCTCTTTTCCCCCAAAAACTTTCGGTGCAATAAATACCTTTAACTCATTGACCAGTCCTGCACGAAGAAAACTGTCATTTAATTCCCCGCCGCCTTCTACGAACACACTGTCGATTTTCTGACTGCCAAGATACTTCATCAGCCGGAAAAGATCCACCCTCCCATTCTCGTCCGGCACAGACACCACTTCGATCCCCAGAGCACGCAGGTTTTCAGCCTTTTTTAACCGTTCTCTCTCTCCTTCATCATGCCCTGATTCATAATCCGACGCATAACCCGGCTTTTTGTACATTTCCCGGTTCCCCGAAACATAACCTTCCTTTTCCCTGCCATCCCAAGCCGCATCCTCTATCTTTCCGCAGGCAATTATGGTTCTGTATGTTTTGGCGCTGCGGCAGATTTTACTGTCTAAAGGAATACGAAGCCTGCTGTCACAGATAATCCTTATCGGGCTTTTCTTTCCTTCAAGGCGGACATTTAACATAGGATCATCGGCAAGAACGGTTCCTATTCCTGCCATAATGCCCATATATTGATGACGCATTTCCTGCACGGCCATCCTTGCCTTCTCCCCGGTAATCCACTTGGACGCGCCGGTTTTCGTGGCTGTCTTGCCGTCTGCGGTCATGGCATATTTCATTACGACATAAGGGGTATTCGTGGTAATATAGTGAAAGAATACCGGATTAAGCCTGTCACACTCCTCCTGCATCACCCCGGTTTCCACCAAGATCCCCGCCTCCCGAAGCTGGGCAATTCCCTTTCCCGCCACTTTCGGATTCGGATCGTCGGAACCAACCACCACCCGGCGGATTTTATGATCGATAATCGCCTCCGTGCAGGGCGGAGTCTTTCCGTAATGACAGCAGGGTTCTAAGGTCACGTATAAATCCGCGCCCTCTGCGGATTCGGTCAGGGCGGCAAAGGCATTGCGCTCCGCATGAAGGCCCTTATAGCACTCATGCCAGCCCTCCCCGATAATTTCCCCGTCTTTTACAATCACTGCTCCCACTACCGGATTTGGATTCACCCATCCCCGCCCAAGTTTGGCCAGTTCAATTGCCCGGGCCATGTACTGTTTATCCGTCATTTTCCTTCCCCCTCTTTCGCATGTTTTTACATGTTTTTACACGGATTATATAAAAAAACTCCCTGTACTCAATTCTGCAGGGAGTTTTTTGCTCTATGGATTCCTGACTGGTTCTTTTCTGCTGCTTTATCGCCTTATCTTTTCTGCCCTTCCTTTTTCAAAAGAACAGCAAAAATGCCCTGAAACAGAAAATCCATTTCAGAGCACTGATTTCACGGCGAATAGCAATCTCACAATACGTTTACAACAACGACCAGCTATCTTCTTCCATCCAGACTCTAACTGTCGGCACTGGAATCACACCAGTTCAACCTTTCGGCTCGCGGGCTGTACCGCCGGTAGGGAATTACACCCTGCCCTGAAGACATTGTTATTTTTCTAAATTATACCCCATTCTTTTCCAGGATGCAAGAGGTTTTTTTCGTTATATTTTACAATTTTTTACGCTGTTTTTTGGAAATATTTTTGTTGAATATTTCCTTGCACCTATCCATAAACCCCAGACTTCTCTCCGTTTTCCCCATACCCTTCACACCCAGTCTTCTGTCATTAATCCGTCAACTCTGGCAAATTCCCTTGTATTGTTGCTCACTAAGATCAAATGTTTCGCTTTTGCATGTGCTGCAATCAAGGTATCTAATGGCCCTATCGGCATCCCTTTTCTCTGTAATTCGGCTTTAACTCTGCCATAAACCTGTGCTGCAAGATCGTCAAACGGAAGAATCGGTATTTCTGACAAAAAAGTAAGCAGTGCCCGTCGGTTTTTTTCTTTTGCCTGACTCTTTTCTACTCCATGAACCAATTCCGCATAAGTAATGGAGGAAATACAAATCTCCCCAGGACAATGTTCCATAAATCTTTGAATCACATGCTCAGGTTTTTGTTTAATGATAAAAATACAAATATTTGTATCCAGCATGTACTTCATAATTCTTCTCTCTCCTGTTCCATCGGATAATCTTCACGTCCGTCAGCCATAAAATCATCTGAAAACATATGGATTCCCTCGGTTAAACTTGCCCATGGATGTGATTTAGGAATTAATATAACAATTTCCCCTATTTTATTGATAAATACTTCTTCTTCGGAAAAACGGTATTCTTTAGGAAGCCTCACGGCCTGGCTTCTGCCATTTTCAAATATTTTTGCTGTTGTCATAAACATTCATCTCCTATTTTTATGATACAAAAAGTATATACCATCATATATATCAAAGTCAATGGTTTTTGGTATTTTCTGTTCTTATTTTCTATTCCTATTTCTCTTATTTTGTGTTATCCTACTATCAGATAACATTCAAAACAGGGGGTTTTATCAACATGAAAAAAGTACTTTTGCTTGGAGGTTCGCTTTTCCAGGTTCCTTCCATAGAAACCGCAAAAAAAATGGGCTATCACACCATCGTCTGCGATTACCTGCCGGACAACCCCGGACAGTACGTTGCTGATGAATTTTACAGCGTAAGCACAACCGATAAGGAAGCTGTTCTTGAGCTGGCGCGGCGTCTTTCGGTTGACGGCATTGTCTGCTATGCCTCTGACCCGGCGGCACCCACGGCTGCCTACGTCGCCGAACAGATGGGCTTTCCCACCAGCCCCTATGCGTCGGTGGAACTTCTCTCGAATAAGGATAAATTCCGCGCCTTCCTTGCCCAAAATAACTTTAACGTGCCCAAAGCCAAAGGCTGGGCCTATGAGGAATTTGACCAGATGATGACGGAAATCGATGCATTTACCTTCCCAGTGATGGTAAAGCCGGTGGACTCCTCCGGAAGCAAGGGCGTAAAAAAAATCGACAGTCCCAGCCAGCTAAAAGAAGCTGTAGACGCCGCGATGGCCTACTCCCGCTGCAAACGCTTTATTATCGAAGAATATGTGGAAAAATACGGCTATCAGATTGCCGGGGACGGCTTTTCGGTGGACGGAAAGCTGGCCTTCCGCTGCTTTGCCAATGAACATTTTGACTCCAGCGGCATTAACCCCTACGTTCCCATCGGGGAAAGCTGGCCTTACAACATGCCAAAAAGGGTTCACGATAAGATCCACGCTGAAATCCAGCGCCTTCTCACCCTTTTGGATATGAAAACCCAGGCTTATAATTTTGATGTGCGCATTGACGCGCAGGAAAATGTATATTTAATGGAAGTCGGGCCGCGAAACGGCGGAAATTTAATCGCCCAGGTTACGAACTATGCCACGGGCGTCGATATGGTCACCTATACCATTAAAGCCGCCATGGGCGAGGACTGCAGCGACCTGCACATGGTCGAGCCTAAGGGCTTCTGGTCGAATTATATGATTCACAGCCTTAAAGCAGGAAAGTTAAAAGAAGTCTGGATTGACGAAGATTTCCGAAAGAATAACCTGGTGGAATTCCAGATGCAGGCAAAGCCCGGCGACGAAATCCAGGCATTCACCGGTTCCAACCAGACCCTGGGAACGATGATTTTAAAGTTTTCTTCCGAAGCGGAAATGCTGGAAAAGATGGATCATATGGAGAATTGGGTGAGGGTGATTACTGAATAATGCGCCTATAGGATAAAGCGGCTCTTAATCGATAAACAAGCTTCAGAGCCGCTTTTCCTTTTATGCGTTTTCTTTTTATGGTGAAACAGGATAAACCCACACCGATAACCTGTACCAAACGATCAATACTGCCAATACAATCACAAGGCTGACCGCATTGACCCCGCTTAAATCCACGAACATCATCTTGGACAGGGCACCCACGGAGAAAAAAGAGGAAACGGACATTACCAGAAACGGCACGCCATAGGCAGCCGCCAGTTCTGCTTTTACGGCACGCCGCAGATCGCCCCGGTCTATACCCAGTTTAAGCAAAACCTTTGTCCGCTCAGTTTCCTCGAATGCATCATTGTAGAGCCGCATAAACATAATACTGCCGCTGGCAACGACGAATACCAGGAACATAAACACACCCATGGAATACATCACCTTAATCCAGTCCAGTTCATTGCTCTTGGGGTCGATGGCAACTCTGGCGATTCCGGAATCACCCAAAAGAGTTCTCCACCCGTCGAGCGCTTCTTTCGTATGCTCAAAGTCCTCCGGATAACTAATCTTATAATTTGCAGCAAGCATTTCCTCGCCCAAAGGCAGGAGGCTGGCATATTCCTTATCATTCACCACATAAAAGCCTATGCTTTCCTGTAAATAGCCAAGATAAGGAACGGTGGATTCTTCGATCTGCAGGTAGGATTTCCCGTTAATCGTCATAGCCGCACCCGTGCGATCCGTAATCAGGGACAGCAGAACCGGATGGGAAACTTTAATCACCTGATCGTCCCCCGGCTCCGGCAAATCAAAGGCCAGTCCGGCTTCTACAGACAGTGCTTTTAAGGCAGAATAAGGCAGAACCGCATATTGGTTCGCATAATCTTCGGCATGAATCAGAGAAGTATCGATGAATAAAACCGGGATCTTCGTATCATACGCAAGTTCCGTATTTTCCTCAATCACCTGTTTTGCCCTGTCGCTTAAATCTGCTGTTTCAAGCTCACGTAAACCCGTTTTTTGAAGATCCCTTGCATCCGTTTTTGCTAAATCATCCCCAGCCATCTTTTCCATAGCCGCAGAATAAGCTTCGGGAATAAGAAGCTGAAAGGTGTAGGTATTTTCAAACCGGATAATATTATCGTACCTGCCTTTCATGGCAAAACTGGTCGCCAATGCGGTTACGGAACAGAGCAAAAGAATGCAGACCATCGCATAGGTGCGGTAATTTTTCTTCATGCGGAATACCAGGCGGTTCACCCACAGGATTCTCTGCTTCCGGTAAAGAAAAGACTTATGTTCGACCATCTCCCGGGCAAGCAGGGGAAGAAATCCGCCAAACAGCAGGTATACACCCACCGTAACCAGAACAACCGCCCCCAATGCATTTCCCATCACATCCGTGCGCCCCTCTTTCAGCGCCAGAAAATATCCTGTGCCGAGAATCCACACGCCCAAAACGGTCTTCGTCCAGAGCGTCCCGCGCTTTTGCCGGATATATTCATTTTGCTTTGCCGCGGACAGCATACTTGCCACACTGCTTTTTAAGAGATGGATATAGCCTTTGACAGCAAATAAGAGGTAGATCATACCGTAGACCACCGCGGTAAAAAGGGCAGGTCTTAGTCCCGGGCGGAATCGGATTTCCACAGAAAGGTCGGAAATCAGCAGAAGAATCATCTGAAATAACCCGCAGGTGAGTGCGCCGAAAAAAAGCCCCAGGATAAGCGCAGCCAGTCCGGTAAATATCGTTTCCAGAAGGTAAAGCTGTCCGATTTTCTCATGAGAAAGCCCCATAAAAATATAGATGCCGATTTCTTTCTTCCTGCGGGTTAAAAATACATTCGTGGCATAGCCGATAAAAAAGAACATAAAGCAGCCAAGAATGAAAGAAATGATCTGTACAATAATCTCGATATACTGCTTATTCCTTGTTCCCAATACCAGAAAACTGTCCGCACCGATCAGATTCTGAAAATTAAACAGGACAAGCACTGTAAAGGCCAGAGAAAAAATAAGGGAGAGGTAATTTTTCAGACCGTGCTTTACATTCATCATCGCAAGCTTTACCATTGACACGGAAAATCACCTCCCATCGATGCCTGTACATCAATAATCCGGTCGTAAAACTCTTTTCGGTCACTGCCGCGGCTGATCCTGCACATCATCCTTCCGTCCGTAAGCATACAGACATCCCTAGCATAGGAAGCGCAAAACGGATCGTGCGTTACCATAAGAATGGCTGTTTTTCTGCGTTCATTGAGCAGGGTAAAGCATTCCAGCAAATCCCGTCCCGCCTTGGAATCTAAGGCTCCGGTCGGTTCGTCGGCATAGATGATTTCCGGTTCGGTAATTAATGCCCTGCAGGTCGCACCTCTCTGCTTCTGCCCGCCGGAGAGTTCATAAGGATATTTTTGCAGATGCTCCGCCAATCCCATAAGTTCTGCCAACTCCATCGTCTTTTCCAGAGCAATTTTCCCGGAAACCCCATGCAATACCAGAGGAAGGGCAATATTATCTTTAAGGGTCATGGTATCTAAAAGATTATAGTCCTGAAAGACAAAGCCAATCTTATCCCGGCGCAGCCTGGACAGTTCCTTATTCGACAAATGGGCAATATCCTGCCCGTCAATCTTTACGCTCCCGGCCGTAGGCTTATCAATCGTAGAAAGAAGATTTAACAGCGTCGTTTTCCCGGAACCAGAAGGGCCCATAATAGCGATAAAATCCTGAGAACGAATCGTCAGATCAATGCCTTTAAGGACTTTTGCCTGAACGCCTCCGCTGACATAGGTTTTTACCAGATTTTTTGCCTCCACAACATGGTTTGCTTCTACATGATTTACTTCCACATGGTTTGCTTCCACATGATTTACTTCCACACGGTTTGCTTGCACATGGTTTGCCTCCACACGGTTTGTTTCCACATGGTTTACTTCCACATGATTTGTTTCCACAACACAGGAAGAAGTTTCTCCAATATTTTTCTGCATGAATCTTTCCTTTCCGCAGGATAATAAATTTGTTATGGTTCACACGTCAGTAACATGAAATTGTTATGGCACACACGTCAATAACATAAATTTCACTGCTGCTCCTTTCATGTTTTTCGTGTCCTCCTGCTTCTTTGGCTATTTTAAAATAACCCGGGGGAAAAATCCTTACATTTGCATTACAAAAATGACTGGAAGATTACATTTTGTTCTGTCTTCTAAATCTCAGACAATGCCTGCCAAATTCAGTAATTCCAGGAGTCCGGAGCCCTGTGTTTTCTAAATTTATTCAGGTGTTAAATTCAGCCGTTTAGAAAATAACTATTTTCCCGAAAAACCACCGAAAACCGGCTGTACTCCCCATAGATGCTTTCTGCCTTAATCTGATGTCCCATGCGCTCCATAATCGTTTTTGCCATGTAAAGCCCCATGCCGGTCGATTTATATTTTCCGTTATGGAAATTTTTTCCGGTATAACCTTTTTCAAAAATCCTTCCGATATCCTGGGGATGGATTCCCTGACCGTAATCTTTTATATGGAGAATCACGGATTCTTTTTCCTTTTCCGTCCAAAATTTAAGAACCGGATGGGCTTCTTCCAGCCTTTTTTTATTTTCCCCGTCTGTTGCTTCGTCTGCTTCTTCCCTGCTTTTTTCTTTTTTCCCGTATTTTACCGCATTTTGAATCATTTGGTCCAGGGCGTAGACAAGCCACTGCGGATCGGTGTGAATGTAAAGGGGTTCAACCTCCATGATAAGTTCAAATCCCTGCTGAATCAGAAAAAAACGATTATTGCGCACGGAAGTTTTTACCGCATCAAGAAGATTTACCTCTTTTATCTGAAGATCCAAAAGGGGACTTTGCAGGCGGCAGCCCAAAAGCATGGTGTTGAGCTGCTGATTGATTTTTTCCAACGGTTCACGCATTGCCCTGCGAAGTGCGGGATCGGAGATTCTTTCGTTCATCAGCAGTACGGCGGAAAGGGGAAGCTTCAGTTCATGGCACCACCGGGCAGCAAAATCCTGCAGATCCTGGTTCTCCTCGCTCCTTAACCTTAACTGCTCGCTCAACAATTCCACATCATGTTCGGCAATATCTTTATTTTCAAATGCTATCGGTAATCGGCAGATTAGTTCCGACTGCGCCAAAATCTTTTGTTTTTCTTTTTCCCTTTTATAAAACCGTGCAAAATCAGCCGCTATTCCAATCAAAAGAGGGATAGAAAGCAAAAGATCCAGATACAGCAGATATCCAACCTCCTGTTTCTGGATAAAAAAGAAAAAGTAAAGATTAAAGGCGAAAAATAAAAACATAATCGAAAAAAACAGCCCCCGTCTTTGATCAAAATACGGTTTTAAGCTGCTTTTCACATACATCGATGCACCACGCATATTCATTGCAGAAAATATCCCTGTCCCTTCTTTGTCGCTATCATTTCCCTGCCGCACTGTGTACGCAGACGGCTTCTTAAACGGCTGATCAGCGTAGTAAGCGTCCCATCGGATACATATTCATCGGTTTCCCATAACTTCATCATCAGTTCTTCCCGGGTAACGACATCCGGGCGTTTTTCGGCAAGCTTCATCAGGATCTTTCTCTCGGATTTCGTCAGAAAAATCTCCTTTTCGCCCATAAACAGCGCCTGCTGCTCTCCGTCAATATAAAGATTATCGCCCAAAAAGATCTGTTCCTTCACCTTATACTCATAGGTGCGCCGCAGGATGGCCTGAATTTTAGCTTTCAGCAAATCTAAATGGAACGGCTTTTCCACATAGTCGTCCCCGCCCTGCGCCATCGCCATAATCTTATCCCGATCGTCGCCCCGGCTGCTGATGTAGAGGATGGGCACACGGGAAATCTGTCGTATCCGGGCGCACCAGTAAAAACCGTCATAAAAAGGCAGATTAATATCCATCAGCACAAGCTGCGGCCTTATCTCCCGAAATTCCTCCAAAATAGAATCAAACCGGCGGATGGTGTGCGTTTCATAGCCCCAGCGGACAAGAAACGATGCCATTTCCCCCGCCAGTGTTTCGTCGTCCTCGATAATCAGAATTTTCATGTACAATACATCCCCTTAAAAACTTCCTTGACAGGTTATACCATCGAAAGCACAAGCTGAAACGCATAAGCGCCAAAGGCCAGAAGCACCGTGGGTACGATGAACTTAAGCCCCTTGGTAAATTCATCACAGCGCAGCTTCAGCTTGTCTAAGTTTTCATTAATGATATCCCGATACAAAAGGATGAGGGAGCGGCAGGCTTCCAGATCCTCCATCCGCTCAAGTTCGGCCTTCGCGAGTTTTTCCGGGTCCATGCGGATCATCTGTTCGGGCTGAAGAAGGCGCATAAAGAAAATCAGCACATAGACATAAGACACCATAACCGCAACACAGGTTAAAATATAACCAGCCGTAAGCACAGCCTGGACACTGTTTTCCGGAAGGCTTATCTTAGAAATTCCGCTGAACAGACCGGTAATAAATACAAATAAAAACCCGCAGAATGTAATCGCGATATACACCTTATTATCCAGCTTATTGCTCCGGTCAAACTGGTTCTGATACTCTATCCTTAAGCTTTCCAGCTCCCTTGAACAGCCAAAAGCAATGGGGTTATCTGGTTTCAACTCTTTATCCTCCTGCACTTTTTCTTATTTTATCCTTCCTGACTTCAAACGACACAGCCAGACTTTTTATCTCAAAATGACACGACTAATTGCATCTTAAATCTCTCCTCACCATATACCGCATGAGGAATTCCTTTTGGCATGATCAGGGTTTCTCCTTCACTGAGAAGAAATACCTCATCCCCCACGGTAAAGCGTCCCGTTCCTTCCAAAACCGTTACCATGGCATCTCCTCCGGATTCATGCGTGGAAATTTCCTCATCTTTATCAAAAGAAAATATCGTCATGCTGACTGCCTCATTCTGCACCAGTGTTTTGCTGACAACCTGTCCCTCCTGATAGGATACCAGATCCTTTAACTGCAGCTTCACCTGCTTTTCAATATTTTTATACATCTTACCCCTCACTTTCAATCTTCCAAAATCTTCCCGTCAATCGACACGGTCACTACCTGCCAGGGAATCATCTTCCCGCTCTCCTGTAGTGCCTTTTTCACTGCCATCTCCAGCCCTCCGCAGCAGGGAACCTCCATCCGCAGAACCGTAATGCTCTTGATTTCATTTCCCTTAATAATCTCGGTCAGCTTTTCGCTGTAATCCACAGCATCCAGCTTCGGACAGCCAATCAGCGTAATCTTCCCCTTCATATAGCGGCTATGGATGTCGGCAAAGGCAAATGCCGTACAGTCTGCCGCAACCAGAAGCTTCGCCCCCTGAAAATAAGGCGCATTCACCGGAACAAGCTTAATCTGGCAGGGCCACTGTCCAAGCTGTGAAACGGGCACGCACCCGCTTTCTTCTGCAAAACGCTTATCTAATCCGTCCGAAACCTTCTGCTTTTTCTCCGGCTCCTTATGTGCCATCTGCCGCATCTGCGTACCCGGACAGCCCGAAAATACGGTTTCTGCCCCCTTCATCTTCTCTTTTTTTGACGCAAGCACGGCTGCTTCGTCATAAGCCGGTGCCTCCCTCTCCTCAAACGTAATGGCACCGCAGGGACATTCCGGAAGGCAGTCCCCTAAACCGTCACAATAATCTTCCCGGGTAAGCTTAGCCTTTCCCTGAACCATCTCAATCGCGCCCTCATGGCAGGCTTTTGCACATGCACCGCAGCCATTGCACTTTTCTTCGTTAATCTTTATTATCCTTCTCAGCATAAAATTGCCCTCCCTGCTTAATTTCCTTGTTCTTCGTACAATGTTCTTAATGTTACAGCGCTATTATAGTACATGACTGTTAAAAAAAATGTGATTAACGTCACGAAAACGAGGGATTATGCACTTCCATTTTTTTTCAGGATAGGATGATAAGGGTGTGCCCGCAAAGAAGCACACCCTGCTTTAACTTACTGGTTACTGTCCTTTTCCATCCACTCCGTTACCGAATAAAACTCGTTCTCTGTGCCTCTTCCTTCTCCGGCAGACCGTATTTTTCCTTTCCCAGGGCAATGCTCTTCATTAAAAAGGTCATATTCCTTGCCAATGTCCGCATCGTCTGCAAACCTTCTGCGTCCTGGCTTGCCTCGCCCTGTGCCCTTCCATGGATACTGTTCCAGTACTGGCTTGACGCAACCGGCATATTGGAAATGGTAAAAAATTTGTTCAGTTCATCAAAGGTTGCGCTTAACCCGCCCCTTCTGGCAGCAACCACGCTTGCACCAACCTTCATGCTCTTATCAAAATGTGTGCTGTAAAACAGCCGATCCAAAAATGCAATAAGGGTCGCATTTGCCGAAGCATAATAGACCGGACTTGCAGCCACCAGGCCGTCACAGGCTTCAAACTTCGGTGCCGTTTCATTGACCAAATCGTCAAAAACACAACGACCCTTTTCCATACAGGAACCGCAGGCGATACAGCCGCGGATCATCTGGCTTCCCACCTGGACAATCTCGGTTTCCACGCCTTCTTTCGCAAATACTTTCTCCATCTCATGCAGGGCAATATACGTATTTCCTTTTTGGTGAGGACTTCCATTCAGCATTAATACCTTCATTAGCAACTTCCTCCTCTTTTTATTTTCCTATGCTATTGTAAAACTTTTTTACCTAAAACGCAATACTCCGCTCTGAAATACTAACGGTTTCAAAAAATCATTACGGTTCACCAGTCTGTATCTGCAAATTTTCAGATAGTTTGACAATTAATGAGGAAAATGTTATAATATACCCGGTTGAGAGGAGTGATTATTTGTGAGTCTTAAGGTATTTATGTTTAAGAATGAAATCCCGGCAGGGACATTCGTGCATTACAATGATGATTTTTTCGATAACCATACGGAATTAATGGATACAGAGTTATGCAGAGCGGTATTACGTAAGATTGATAAAGCCGAATATGCTTCACCAGTAACATTTTATGGGAGAACTGCTAATTATGGCAGTTTAAGAAAGGATTATCTGAGCAGCGGTACGAAAACACTGTTGAATATTATTTCTCATCCAGATAAATGCTTCGATGTCTGCGAATGTGGTGATAATGTTTTATCCTTTTTACCAGAGTTAAATAATGGTATGGTATTTTGGCCTATACCCGTATTAATAGACGTTGACCGACCTTGCAATATCATCGTTGGTAAGCGTCATTTTACAACAGTAGCAGATTTTACAGAGGGAGTGCGTGCGATTTACGATGAAAACAATCAATATAAATGACAGCATTGGTGCTATTACTCTTAATGTTCATTTTCAGGAGAAGTTTTGCTATTTAGATAATGCCTCTGGTACAGGTAAATCTTTTTTATTTCGATTATTACGGCGTTACTATAAAGAACTGGATTTAGTTGTAATTCATGTGAATTATGAAACTGAAACTTCAACAGAAAGCACATTAATGGATTATTGTAAACATGCTGATGTTGTACTTTTAGATAATGCAGATTTATATTTAACAAGGCATATTATACAGAAATTCAGGGAACTTGACATTCAGGTGATTATATGCATGAAAAATATCAGGCAAGTTTATAGCAGCGATTTTGTGTTATATGATGTAATCTATGAAGGAAATACATTAAGCGTTAAGAGGTGTGGTTAATGAATGTCGTAATGTTGTTTGAAGATAATGAAAAAAGTGCAAGCAGCCGATTATTGAAAGCAGGATATAATGGTAAACATATAAAATTTTCAGGTGGTTATAATAAGTTAAAAAGCAAGTTAGAAGAGTCATATAATAATGTAGATATTTTTATTGTGTTTATAGATGTAGCACCGAATAATCCATTTACAGTACAGTTTTATGAGAGCTTTTTGCGTCATGATTATGTAAAATCTCGTCCGAATATCTATGTTGTACCCATTATATGTATAGAATATTATTTATTCTGGTCAGTATATGACTTGTGAGTTAAAAGTTTTCAACAAAAAGAATAGCCCTTTTGTATGGATTTAT
>CAMNRM010000039.1 GCA_946553025.1 uncultured Clostridium sp.
GCTTAAATCCTAGATTTTTTTTAATCTTAAGTTTTTGAAAGTGTCGAAAACCCGGTTTTAAAAACAAAAAACAAAAAAATGAAAACAAGTACTTGCAAAATCAAAAAAATATGTTATAATGATTGTGTTGTGCAGATGTAGTTCATCGGTAGAACACCAGCTTCCCAAGCTGGGGAGGCGGGTTCGATTCCCGTCATCTGCTTCTTAAAAACCCTTGGAAAATCAAGGGTTTTTTCTTTGCTTTTTTTCCATAACTTCGATATTTTTTTGCAGCCGCTCATTTTCCGGTTCCAGTTCCAGGGCTTTTTTCGCTTCTGCAAGTCCTTTTTCATACAGCCCCAGGCGGTCGAAGGCTATGGATCGCAGGTCATGGATCAGGCTTCCCCAGGCAAAAGATTCACTGATATAAGTTTTCGGCCGTTGGGCGATTTTCAGGGCGCATCCGGTAAAATAAAGTACGCCTTCCCATTCTTCTTCCTCATAAAGTGTCCAGGCCATTTCCATATAGGCTTCCCGCAGATGGGGTGCTTCTGCGATGGCCTGAAGGTACCAGTTTTTGGCGTTTTCCCTTTCTTTTTTTTGCTTGCAGGCGCGGGCAATGTAGCGCATGGAAGCTGCACGTTCATCTTTCCAGGTTGATTCCGGCATAAGGAGATGGTGTTTTAAGGTGCGGATACAGTCGTCCCAGCGTCCTTTGTAGAGATATTCACGACCAAGATAGTGCATGTTCCGATCATCGTGGGGGGCTTCTTTTACGGAAAGTTCCAGCAGAGGAAGGTATTGGCCGCGGGATTTGTGCGGATCGGGGTGGTGGTTTAACTGCAGGCCGTCAACAGTGATTATTTTTCCGGGCAGTCCTTCGCCAACCCACTGCAAAACTTCATGGACAGGATGCACCCAGCGAAAGTCGTGACGGGCATGGATTTTTTCAATCCAAAAGACAATGCCCTCCTGTCCCTGGGCGGTAAAGTTCCATGTATAGCGGTAGCTTGCCTGACTGCATCCTTCTTCCCAGGCGTCTTCCAGAAGCTTTCTCCAGCCCGGCTGAAAAACCTCGTCCAAATCGGTACAGACACAGATATCCGCATCCTCCGGCACCAGATCTAAGGAGCGGTTGCGGGCTGTGTCAAAGCGCCAGGGGGAAATCTCTTCCGTGACCACCTTTGCTCCGGCTTCACGCAAAAGCGAAACGGTCTGGTCATCCGAACCTGTGTCCAATACAACGACCTCATCGGCCTCGGACATGGACTGCATCCACCGCTCGGCAAATTTTTCTTCATTTTTACTGATTCCGTAAACGACAATCTTCATTGCTTCCTCCATTGCATACGCATACAGGTTTTCTTTTCTATAATATGAGAATTTTTTGTGTTGGTTCTTGGATATGCCGGAAAGCTGCTTGTTGCTGTTCACATATTCACAGCGTTATTCTTCACACGTTCACAGCAACGCTGCTTTCAAGAAAAAAACGATCTACTTGACATTTCCGCAAGAATCATAGAAAATAGAATCATTATGCAGGCACATTCTGCACCAAGGGGGAATGATTTAGATGAACATTGGATTTGACAATAATAAATACCTCTCACTGCAATCCGAAAAAATTAAAGAGCGCATCAGCAATTTCGGCGATAAGCTTTATCTGGAGTTTGGCGGGAAGCTTTTTGATGATTATCATGCGTCCCGTGTGCTTCCCGGCTTTGCCCCGGACAGCAAGCTGCGTATGCTTTTACAGCTTGCCGATCAGGCGGAACTGGTGGTTGCGATTAATGCCGCCGATATCGAAAAGAATAAAGTGCGCCATGATCTGGGCATTACTTATGATTTGGATGTACTGCGGCTGATTCAGGAGTTTCGGGATAAAGGGCTTTACGTGGGAAGCGTGGTAATTACCCAGTATTCGGGACAGGCCAGCGCGGATCAGTTCCGCATGAAGTTAGAGCATATGGGAATCAAGGTTTACCGCCACTATATGATTGACGGCTATCCCAGCAATGTCAGCCGGATTGTCAGCGACGAGGGCTACGGGAAAAATGAGTATATTAATACGACCCGCCCGTTAGTGATTATCACGGCTCCGGGTCCGGGAAGCGGGAAGATGGCGACCTGTCTTTCGCAGCTCTACCATGAGAACAAGCGGGGAATTAAAGCCGGCTATGCAAAATTTGAAACCTTTCCGATATGGAACCTGCCGTTAAAGCACCCGGTCAATATGGCTTACGAGGCGGCCACGGCAGATTTAAATGATGTCAATATGATTGATCCCTTCCACCTGGAAGCCTACAACCAGACCACGGTAAATTATAACCGCGATGTGGAGATTTTCCCGGTGCTCAATGCGATTTTTGACGGCATCTACGGGGAAAGTCCCTATAAATCTCCTACGGATATGGGGGTAAATATGGCAGGTTTCTGCATTGTCGATGATGCAGCCTGCCGGGAAGCCTCGAACCAGGAAATTATCCGCCGCTACTATCAGGCATTAAACCGCCTGGCTACGGAGGAAGGCTCGCAGGAAGAGGTTTATAAAATTGAACTCTTAATGAAAAAGGACAAGATTACCCCTTCCATGCGCCAGGTTGTAGGGGCGTGCAATACCCTTGCTGCTGCCAGGAATGCGCCTGCCGCAGCGATGGAACTGCCGGACGGCCGGATTATCACCGGGAAAACAGGAAGCCTTCTCGGGGCTTCAGCGGCGGTTTTGCTGAACGCAATCAAAGAACTCGGGGAGATTCCTCACGATGTCCACTTAATTGCTCCCTCGGCTATTGAACCGATTCAGACCTTAAAAACCAATTACCTGGGCAGCAAAAACCCGCGGCTCCACACCGATGAAGTGCTGATTGCCCTTTCGGTCAGTGCCGCTACCGATCCCATTGCCCAAAAAGCCATGGCGCAGCTTCCCAAGCTGGACGGCTGCCAGGTGCACACATCGGTGATGCTATCCTCGGTGGACATCAGTATCTTTAAGAAACTGGGCGTTCAGCTGACGTCCGAGCCGGTGTATGAGCACAAGAGGATTTACCGTTAAAGCACGGGAAAATAAATAAATAAAATAGAAAAGGAGAAGGGAAAATGAGAAAACATTTATGGATGAGTGCTGTATGTACGGCTGCTTTAACCCTGGCTTTTGCCGTTCCTGCCTTTGCCGGGCAGTGGAATGCTTCAGAGTATGGCTGGTGGTACGATAACGGAGATGGAACCTATGCCTCCCCCGGATGGCACTGGATTGACGGGAATAATGACGGGACTGCCGAGTGTTATTATTTTAACGAATACGGCTACTGTGTACCCTGGGCAGCAACGCCTGACGGTTACTGGCTGGATGGAAACGGTGCCTGGGTGGTCAACGGAGTAGTGCAGACCCAGGCGGTGCAGACCTCTTCCCAGTCCCAGCAGACCCAGGCCGTACAGAACCAGGCGGAAAGCGAGGAAGAAGCCATTCTTGGAACTTACCGGGGAACATTTACGGACAGCCATGGAAAGACCGCGGTGGATCTGTCGATTTTTGAGGAAGACGGAGATTTAAAGGCAGAATTTATCTTCTACAACATCGAAGGACAGACGAATGCCAAAGAAGGAAGTTATCTCTGCGATGTAACCAAAAAAAGTGACGGAAGCTACGATATCATCTCTGATCGCTGGCTGAACCAGCCTTCCGGCTACTCCATGCGCAGCTGGAACGTAACCATAAATGGAAAACGTCTGGAGGGAAATGCAAAAGCCAGCAGTAAATATACGATCCGCTGTACAAAACGCAATAAGTAAACCTGAAAAATTTTCTTTGCAGACGGCAGTTCCCGGTTTTTACCTTCCCGGGAACTGTTTTTTTGTGTCACAGTAAAAATAAAGGGAAAATTTATGGAGAAAACGAGCAAAAAAGCATGGGGAAAATTGCTGAAAAATCAAAAAACCAAACATATTTTCGATTTTTTTCTTTTTCAGACTTGCAATCTCTCAGGTTTTATGCTTAAATAGGGTGGATGATGTATGTATGGGTTATGGTTCACACAGGTTTGCGCATGTGAACCGTAACATGGATGGAGGATGAATTATGGCAAAGGTACAGTATAATGCGGACAGTATAACTGTTTTGGAAGGTCTGGAGGCGGTAAGGAAGCGTCCGGGCATGTACATCGGAGGTGTGGGAACCAAGGGGCTGAACCATTTAATTTACGAGATTGTCGATAATTCTGTAGATGAACACCTGGCCGGGTTCTGCACGGATATCTGGGTGGCGCTGGAAGCGGACGGGTCGTGTTCTGTCCGGGATAACGGGCGCGGGATTCCTGTAGAGATGCATAAGAAGGGGATGACGGCGGAGAGGGTTGTTTTATCTACCCTTCACGCAGGGGGAAAGTTTGATAATGAAGCCTATAAAACCAGCGGAGGACTTCACGGCGTAGGTTCTTCGGTGGTGAATGCACTGTCGAAGACTCTGGAAATTAAGATTTTTCGCGGCGGCTTGATTCACCGTGACGCCTATGAGAGGGGAATACCGGTGGTTGAACTGGTCGGCGGCCTTCTCCCCACGATAGGAAAGACGAAAGAAACGGGAACCGAGATTAATTTCCTTCCCGATGATGAGATTTTTGAAAAAACCCGGTTTAAAGCGGACTGGCTGAAAAGCCGCCTTCACGAAACGGCTTACTTAAACCCCAATCTGACGATTCACTATGCCAATCGGAGAAAGGGAGAGGAAGAAGAGGTAACTTATCACGAGCCGGAGGGGATTGCCGCCTATGTCCGGGAACTGAATAACGGAAAAACCCCCGTCCATGACGTGGTTTATGTCCGGGGGAGTGCCGATAAGATTGAAGTGGAGATTGCCTTCCAGTTTGTAGATGCCTTTGAAGAAAATGTTCTGGGCTTCTGCAATAACATCTTTACCCAGGAAGGCGGCAATCACCTGGTGGGCTTTAAGACCAGGTTTACGGCGATGATTAACAGCTACGCCCGGGAACTGGGGCTTTTAAAAGAAAAAGACGCGAATTTTACCGGAGCGGATACCCGTAACGGGATGACGGCTGTGGTTGCCGTAAAGCATCCGGACCCCATTTTTGAAGGCCAGACCAAGACCAAGCTTGCCAGCGCCGATGCGGCAAAGACGGTAAACACCGTTACCGGGGAAGAGTTAAGCCGCTTTTTTGACCGGAACTTAGAAGTCCTTAAAGGGGTGATTGGCTGTGCGGAAAAATCGGCAAAGATCCGAAAAGCCGAGGAAAAGGCCAAAACCAATATGCTTACCAAGTCCAGATTTTCCTTTGACAGCAACGGAAAGCTGGCAAACTGCGAGAGCCGGGATGCCGAGAAATGTGAAATTTTTATCGTCGAGGGAGATTCCGCCGGAGGTTCGGCAAAGTCGGCAAGAAACCGTCAGTACCAGGCGATCCTTCCCATCCGGGGAAAGATATTAAATGTGGAAAAAGCTTCGATGGATAAGGTTCTGGCCAATGCAGAGATAAAAACCATGATTAATTCCTTTGGCTGCGGCTTTTCCGAGGGCTATGGGAATGACTTTGATATCAGCAAGCTCCGCTATCATAAGATTATTCTGATGACGGATGCCGATGTGGACGGCAGCCATATCGATACCCTGCTTTTAACCTTCCTCTACCGCTTTATGCCGGAGTTAATCACGAACGGCCATGTCTATATTGCCATGCCGCCGCTGTTTAAGGTGATTCCCAAACGGGGAGAGGAACAGTATCTTTACGATGAAAAAGAACTCGAGCGCTACCGAAAGAACCACAAGGGGGATTTCACCTTACAGCGCTACAAGGGTCTTGGCGAGATGGACGCCGGCCAGCTCTGGGAAACCACGCTTGATCCGGAGCGGCGGGTCTTAAAGCGGGTGGAGATTGAGGACGGACGTCTGGCCTCGGAGATTACGCAGATGTTAATGGGCAGCGAGGTAGGGCCGCGCCGCCAGTTCATCTATGATCATGCAGACGAGGCGGAGATTGACGCTTAGTTTTTCCGGGATTATGCAGACGAGGCGGAGATTGATGCCGGAAATGGCTGTAAACAGATGAACAGCAACACAAAATAAAGGAGAGAATATGTCGGAAAAAATCATTCAAACGGAATATTCGGAGGAAATGCAGCGCAGTTACATGAACTATTCCATGAGTGTTATTACTGCACGGGCCATCCCCGATGCCAGGGACGGGTTGAAGCCGGTTCAGCGCCGCGTCCTTTATGATATGAGTGAACTGCACATCCACCACGATAAGCCGCACAGGAAATCAGCGCGTATCGTGGGGGATACCATGGGTAAATACCATCCCCACGGCGACAGTTCTATCTACGAAACCCTGGTGGTGCTGTCCCAGGATTTTAAGAAGGGAATGCCTTTGGTGGACGGACACGGGAATTTTGGTTCGATCGAGGGCGACGGGGCAGCGGCGATGCGTTACACTGAAGCCAGGCTGCAGAAGTTTGCCGAAGAGGTTTACTTAAAAGATCTGGATAAAACGGTGGACTTCGTGCCCAACTACGATGAAACCGAGAAAGAGCCGGAGGTTCTTCCGGTGCGCGTTCCCAACCTTTTAATTAACGGGGCCGAGGGAATTGCGGTGGGCATGAGCACCAGCATACCGCCGCATAATTTAAGGGAAGTGGTGGACGGAGCCATTGCCTATATTAAAAATCCGGAGATTACTACCCAGGAATTAATGGAATACATCCCGGGGCCGGACTTCCCCACCGGGGGCATTATTGCCAATAAAAGCAGTCTTTTGGAGATTTATGAAACCGGAACCGGCAAGATTAAACTTCGCGGTAAATTTGAAGTGGAACTGGGAAAGCGGCGGGCAGATAAGGACAAGCTTTTGATTACCGAGATTCCCTATACGATGATTGGTGCCGGAATTAATAAATTTCTGATGGATGTGGCGGATCTGGTGGAGAGCAGGAAGCTGCCGGACGTGGTGGATATCTCCAACCAGTCGAACAAAGAGGGAATCCGCATTGTCCTGGAACTGAAAAAGGATGCGGATATCGAAAGAATTATGAACATCCTCTACAAAAAGACCAAGCTTGAGGATACATTTGGCGTAAATATGCTGGCGATTGCGGGCGGGCGGCCGGAGTGCTTAAGCTTAAAGGGGATTTTCCGCCATTTCCTGGATTTTCAGCATGAAAACACCACGAGAAAGTATCAGGTGCTTTTGCAGAAGGAACTGGAAAAGAAGGAGGTTCAGGAGGGATTAATCCGGGCCTGTGATGTGATTGATTTAATTATCGCCATCCTGCGCGGGGCAAAGAACTTAAAGGATGCCAAAGCCTGCCTGATGTACGGCGATACCTCAAAGATTCAGTTTAAGCACCCCGGATTTTCCGAAGATGCCGCAAAGCTTAACTTTACCGAGCGCCAGGCCACAGCTATTTTGGAAATGCGCCTGTACAAGCTTATCGGACTGGAGATTCTTGCCCTGGAAAAGGAGCACCGGGAAACATTAAGAAAGATTAAAGAGTACGAAAAGATCTTAAAGAGCCGAAAGACCATGGACGATGTGATTATTGCCGATTTGGAAAAGATTAAAGAGGATTTTGGCCTGGATCGCCGCACCCGCTTAGAGGACAGCAAAGAAGCCGTCTATGAGGAGGAAGCCCCCGCGGTGCAGGAGATGGTGTTTGTGATGGATCGGTTCGGCTACTGCAAGCTTTTGGATAAGAGCATGTTTGAGCGAAATCAGGAGAGTATTTTTACCGATTATCCCCATGTTCTTCCCTGCCTGACCTCGGATAAGCTTTGCCTGTTTACCAATATCGGAAACCTTCATCAGATTAAGGTGGCGGACGTTCCCTGCGGAAAGATGAAGGACAAGGGAACCCCGATTGACAATATCAGCCGTTATGACGGGGGAAAAGAGCAGATGATTTATCTGGAAAGCTGGGAGAGGCTGAAAGACAAGACACTTATTTTTGCCACAAAGCAGGCACTTTTAAAGCAGGTTTTGGCCGAGGAGTTTGCCGCAAATAAACGGATGGTTGCCGCGACGAAGCTTCAGGAGGGCGATGAGGTTTGCGGTGTCTATCCGGTCGGCGAGGAAACCGACGTCGTTCTTCAGACCAGCAGCCATGTGTTTTTACGGTTTTTACTGGAAGAAATCCCGGTGGTTAAGAAAATTTCCAAAGGGGTGCGGGGGATAAAACTGGGAAAAGGCGAGGAATTAACCGCCCTTTACCTTCTTGGAGAAGATATAACGGTGAAAGTAAAAGAGAAGGAGGTTCATTTAAACCGCCTGAAGCTTTCTAAGCGTGACGGGAAGGGAAGCAGGGTTCGCGGGGTTTAAGTTTGTCTTTGCCTGGCGGACAAATGTATTTTTCTTGCGAATGGGTATTGCATTTTCCACGGTTTTGGTATAGGATATTCGAGAATAATGTGATAGCCAGGGTCAAAAAGTCAATAATTTGACGAAAGCCTGCTTTTAGGAGAATTGACCTTGGTACCCGCCACTAACATGAGAAGAGGAGCCGATTATGGAGAGAAAATTTAAGGTTGGCGTTTTGGGCGCTACAGGTATGGTAGGACAGAGATTTATTTCGTTATTGGAGAATCATCCCTGGTACGAGGTGACGACGGTTGCAGCAAGCCCCCGTTCGGCAGGAAAGACCTATGAGGAGGCCGTGGGCGGACGCTGGAAGATGAGCACGCCGATGCCGGAGGGTGTAAAGAACCTGGTGGTTATGAATGTCAATGAAGTCGAGAAGGTTGCCTCCGGTGTGGATTTTGTATTCAGCGCCGTGGATATGAGCAAGGATGAGATTAAGGCGATTGAGGAAGCCTACGCAAAGACCGAAACGCCGGTAGTGTCCAACAACAGCGCACACCGCTGGACGCCGGATGTTCCCATGGTTGTGCCGGAGATTAACCCGGAGCATTTTCAGGTGATTGCATTCCAGAGAAAGCGTCTGGGAACGAAGAAGGGTTTTGTGGCAGTAAAGCCGAACTGTTCCATCCAGAGCTATGCGCCGGTGCTTACCGCCTGGAAGGAGTTTGAACCCTATGAGGTGGTAGCGACCACATACCAGGCGATTTCCGGTGCGGGAAAGACCTTTAAGGACTGGCCGGAGATGGAAGGAAATATTATCCCTTATATCGGCGGCGAGGAAGAAAAGAGCGAGCAGGAACCGTTAAGAATCTGGGGCAGGATTGAGGACGGGGTTATCGTTAAGGCGCAGGAGCCAAAGATTACCTGCCAGTGCGTCCGCGTTCCGGTATTAAACGGTCACACGGCTGCGGTTTTTGTAAAGTTCAGAAAACAGCCGACCAAAGAGCAGTTAATTGAAAAGCTGAATGCATTCTCCGGGCTTCCCCAGGAGTTAAAGCTTCCAAGCGCACCAAAGCAGTTTATCCGGTACATGGAGGAGGATAACCGTCCGCAGGTGGCTTTGGATGTGGATGTGGAAAACGGTATGGGGATTTCTGTGGGAAGATTAAGAGAAGATTCGATCTATGACTGGAAGTTCATTGGTTTATCGCACAACACCGTGCGGGGAGCCGCCGGAGGTGCCGTGCTGTGTGCAGAACTTCTGACTGCCCAGGGTTATATAGAACGCAAATAATCGCGGATAAAGCGTTACGGTGCATGTGTGAACAGTAACGATGAAGCCGCATGGCAGAGCGACGTGAAGAATAGGACAGGGGGACTTGCAAATGGCAATTAATGTAGAACGATTTGGAGAAACACTGAAGGGGCAGCAGGCCGATAAGTACACGCTGACGAATGAACATGGGGTGAGTGCTTCCTTTACCAACCTTGGAGGAACCTGGATTTCCATGCTGGTTCCGGATAAAGACGGGAAGATGGCCGATGTGGTCTTAGGCTATGACAACCTGGAAAGCTACTTAAAAAACCCGGCGCATTTCGGTGCCATTATCGGAAGGAATGCAAACCGTATCGGCGGGGCAGGATTTACCTTAAACGGGGAGAACTATGCTCTGGCGGAAAATGACGGGAAAAACAACCTTCACAGCGGCCCGGACTTTTATCACGGACGGATATGGGAGGTTGAACTGGACGAGAGCAGTCTGGGCAGCCGGATTTCGTTTTCTCTGTTCAGCCCCGACGGCGATCAGGGATTTCCGGGAAATGCACAGATTACCGTAAGCTACACCCTGACGCAGGATGATGCGGTGATGATTGACTATCATATGATCTCGGATGCGGATACCGTGGCTAATTTTACCAATCACAGCTACTTTAACCTGGCCGGGCATGATCAGGGGGATGTTTTGTCCCAGCAGGTGTGGATTGACGCGGATTATTTTACCCCGGCAGATGCCGGCTCTATCCCGGTGGGAACGCTGATGCCCGTGAAGGGAACACCCATGGATTTCACCGTGAAAAAAGAAATCGGAAAGGAAATCGGCGCTGACTTTGAGGCACTGCTTCTGGGGAAGGGCTACGATCACAACTGGGTGCTCAACCATTATACACCGGGGGAAACCGCACTCTGTGCCAAAGCCTGGGACCCGGCGTCAGGGCGCTGTATGGAAGTTTACACGGATCTGCCCGGGATACAGTTTTACACCGGAAACTTTTTAAAGCGTGAAGTTGTAGGACCCGGAAAAGACGGTGCCGCTTACGATATGCGCAGTGCCTTCTGCTTTGAAACGCAGTATTATCCGGATGCGGTGAATAAACCGTCCTTCCCGTCCCCTGTTCTTCGGGCAGGAGAAGAGTATAAGACGACGACGATTTATCGGTTTACCCAGGAGTAAGGAATGGCAAAATCATTATATATCGCAGAGAAGCCCAGTGTGGCCCAGCAGTTTGCCGACGCCTTAAAGGTGAAGGGCAGGCGGGGGGACGGTTATATCGAGTCGGATGACGCGGTAATTACCTGGTGCGTGGGTCATCTGGTGACCATGAGTTATCCGGACGCCTATGACCCTGCATTAAAGCGCTGGAGTCTGGAAACCCTGCCTTTTCTTCCGCGGGAATATAAGTATCAGGTGATTGACAGCGTAAAAAAACAGTTCACCATCGTTTCCGGCCTGCTTAATCGAAAGGATGTAGAGAGAATCTATGTCTGTACGGACTCCGGGCGGGAGGGAGAATACATCTACCGCCTGGTTGCCCAGATGGCGGGAGTGAAGGGAAAAGAAGAAAAGCGCGTGTGGATTGACTCGCAGACCGAGGAAGAGATTCTGCGGGGAATTGCGCAGGCCAAGGATTTATCCGATTATGACAATTTAAGTGCTTCCGCCTATCTCAGGGCCAAGGAAGATTATCTGATGGGCATTAATTTTTCCCGGGTGCTGACCTTAAAGTACGGCCCTGTACTTTCTGCTTACTTAAAAACAAAATCTACCGTGGTATCCGTGGGACGGGTGATGACCTGTGTCCTGGGGATGACCGTGCGCCGGGAAAGGGAGATCCGCGAGTTTGTCAAAACCCCGTTTTACCGGGTTATCGGAGAATTTGGCCTGGGAGAATTTTCTCTGGACGGGGAGTGGAAGGCCGTAGAAGGCTCACGCTATGCCGGTACGCCGGCCCTGTATAAGGAAAACGGATTTAAAGAAAAAAAAGACGCCGAGGCACTGATTTCCATGCTGAATGAAGAGCCGCCGGTAACGGTTGTGCTTGCGGGGAAGGAAGTTAAAAAAGAAACGAAAAACCCTCCCCTTTTATATAATCTGGCAGAATTGCAGAATGACTGTTCCAAGATGTTTAAGATCAGCCCGGACGCAACCCTTCAGGTCGTTCAGGAACTCTATGAAAAAAAGCTGGTAACTTACCCCAGAACAGATGCCCGTGTGCTTTCCAGCGCCGTGGCAAAGGAAATTGGGCGAAATATCGGTGGATTAAAGGGTTACGGGCCGATGGCTGTGTTTGCGGATGAAGCCTTAAAACTGGGATTGTGGAAGACGATTGGAAAAACCCGCTATGTCAATGATAAGCAGATCACGGATCACTATGCCATCGTGCCGACCGGGCAGGGTCTGGGGGCACTGCGCTCGTTAAAGCCATTATCCGAAAAAATCTATCAGGTGATCTGCCGCAGGTTTTTAAGTATTTTTTATCCGCCAGCCGTTTATCAGAAGTATTCCCTGGATTTTGAGCGGAAAAAAGAGCATTTTTTTGCCAGTTTTAAGTTATTGCTGGAACCGGGCTATCTGCGGGTAAGCGACCCGAATTTTGGGAAGAATAGTGAAGAAACTTTTTCGGAGAATGCAGATAAAGCGGAAAGCGCCAAACCGTCAGCGGAAAAAGCGGCGAAAACCGCAAAGGAGCAGCCGGAGGGGGGCGAGGGAGCCGATCCGGTCAATATGAAAAACGCACAGAACCCGGCATTTTTAGCCCTGTTAAAAACCTTGAAAAAGGGAGATGTCCTGCCGGTTCACCAATTTACCATCAAAGAAGGCGAGACCTCGCCGCCCAAGCGCTACACTTCCGGTTCGATGATTCTTGCGATGGAGAATGCGGGGCAGTTAATCGAGGACGAGGAACTGCGGGCACAGATTAAGGGCAGCGGCATAGGCACCAGCGCTACCCGTGCGGAGATTTTAAAAAAGCTTTTTCATATCCAGTACCTTGCGCTGAATGCCAAAACCCAGGTGATCACCCCGACGTTTTTAGGCGAGATGATCTATGAAGTGGTCTTTGCCTCCATCCGCCAGCTCTTAAACCCGGAACTTACGGCAAGCTGGGAAAAGGGACTGACCTATGTAGCGGAGGGCAGCATTACCAGTGAAGAATACATGGAAAAATTAAACCGTTTTGTCGCAGGCAGGACGATGAATGTAAAGCAGTTAAGCAATGCCGGTTTGCTTCGGGGAAATTTTGACCGCGCTGCTTTATTTTACCAGTCGTCGGCAAAAGGAAAAAAAGGATGAAATCTGCATAAAGTAGAAGAGAAGAGTTTTGATTGCTGTGACGTGTGAACAGTAACGAGTTTTTGTATAGATCGTTTTGCGGTGAAACGCGCACGGAATGGAGGAAAACATGAAATTAGAAGCGATGAAAAACACGGAACTTTTTGATTTGGAGCAGACGATTGCGGCGCGTCTGTTTACCATGTACACCTATCCTTGGGAAGCCCTTCCCAATATCGGAAAATGCATAACTTCCATCGGCAAGCATCTGCCGGAGGAAGAGTACGCCAAACTGGGGAAGAATGTATGGATTCATAAGACGGCAAAGATGGCCCGCTCCGTATTAATGACCGGTCCGGCGATTATCTGTGCAGGCGCAGAGGTTCGCCACTCGGCATTCCTTCGGGGAAATACCATTATCGGAGAAAACGCCGTTGTGGGCAATTCCTGTGAATTAAAGAATGTTGTGTTATTTAACGGTGTGCAGGTTCCGCACTATAACTATGTGGGCGACTCCATCTTAGGCTACAAGTCCCACATGGGCGCAGGCGCAGTCACCTCAAATGTAAAGTCCGATAAGACGCTGGTAAAGATTCACGCCGAAGACGGAGATATTGAAACCGGGTTAAAGAAGGTTGGCGCTATCTTGGGCGACGGCGTAGAAGTCGGCTGCGGATCGGTATTAAACCCCGGCACGGTAATCGGAAAAAACAGCAATATTTATCCCTTATCCAGCGTAAGAGGCTGTGTGGAACCAAACTCTATTTACAAAAAACAGGGTGAGGTTGTCGAGAAGGAAGACCGGGAGTAGGGAACTCCGGGTTTAAAAAAGAAAACGATAATCTTAGAAAATGCCGCAAAAGAATAAGGCATGGAAGGAAAAAGATAGAAGAAAAAGGATTGCAAAAACCATGGCAGCAGACCAGGTGATTTGACAATCCTTTTTATGTTGGTTTTACTGTTTGTTCTGTGTCGGTGTTTTTATTGTCGGTTAATTTATTATCTGTCTATTCATCGCCGGTTTATTTATTGTCTGTTTATTTATCGTCCGTTATTTTGTCCCAAAGATTCGATCGCCTGCATCGCCAAGACCCGGGCAGATATAGGCGTTTTCGTTTAAGCAGCGATCCATGTGGCCGACATAAATCTGGATATCCGGATGTGCGGCTTTTAAGCGCTCAAGACCTTCGGGGGCAGCGATAATGGACATAAATTTAATCTTTTTCCCGCCGTGAGCCTTGATAAAGTCCACAGCAGCTACAGCCGAGCCGCCGGTAGCCAGCATGGGATCGGTTACGACAATCGTCCGCTCGTCGATGGGGTCCGGGAGTTTGCAGTAATACTCATGGGGTTCGTGGGTAACTTCATCCCGGTAAAGCCCGATGTGCCCGACCTTGGCCGAGGGAACCAGAGCCAGGATGCCGTTTACCATGCCAAGACCTGCACGCAGGATGGGAACAACCGCGAGTTTTCTTCCGGAAATCATCGGTGTCATACAGGTTTCAATCGGTGTTTCAACCTCTACATCCTCTACAGGGAGATCTCTGAGGGCTTCATATCCCATAAGCATGGCGATTTCTTCTACCAGTGCACGGAATTCATTCGTCCCTGTGCGCTTGTCCCGAAGCATGGAAATCTTGTGCTGAATTAACGGGTGCTGAAAAACGATAATCTGATCCATATTTTCCTCCATTCTGTACGTATTTCACCGTACAAACAGGTATGGGCAATATCTGCCGAACCATTTATCCGGCAAAATCCGCCAAACCATCTTCCTATAGTTTATCTTTATTTTCATTCTTCGTCAAGGTTTTTGGCGGGCAGATGTCCGGCGTTTATCACAGAAATTCATCCTGGATGCCGGTTTATTTTGTATCCGGGGTGAATTTGACGATAATATAGTCGCCAATCGCATGTTCCACCGGGATGGAAAAATAAATCTCACCCTGCCGCTCGTAGCTGAAGGAGGAAGGCCAGGTTTTCTCCGCATCGAAAGGAAAGTCTGCCTGGGTAAAGATCTCCGTGTAGTAATCAATATCCATCGTCTGCCGCGCCGCCAGAGCGTCCGCTAAAGAAGCGCTTCCCGTATCGGCAAACTGCACATCATCGCTGAGAACATAGCCGGCCATCGTGTAGGGATCGGCAAAATCGGAAAGCCCAAGATCCGCCTCCGCAGTCAGATCATAGGTATTGGTGTAAAATAAATTGACCGGGTGTGCAGATCCTTCCTGGGAAGCCGAACCGGTATAGACGGCGGTAATCCGTTTTCTGGTCAGTGAGGGAACCTGGCACTTGATCGTTATGGTGCATTTTCCGCCTTCGCTATCCCAGGCTTTTAACAGCGAAAGCGCATTATCCATCAGGTGCTGATTGATCCGCGCCTGTTTTTCTTCATCGGTCATCTGGGAAATGACCGGGTATTCTATGCGGATTTTTCCGTCGCTTTCATAGGCAGCAATCTGATAAGAGAGGCTTTGCACGTCTTCCCCTTCCTGGGCCTGTGTCGGAGCCTGTGTGGTGGTTTCCGGAGGTGCCGTCGTTTCCGGGGCTTCGGTGGGGGCCTCGGAGGTGTGGATGGACGATAAATCAATCTTATCCGGGGTTTCCGAACCGGATACCAATACAGCCACGGCTGTACCAACAGCAAGAACACCGGCAATCACAGCGCCGATAATAACATTTCGATTAATCATAAGAATTCTCCCTTATTTTACTTATCTTGTTTTCGGAAAAACGGTTACTGTTTGTATGTTGATAATAATGAAAAACTAACTGTATTATAACGGATATTCGTGGACATGTTTTGAAGAAAAACTTACAATATTCTAAATATTTCGCCAAAAACTGCCAAAGAAAACAGCGTAAAAGCCAAAAACAGCGAAAGCAAAAAAAAATAAAAAAGGAAGAAGGTAGTTGACACTAACTCAAATTTGTGCTAGAATACTCCCGTAAACAAAAGTTATTCAAAACTAACCATGGCGGCAGCATGGACAATGGGAAAAGGAGGATGATGAGTATGCCTTTATCGATGGCGAAATCCGGTGAAGTAAACCAGATTAAAAGGATTGGCGGAAAAGAGGAAACCCGCCGTTTTTTAGAGAGCCTGGGCTTTGTCCCCGGAGGTGAGATTACCGTTATTTCAAAGATCAGCGGCAGCGTAATTGTCAATATTAAAGAATCCAGGGTTGCCATCAGCCGCGAGATGGCAAGTAAAATTTTGGTTTGAAGGAGAAACTTTGTGATGGAAACATTAAAAGATGTGGGCTGTAAAAGGACCGTAAAGGTCGTAAAGCTGCATGGAGAAGGCGCAGTGAAACGGCGGATTATGGATATGGGAATAACCAGAGGGACAGAAATCTATGTGCGCAGGGTAGCGCCGTTAGGCGATCCGGTGGAAGTTACCGTGCGCGGCTATGAACTCTCCCTGCGGAAAGAAGACGCACAGATGGTTGAGGTGGAGTAAACGCTGCTGTTTATAGATTCACAGCAGCGAGTAAACCTCTTTTCTTTTGCTGTGTAGGTTAGAATATACTAACTGAAATAGGCAACAGAATAAAGAATAAAGAATAAAGAGAATGAAGAAAATGAAGAACAAGAACAGGAGGCTTTCCAATGGCTGTAAAGATTGCGCTGGCGGGAAATCCCAACAGCGGAAAAACAACGCTTTTTAATGCATTAACCGGTTCCAACCAGTTTGTGGGGAACTGGCCGGGAGTAACGGTAGAAAAGAAGGAAGGAAAATTAAAGGGTCATAAGGATGTAGTCATTATGGATCTTCCGGGAATTTACTCGCTTTCTCCCTATACCTTAGAAGAAGTGGTTGCCAGGAATTATCTGCTTTTCGAGCGCCCGGATGCTATTTTAAATATTGTGGACGGGACGAATCTGGAACGAAACTTATACTTAACCACGCAGATGGCGGAACTGGGAATTCCGGTGATTATTGCGGTAAATATGATGGATCTTGTACAGAAAAACGGCGATAAGATCAATATCCAGGCTCTTGCACGGGATCTTGGCTGTAAAGTGGTGGAGATTTCTGCCTTAAAGGGAACGGGAATTATGGAGGCGGCTTCTCTGGCGGTAAGTGCCGCGCAAAAGAAAGAAAAAGCCGTGCCGGTACATCAGTTTGGCAAAGCCGTAGAGAGCGGGCTGGAAGAAATCAGGGCACGTCTGGATTCCTCCATACCCGAGGAGCAGAAGCGTTTCTTTGCCATCAAGCTTTTTGAGCGGGACGAAAAGATTATCGAGGGCATGGCATCCGTTCCGTCCATTGAGGAGATTATTGTCCGCATGGAAGAAAAGTTTGACGATGACAGCGAGAGCATCATTACGAATGAACGCTATACGTATATCGCAAAAATATTAAAGGACAGTTATGTAAAAGCAGGAAAAAACCAGCGCACGATTTCGGATAAAATTGACCGGATTGTCACCAACCGGATTCTTGCCCTCCCGATTTTTGCGGCAGTGATGTGGCTGGTCTACTATATTTCCGTGACGACGGTGGGAACGATCGTTACGGACTGGACGAATGACGTGCTCTTTGGCGAAATCATTCCTCCCGCGATAGAAACTGTTTTAGTCAGCATTAACTGTGCCGAGTGGCTGCAGGGACTGATTCTGGACGGAATTGTAGCCGGTGTGGGTGCCGTGCTTGGTTTTGTTCCGCAGATGCTGGTGCTGTTTATCTTCCTTGCCTTTTTGGAAGCGTGCGGCTACATGGCAAGAATTGCCTTTATTATGGATCGAATCTTCCGCAAATTCGGTCTTTCCGGAAAATCCTTCATCCCGATGCTGATTGGCACAGGCTGCGGCGTACCGGGAGTTATGGCTTCCCGTACCATAGAAAATGACCGGGACAGAAAGATGACCATTATAACGACTACCTTTATTCCCTGCGGAGCAAAGCTTCCGATTATTGCCTTGATTGCCGGTGCACTGTTTGGCGGTGCTTCCTGGGTGGCACCCAGTGCTTATTTTATAGGGATTGCCGCCATTATCTGTTCCGGGATTATCTTAAAAAAGACCAGGATGTTTGCCGGAGATCCTGCCCCCTTCGTTATGGAACTCCCGGCTTACCATATGCCGACCATTGGCAATGTGCTCCGCAGTATGTGGGAGCGCGGCTGGTCATTTATGAAAAAAGCGGGAACCGTGATCTTATTGTCCACCATCTTTATATGGTTTACTTCCTCCTTTGGCTTTGTGGACGGTCATTTCGGCATGGTAGAAGATCTGAGCCAGGGACTTTTAGCAGGAATCGGAAGTGCGGCTGCCTGGCTGTTTGCTCCTCTGGGCTGGGGGGACTGGAAGATGGCCGTGGCAGCCATTACCGGATTGGTTGCCAAGGAAAACGTCGTGGGAACACTGGGAATTCTGTTCGGCTTTGCCGAGGTTGCCGAAGACGGAACCGAAATCTGGGGCAATTTAGCCAGCAGCTACAGCGCCGCTGCCGCCTATTCCTTCTTAACCTTTAACCTTTTATGCGCCCCGTGCTTTGCGGCTATCGGTGCCATTAAGCGCGAGATGAACAACGCAAAATGGACCTGGTTTGCCATCGGCTACCAGACGGCGCTTGCTTATGCCGTATCCTTCTGCATCTATCAGTTAGGCATATTTATTCAGGGAGAAGCCTTCGGCCTGGGGACGGTTTTTGCTCTGCTGGTGCTGCTTGGATTTTTGTACTTGCTTTTCCGCCCGGCTGACGGTAAACTGAACGTAAAAGCAAAAGGACTGGCAAAAGCATAGGCCCAAAAGGATAGAAAAAATCCTAAAAGACAAAAAATAACCCAAAACTCCAAACAATACATTGCACAACCTTGCAGAAAGAAGGAAAGCAGATATGACTTGGTTGATTCAAAATTTAGGAACGATTATTCCCGCCGTTTTAATTTTCGGCATTGCAGCTCTGGCGGCAAGAAGTGTGTGGAAGAATAAAAAAGCCGGGAAATGCTGCGGTTGCAGCGGCGGATGCAAATGCGGAAAATCCGACTGCGGTCAGAATTAAATCAATGAAGTAGAATCAGGAAAAAATCAGGCAAAAAGAAAAACCGCTAAATCCTAAAAATCTTAAGATTTAAGCGGTTTTGCCCCTGCCAAGGAGTGCCGGCCGCGGGACTTGAACCCGCACGATGTTGCCATCAATGGATTTTGAGTCCACCTCGTCTGCCATTCCGACAGGCCGGCTTCTGGCACATTCATGCCAACAACACGAATATCATAGCACAGTTTTTCTTCCTTGACAAGTATTTTTTTGGCTTTTTTGCTTTTTTTCAATACCCTGAATTTGCGGTTCACGGGGGTGCGTAGGCGGGGGCATGTTCCGTGAGGAATCCCCTCAAAAAACACCGGCGCTTAACGAGGTCTTTTCGAGTTTAGCGTCCGCTGTGTTCTTTTGCGGAGCGAGAGCGCGGTGACGACGGAATATGTCCCCGCCGCAGCAGCCCTGTGAACCGCAAATTTACGCTTTCTTTTTTCTCTCCCCCTCCTCCTGCAGCGCACGAACCCTCTTATAAAAGCCCTGCCTGCTCAGCCCGCATTTTGTGGCGGCCTCGGTTACGGTGATTTCTTTCCGGTTGTACTGCTTTAAAATTTTATCGAAATTGGGAATTTCCCGCAGATCACGTCCGAAATGTGTTCCGTTTGCCTTGGCCAGGGCAATCCCTTCCTGCTGGCGCTGGCGGATATTTTCTCTTTCGGTCTGGGCCACATAGGAGAGGATCTGCAAAACCAAATCTGCAATAAACGTTCCTGTAAGATCTTTCCCCTTTGCACGGGTATCTAAGAGCGGCATATCCAAAACGACGATATTTGCCTGGATTTCCTTGGTTAAAAGTTTCCATTGTTCTAAAATTTCTTCATAGTTTCTTCCGAGCCGGTCGATGGATTTAATCACCAGCAGATCTCCGGGGCCGATTTTTTCGATTAATTCTTTCCATCCCGGACGCAGAAAATCTTTTCCGCTTTTCTTATCCATGTAGATATTTTCGGATTTAATCGAAAAAGATGACAGAGCACGGAGCTGCCGGGCTTCATTCTGCTCCTGGGTGGACACCCGCACATAGCCGTAAACCTGATGTTTTCTTTTTCTCATGAAAAACCCCTCCTTTTGTTTTTTTACAATGTTTCTTCTCGCGTTCTTCAAAGCACCTTTTTTGAATTTTTCCTGTGCTTCACACCGTAAAAACTGCAAATACAGTCCCTAAAAGTTTCGAGAATTATTGTACTATAAAATCGTTTGCCGGGAGGGGGGATTTGGCGCAAACAGAAAAAAGTATTTTTGCTTCTGGTCTTGCATAGATTTTGCAAAGATGTTTTGGGGAAAACTTGAAAATCCTATTGATTTATCAAAAGATCTTTAGTATATTAAAACATAGATTAGCCGAAAGGAGAATCCGCGATGATTCGGGTAGCTGTAGATGCCATGGGCGGTGATTATGCACCGGAGGAGATAATTGCCGGAGCCGTGGATGCTGTAAAGGAAAATAAGGAAATTAAGGTGCTTTTGGTAGGTCAGGAGCAGGTAGTTAAGGAAAAGCTGTCCGGTTTTACCTATGATAAGGACCAAATTACGGTGGTTCATGCCAGCGAAGTGATTGCCACCGAGGAACCTCCGGTGAACGCCATCCGCAAGAAAAAAGATTCATCCATCGTCGTGGGCATGAATCTGGTGAAAAATAAGGAGGCCGACGCCTTTGTGTCGGCGGGAAGTTCCGGAGCCATACTGGTTGGCGGACAGGTGATTGTCGGGAGGATCAAAGGGGTGGAGCGCCCGCCGCTTGCGCCGCTGATTCCGACGGAAACGGGAGTATCCCTGCTGATTGACTGCGGGGCCAATGTAGATGCAAGACCTTCCCACCTGGTGCAGTTTGCAAGGATGGGTTCGATTTATATGGAACATGTGATGAACATAAATCGTCCAAGGGTAGCCATTGTAAATATCGGTGCCGAGGAAGAGAAGGGCAATGCCCTGGTTAAGGAAACCTTCCCTCTGCTGAAAGCATGTAAGGATATCCATTTTATCGGGAGCATTGAGGCACGCGAGATCCCTCACGGGGCCGCGGATGTTATTGTCTGTGAAGCTTTTGTGGGAAATGTTATCTTAAAGCTTTACGAGGGCGTGGGTGCTACCTTAATCAGCAAGGTAAAAACCGGGATGATGGCAGACCTTCGCAGCAAGATTGGCGCGTTGCTTGTAAAACCTGCGCTGAAAGACACTTTAAAATCCTTTGATGCCAGCCGTTACGGCGGTGCGCCGCTTCTGGGATTAAACGGGCTGGTGGTAAAAACCCACGGGAATTCAAAGGCGAATGAAGTGAAAAATTCCATTATTCAATGCCTGACCTTTCAAAAGCAGGGCATTAACGAAAAAATCAAGGAGAGCCTGGCCAAAGCCAGCCAAAAAGAGTAGGAGGATGGATGTCTATGGAATTTGAAAAGTTACAGGGGATTATTGCTGAAGTATTAAATCTGGAACCGGATGAGATCTCGCCAAATGCAACCTTTGTCGATGATTTAGGTGCAGATTCTCTGGATATTTTCCAGATTATTATGGGAATCGAGGAAGAGTTTGACATTGAGATTCCCAATGAAGCTGCAGAGAAGATCGTTACCGTAGGCGATGCTGCCGAAGCGATTAAAAATGCGATGAATTAACAGGGGGATGGGGCAGTCGATAAGCTACGGCGTGCCCCGTTCCTTTTTCGTAGCCTGCGCCGGGGCAAAGTATTTTGTCTGTCGGAAAACAGGCAAAAAGGAGTTACTGTGAACATGTGAACGGTAACAAAAAAGGAGGATGGCTGTGAATCGGAAAATCAGCGAGCTTGAAGAAGTGATTGGCTACCATTTTAACCAGAAGCAGCTTTTAAAACATGCCATGACGCACAGTTCCTACGCCAATGAAAAGCGCTGGGAAAAAACAAGGAACAATGAGCGTCTGGAGTTTTTAGGGGATGCGGTTTTAGAACTGGTGACCAGCGACTTTCTTTACCAGAAGCATTTAAAGATGCCGGAAGGAGAACTGACCAAGAAGCGTGCCGGGCTTGTGTGTGAGCCTTCGCTTGCCTACTGTGCAGAGGAAATCTGCCTGGGGGAATATCTTCTGCTGGGAAAAGGGGAGGAGGCTACCGGGGGAAGGTTTCGTCCTTCCGTGACCTCGGATGCGATGGAGGCGCTTATCGGGGCGATTTATCTGGATGGTGGTTTTGCTAATGCAAAAGAGTTTATACACCGGTTTATTTTAAATGATATTGAACATAAGCAGCTCTTTTATGATAGCAAGACTATCTTGCAGGAGATTGTGCAGAGCCGGTATGAGGAAGCCTTAACCTATGAACTTTTAAAGGAAGAGGGGCCGGATCACAATAAATGTTTTGAGGTCCGTGCACTGGTCGGAACTGCAGAAATCGGAAGGGGTACGGGAAGAACGAAAAAGGGGGCGGAACAGGCGGCTGCCTATCATGGGATATTAAAACTAAGGAATGCCGCAGAACAGGACAAAACGGATGAGGAAGAATAGAGGTTTATGTATTTAAAAAGTATAGAAATTCAGGGTTTTAAATCCTTTGCCAATAAGATTCTTTTTGAATTCCACAACGGGATCACCGGCATCGTAGGCCCGAACGGAAGCGGAAAGAGCAATGTTGCCGACGCCGTCCGCTGGGTTTTGGGCGAGCAGCGGGTAAAGCAGCTTCGCGGCGGCAGTATGCAGGATGTTATCTTTTCCGGCACGGAGTTAAGAAAGCCCCAGGGCTTTGCCTATGTGGCGATTACGCTGGACAACGCCGATCATCAGCTTGCGATTGATTACGACCAGGTGACGGTTTCCAGACGCCTCTACCGCTCGGGGGAGAGCGAGTACCGGATTAACGGAAGCACCTGCCGGCTGAAGGATGTGAATGAACTTTTTTACGATACCGGTATCGGAAAAGAAGGTTATTCCATCATCGGTCAGGGCCAGATTGACAAGATCTTAAGCGGAAAGCCGGAAGAGCGCAGGGAACTATTTGACGAAGCTGCGGGAATCGTTAAGTTTAAGCGGCGCAAGAACCTGGCACAGAAAAAACTTGAGGATGAAAAGCAGAACCTTCTGCGGGTGACGGATATCTTATCCGAACTGGAAAAACAGGTCGGTCCCTTAGAGCGCCAGGCCCAGGCCGCCAGGGAATATCTGCGGCTGAAAGAGGAATTAAAGATCTGCGACGCCAACGCTTTTTTGCTGGAAAGCGGTAAATTAAAAGAACAGCTTCAGGAACTGGAGGAAAAAGAGTCCATTGTTTCTGCGGATCTTAATGAGGCCAGAGAACGGGCAGAAACGATAAAGAAAGAATACGACCTTTTAGAGCAGGAGCTTCTTGCCCTGGAAGAGGCACTGGCTGCGGGAAGAAATCTTTTAAACCAGGAAACGGTGGATAAGGGAAGCTTAGAGGGGCAGATTAATGTTCTGCACGAGCAGATCAACACCGAGAAGATGAACGGCGAGCACTTAAAAAACCGTGTCGAAGCCATTGAAAAAGAACTGGACGAGCGGCAGGAAGAACTGGAAGCCTACGGAAAAGAAAAGGATGAAATTTCTCAGAAAGCCGGGGAGGTTTTTGAAAAACAAAAGGAAGCCGAGATTGCCCTGATGGACGCCGATACGGCTCTTGGGGAGATGGAAGCCTGGCTGGATCGTGCAAAGAATGCATTGATGGAAGCCTTAAACGCAAAGGCCGGGGTCAGCGCCAGACAGCAGCGCTATGAGGCCATGCTTGAACAGGTGAATGTGCGGCGAAGCGAGGTCAGCCAGAAGCTGTTAAAGATTAAAAGTGATGAGTCCGTTCAGGAAGAACAGAAAAAAGAAGAAGAAAACCGGGCAGAAAAACTAAAAGAAGAGCTTGACCGGATAAACAGCAGGAAAAATACACTGGAAAAAGAGCACCAGGCTCTGGAACAGGAGGTAAAAAGGCTTTCGCGGGCATTAGAGGAAAAGCATCAGGAATACCAGGCTGCTTACACCCGCTTGGATTCCCTGCAAAACCTTGCCGAGCGCTATGAAGGCTACGGGAACAGCATCCGCAGGGTGATGGAGGTAAAAAGCCGTCTTCCCGGCATCCACGGGGTGGTTGCCGATCTGATCACCACCGAAAAGCGCTATGAAACCGCGGTGGAAACGGCACTTGGCGGCAGTATCCAAAACATTGTCACCGATTCCGAACAGACAGCAAAAGAACTGATTGCCTATCTGAAAAAGAATAAATACGGGCGTGCAACCTTCCTTCCCCTGACCAGCATCAGCAGCCGGGGAGGGTTTACCCAGGAGGATGCGTTAAAGGAGCCGGGAGTTATCGGTCTTGCCAGCCAGCTAATCCACACGAAAGACGAATACCGGGGTCTGGTGCAGTATCTTTTAGGGCGTGTGGTCGTCGCCGAGAACATCGACCATGCCATTGCCCTGGCGAGAAAATACCGCTACAGCCTGCGCATTGTTACCTTAGAAGGAGAACTTTTAAGCGCCGGCGGTTCCATGACCGGAGGTGCATTTAAAAATACCAGCAACCTTCTGGGAAGAAAGCGGGAACTTGAAGAACTGAAAGCCTTCTGCGATAAAACCCAGAGGGCAGAAGAAAAGCTGCAGCAGGAGATGAGCGGGGCGAGAGAAAAATTTTCACAGACCGAAAAGGAGCTTGAAGCCCTGAAAGAAAGCAGCCAGGATCTGTTTTTAAAGCAGAACATGGTGGAGATGAGTATCCGGCAGATGGAAGGAAAGATTGCCGAGATTGCCGAATCCTCTGCGGATTTCGTGCGGGAGCACAGCCAGTTAGACGAACAGGTAAAGGAGATTAAGCGCAGCCAGGCCGCACTGGAGGAAGAGTGTGCAGAGCGGGAAGCCGAGGGAGCAGCCCTGCAAAGCCAGATCGAAGAGCAGCAGAAGCTTTTAGAAGAGCGCCGAAAGGACAGGGAACAGCAGGGCAGGGATTTATCCGCGATTCAGCTGGAAACGGCAGGTTATCAGCAGAACCTCTCCTTTATCCAGGAAAATATCCGCCGTGTTCATGAAGAGATGCGAAAGCGCCGGGAAGAACGGGAGGAATTAAGCAAGGGACAGGGCGGCTCGGTGCAGGCGATAGAAAAAAAGCAGGAAGAGATCCTGTGCCTGCGCCAGGAGATCGGCCGAATTGAGGAAAAAATCAGCGGGCAGCAGGAAGAACTTGCAAAGGAAACCGCAAAAAAAGAAGAAACCGGGCAGAAGCAGAAGGCATTATTTGCCAGGCAGGAAGAAGTCGGCGAGAGGATCAGCGCCTTAGACAAAGAGGTTTTCCGGCTGCAAAATCAAAAAGAAAAGCTGGACGAACGGCTGGAAAATCAGGTAAACTATATGTGGAACGAGTATGAACTCACTTACAGCACAGCCGAGCGCTTCCTCAATCCGGAGATGACTTCCGCAGCCGAGATTAAAAAGCAGATTGAGCGTCTGAAAGCCGAGATCCGCGGCCTTGGCCATGTGAATGTCAATGCCATCGAAGATTATAAGGAAGTGGCCGGGCGCTATGCCTTTTTAAAAACCCAGTACGACGATTTAACCCAGGCGGAGGCAGCGCTTCTGACCATTATCGAAGAACTGGATCAGGGGATGCGCAGGCAGTTTTCCGAGCAGTTTGCGCGGATCTGCGTGGAGTTTAACAAGGTTTTCCAGGAGCTGTTCGGCGGCGGTCGGGGAACACTGGAACTGATGGAGGAAGAGGATATTCTGGAGGCGGGGATTCAGATTATCTCCCAGCCCCCGGGGAAAAAGCTGCAGAATATGATGCAGCTTTCCGGCGGGGAAAAGGCATTGACCGCCATTGCCCTGCTCTTTGCCATCCAGAACTTAAAGCCGTCCCCGTTCTGTCTTTTGGATGAGATTGAGGCGGCGCTTGACGATTCCAATGTGGATCGGTTTGCCGGTTATCTGCACAAGCTGACGAAAAGCACGCAGTTCATCGTCATCACCCACCGAAGGGGAACGATGGTGGCTTCCGACAGGCTGTACGGAATTACCATGCAGGAAAAGGGAGTTTCCACGCTGGTTTCCGTAAGCTTAATCGAGGCGGACTTAGATAAATAAAAAGAGGTTAAAGCGCAGAAACAGGGTTAAGCCATTAGGGTTTATCCGGAAAAAAGCTGCGCAAATCAGGATCATGGAGGAAGGAATGGGCGAAGGAAAGAAAGGATTTTTTGGCAGGCTGGTCGAGGGACTTACAAAGACCAGGGACAATATTGTTTCGGGGATTGACTCGATTTTCAGCGGGTTTTCGGCGATCGACGATGATTTTTACGAGGAGATTGAAGAAACCCTGATTATGGGGGATCTGGGCATCCAGACCACCATGGCGATTGTCGAGGATCTCCGCAAAAAGGTGAAGGAGCAGCACATCAAGAACCCTTCCGAGTGCAAGGAGGTTTTAATCGAAAGCATTAAAAAGCAGATGGATCTGGGCGAGAATGCCTACGAGTTTGAACACCGCCAGTCCGTGGTTTTAGTGATTGGCGTCAACGGGGTGGGAAAGACGACCTCTGTGGGAAAGCTGGCAGGTCAGCTAAAGGATCAGGGAAAGAAGGTTGTCTTAGCCGCGGCGGATACCTTCCGTGCCGCCGCGATCGAGCAGCTTACCGAGTGGGCGAACCGGGCAAAGGTGGAAATCATCGCCCAGCAGGAAGGCTCCGACCCCGCCGCTGTGGTGTACGACGCGGTGGCGGCGGCAAAGTCCAGGCAGGCAGATGTTCTGATCTGCGATACGGCGGGAAGGCTGCACAATAAAAAGAATCTTATGGAAGAGTTAAAGAAGATTAACCGGATTATTGACAAGGAATATCCCGATGCCTACCGGGAAACGCTGGTGGTGCTTGACGGGACCACCGGGCAGAACGCCATGGCCCAGGCCAGGCAGTTTATGGAAGTGGCGCAGATTACCGGAATTATTCTCACCAAGCTTGACGGAACCGCCAAAGGCGGAATTGCCGTGGCGATTCAGGCTGAACTGGGAATTCCTGTAAAATATGTCGGAATTGGGGAAAAGATCGACGATCTGCAGAAATTTAACGCCGACGATTTTGTTAATGCATTATTTCAGACCGAAGGAAAGTGAGGAAAGAACCATGGAGGAAATGACTTTAGAACAATTTGAAGAGGCAGCGGAGGCAGTTAGCCGCGTAACTTCGGAAACCAAGCTGGTGTACAGCGAATATTATTCGTCACTGACAGGGAACAAGGTGTATTTTAAGCCGGAAAATATGCAGTATACCGGGGCTTACAAGGTAAGAGGGGCCTATTATAAGATCAGCACCATGTCCAAGGAAGAGGAGGAAAAGGGGTTAATTACGGCTTCCGCGGGAAACCATGCCCAGGGTGTGGCCTATGCGGCAAAGCTTGCCGGGGTAAAGGCAACCGTAGTGATGCCCACGACCACACCGCTGATTAAGGTAAACCGCACAAGAAATTACGGGGCAGACGTGGTGCTCCGCGGGGATGTGTTCGATGAATCCTGCGCCTTTGCCGTGCAGATGGCCCAGGAACAGGGGCTGACCTTTGTCCATCCCTTTGACGATTTGGAGGTGGCGACCGGACAGGGGACGATTGCCATGGAGATTATCAAGGAGCTGCCTACGGTGGATTATATCCTGGTTCCGGTAGGCGGAGGCGGGCTGTTAGCCGGGATCTCCTGTCTGGCAAAGCTTTTAAATCCCAAGATTAAGGTGATTGGCGTGGAACCGGCAGGGGCAGCCTGTATGCAGGCTTCGCTGAAAGCCGGAGAGGTGGTTACCCTTCCCGAAGTCAGCACGATTGCCGACGGCACGGCGGTAAAGCGGCCGGGAGAAAAACTCTTCCCCTATATTCAGGAGAATGTGGATGATATTATTACCGTTGAAGATTCCGAACTGATTGTCGCCTTTTTGGATATGGTGGAAAACCACAAGATGATCGTGGAAAACTCGGGACTTTTGACGGTGGCCGCCTTAAAGCATTTGGACGTAAAGAAAAAGAAAATTGTTTCCGTATTAAGCGGCGGAAATATGGACGTCATTACCATGGCTTCTGTTATCCAGCACGGATTAATCCAGCGGGATCGAATCTTTACCGTATCCGTACTTCTGCCGGATAAGCCCGGCGAGCTGGCTGCCGTTTCCGCCCTTCTTGCCCGGGAGCAGGCCAATGTTATTAAGCTGGAGCACAACCAGTTCATCTCCATCAACCGAAATGCAGCCGTGGAACTGCGGATTACCGTGGAAGCTTTCGGAACCGAACATAAGAACAGCATAGTTGCGGCACTAAGCGATGAAGGCTATCGCCCGAAGCTGGTGAAGTCGAAGGGGATGTAAAAAGCATGAAGGTTTACAAGTGGAAAAAACCTTTTGGGAAGAATGTAGAGTACTTTATCAAATGGACGCTTATCGCCTCGCTGATTGGCGGCGTGGGCGGTGGGATTGGTGCCTGCTTTGCCAAGGCGGTGATCTGGGCAACGGCTTTTCGCCAGGGGCATAGCTGGACGCTCTATCTTATGCCGGCTGCCGGTGTTTTGATTGTCTGGATGTATTACCGCTGCCATGAAGAAAATAACCGGGGAACCAATACGGTGCTTGAAGCCGTTTCCGCCAATCAGGAGGTATCTTTGGCAACCGGGCCGTTAATCTTTATCTCCACGGTGCTTACGCATTTCGTGGGCGGATCTTCCGGCCGGGAGGGCGCGGCCTTACAGCTTGGCGGAAGCCTGGGAAGCCTTTCGGGAAAACTTTTAAAGCTTGGAAAAAGGGATCGGAAGGTTGCCGTAATGTGCGGGATGAGTGCCGTGTTCGGTGCCCTGTTTGGAACGCCTGTGGCGGCGGCGATGTTTGCCGTGGAGGTGGCAAGCGTCGGTGAAATCTACTATGCCGGTCTGCTTCCCAGTGTGTTTTCCGCGTTTTTAGGGGCAAATATTTCCCACGCCCTCGGCGTACCGGCAGAGGCTTTTGCGATTTTAAATCTTCCGAAGTTTACGCCGGTGACTGCCGCCTATACGGTGTTTCTGGGGCTTTTATGCGCCCTGGTCAGCATTGGCTTTTGTATGCTTCTGCACAGTGCGGGCAAACTATACCGAAAGTACATACCCAATCCCTATTACCGTATTCTTGCTGCCAGTGCCTTATTCATCCTCTTAACCTTTCTTCTGGGAACCAGGGAATACCACGGCGGAAGTATGCAGCTGATTGAACATGCGATGGAGGGACATGCACGGTATGAAGATTTTCTGCTGAAAGCCCTGTTTACGGCAGTGGCTTTGGGGGCAGGTTTTCGGGGCGGTGAGATTGTGCCTACGCTCTGTGTGGGTTCAACCTTTGGCTGTATCGTCGGTCAGATTATGGGGATTTCCCCATCCTTTTCAGCAGCGTGCGGGATGGCGGCACTATTTGCCGGGGTGACGAACTGCCCGATCAGCACGATGTTTATTGCCCTGGAACTGTTTGGCGGGGAGGGAATGCCCTTTTTTGCCATTGTAATCGCGGTAACTTTTGTGCTTTCGGGGTATTATGGGCTGTACAGCAGCCAGAAGTTTGCCTGCTCAAAGACGGAACTTGAGTTTGCCCACATCGATGCGGAGCAGCAGATAAGATGATTGCGGGAGTACGAAGTGCGGAGCAATCCGTATCATAAGATTAGAATAAGGATAGAATTGTTGGATAAAGGAGAGTTATGCAATGAAAAAATGGAAACTTTTTGTACTTTTAACCGGATTTACCCTGGCTTTATCGGCCTGTCAGGGCGGGACTTCGGGAAAGTCTTCGGATGCGGCACCGGCTGCGAGCCAGGAAACAAGCGTGCAGGGTGAGGCAGCCGAAAAAGAAACGGAGGATGCCGCAGGCGAAGATAATGAAGATAAGGCACAGGAATCGGAGGCAGGAGAAGCAACATCGGCGGCAAATGCAGAGGAAATTGCCGTTTCCAATCCGATGCAGGAGGTTTCCGGACCGGAAGCCCTTGCCGAAATCGGTGTTTCCATGGAGGTGCCGGAAAGCGTGGAACTGGGGCAGTGCTTTATTATCAGCCAGGTCGTTGCCGAGGTGAATTTTACCTTGAACGATGCTTCTTATACCTACCGCGGTTCGGCTACCGCAGAAGATTTTGCCGGGATTTTTGAGGAATTTGAAGAGGAGGTTGTCAGCATCGCCGCTACGGACGAGATGGCTGTGGACGGGGAACTGACCATTAAGACGACAAAAAGCGGCGGAAAGCTGGCTGCCTGGTCAAAGAACGGGGCAAACTATACCCTGTATACTCCGGCGTCCGCAGGGGAAGAGGAACTGGTTTCCCTTTGTCGGGAACTGACTGCAAAAAATTAAGGCTGGCAAAACAAACCATCGTGCGCTTACAGGCGGCAGCCGTGACATGTGCATTGTAACAGGAAGCGAACAGGAGGAAATTATGGCTCTGTATGATTATAACCGTGCAATGAAACAGGGAAGAAGGCAGTATCAGGCGGCACTGAGCAGAGGGGAACATCCCTATCTTCCTGTGCTGGATGATATACTGTCCTATACGGATATTGTGTCCGAGGTCAACTTAGGGGTGGTGGATATTCCCTTATCCCAGATTGTGGGAACCAAAACCAAAGGAAGGACGAATGCATTTTCCAACGGATTCATGCCTTTGCTTTCGGAAAAGACGGAGTTTGCCGCAAAATGGTCAACGCTGTTTGACTACCAGGAAGGTGAAGGCATACACGACCCGATTATTGCCTATGAATTTATGAATCAGTACTATGTTATGGAGGGGAATAAGCGGGTCAGTGTCTTAAAGTATGTGAATGCCTTCAGCATCCAGGGAATTGTTACAAGACTGATTCCCAAACGAAGCGATAATAAAGAAAACAAGCTTTACTATGAATTCCTTGACTTTTATCAGGTATCCTTTTTCAGCAATATATGGTTTAGCAAAGAGGGAAGCTACAAGCAGATGCTGGAAATTATGGGAAAGAAGCCCGATGAGGTGTGGAGTGACGATGACCGTTCTTATTTTAAAGCCATCCACGACCGTTTTGCCCGTGTATTTTCCGAGCGGGGCGGAAATCGTATCGGGCTGACGGCTTCGGATGCCTTCTTAGTCTATGCCAAGCTCTTCGGCTATGAAGCCGTAAAGGACAGAACCGAAACCCAGATCCAGAAAGACCTGGTTAAGATGTGGGATGAACTGGTACTGCAGGGACAGGGCGGAAAGATTGCCTTAGTTGAACAGCCGGAGGAAGAAAAACCGGCAAAGGGACTGGTCGGCAGACTCCTTTCCGGCGGGGAATCCGCGCCGTTAAAGATAGCCTTTATTTACGAGAAAACGTCCGAAACCTCAAGCTGGACCTACAGCCATGAACTGGGGCGGCTCTATATCGAACAGGCATTTCCCGGCGAAGTCATTACGACCTCTTTTGAGCAGGCCGACACGGAAAGCCAGGTGGCCGAGGCCATCGATGAGGCGATTGCCTCCGGCTGCCAGGTCATCTTTACCACGACGCCCAGGATGATTCAGCCCAGTGTCAAGGCGGCGGTTCAGTACTCGGAAGTTAAGATTTTAAACTGTAATGTCAATACCTCCTATTCTTCGGTAAGGACGTATTACGGGCGGCTGTATGAGGCAAAGTTCTTAATGGGTGCCATCGCCGCAGCCATGTCAACGACGGATCAGCTTGGCTACATTGCCGACTATCCAATCTATGGATCTTTGGCCAATGTCAATGCATTTTCCCTGGGGGCAAGGATGATTAATCCCCGGGCACAGGTCTTTCTGAAATGGAAGGCGGTGAAGGATAAAAATGCGCTGGAAGAATTAAACGAGCAGGGCGTTTACTATATTTCCGCCGATGATATGATTACGCCAAAATCCCTTACCAGGGAATTCGGCCTGCTGCACAAGGAAGAGGACGGGACGCTGACCACATTGGCTTCCCCGCTGATGCACTGGGGCAAGTTTTATGAGAGGATTGTAAAGCTTATCCGCCAGGGGAGATGGCAGACCCTGAATACAAAGGGAAAAGAAGCGGTAAACTACTGGTGGGGAATGTCGGCGGATGTGCTGGATGTGATCTGCTCGAAAAACCTCCCCAGAGGAACGAACCGTCTGATTAACTTTTTAAAGAATTCCATCCGCTCCGGCAGCTTCCAGCCGTTTGACAGCGATATTTATTCGCGGGACGGCGTGCGCCGCTGCGCAGAAAACCAGAAACTGACGCCGGAAGAGATTGTAACCATGAACTGGCTGGTGGAAAATGTGGTCGGTTCTGTGCCGGATCTGGAAGAACTTACGGATGAGGCAAAGGATCTGGTTCGGCTTCAGGGGATTAAGCTGGATGAGGGAAAGGGTGAACCCATACCTGTTTGTGCTGTGGAACATGCACAGCTTGGAGGAAACAATGAAGATTCTGGTACTGGCCGATGAGGAGTCAAAGCTCCTGTATGATCATTTTAAACCGGGGATGCTGGATGATATTGAATTAATCCTGGCCTGCGGGGATCTCCACGCTTCCTATCTCTCCTTCCTGGTTACGATGTCCCGTGCCACCGTGCTCTACATCCATGGGAACCATGACCACTATGAGAAGGACGCGATGAATGGGTGTATCTGCGTGGACGATGATATCTTTGTCTATAAGGGAATCAGGATACTCGGCCTTGGCGGATCGATGCGCTATCATCCGGAAGCTGACCACCAGTTTTCCGAAAAGGAGATGGGAAGGAGAATCCGGCGTCTGTGGTGGAAGATTTTTCGTCACAGGGGCTTTGATATCCTGATGACCCATGCTCCCGCCTATCATCTTAACGATATGGAAGATCTGCCGCACAGGGGCTTTGCCGCCTTTTTGCGGCTGATGGAAAAATATAAGCCCCGCTTCTTTATCCACGGCCACATCCATGCAACCTATGGAAGCTGCTTTAAGCGGCTGGATCACTATGAAGAAACTACAGTAATTAATGCCTATGAGAAATATATTATTGAGTACCCGGACGAAAACTAAAGTGCGGATGCCTACCCTTTGCCGGATGGCGGGAAGGGATGGCAAAAAGGGATATCCGGACATGTTTTGGGAGAAAAAAGTGAAATAATAACTGTACGGAGGTAGAAAAATTGGACTGGAAAAACACCATATTTGCCGACAGCGGGCGGTATTTTGTCAGCAATCCTCTGCCCGAAAAAGGAGAAACCATAACCCTGTGGCTGAGAATCTGCGAGTGGTCCCCGGTAAAGCAGATCATTCTCAGAACGAAGCTTAACGGCGTGGAAGTCCTTTTGCCGATGGCGTGGGATTACTCCCGGGAAGGTCTGGCCTATTTTAAAACCAGCGTTGCCCTGTGGGAGGATGTGTTCCATTATCATTTTTATCTGGTTACACAGGATGAGGTTTACTATTATACACAAAACGGTCTGACCAGGGCCATGCCGGACGAAACCTTTGACTTTAAGGTCCTGGTGGGCTATCAGCAGCCGGAGTGGGTAAAAAATGCGGTGTTTTACCAGATATTTCCCGACCGTTTTTGCAGGGGGAATGAAAAGAACAGGGTTAAAGACAAAGAGTATTCCTTTAACGGCTGCCCGGCAATCCAGGTTAAAAACTGGAACCAGATCCCCGGCGGCTACTGGGACAGCCACTGCATGGATTTTTATGGGGGAGATCTGGAGGGGATTATCCAGAAGATTCCTTATTTAAAGAAGCTTGGAATTAATGCCTTATACCTTAATCCGATTTTCTATGCCGCTACGGTGCACCGCTATGACTGCTTGGATTACTTTCATGTCGATCCCCACCTTGGTGGCGATGAGGCCCTGGTGAAATTAAGCCGGGCGCTTCATATGAATGGAATGCGGCTGATCCTGGATGTATCCGTCAACCATACGGGAACGGCGCATAAGTGGTTTAATAAAAACGGCGAATTCTTCCCGCTTTCCCAGGGGGCTTACCATAACCCGGGGGCGAAGGAGAGGGAGTATTATCTCTTTAAGGAGAAAAAAGAAAAGCAGATTGCGGCAGGGGAAGGCACAGATGCCGGAATAAAGGCCGATACAGGGATGGGCACAGATGCAGAGGAAGGCGGCAGGGAATATAAGGCGTGGAATAACGTGGAAACGCTGCCGACCTTAAATTATGCGTCGAAGGCATTGCGCGAGGTTATCTATGAAGGCGAGGACTCGGTCGTGCGGCACTGGCTTAAAGCCCCCTTTGCCATCGACGGCTGGCGTTTTGACGTGGCGGATGTTATGGCAAGAAACGACGCCGTTCAGCTCCACCACGAAATCTGGCCGGAAATCCGCAGAAAAATCAAAGATGCAAATAAGGACGCTTATATCCTGGCCGAGGACTGGTGCGACTGTGCGGAATTTTTAAAGGGCGACGAGTGGGATTCGGCGATGAATTACTTTGGCTGCGCCCGCCCCGTCCGCGAGTTTGCCGGGGAACAGGACTGGTTTTTGCAGAAATATGATTACTTTAAAGAAATCCCCAGCCCGCAGGATGCCGAGCTTTTTGCCCGGAGGGTGGGGGCGCATCTTCATAAGCTTCCCACGGTTATCCAGCAGAATCAGTTTAACCTGCTGGACAGCCATGACATTGCCCGGCTTCACAATAACCCGGCAGTATCGCATGGGGCGTGGAAGAATGCAGTCCTCTTACAGTTTGCCCTTCCCGGCTGCGTCAGCGTCTACTACGGGGATGAGGCAGGGATTGACGGGAGGATACAGGACGTCGAGGGCTGCCGCTATCCCATGCCCTGGGATAAGGAATTTCAGAAAGAAGGGGCCTACATCCTGCACCACCGCCTGATTCAGCTCCGAAAAAAGACCGAAGCATTTACCGAAGGGTCATTTAAGATGCTCTATGCGAAGGATAAGCAGTTTGTGTGCGCACGGTTTACCGATAAGGAACGCTATATCGTCGCCTGTTCGATGGAAAAAGAGGAGAGGACGATTGACTTTTCCGTCGAAGGACTGGGCTGGGCGTCGTGTGCAAAAGGAAGCGATTTAAACGGCGAAAAACTGTGCGTGCCGGTGAACGACGGATGGATCAGGCTTACGCTTCCGGCGGAATCGGGGTGTGTGCTGCGGGTGGAGTTGGAGTGAATGATAAGAATGAAAGAAGGGATTTAGGGTGACAAAAATAAGGCAGGATGCCATAAAGTTGTTAGAACAGATTCCAGACGATAAGATTATCTTTATCATACAAATTATGCAGGGGATGAAGGGTTTGTATGAAAATGATGACAAGAAGCGGCGGGAAGAGGCGTTTCAGCGTTTAGAAAGAATCAGAAAAAAAGTTCCAGATCTTGACTATGACAGGGAATTGGCAGCATATCGAGAGGAGAAATATGGCAGTACGGGTACTTATTGATACAAATGTTTTGTTGGATTATCTTTTAGACCGGGAACCATATGGAGAAATGGCAAGATGGATAGTGAAGGCATGTCAGAGGCAGCAGATATTTGCCTGTGTTGCTTCACATTCCATCAGTAATATCTTTTTTATTCTCCGTAAAGATTTTACGATTGAGGAACGAAGAACGATATTGTTGGATATCTGTGAACTTTTTGATGTGGAAGGAATTAATAAAGATAAACTGCAGAATGCACTTGTCAATGAGGACTTTCAAGACTTTGAAGATTGTCTTCAGATGGAGTGTGCAATAAGTTATCATGCAGATTACATTGTGACAAGAAATTTGCCGGATTTTAAAAGCAGCATAATTCCCTGTCTTGAACCAGAGCAGTTTTATCAAATGATGCATGATCGTGGAAAAACAAATTAAATTGGGTTACCTTTTATGATTCCGTTGTATATCATATGGATTTCAGAGAAAAACATTCTTGCAAGAAAGGATGTTTTTTTCTTTTTCTCTTTGTCTTTTTAATCGAGCTTTTGGTAGAATTTATAAGGTATACATAGAAAAGTTCAAGTTCAATTCAGGTTCTGTTTTTATGCAGAGGCTGAAGAACGAAAGACGAAGATGGAAAGGAGAACGTATGATGGGAACTGTATATGGGTATGCAAGGGTGAGCACGAGGGAGCAGAATGAGGTAAGGCAGATTATTGCGCTAAAAGGAGTGAAGGTGACCGAGGAAAATATCTACATAGACAAACAATCCGGACAGAATTTTGAACGGCCGAATTATCAGAGGATGGTAAAACGGCTGAAAAAGGACGATGTGGTATTTATCAAGAGCATTGACCGGCTGGGGAGGAATTATGAGGAGGTTTTGGAACAGTGGAGGATTCTGACGAAAGATAAGGGGGTGGATATCGTGGTTCTGGATATGCCGCTTCTGGATACCCGGAGGGAGAAGAATTTATTAGGAACCTTTATTGCAGATTTGGTTCTGCAGCTATTATCGTTTATGGCAGACAGTGAACGGACGAATATCCGGTCACGGCAGCAGGAGGGAATCGAGGCAGCAAAGCAGCGCGGCGTACAGTTCGGCCGCCCCGCAAAACCACTTCCGGAAAACTTTGCGCAGGTGTATCGGCGCTGGATGGCAAAAGAGATTTCCGCAGAAGAGGCAGCGAAGGTTTGCAATCTGACGACGGCGACCTTTTACCGGAGGGCTAGGATGCAGAGGGGAGGGGAAAGTTGACTGGGATATAAAGAGATGGAGATGATCTGCTTATAATCGGATAAAGAATGAATAAAGCGAAAAGAATCCCCGGCTTATTGCAGTTGGGGGTTCTTTTTGTTCTAGATGAATAGGATGCGCTTTTTCATATGGATTTTGCCAGTGAGGGAAATAAGAAAGATTTTCTGCGCTTTCTGCGATCCTTGCTTAAAGGTCAGGCTTATGTGGAATTTGCGTATATGACCGGAGTTTTGCCGATCGCAAAATATTCGAGCGGGTCGGAACTGAATATGTTCAAAGAGTACGATATGGCAACGAAGAAGAAGTTTTGCGGATATTTTGGCTTTTCGGATGCAGAGGTTGACCGGCTTTTTGCCGTGTACCAGAGGACAACCAGGGATGGAAAGATTACCCGGGAGGAACTGGCAGAGTGGTATGACGGATATTTTACGGCGGCTGGGAATCGATTATATAATCCGCGATCGGTTGTCTGTGCGCTGATCGATGATCAGATTGGCAGTTATTGGACAAGTTCGGGGCCATATGATGAGATTTTTTACTATATCCGGAACAATATAGAGGATGTCCGGGACGATCTGGTATTAATGATTGCCGGAGAGTGTGTTGTGATAAAACTGCAGGGCTATGCGGCGGTATCGACAGAGTTGATAACCAAAAACCAGATTTATTCAGCAATGGTTGTCTATGGTTTGCTGACCTATGAAAATGGGGCGGTTTCTATTCCTAACAGGGAATTGATAAAAAAGTTTAATGAATTGCTTCTTACAAAGGACAGCCTGGGATATGTCCATCATCTGGCAAAAGAATCAGAGAAGATGCTGAAGGCTACGCTGTGTGGGAATACAGATACGATGGCAGAAATTTTAAAATATGCCCATGATACAGAATCACCGATTTTTTCCTATAATAGTGAGATTGAGTTGTCCGCAGTGGTGAACTTGGTGTATCTGGCAGCAAGAGATCGCTACCGGGTTGAACGGGAAGATAAGGCAGGGGAAGGGTTTGTGGATTTTATTTTCTATCCGGAATACAGGAATGAAGATGTATTGATTTTGGAATTAAAGATTGACAGCACTCAGGAGGAGGCAATAGAGCAGATAAAAGATAAGAGGTATGCGCTTCGGTTTAGAGGGAAGCTTGGGGAGAGGGAGAAGTATACAGGAAGGATACTGGCTGTTGGGATTAGTTATGATCGGAAGACGAAGGAGCATTTTTGTAGGGTGGAGGTGCTTTGAGGGGACTTTGCGTATTGGATGGAAATATATGGGGATATTGCGTTAAAAAAATATCAATAAAAAATGCTTAAGTTTTGAGGAATGTTGACGAAGTTGTAATCAAGGGATTTATAGTATATATATCTTATTATATAAAACCTAAGCATGGCATAGTGCAATATCAACCTGGCAGTTTAAAATGCAAAAGTCATCAAAAATATTGAGAAAGGTAAATGCAATGAAGAAAAGAAGTCTGACAGCGTTAGTTTTGATTTTTGCTATGACAATGGCGAATCCCGGTTTAAATAATGCTGCGGAACGTTCTATCCCTGAAAAGGAAAAAACAGAAAATGCAGGTAATAAAAGAGAAACACTGGCAACGCCCTCAGACTTAGAGTCTAAGGTCAACCGTGGTGATGCCTCTGAAAAAAAACAGAACATTGTTTCTTTAGTCATTCCTCAAAAGTTAGAAGTTGTTATAGATCCGTTTGAAATCGATGGGAAAACACAGGTTTATTCCGAAAAATACAGCATTAAAAATACCGGAGAAACAAAAGGAGTTTTACAGCTTTCCAAATTGGCCTGTACATCAGGAAAATCTGGAGAGGTAAAAGTGCGGAAAAATCAGGACGGGATTCATGACGGAGAAAAAAAGAAAATTTATCTGGAAATGGTATTGGAATATGAAAAATTAAAAGATAATGCAGCAGAGGATGAAGAAAATAATGATGAAGGGACCGAGGAAGAAGAAACTGGGCATTTAGAAAATGGTCGTTCAGAAAATAAGACAATCGAAGAAGAAAATTTGAAAACTGAAAGAGAAAGTGAACAGCATATTGTCCTTTCCCGGGAAGATACATCGTATGAGCAGGTTCTTGAGGCGGGAGAAGAGGTAGTTATCTATTTCTGTGGAGAAGTAAATGAAAATGCATCACAGTCATGGGAAAACGGAGATGTAGAGATAACGGTAGTTTATGATTGGAAAGAACTAAAAGAAGAATCAGAAGAGGAAATCGAGGAAACATTGGAAATCCCGGAAACAACCGAAGAAACAGAGGATGAGGAGATAAACGAAAAAGAGCAAGAACCAGAGGAGAGTGGAAAAGAAGTAGGAGAAGAATCCATGGGAGAGGCTGGTGCTGAAAAGATTGATGTTGAAAATACAGCGGAGGGTTCAAAAGAAAATTTGGACGAGATAAAAGAAGGTACTGAAGAAAGCGATGAGAGTTTAGAAGAGGCAGAAGAAAAGATTGAGGAAAGCAAGGAGAATTTAGAAAATATAGAAGAAAGTCCTGAAGAAACAGAAAAGGATTTAGAAAAAACAGAAGGAAATTCTGAGAAAAGTTCAGAAGAAGAAACAGAAGGAACTACTGAGGAAGAAAAAGGAGAAAATAAAGAAAACGAGAAAATCCCGGCAGACTCACAGTTTGGCGAAGAAAATTCCTCTGAAACAGAAGAAAAAACGGAGGAAAGTGATCATAAACAGCAGGAAATCAGTAGTTCAGAAGAAAAGGAAGATATAGGGAATACGGAAGATAACGAAGAGAAGAAAGATACAGAAGAGGTTGTATCGAATTCTCCGACGGTGAATACAGAAAATAAAGATAAAGAAGAAAGTGCTTCGCCTGGTGTGATAGAAGTTAAAGATGATACGGGAAATGATGCAGGCAGTAAAACAGAAGATGAAGCAGAAAAAGAAAATGATTCGGCAGAGGAAAAAGGAACGAAAGATAAAGAAGAAAATCATTTGGCAGTGGAAACGGAAAATAAAGAGGGGGATTCATCGATTAAGGCAGAACATGATGAATAGGTGAAGGAGATTTATAGGACGGAGAATGGAGAGGATTCTGCGCTTAATGAAACGGAATAGGATTCTCTGTGAAGATAGTCTGCCAGAAGATGGATGAGAGGAGAAATAGACAGGAAAAATGGATAAGAAAAAGAAAACAGTAATTATTGCAGGTGTTATCGTAGCTCTTTTGCTTGTAATTATCGGAGTGCTGGTTTTTATGCTCGTTCAGAAAGACGCTGAAGAGCCGGAAGAGTCCGTTGGTTATGTTTTAGATGAAGGAAATTACCAGCAGATACAGGAAAGCATGGCAGAAGAGGTGTCGGAGGGATATTTTGAAACCTATATGAACACAACCTGGACCTTTGCGGACGGAACATCGGAAACTAAAGATGCTGTGCTGGGAAATGCACCAAATAATACAAAACCGATCCGGTGCGAAGTGATTCTCAACGACACCGGTGAGGTTATATATAAGACAGGTGTACTTCCGGTGGGGGCGGTTTTGGAACCCTTTAAGCTGGATAAAGATTTGGATGCCGGAACATACGAAGCCATTTGTCAAATTTATCTTTTAAAAGAGCAGGAAGATGGAACCTATGCAGATTTCAGCAGCGCAGGGTTTTATATAACGATTGAGGTAGAAAATTAAAGGGGGATAATTACTGTACTACATAGTAGCAGTGGTTATAAATAAAATGATTCTTATTATAAGGAGGAAAATGGAATGAAAGGAAAGAAATTAGTATCAATTCTTACGGCAGGCGCACTTGCCGCAACGATGGCAATGCCAGCGATGGCAGATGGGGGGGAAGTCAATGTAGATGTAACTACCAAGACAGGAATCCTGAGAGTAGAAGTTCCTACTACTCTGGCGATTGCTGTAGACCAGTTTGAAACTTCCGATGTGGGTTCTCAGGTTTACTCTGGGGAATTTACAATTGCTAATAGGAGTGAGGTTAATGTTAAAGTTAATGTAACTTCTACGGCAACTGTAGAAAGCAGTGTAACACTTGCAGCAAAGAGAGCCGATGTTGCTGCGGCTGCAGGAACGAATGGAACAGCATGGTTGGCAGTAGCGGCAAAGAAAAGTGCAAATAATTATGAAGCAGCTAGCGGAAATGATAGTTTTGCAAATCTGAACGAGGCAAGTGCCAATGTTACCACCTTTGCAAAGAATGGTACAGCGATAACGGCAGCACAGACGTTTTATCTGAAGAAAGGTCAAGCAAACTCCGCAGCATATAAATTACTGAAGCCAGAAGCAGATGGAAAGAACAATGATGTTTCCTATGCACAGTTCTATAAGCTGACAGAGATTGGGACACAGCCAACAGATACTGCAACTCTTCAGGCAGCAGTAAATGCCAGTGATGTTTATGAGATAACGTCTGCAAATCAGACGGCTCCAGATGGGAAGTCAGTGACAAAAATTGAAAAGGGTGATACGGCTACATTTACAAGTGGAAGCAAGTATTACACAATAGCAGAAGCCCCAACCCCAATAGTTGATTTGAAGGCAGCTGATATCTATGCTTATGGAGAGTTGACAAAAGATGCTGATGATGCAGATGCAGCTTTCCGCTATATCGGTGCATTGTCTTCTAACAAGGAAGTATGGGATTCAAAAGATATTTCCAAGATCAACATTGCTTACACTATTCAGGGGATTCCGCAGAGTACTTATGATGATGCTGTAGCTGAAACGGGTGCACTGGTATATGGCCTTTACAAAGGGAAAATTCCGGCAACATATTCTAAAATAAGTGGAGTAAACTGGGTTTCTCTGAACGCTAAAGATGGATTTGCAGCAGCACCGACATCTGTTTCTGTTGGAGGTACTGAGTTAGCTAGTGGAAAATATACTTTTGAAAAGAGCGGGTGGATTAAACTGGTAGATGATCCTGCTGCAGGTGATGAAATTTTAGTAGTTGTAAATGGAACTACTTATAAAGCAACTGTACCTACATCATAATATAAATGATAAATATGTGCTAAGTTAAAGATTATTTTCGGGAGGACGTATTTTGTCCTCCCCGATTATTGAAAAAACAATTTGATTTTAGTTTACACATTGTGAGAAGCAGAATAAAGGGGAAATAAATGTTTGTATATAATCAGAAATTTTATAAACATGTTGAAGAACACTCAAAAAAAGAGGCAGAGATTATTGTACCATATATACTTAAAAAATTTCATCCTAAAAGTGTTGTTGATTTTGGATGTGCGGAAGGAGTATGGCTTAGTGTTATTCAAAATATAGAAAAAGAAACTTATATTTTGGGTTTAGATGGAGATTATGTCAACAAAAGTAAATTAAAAATACCTGTTTCTTGTTTTCAATCTGCTGATTTATCAAAACCAATTCGATTACAAAAAAGATATGATCTGGCTATTTCATTAGAGGTGGCAGAGCATATTGAAGAAAAATACAGTGATATTTTTGTCGATAATTTGGTGAGGGCTTCAGACTGTATTGTTTTTAGTGCGGCAATTCCTGGACAAGGTGGAACTCATCATGTAAATGAACAAAGACAAAGTTATTGGATAAAAAAATTTGAAAGCAGAGGATATATTGTAGATAATAGTATTAGGAATCATTTTTGGAATAAACAAGAAATTATATTTTATTATAAACAGAATATGCTTTGTTTTATTAATAAAAATATTACATTAGAGAACTCAAAAGAAAAAGAAATTTATGATGTTGTTCATCCAGATTTATTAATGAAACTTAGAAATATACTTAATGATAAAATCCCGCAGTTTTATACAATTATCAATCATCCGGAAGATTTTGAAAAAATAGATTGTACATGCAGAAAAGTTTTAAAAACACATAAAAAAATTGTAATTTATCCATTTGGCGTTATGGGGAAAATTTGTAAGGAACTTTTGAATTGCGCATATGGAGTACAGGAACTTGCGATTGTAGATAATAAATTATGTTTTTTGGAGTCGAATATAATTTCTTTAGAGGATCTAAGTAAATTAGATGAAGAGTTTGTAATAATTGAATGTTGTAATAATCCTATATTTCATAATGAAGTCTGGCGTGAATTAGAGGAAAAAATAAAGGATAAAGAAATCTATAGAATTTTCTAAACTTTAATAAGGAGTTTTGAAATGAAGGTTCGTACAGCCTGTTTAGATCATGAACAAATATGGGTAATTGATGATATTATATGCGGATTATATGTCATTGAACTGAAAACATTGAAAGTTAAATGTATAATTGATTCATGGCAACTATTTAAATATGGGAAATTTGAACCACAATCTATAATTGCTTGGAAAGATGAGTATATTCTGATTATTCCACGGGAAATTTATAGACATTGGGTTTTTTATAATAAAATTACGGGAGAAATTAGATATCAGAAGATTGTAGAAGATGAATATAAGGAAATACTTATTACAATTGATCAGGATAAAAAGCAGCTTTATTTTTGCCCTATGTGTATAAATGATCCAATTCTTATTGTTGATTTTGATACCTTAATATGTTCTCGTGTTATAAAGAATTGGAATGATAAAATTATACATACTAGTGATTCAATTGCATGGAAAGGAGCATATAATGGAAAATATGTTTTTTTCTCAATAAAAAATACAAAAACAATTGTGCGAATAAACTGTGAAACATATAACGTAGAACTAATGGAACTTGGTATACCAGAGCAAATCATAGATGTTGATTATGCTTTTGAAGAGTTATGGATATTACCTGTAAGTGGAAATAAAATTTATCAGATTGATGAAAATGGTAAGATTATTAATGTTGCAAAATTATTGATGGATGGTAGAAAGTGTTCGATTCCTAATTTTATCCGAATTATTGTTCAAGAAAAGTATTTATTCTTTTTTCCATATTGTGAAAGAGGTATTTATGTATATGAAAAATCAAAGAAAAAGACACAAATAATTGCTGATGAAAATCTTATTTTAAAAAAGAAATCTGAAAAGCATAGTGTGAAATATTGGGAGTATTATATCAAAGATAATCAATTAAATATACTTCCTTTATTGGATAAGTTTATTGAAATTGATTTAGATACACTTCAGTATAAAAAGAAAGATTTGATTTATTTGCATTTATGGCCGGATAAGGAGCAAATTTGGAAAAGTATTTGGAATCATGTTTTTGAATCAAATCATATATTGATTGAAAAAGATAGTTATGCTTTAGATAGTTTTTTTGAGTATACACTATATAAGATGAGTAATCAGAATGTGTCCAAAATAAAATGTGTAGGTGAAAGAATATGGATGAAAATTTAATGGCGAAAAAAAGTGTGATTGATTATTTGATGAATAGAATAGAAAGATTAATTATAGAAGGATATAAAAAATTTTATATTTATCCATTTGGAAATATCGGAATGATAGTAAAAGATATTCTTGAGAAAAGATATGGAATATTAGATTGTGTAGGGATAGATAATTCTCTATGTATGTTTAATAAAAAAATTCTTTCATGTAAAGAATTAGAAGGGAAAGTATGGAATGATACAGAAACACTTATTCTTGCGTCTAATAATAGTTTAATTTATAGAAGTATTAGGACAGAAATTAAGAAGTATGTACCATTAAATTGTATAAAAGATATGTTTCCTGTACCGCCTCTTATTAACCATAGTGATCATAGAATAGCTTCCCTGGCGGCAGCAGGACGAGAAATATATAGAAGAAATGTTATGGGTTCAGTAGCCGAAGCAGGAGTTTATCAAGGGGAATTTGCAAAGTTTATCAATATTATATTTCCAGATAGAAAATTATATTTATTTGATTCTTTTGAGGGATTTGAAGCCAAATCAGTGCGAGAGGATTATGATAATAAGGTGCAGGTGAAAGAATGGATTAATACATTGAAAGATACATCGATTGAAATAGTAATGAAGAAAATGAATTTTCCTGAGAATATTATTATAAAAAAAGGATTTATACCTGATACAACAAAAGATGTAATAGATAAATTTTGTTTTGTTAATCTTGATATGGATTTGTATTTGCCGACTTATGAAGGATTGAAATTTTTTTGGGAAAATTTAAGTAACGGAGGATATATTTTTGTGCATGATTTTTACATATGGGACGGTGTAGAAGCAGCAGTGCGGAAATTTTGTGAAGAAATGCATATTGGATATGGATGTTTAACAGATGCTTGTTCTATTGTATTATCGAAGCCATTTTAGGATGATTTTTTGGCAATTAATAGGTGCTTTTTGTGAAAAAATAGTAGGGAGAACTTCATGGAAAAAATTATTGTTTCATTTACTTCTTATCCGGATAGGATTTTGACAATAAATAAGGTGATTGATAGTATTATAAAACAAACAATACAGCCAGATAAAATTATCCTATATTTATCTTCTTTGGAATTTAGAGATTTTAAAAATATGCCTGATTTGACAAGATATGAAGAGTATGGATTTGAAATTCATTGGTATGAAGAAAATTTAAAATCGCACAAAAAATGGTTTTATGCGTTTCAGGAATATCCAGAGGATTTAATTGTAACAATAGATGATGATATTGTGTATCAGGACACAATGCTAGAAACTTTGTTAAAATATCATGAATGCTTTCCAGAATATATAATTGCAAGAAATGCTAGATTAATAACATGTAATGAAGAAGGATATTTTGCTTCATATGAAAAGTGGTGCTGTTGGTGTAATGAATACGTTGGTGTTCCACGTATGGATTTAATAGCAATTGGTAATGGGGGGATTTTATATCCAAAGGCTTTCAGATCTAATTCTAAATTATACTGTAAAGACAAATTCATGGAATTATGTCATTATGCAGATGATATATGGATGAAAATAATGGAGGTATATAGTGAAATACCAGTGGTGTTAGCTGAAAAATTTTGGCCGGATACCATTTTGATGGAACTTCAAAAAAATTGTTTATTTGAAAATCATAACAAAGATGGCGGAAATGATAAACAATTAAAGGCAATGTTAAGAGAGTACCCATATACATATCAAAAAAAGAAATTAGTTGATTGTATCTTTTCTACTAATCGAATTTTTTATGGAGAATTAGATGCAATTGAGAATAAAGGAATGGAAAATATTCTTGAGGAATTAAAAAAGAAATTTGAAGACTATGGCGAAATTCTTGTGTATGGGGCAGGGGAGATGGGAAATAAGATTTTTTATTTGTTAGGTAAAACGTCTATAAATATAATTAAGGCTTTTGTTGTTAATAAATTAAAAAACAATTTAAGTATGATAGAAAATATATCTGTAGAAGATTATAGGAATTATATTAACAGTGATGAAAAAATAGTGATAGCTCTATTTAATGATGAAGAGGCGGTGAAAGTACGTTTAGAGTTAGTTAAAAAAGGGATTAATACGGACAGAATTATTATGTTAAAAAGCCTTGAAAAAAGTGCAATAATGAAAAAAATTCAGATCCCATTTCAGAGTGGAAAATATTGGGAAAAGCGATATGTGCAAAAAAAATTGTAGATGATGATACAAAAAAATTTTATTGTTGTGGTAACAGTTATTTTAATAATATTTATAAGGGTGATTTAGCAATATCATTGGATGTTATTTATCATTTGATAGAAGATGAGATATATGGGCAGTATATGCGAAGATTATTTTCTTCCAGTAAAAAATATGTATGTATTTATTCAAGTAATTTTGAAAAACAATTAACAGCGCATGTAAAGAACAGAAAATTTACTGACTGGATTGATAAAAATAAAAAAGAGCAATGGAAATTAATGAAAATTATTTATAATCGATATCCATATCTAGAAAGTAATCCTGATAATACGTCATGGTCAGATTTTTATTTTTATCAAAAAGTTTTATAATAATTTAATGACACTTAAAAGAAAAGCTTATAAAGCATGTTTGGATAATGAATGGTTATGGGTGATTGATGGTATTGTTGTGTTGTATATTCTCTATTAATTAGAAAACTTTTAAGTTGGAATGTATGCTCCTATTTTCACTTTTGATTTGAGTACTCTATCCTATTTCTAAATAATGGAAAATTAGAGTAGGAAATTATCAAGAGATTTTTTTGAATATGTTTGGACAGGCCGATAAAACAGGCAATACATTTTTGCCCTAAAAAAGTGTAAAGATTTTTTGAAAATTGTGGTTACTATTTATAAGTGAAAATAAACTTTATCAATAAGGAGCATAGAGATGAATGAGCAACTTGTTAAATCAATGGGAAGTTATAATCTTAAATATTTACACAAAGCAAAAGCTGATGCAATTGAAATGATTTATAAAAGAGGTATACCATGTAAAAGTGATTTGTGTGTTGAAATGTATGAGAAAGCTACAGTATTACCTTGTACTTTAACTGAAAATGAAGATAAATGGATAGAGTGTATGGCTGGCGTTGTAGATCGAGATGGTGCAGTTGTACCAATGTCATGCACATGGCCATTTACATGTTTAAATCATCCGATACTTGAAAGAGAATGTTCTAAAGAAAATATAGTATATATAGGTAGTTATAGATTACACTGGGGACATTTTCTAATAGATTTGGTATCACGTTTATGGTATATATTTGAATGTGATAAAGACAAGATAGATGCCTATATCATTTCAGGAGAATTTTATGGAAATAGCGAAGTACAGATAGCAAATGTAAGAGAATTTTTGGAATTGTTAGGGATATTAGATAAGACAAGAATGATAACTGTTCCAACAATATTCAATTCTGTGATTATTCCAGAGAGGGCATATATTTCTGGAAAAGCACTAAACGATTCATGTGAAAAACATGTATTTTCTGATAGATATCTTTCAATTTTTAATTACATAACAAATAAGGTGATTAAAAGTTATAAAAAAAATAGAGAAAAGGTTTTTCCTAAAAAAATATTTATGACTAGGAGATCAAATCTTGATTATGGAATTGAGATGTTGAACAGTTTTTTTGAAAACAATGGTTATTTTATATTTGATCCAGCAGAAATAACTCTTGCAGAACTTATTGTTTTATTGAATCAAAGTGAAGAAATAGCTTATATTAGTGGTACATTACAACACAATATGCTTTTTGCACCTAACGGGAAGCATGTTTTAGCAATTGAAAGCAGAACGTATATTTCGCCAATTCAAATAGATATTGATATTATGAAAGATATTAATGTTACATATATTGATGCAAACTATAGTATAATAAAAGATTTTCGAAATCATTCAAGATTATATGGATATACTAGTTACTTTAAACAGTATGTTGTGGACAAGAAAAAGAAGAAGCCGAATATTCTTTTTTTAATCCCTGAATATTTGCGAAAAAATATAAAAAAACATCTTCATTCTTATTATTTACCTGATATTTCAAGGCTTAAATATATAGAAAGTGAATATTCGGGATAGGAAGTTGCTGTGTGTCAGGAAAGTGCATCTGAACTCATACATATTTTGAATATGAATATAAATATTAGCTACAATGAATTTTTTGATAGAAAATCTATAAGTGCAGAAAACTTGATTTTTATGAAGGCATTGAAAATTCCATATGGAAAATGGAAGGAAAATACTTACAATGATTTATATCAAACTTTTTTTAATTTGATTAAATATGCAATTGAACAAAAGGATGTAAAAAAAATTATGATGTATCCCTATGGGAAAAATGGATTGCTTTGTAAAATAATTTTAAAGGAAGTGTTTGAAATAGAGCCGATTATATTTGATAATAATATTTGTAAATATAATACATCTGTATTTCCACTAAAAGATTTAAAGCAAATGAAGGAAAAAGGAAGTATTATGATTTTAACAAGTGCAAAAGAGGAATGTGTTAAAGAAATAGAGTATTATTGTAAGCCAGAAATAATATTTGGACCATATACGATTTATTGATAAGATATAAAAACCTTGTGAGTTAAAAGTTTTCAACAAAAAGAATAGCCCTTTTGTATGGATTTATG
>CAMNRM010000040.1 GCA_946553025.1 uncultured Clostridium sp.
GATTACGGCAACTGCCGGGGCATTGGCGGAAAGAGCGACTGCGGTGTGCTTTCCTATGCGATGGTTGACGGGGACTATGCCGATAAGGTGGTGGCGATTACCGACTGCCTGGTGCCGTTCCCGAATTTCCCCGCCCATATTTCCATGACCAAGGTGGACTATGTGGTGGTGGTTGATGCCATCGGCGACCCGAAAAAGATTGCTACCGGTGCGGCAAAGCCGACGACCGATATGCGCAAGCTGATGATGGCGGATTACTGTACAAAGTTCGTGGTCAATACACCGTATTTTAAGGATGGGTTTTCCTACCAGACCGGCGTGGGCGGGGCTTCCATTGCCTCGACCATTTCCCTGGCGAAAATCATGAAGGAGAGAAATATTCGGATGCGCTTTGGCGTGGGCGGACTGACCAAGCCCATGTGTGATTTGCTGATTAACGGACAGGCAGACTGTATGCTGGATACCCAGGATTTTGACTTAGACGCGGTGGAGTCGGTAAAGAACTTAAAGCACTTCCGCATTTCCGCCGGAGAGTATGCCGATCCCTTTAATAAGGGCGCTGTGGTCAATAAGCTGGATTTTGTTATCCTGGCGGCGCTGGAAGTGGATGTGAATTTTAATTGCAATGTGGTGGTCGGCTCAGACGGGGTGATTACCGGGGCGCAGGGCGGACACCCGGACACGGCTGCCGGGGCGAAGTGCACGATTGTCATTGCCCCGCTGCTGCAGGGAAGGATTCCTGCCATCTGTACCGAAGTGACTACGGTTACAACGCCGGGGGAGAGCATTGATGTGGTTATCACCGATTACGGAATTGCGATTAATCCCAGAAGGCAGGATTTGATCGAATGTATGAAGGACGTGGATCTGCCGTTTAAGACGATTGAAGAGTTAAGAGATATCGCCTATTCCATCGTGGGAGAGCCAAGAAAGGTGCAGTTCGATGATCAGGTAGTGGGGATTATCGAGGCAAGGGACGGAACCATTATGGATGTGGTGCGGAAGGTGAAGGCTTTTGCATTTGAGGAAGAGTAATTTGCAGACCTGGGCATAAAAAGTCCTGGAGTGCAAAAGTTGATGCGCGATTTGCTGATAAAAATAGTAAGAAAGAGATTATACGGAGAAGGACAAAAAGCAGCGGTTGTTTTTTGTCCTTCTTTATATGCGCTTTGCTGTTGCTGTGAACATGTGAACAGCAACCTTTGCCTGCGATGCATTGCAACATATTTTTAAAAGGTGCATTTATGCCTGATTTGTGGTATGATATAGAAAACACGTTGCCATAAACGGGGCAGGAAGAAGAAAGGGGAAATATTCATGGATTATGTGCTGTCAGCACCGGTTGCTACTCTTCCGTACCAAATTCTTGCCTATTATCCTTTTTGGAACGGGTATTTGAGGTTTTCCAGGCGGCAGACCTTTTTTCTGTTGTCCCTGCTGTTCTTTTTAAAATGCGCCTGTTTTTATTTTTTTGTACCTCAGCTTGTGCCTGTTCGTTTGCTGGATTTTTTGTTTTCCGTGATTCATTTGTTCACGTTTTTGTATTTGGTGAAGCTGCATCCGGGTACGGTGCTGTTTGTCTTTTTCTTTTTGCTTGCGTATCTGGGGTTTAACCGGGGAATTGCAAATTTTTTCCAGGTTCGTTTTACCACGATGACGGATGTTGGCTTTTACGGCCGGGCCAATGGTTTTTTGCATCTGGCAGTAATGGCGGTGACGGTTCCGTTTCTTTTAAGGCTGTTTCGTAAGACCTGTCACGAGATTGTGGATATGAAAGAGGAATATATCGCCTCCCGTTTCTGGATTATACCTGCTCTGACATTGGTGACTTCTTTTGTCTACAGCATAAAAATGACGCCGGAAACGGCAAGAAGCATTCCTTTTCTGCTTTCCAGAATATTCCTGTTTCTTGGAACGCTGGTGGAATATATTATTCTTATCCGTCTGCTTCAGGCTGCCCGCAGGCATGCGCTGCTGGAAGCGCAGACGAAAAATGACCAGCTGCTGTCCGCCATGCACCGGGAGCAGTATGCCCTGCTTTTGAAACGTATCGAGGAAACCCGGCGGGCCAGGCATGATTTGCGCCAGCATCTTGTGCTGGTACAGGGTTATCTGGAGGACGGAGATAAGGAGGCCCTGAGAGAATATGTGCGCATTTTCGGGCAGTCTATACCGGAACCGGCGAACAGTTTTGTTTATTGCGGAAATTATGCTGTTGATACCATTATGCGTTTTTATTTGACCCAGGCAAAGGATGAGGGGATTAATGTGGAAGTTTCCCTTCCTCTGCCGAAACAGCTTCCTGTACCGGAGTCCGATGTGTGCGTCCTGCTTGGGAATCTGCTGGAAAATGCCCTTGCTGCCTGCCGCAGACTGGGAGAGGCTTTTGAAAACCGCTATATTCGGGTTCACGGACTTTTTACACCGCCCTATGCCCTGTCTTTTACGGTGGATAACAGTTTCTGCGCAGATCAGCATGGCAGAAGGAGCGGGCAGCGGGAGGGCGGAGAGTCCTTTGATTCTGCGGATACCACGGATTATGACCGTCCGGGCCTTGGACTGGGGCTTTCGTCTGTCCGGGCCACAGCCGAAAGGTTTGGCGGCACGGTTAAATTGGAGAGAACGGAAACGGAGTTTCGGGCGTCCGTGCTTTTGTTTGGGAAGGGGGAGCAAAAGGATAATCATGATATAATTGAAAAGGGAGGAAGATATGGGTAAAAGCCGCAGTTATATAGCGATTGATTTGAAATCCTTCTATGCGTCCGTGGAATGTATGGAGCGGCAGTTAAACCCGCTTACGGCAAATCTGGTCGTGGCGGATGCTTCAAGGACGGAAAAAACCATCTGCCTTGCCGTATCGCCCTCGCTGAAGGCTTATGGGATTCCCGGAAGAGTGAGGCTGTTTGAGGTGGTTTCGCGGGTAAAGGAGATTAATGCCGAGCGCAGGCGCAAGGCACCCGGAAAGCAGTTTACCGGTTCTTCTTACCTTGCCACGGAACTGGAGGAGCACCCGGAATGGGAGCTTGCCTACATTATCGCACCTCCCCGGATGGCATTTTATATGGAATACAGCACGATTATCTATCATATTTACCTGAAATACATTGCGCCGGAGGATATCCATGTGTATTCGGTGGATGAGGTGTTTATGGATGTAACGGATTATCTGGATACCTACGGTCAGACGCCGAAGGAACTTGCCTCAGCGATTGTTCTGGATGTTCTTAAGAGCACGGGCATAACCGCAACCGCCGGAATCGGGACAAATCTTTATTTATGCAAGGTTGCGATGGATATTGTGGCAAAGCACGTCCAGCCGGATGCGCACGGGGTACGGATTGCAGAACTTGACGAGATGCGTTACCGGAAGCTTTTGTGGAGCCATCGCCCGCTCACCGATTTCTGGCGGGTTGGGCACGGAATCCAGAAGAAGCTGGAAGAGGTCGGCTTGTTTACCATGGGCGATATTGCCCGATGCTCGTTGGGGAGTGCGCAGGATTATTATAACGAAGAACTTCTCTATCATCTCTTTGGCGTCAATGCAGAACTTTTAATTGACCATGCCTGGGGATGGGAGCCGGTGACGATGGATTTGATTAAGGCTTATCAGCCGGAAACGAACAGCATAAGTTCCGGTCAGGTGCTTTCCCATCCTTACGACGCAGAAAAGGGAAGGCTGATTGTCCGCGAGATGACCGATCAGATGGTTTTGGAACTGGTGGAGAAGAAAATGGTAACGGACCAGATGGTTCTTACCATCGGCTACGACAGGGATAATCTGATCGATGATAAAATTAAGGAGAATTATCACGGCGAGATTACCACCGACCGCTATGGACGAAAGGTTCCCAAGCACGCGCACGGGACGGTAAACCTTGACTGTTCGACGTCATCCACACAGATGATTATGGAAGCAGTTCTGGGGCTTTACGACCGCATTATTAATCCGAATCTTTTATTGCGGCGCGTGACGGTCACGGCGAACCATTTGCTGGATGAAACGCAGGTGGTGAAGGAAGAAACTTATGAGCAGTTGGACTTGTTTACCGATTATGCCGCTTTGGAGAGGGAACAGGAGGAGAAAAAACGGCAGCTTTCCAAGGAGAGAAAACTACAGGAAGCTATGCTGTCCATTAAAAAGAAATATGGGAAAAATGCTATTTTAAAAGGAACAAATCTCCAGGAAGGGGCCACGGCAATAGAACGCAACCGCCAGATTGGAGGGCATAAAGCGTGAAGGAGCAGGGGAGATATTTGCTGATGCGGATTGATGTAGGGTGATGCAGATTAATACAGATTGATATGGATTAAGGGGATATTTGGCGCGAATAAAGGGGATAGCAGGTATGGAATTACAAAATGATCACCAATATGACGATATTATCATGCTGGAATACTACGGTTCCAAGCGGCATTCCCGGATGTCGCTCTTAAACCGTGCAGCACAGTTTGCGCCGTTTGCCGCGCTTAACGGATATGATGAAGCAATTCAGGAGGCAGCGCGGCGGGCGGTTGTTTCCGGTGAAGTTTCAGATGGTATAAAGTGAAACTTCGGGTATATAGAGTGAATTTTCAGATATATTAAGAGAACTCTTCAGACACATAAGCGGGAAAGATGCCACTCATGGGCAAAATAGTTATACCAGAGGGTAAAGTTTTTCCTGCTCCCGTTAAGGATGGCGGAACATGAAAAATTTACGCCTACGCGGTTATAGCCCTGATCTTCGGACAGTATTTTATCGACAGTAACCGTGATAAGCTCCCCGGTTTTGTCCCGGAAGCGGAACCTTATGGGGGTAATTTTTCCGTTGGTATCCGTGCAGGAAATCATCTGCACCGGGATATTAACACACAGTATGCTTTCCACTTTGATAAACTCCTTTCCAGATGGTTTTGTATAGCGATCATAGCATAGAGAACATATGTTTGTAAATGGGGGAATATGTGCAGTTTTGGAATTTTATGGATGGGTAATGGAAATTTTATATTTTTTCTGCGGATCTTCGGGAAGTAACAACAGTAATGGAAATTCAAGCTGCACGTATTTATTACAACTTAAATATTGATTTTTAACTAAAATTAAGTTATAATACAAAATAAAGTGGAGATAGGGGTGGAAGTGATGGAGTATCTTAAATCTATACTCGGAATCCGTGTTGTATATATTGATGGTGATATAGCACCTGTCCCCAATTATATTCATGCCAGGTATCATTTGCAGAAGGTGTCACTTGATGGTAAAAAGGCAGTTTTTGCTTATCTAAAAACGGATATGGATACGGTTAATGCCATAAAAAAGCATTTTGAGAGAATCCAAAAGGTGGCAGGTGCACCAGTAGTACTTGTAACGAACCGTCTTACTTATCGGCAGAAAGAATATCTTTTGCGTGACCATATTTCGTTTGTTGTGGATGGCAGGCAAATCTACTTGCCGTTCATGGCAGTTTATCTGCAGGAACGAGGCGACTCAGAAAAGGCGGAAATTACAGCTATGCTTCCGTCAGCGCAGTTGTTGCTTCTCTATTATATTTATCATGGATGTGGCGAATTATTGACAAGTGATGCAGTGAAGGCCCTCTCTTTTACATCCACATCGATCTCCAGGGCATCAAGACAGCTTGAAGATTTTGGGCTTGTAAAGACAGAAAAGAGGGGAGTGCAGAAAGCCATTTATTCTGACAGGGAACCGCGGGAACTTTTTGAAATGGCAAAGAGTTATCTGATGAATCCTGTAAAACGGACGATTTATGTGCCAAAGGCAGAAATTAAAGAAAAGCTGCTTGTGAGCGGCTATCCGGCATTATCTGAGTATTCCATGTTAAATCCGTCGGCAGTAGAATGTTTTGCTTCTGAAAGTATTGCGGGGTGGGGAAAATTTTCATCAGGCAAATTACAAAATTCAGATGAACAGTGTGCACTAGAGTTTTGGCGGTACGATCCAAAAAAACTGACCCAGGGGGAATGCGTAGATCGGCTGTCCCTTGCTTTAGCGTTTAAAGAGGACAAAGATGAAAGGATAGAAGAAGCTGTAGAGGAAATGTTGATCGAGGCTTGGAGGGAAATCGATGGTAAGAGGAATTGAAAGTTTCAGACAGTGGTTTCAAGGCTATGAGGAACAATATGCCATTATCGGCGGTACGGCATGCGACCTGCTGATGACGGACGTAGGGCTGGATTTTCGAGCGACAAAGGATATTGACCTTGTACTTATTATAGAGGCGGTGGATGCTGCTTTTGGAGGTAGATTTTGGGAATATATTACTGCAGCCGGGTATGAACATCGAAATAAAAGTACAGGTGAACCGCAGTTTTATCGCTTTACGAATCCAAAGTCGAAAGAGTATCCGATGATGATAGAACTGTTTACGAGGAAGCCGGATGCTATCTCTTTGCCAAATGACGCAGTGCTTTCGCCGCTTCCGATGGAGGAAGATGTATCAAGTCTGTCAGCAATTCTTTTGGATGAGGATTACTATGAATTTCTGCGGAGAGGAAGAATCCGAGTGTCAGGGGTTATGGTATTGAATACGCCGTATTTGATTCCTTTCAAGGCTAAAGCTTGGATTGACCTGTCGCGCAGAAAAGCAGAGGGTGAACAAGTTGACAGCAGAAATATACGAAAACATAAGAATGATGTATTCCGTTTGACGGAACTTCTTGATCGCAATATGGAGCCGATTTCCTATTTGCCGGATACAATAAAAACAGATATGAACGAATTTACAGAACGTATGCGGCTGGAGGATGTGGATCTGAAGCAGATCGGGATTCGGGACAAGTCAAAGGAAGACATACTTGAAGAACTAAAAGCAATTTATGGATGAGGTGAAATTGGGGGTGTTGATAGACGATGAAAGGCGGAGGACTTAAAAAATTATTGCAGACAGTGCAGGGTAAAAAATATATTTGAAGAAAATCTTTACCCTTATCAGTAAAAAAGAGCATCTACCTTAACAGATATTAAGGTAAATGCTCTTTTTGTTTTAAGGTTTCCGGTCTAGGATAGAAGTATGATAACAAGCAAGGAGGAAAAGCCATGGAAATTAAGAGAGCGGCGATAGCAGGGACGCTGGAATCGAGCGATTGTCAGGTAACGGTTGAGCCTGGTGAAGGAAAACTGGATTTGGTTCTGGAAAGTGCAGTGATCCATCAGTTTGGAAACCAGATCCGAAAAGTGACCATGGAAACATTAAAACGTCTGGGCGTGGAGGATGTAAAGATTACGATTATTGATAAGGGGGCGCTGGACTGCACGATTAAGGCGAGGATTGAGGGCGCTGTTTATCGTTCGCAGGAACAGACCGAGCATTTGCCGTGGGGAGGGGCTATCCGCTGATGAATCCGAATAAAAAACGATTAAGAAGAACCATGATGTTTTTAAACGCGCAGAAACCGGGGTTAATTAAGGACCCGTATATCTATAAGCCGGATTCCATTATCCTGGATTTAGAGGATGCTGTGGCAGAGAATCAGAAGGATGCGGCAAGGTTTTCTCTTTTCCATGCGCTCAGGGAAATCGATTACCGAGGCGTGGAACGTGTAGTGCGGGTCAATGCGCTGGATACGCCTTACTGGAAGGAGGATATCCGCTGCGCGGTAGCCGGGGGATGTGACGCTATCCGTGTCCCCAAGGCGGAAAGTGCCAATGATGTAAAGCTGGTGGAGGACGCCGTTTCCTTTGCCGAGAGGGAGTCGAACCGTCCTATAGGGAGTGTGCTGATTATGGCGGCGATTGAATCGGCAAGGGGTGTGATGAAGGCTCTGGATATCTGCGAGGCGTCGGAGCGGCTTTTTGGCATTGCCTTATCCGGCGGGGATTATACGAAGGATTTGCAGACCCATATCACCGGAACAGGAATTGAACTGATGGGGGCGAGGCAGAATCTGGTGATTGCTGCCCGGGCAGCCGGGGTACAGTGTTTTGATACCGTGTATACGAACTTAAATGATATGGATGGATTCCGCCAGGATGTTACGAATATTCATTTGATGGGATTTGACGGGAAATCCATTATTAATCCAAGACAGATTCCGGTGGTTCATGAAATTTTTACTCCATCGGCAAAGGATATTCTTTTTGCCGAAAAGGTGGTAAGGGAAATTGACGAAAAGAAGGCGCAGGGAATCGGTGTATTTACCGTGGACGGGAAAATGATTGATATTGCATTTTATGACGGGGCAAAGAGGACGATAGCCCTGGCGAAGGCATCCGGCATATATAAGGGGGACTTATAAGATGATTAACGCGGTAGGAAGAGATATTCCAGAGGAGATTTTGGAAGCGACAGGCAAGGAAGTATTCCATGGAAACCATTATTACGACAATTATGTCTATAAAAAACACGGCCCGGATATCCAATGTGTGATTAATTCTGAGGGCAGCAAGCTGGTGGGAAGCATCCGCGAGGTTTTGGAAAAGTGCGGGATTAAGGACGGCATGACAATCAGCTTTCATCACCATTTCCGCGAAGGAGATCTTATCGTCAACATGGTGATGGAGGAAATTCATAAGATGGGGATTAAGGACATTACGATCTGTGCAAGTTCCTTAGGAAAGGCCCACGATCCCATTGTTCCCTATATCGAGGACGGGACGATTACCAATATTCAGTCCTCGGGTGTGCGCGGAAAGATTGGAGAGGCGATTTCTAACGGGAAGCTGAAAGGGCTGGCGATTATGCGCTCTCACGGCGGACGGGTGCGCTCCATTGTTACCGGGGAAACCCAGATTGATATAGCATTTATCGGAGCGCCTACCTGTGACGATTACGGGAACTGCCGGGGGATCGGCGGAAAGAGCAACTGCGGTGTGCTTTCCTATGCCATTTCGGACTCCTTCCATGCCAATAAGGTGGTTGCCATTACGGACTGCCTGGTTCCCTTCCCTAATTTTCCGGCCCATATCAGTATGACCAGGGTGGATTATGTGGTGGAGGTGGAAGCCATCGGCGACCCGAAAAAAATTGCCACCGGAGCAGCAAAGCCGACGACGGATCAGAGAAAACTGATGATGGCGGATTACTGTACAAAATTTGTTGTAAATTCGCCCTATTTTAAGGATGGATTTTCTTACCAGACCGGTGTGGGCGGGGCTTCGATTGCCTCGACCATCTCGCTTGCCAGGGAGATGAAAGAGAGAAATATCCGTATGCGTTTTGGCGTGGGAGGACTGACAAAGCCCATGTGCGATCTTCTGATTAACGACCAGGTGGACTGTCTTTTAGATACCCAGGATTTTGACTTAGACGCTGTGGAATCGGTGAAAAATTTAAAACATTTCCGGATCAGTGCGGGGGAATATGCCAATCCGTTTAATAAAGGGGCTGTGGTCAATAAGCTGGATTTTGTTATTCTTGCCGCCCTGGAAGTGGACGTAAACTTTAACTGCAACGTGGTTGTCGGCTCGGACGGGATGATTACCGGGGCGCAGGGGGGACATCCCGACACGGCAGCCGGAGCCAAATGTGCCATCGTAATTGCACCGCTGCTTCAGGGACGGATTCCTGCGATATGTACGGATGTTACTACGGTGACAACGCCGGGGGAAAGTGTGGATGTGGTGATTACCGACTACGGCATTGCCATTAATCCAAGAAGGCAGGATTTAATCGAAGCGATGAAGGATGTGGATCTTCCCTTTAAGACGATTGAAGAACTGCGCGATATTGCCTACTCGATTGCCGGAGAGCCGCAGCGGGTACAGTTTGGCGATCGGGTTGTGGGCATTATCGAAAGCCGGGACGGAACCATTATGGATGTTGTCCGTCAGGTTAAGCCCTTTGCGTTTTCGGACGCAGAGTGATGATAATGTGAACAGTAACAATTCGTATTCTGCGCAGGATAAGGGCAGGGCGGCAGACGGATGTTTTCCTGTATAAGAATGATGCAGACGGGGGCTATGAAAGATGGAGTTTTAGCGGCTTCATTTTTCACAGGCCCCTTTTATCGCAGTTTTTTGCAGAAATGTTACGGGATGTTACGGGACAAACCGGTAGCCCAGTCCGCGGACGGTAACGACATGTTTTGGATTCTGGCGGTCGGCTTCTACCTTGCTCCGCAGGCGGTTAATATAAACCATGATGGCATTATCATCAATGGCGACGGTGTTTCCCCAGACGTGTTCGTAGATCATATCCTTTGTAAATACCTGCTGAGGATGCTTCATAAATAAAAGCAGGAGGGCACCTTCCTTTGCGGAGAGAATCAGTTCTTCCCCGTGTTTGTAAAACCGCATGGCGGAGAGGTCATAGCTGAACGGACCGCATTCCAGGGTATCGGTATGGCCCGGAAGCAGACTTTTGTTCCGCCGGATCAGCGCCTTTACCTTTGCCCCAAGGACGAGGCTTTATCCTGAACTGGATTATTCCAGCCTGGAGGCAATGGTGAAGGAGCAGTGCAGCGGAAATAAGGGGATTTCGGAGTATTATTCCTACTGGTGGGGAAGTCCGGTATTATCCAGGGTAAAAAAGATCAGTGCCTATGCACCGGTTGCACTTGGTGGGGATTTCTGGGTGATCAGTGCCGTTGTGGATTATGATGATTTCTGTATGCCCATCGAAGAGGGGTTTCGCAAGGTTTCCCTGCTGTTTATCGGGGCGCTAGCAGCATTTTTGTTTTTGATGTTTTTTGCAGGAAAACTGTTATTGGAACAGCAGAAGGCGCAGGAGGAAATTGCCCAGCTTAAGGAATTAAATGAACGGCTGGAAACCATTCATCAGGGAGAAGAAATGCTGGCACATCAGCAGCGGCTGCAGGTGATGGGGACAATGACCGGCGGTATTGCCCATGAATTTAACAATTTTCTCACTCCGATTATGGGCTATGCGGAACTTCTGATGATGGAACTGGATGAGGATTCGGATGCCTATGACAGCGCCAGGGAAATTTATGAAGCCTCCGAAAAGGCAAAGGAAGTTATCCGTCAGATTGCTTCTCTCAGCCGAAAAAATGTGGAAACGGTGTATAAGGGGATTCTGGCGGAAAAGATGTGCCTGCGGGTGCTGAAGATGATAGAATCGATCTGTCCGTCCAATATTCATCTGCTTCGGGAGATAGAGCTTCATGAGGAATATATCCTGGGAAATGCCGCGCAGCTAAACCAGGTGATTTTAAATCTCTGCGTCAATGCCGTTCATGCGATTGGGAAAAAAGAAGGGCAGATTACCTTTCGGGTAAGCACAGCAGCCAGGGAGGAACTGACAAAAATCCCGGAACTGGAAAAACAGCGTATCTCTGAGGACTGGAAAAGGTTTCTGCACATGGAAATCAAAGATAATGGATGCGGAATGGACGCAGACACGCTGCGCCGGATTTTTATTCCCTTTTTTACCACGAAAAAGGCAGGAGAGGGAACCGGTCTGGGACTTGCACTGGCAGAGCAGATTATTATTTCCCATAAAGGCTATATCTTTGCCAGAAGTCAGCCCGATAAAGGAAGCACATTCCATATTTTCCTGCCGGTTATGGAATCAGGCGGCAAGGATGTGATTCAGGAAAGCCAGAAAAAGGCATTAAAACTGGTGATTGGCGATGAGAACCGTAAGATTCTGCAAATGCTTGAGAAAAACTTTTCCCGTCTGGAACTTTCCGTGTTTACGGCAGGGGAAAAGAAAGAACTGCTCCGCCTTCTGGAGGAAGAAATTCCGCAGGTTCTGGTGCTGAGTGAGCATATAGAACGGGGAAGCGGTATTGATTTTTGCATGTCCATCCAGGGGAAATACCCGGAGATGATAAAGATAATAATGGCAGACTGCGTCAATCGGGAAATTGCCGAAGCAAAGCAGAAAAGAATTATTCACGGCTATGTGACAAAACCGGTTTCTGCCACAGCCATTCTGGAAGCGATTAGAACAATTGAGGCGTAAAAATATACACAAGCGGCCCGACCTTAACATTTTGTAAGTTTTCTCTTAACAGATTCTAAGAGAGAAAACGTACAGGTGTAAGGTTGGGCCTTTATAGTATGGGTATAACATCAATCACTCAAAAAAGTACGTGATTGGGCATGAAATAAAGAAACGGAGGAAGGACAGATGAACGAAACCATGCTTGCCCTTTTAGGGTTTGCAACCATTATCATGATTATTGTCTTGCTGCTTAAGAATGTGACGGTTCCGGCGCTGGCGTTTATCGGCGTATCTACGGTAACTGCGCTGATTCTGGTCGAAACAGGGACATTTAGCATCGGTGAAATGGGAGATTTTATTAAGGCCGGTGTTTCCGGCGTGCACTCAACTGCCGCATTATTTATCTTTTCTGTATTGTTTTTTGGCATTATGACAGATGCAGGGATGTTTGACCGGATTATTAATGCACTGATGAAAAAAGTGGGCAGCAATGTTGTGGGTGTTGCCCTGATGACCTGCATTATCGCCATGATTGGCCATCTGGACGGAGGCGGTGCTTCGACCTTTTTAATTACAATTCCGGCCATGCTTCCGGTGTATAAACGCCTGCATATGCGCCCGACGACCCTGCTGCTAATCTGTGTAACGGCAATGGGGGTAATGAATCTGCTTCCCTGGGGCGGGCCGACCATGCGCTCTGCGACAGTGCTTGGCATTGACCCGAACGAACTTTGGATGAAGCTTCTGCCGATGCAGATTGTGGGAATTGTTATCGCTTTGGCGACCGCGGTTTTCTGGGGAACGGTAGAAAAGAAACGCGGGGCAGGATCGGGAAATTTTGCTGGAGAAGAAGATGAATCGCTGCAGTCTGACGGCGCTGGGACTGATTCAGCTGAAGGAAAGGAACTGGTTCGGCCGAAATTATTCTGGATGAATATGGTGCTTACTCTTATTGTAATCGTCTGCCTGATTTTCCTGGATGTGCCGTCTTACTATATCTTTATGGTTGGCTGCGCCGTGGCACTTCTTGTCAACTATCCCGGGGCAAAATTACAGAATAAGATTATCAAGTCCCATTCCGGTCCGGCGCTGATGATGGCATCCACCATCCTTGCCGCAGGTGTATTCCTGGGCGTTCTGGAAGAAAGTGAAATCATGGTGCACATGGCGAATGTCCTTGCATCCTTTATTCCGCAGTCCATGGGAAGATTCCTTCCGCTGATTATCGGAATCCTTTCCGTGCCGCTGACCCTTTTATTCTGCACGGATTCCTACTTCTTTGGCCTGCTTCCGGTACTGATTGGAATTGGCAATGAGTTTGGCGTCGATCCGGCCCATACGGCAATCGTTATGGTGGTCTGCCGCAACTGTGCGACCTTTATCAGCCCGGTTGTCCCGGCGACCTTCCTGGGAACAGGACTTGCCGGTGTGGAAATTAAAGACCACATCAAGGCTTCCTTCTTCTGGATTTGGGGGGTAAGCATGGTGTGTCTGATTTCGGGAATTGTCCTTGGGGTGCTGCATTTTTAAGTGAAGTGATTTATGAAAAGTAAGATCAGATGGTATCGTCTGGTCTTATTTTTATGGCCTGATTGTCTTATTATCTATTGTTTTATAAAGAAGATTTCAGACCAAAGTTCATTGACTTTAGCAGTAGAATGGAATAAGATAATGGCAGGAATGAGCAGTGATATAAAGATGGGTGAGAGGAATGCAGATGGTTTATTGGCATCCATTATAGGAGAAATCGTATGAGTGATACCAAATTGGAAACAATAACATCTATGAATTATTCAAATACGGACAATATTCTGTTAGATGTGAAAAATATTATAGAAGCGGCACAACAGCAGGCATATCAGGCAATTAATATAACATTAGTAAAAAGAAATTGGCTGATAGGATACCGTATTGTTGAAGAGGAATTAAAAGGAACCACTCGAACAGACAATTACGGAAAAGAGAAAATGAAAACATTGTCAAAGTCTTTAACTAAAGAGTATGGAAAAGGTTTTGATGTTAGCAGCTTATATAAGTTTAAGAGATTTTATGAGGTGTATCCTGACATTTTGGACTCACTGAGTCCAAAATCTTCTGGACAGATTTTGTCGTGGACACATTATAGGGTTCTGTTTGTTCCGATACAGATGAAGATATAGCAAGATATTCTATACTTCATGGAAATGAACAACTTTTTGCATCAAAATATAAATTATATCTTCCTACGGAAGAAGAATTAAAAGCAGAGATTGAAACTCAAAAAATGTTGTTTCAGTTGCAGCAGCAGGAAAAAGAGGAATAAAAATAAATGTGCAATGGGAGCAGCATAAAGTAAAGAAATAAAAAGGAGGAAATCAAAATGAGTAAAGTTTTAGTCGCCTATTTCAGCGCCAGCGGTACAACGGCAAAATTAGCAAAAAACCTGGCTTCGGCCATTGGGGCAGATCTGCATGAAATTCAGCCAAAGACACCGTATACAAGCGCAGATTTGAACTGGATGGACAAAAAGAGCAGGAGCAGTGTGGAAATGAGTGATAAATCTTTCCGCCCTGCCATTGCCAACCACGTCGAGTCGATAGAAAACTATGATAAGGTTTTTCTGGCATTTCCGATCTGGTGGTATGTTGCTCCTACGATAGTGAATACATTTCTTGAGCAATATGATTTTGCGGGGAAAACCATCATTCCTTTTGCAACGTCCGGGGGAAGCGGAATGGGAAATACGAATAAAGAACTTGCCCCATCCTGCCCCGGCGCAAGCTTAAAAGAGGGAAAGGTATTTTCGGCAAATACCGATAAAAACAGTTTAAAAGCGTGGGCGGATGCATTTTGATGAAGAAAATCGTTCGTATTATTGCAGCTTTTTTAGTGGGCTTTTTTCTGCTTGCCGTGTTCATGCTTTTAGCCCTTCTTATCGCGGCACCCATGGTCAATGATCATAAAGCAAAGAAAACCGCAGACAAACTTGCAGACCTGCCGCTTCCCGATAAAACGGAATATATAGAGCAGGTGTACAAGGCGGGAAAACTAGTTGGGAACGGCAATGGAATGCAGTATTTCGGCGCAGTTCTGATTAAAAGTGAACTTTCGGCGGAGGAACTTCAGGAATATTATCGAAGATTTGCCGCCAATGATGAGGACTGCGTGGTTGAACCTCAGGTGAGCGCGGAGATTAAAATCATCGAACATGAACAACTGCGGTTTAACACGGATATTTTGGGAGATAATTATTATATGGTTTATTCGTGGGGGGATAATCCTACGATTTTTCATAGTTTTGATATCCGGGGGCATTGAAGGTTTACTTTATGATTAATGGTAGAAAAATATTTAAAAAATACAGGCTTTGTGTTTTTTAATTATTTTGAATTATTTTTAATTATTTGTCAAAACTTCTTGCTTTTTATCATCGTTTGGGCTATACTGTTATCGTCATATGTCGGAAATGGAGGTGGAGGCATGGCGAGGCCGGTCCGGTGCAGGAGGATTTGTTTTGAACCGAAATACAGCCAGTTTATTCCAGACGGGAGAGAACCCGAAGAATTGAACAGGGAAGAAAACGGGGAAAAAAACGAAGAACAAAATAAGGAACAAAGCAGAGAACAGGTACTTCTGACCCTGGATGAATTTGAGGCAATCCGGCTGATTGACCATGAAAAAAAGACCCATGAGCAATGTGCCAGGCAGATGGCGATTTCCCGCACGACGGTTACAGAGATCTACGAGAGGGCGCGGGGGAAAATTGCAGACTGTATTGTCAATGGGAAAACACTTTGTATTTCCGGCGGTAATTATGTATTATGTGATGGTTCAGCATGGAAGAGCTGCGGAAAAAAGTGCAGGAAAATCAACCATGCATTAAAAGACCAGGGCGCAGGCAGAAGGGAGAAAGAAGCGATGAAAATTGCAGTTACTTATGAAGATGGGAATGTATTCCAGCATTTCGGACATACAGAACAGTTTAAGGTTTATGAAGTTACCGATGGAAAAATCGTGGATGCACAGGTTGTCAGCACCGAGGGAAGCGGTCACGGCGCTTTGGCGGGTATGCTTTCGGAACAGAAGGTGGACGTGCTGATCTGCGGCGGCATTGGCGGAGGAGCACAGGTGGCGCTGGCAGAAGCCGGGATTAAGCTTTATGGCGGCGTGACGGGAAGTGCAGATGATGCAGTTGTGGCATTCCTCACAGGAAATCTTGCATTTAATCCAGATGTGCACTGTAATCACCATCACCATGAAGAAGGCCACGACTGCGGCAGCCAAAAGCATGGCTGTGCCGGGAGTGAAGCCGGGCATTAAAAGAGAAAACAGGAAAAAAGCAAATAAGGCAGTGTCAGGCAGTCTATGAAAAAATGAAGCGAAGGCAGTGCCAGGCAGTCTATAAAAAAATGAAGCGAAGGCAGTGCCAGGCAGCCTATAAAAAAATGAAGCGAATAAGAAGGGAGAAACGAAAATGAAATATGTATGTGAAGTTTGCGGATGGGAATATGATGAAGAGCAGGGCTACCCGGATGGAGGTATCGCACCGGGAACAAAATGGGAAGATGTACCGGAAGATTTTGAATGCCCGCTGTGCTATGTAGGAAAGGATCAGTTTGTAAAGGCGTAAAAAGGTAAGATGAAGTACAAAATGCAGTACAAGTTTTTTTGAAATTGACGGAAGAAGAATGAAATGATGAAGAACCCCTGTTTGATATGGTTGGAAATTAGCCGTATGGAATGGGGGTTTTATTTATTTTACAAATTTCCCCTAAAGATATACTATGAAATTTCTGAGTGACACATAAATTTGCTAATATCTTGCGACGGCGCAGTTAATTGGATATAGTTAGCATAACAAAAAGAACACACCAAATGGAAAAAATAAGATTTAGGAGGAAAAAGTTATGTTGAATGAAAATGTTAAAAAATTGCTGGCGGATGGTATGTGGGATTTAGCTACCTGTGCAGATAATGAGCCAAATGTTGTCCCTGTGGCGTTTAAGTCGGTAACTGAGGACGGCAAGCTGGTGGTAGGTGATGTGTTTTTAGAAACGACGTTAAATAATCTGCAGAAAAATGGCGGCAGGATTGCCATTTCCGTATATGATGCAAAAACTTTAGAGGGCTATCAGATCAAAGGCATTGCAGAATATTTGACCGAAGGTGCAGTTGTAGATAATTTTAAGGCTATGGTTGAAAAAATGTTTAATGGCGCTGCCACGGCAAAGGGAGCATTGGTCATTACACCGGAAAAAGTGATTGTGACAACGCCGGGGGCGGATAATAAGAAAGTTCTGTAAAAAGAGATAAAGAGAAAAAAGGATTTACAAAAGAAATAATATGTTATTTCAAAAAAATTTATAGCAAAAATTCATAGCAAAATACATAGCAAAAATAAAAAAGAATAGCTGTAAAAATTCATCGGGTGCACGGGCTTACATCATGCTTTGCGCCCGTTTTTAAGTTGATTTTGGATGATGTTTTTAAGTATTTTTTAACTATTTTTCTAAGCACTTTCTAAGCATTAGTTGACAAGTGCGGTTAGAATGGTTAAAGTAGGGTTAGATTATTTTATGTCAGGAGGAAATAATAATTTATTTATGTACAAACCAAAGTTAGATAAGGATATTCGCTGCCCGTTAGAGTATGGATTGGATATCTTTGGGGGAAAGTGGAACTCCCGGATTATCTGCGTGCTGGCAGAAAAGGGGACGCTGCGCTACAGTGAATTGCGCAGCGAACTTACCAATATTACGGATGCGGTTCTTGGTACATCATTAAAAGCTTTGATAAAAAATGAGATTTTAAGCCGCAAATCTTACGATGAGATTCCGCCCAGGGTGGAGTATTCCCTCACGGAGAAGGGCTTATCGGTTGTGCCGATTTTACAGAGCATCTGCCAATGGGCGGGCGCATACCACAAGGAAGTATCTGGAAAATCGATGCTGCAATGCCAAAAATGCGACTATAACGGCAGCTTTGGGGCAAGTAAAGAATAACAGGGGATGAAGTAAGATGATGACAAACGAAATGATGGAATCGGTTTATCAGGAAAGTTTTCCTTTTTGGGATAAGATAACTGATGCGGACAGGGAATATATCCGTCAAAATTCTTATCCGGTGCACTATCCGAAAGGAAAAAATATTTATAATGGCAGCGAATGCCTGGGGGTGGTGCTGGTTCGTTCGGGGAGTTTGCGTCTTTATATGATGTCCGACGAGGGGAAGGATATTACGCTTTACCGGCTGCATCCGGGCGATTTATGTGTACTGTCGGCATCCTGCGTGCTGGAAGCCATTACCTTTGATGTATTTGTGGATGCAGAAGAAGAGTGTGAATGTCTGGTTATCGGCTGCTCGGCATTTGCGGCGGTTTCCGGGCGGAATCCCGAGGTTAAAATTTTTGCCTTAGAAACCGCGGTCAGCCGTTTTTCGGATGTGATGTGGGTAATGCAGCAGATTTTGTTTATGAGTATGGACAAGCGGCTGGCGATTTTTCTTTCGGATGAATCGGCGAGAACGGGTTCGGATACGATAGCACTGACACACGGGCAGATTGCCCGCTATATGGGATCTGCCCGTGAGGTGGTTTCCAGAATGTTAAAATACTTTGCCGGTGAGGGAATTGTAGAGGTTTCCAGAGGAGGAGTTACCATCCTCGATAAAAAACGTCTGCGGGGATTAACCGTTTAACATGGCAAGAATATCCGATTTCGGTCTTGCTCCCGCGGACTGATGGATTAGTTTTCCGTCTTTAAATACGACAAGTGTGGGAATGCTCATAACGTTAAACATCTGCGCCAGTTCCGGTTCATTCGTTACATTAATCTTGCCCACCAGGTACTGCGGATTTTCTGCTGCAATCTCTGCCACAACAGGAGCCATCATACGGCAGGGGGCGCACCAGTCGGCATAAAAGTCAAGAAGAACGGGTTTGCTGCTGTTTTTGATTTCATGAAAATTATCTTTGTTTACATTAAGTACGGACATCATTAGTACCTTCCTTTCTTTATCTGTTTTAACTTTATCATGTTCTGTGCATTGTTTCAGTGACAAAGTCACCGTGCGGGAAATGCGCCTACAAGACAGAAAGCATATTGTAAAGCTTCAGCAGCCGGATATCTTCCCGGGAAACTTTTAGCTTCTGGGCGAGGGCGGCGTCCTCATGGAGTCTGGTTTTGGAGAACAGCATTTTAATGGCAATGGGCATCATGGGGCGGGAGGAAAAGCCGTTAAACAGGCCCCATTTTGTGTCGGCGTCCAGGTAGGAGGCCAGGATCTGTACACTGGCTTTTTCAATGGGGCTGTCCTGGTTGGTGAGCTGGATGTGGGTGAGGGCGTCGTAGTGCTCGATATAGCCCCAGTAGGTGTTTTCACAGGTATGGTAGTTATCATAGTCTTTGAAATTCATATACATCATAATCTTATAAGCCGAGTCGGAAGTTTCAGATAAGACATCGAATACGCAGCGGGTTAGCTGATTGTTTCTTCCGTCAAACAGATAGGAATAAAACTGAGAGCAGCCGGCGAAGAACGCAGGGCTGTTGTTTCCCGCAGACATGGCTGTTCTCCCGGGCAGGGCGTAAAGAAGCTGCTCCACATGAACCTGGAGGGCTTCGGCAATATCGTAGAGGGTTTCGATATCCAGCGGAATTTCTCCTTTTTCATATTTGGAAATGGTGGATTTGCTTTTGCAGATAATGCGGGACAAATCGTCCAGGGTCATATTGCGTCGTTTGCGGAAGCTGCGGATCAGCTTTCCGATTTCTTTGCTGATTTCGGACATCTTATGTTCCTCCTGTTTTTTGTTGTTTGTTCGATAGTTTTTGAACAAATATTTGGTAAAATTATCCATAAAAAAGTTTCGTATAAATCAAAAAATATGCGAATTTTTCTGCATTTCCTCTTCTTTTCTCTAATTCTATCATAAACCCCTGTGAAAATCTACTGAGAAGAAAAAAATAAATAAAAATTCCACTCTGACGAAAAATCGCGTTGTTTGATTTTGCATTTTTCCTCTGCTATAATCAGCGCATAAGAAAGAAACACACAAAAATAAACAAAAGGAGTTGGAAAAAATGTACAATTTTGACGAAGTAATTGACCGCAGACACACCAATGCCATGAACACTGACGGATTCCGCAGTTATATCTTCCATGCGGATGAATCCATGACTTTTCCGTACAAGGATGAGGAATTTATCCGCATGTGGGTGGCGGATATGGAATTTGCAACCCCGGATGTGGTTATTGACGGGATGAGGGAAAGACTGGATAAGCGGATTTTCGGCTATACCAGAGTGTTTGAAAAGAGTTATTATGACGCATTTCTTGCCTGGTGCGAGAGGCGGTACGGATGGAGTTTTCCAAGAGAAGAACTGGTAATGTCAAATGGGATTATCCCGGCTTTATATGAACTGGTGGAATATATCTGCAAGCCGGATGAAAAAGTATTATTTTTAACGCCATCCTATGCGTATTTTAAGTATGCGGCGGAGTTTAACAAGCGGGATTATGTCTGCTCGGATTTAAAGTATGAGGACGGGCGGTATTCGATTGATTTTGACGATTTTGCCGCAAAGGCAGCCCAGGAAAAGAATACTCTTTTGATTTTGTGTAATCCTCACAACCCCAGCGGACGGGTGTGGACGGAAGAAGAACTGGAAAAGCTGGCAAAAATAATCGAAGAGAATCATCTCTGGGTAATTTCCGACGAAATTCACTGCGATTTGCTCCGCAGAAACCAGAAACACATTCCTTTAGGACGGGTAATGCCGGATTATCAGCGATTGATTACCTGCATGGCACCCAGCAAAACCTTTAATCTGGCAGGCATGATGATTTCCAATATTATGATTCGCGATAAGGACCTGCGTGCTGTCTGGCTTGACCGCCATTATAACTTTGACAATCCGCTGAGCATTGCTGCGGCGCAGGCGGCTTATGAAAAGGGAGAACATTGGCTGGAGGAGTTACGGGTTTATCTGGACGGGAATTTTGCCTTTGTCGGCGAATATCTATCCAAATATCTGCCAAAAGCAAAGTACCAGCCGTCGGAAGCAACCTACCTGGCCTGGGTGGATTTAAACGAGTATTTTGAGCCGGATGAAAAGCTGCCGCTGTTCTTTGCCTATAAAGCGGGTGTCCTTCTGGAAGGCGGAAATATGTTCGTACAAAACTCCGATGGATTTATCCGGTTAAACCTGGCCTGCCCAAGAGCTACATTAGAGGAAGGGTTAAAGCGGATCTGCGAAGCGGTAAATACGAAGCATACGGAGAAGTATTTGGGGGAAAATTAAGGCGAACACGATAAATGTGATAAAGCAAGTTAAGCATGAAAATATTAAGAGGAATATAAGGAGGAAATCAAAATGAAGTTAATTAACACAGAAAAAGCACCAGGGGCAATCGGGCCGTATTCACAGGCTTTTGAGGTAAACGGGGTAATTTATACTTCCGGGCAGATTCCGGTCAACCCGGAAAACGGGGAAGTGCCGGAGGGGATTGCCGCCCAGGCTGAACAAAGCTGTAAAAATGTGGGCGCGATTCTGGAAGCGGCGGGAAGCGGTTTTGCAAAGGTATTCAAAACAACCTGCTTCTTAGCGGATATGGGAGATTTTGCGGCATTTAATGAAGTTTATGGGAAGTATTTTGTGTCAAAGCCGGCAAGAAGCTGCGTAGCGGTTAAGACCCTGCCCAAGGGCGTATTGTGCGAGATTGAGGCTGCGGCGGAGAAATAAGAGAGGAGAAAGCGATGGAATTATCCAGGGTAAAGGAACTTGCTGTGGAGTATCAGGATTACATGGTTAAGATGCGGAGGGAATTTCACCGCCGCCCGGAACTTTCCGGGGAAGAGTGGCACACGAGGGATGTGCTGGTCAGGGAAATTGAGGCCATGGGGCTGCCGTTTAAGCTGTTAAAGGGAACGGGAATCATTGCCATTATCGAAGGGGGAAAACCGGGGAAGCACCGGGTTATCCGGGCGGATATTGACGGGCTTCCGGTTAAGGAAGAGGTCTGCAATCTAAAACAGGAAAAGACCTGCGTGTCCGAGATTGACGGGGCGTGCCATGCCTGCGGTCATGATGCCCATATGGCAGTGCTTCTGGGGACAATGAAGGTGCTGACCCAAATCCGGGATGAGATTGAAGGGACGGTGTACTGCTGTTTTGAAGAGGGTGAGGAAACCAACTGCGGGATTGAAACCATGCTGGAAATGCTGAAGGAGTATCCGATTGACGAGTGTTTTGCCCTTCATGTCTACAGCGGACTGGATGCCGGGAAGCTGAATATCGTCCCGGGTCCGAGGATGGCGGGAACGGTGGGGATTGGCTTCCATGTTAAGGGAAAAGCCGGTCATGGTTCCAGACCGGATCAGGCGGCAAATCCGATTGTTCCGGCAGCTCACATTGTTACCCAGATTGATTCTGCATTTTTAAACCAGATTAATGCGGAGGAAACCGTTACCTTAGGTTTATGTGTATTTCAGGCCGGAGAAACGACGAATGTTATCCCGGAAGATGCCTATATTGGGGGTACGGCGCGGTATTTTAATAAAGAAGAGGGAGAAAAGGCGCTGAACATTATCAATACGGTTGCCGAGAATACGGCAGCCTGCCATAAGTGCACTATAGAATTTGCAGAGAGAAATAAGATCAGCCTGCTTCCCGTCGTGAATGACCGTGATGTTGCCAACCGGGTACAGGAGATAACCGAAGATATCTGCGGAATCGGTGTTCTTGCAGATTGTGACCGCTGGTATGCTTCGGAGTGTTACAGCATGTATCTGGAAAAATATCCGGGTGCACTGGGATTTTTAGGCATACGCAATGAAGAGTACGGCAGCGGGGCAGCGCATCACAACGGGAAGTTTGATATTGACGAAGATTCATTATATCTGGGCGTGTGTGCAGAGGTTGGGTTTGTTTTAAGTAAGTGAACATTGTGTTAGCGGAATGGTAAAAAGGCAGATTGTAAAACATACAGAGAAAAATGTACATAGAATGTGGAGGAAATAATGGAAAAGAAAAAAGCGTTTAAGATGCCGCATTTACTGTGGATTATGACGGGGATTATCCTGCTTTCCTGTCTGGCGACTTATCTGATTCCGGCAGGACAGTTTGCCACGAATGAGGCAGGGGAAATCGTGGGAACAGAATTTCACTACCTGGGACATCAGACCCCGGTAAGCCCATGGGATGCGATGATGCTGATGAAATCGGGAATGATCGGCGCGGCGACGATTATGTTCGTGGTTATGATTTCCGGGGCAAATATTAATGTTGTTATCGAAACCGGTGTGATGGATGATTTGATGAACTGGGGCGTTTACAAGTTAAAGGATAAGGGCGCGGGAATCCTGATTGCCATGATGATGATCTTAATGGCTTACCTGGGCGGTTTTGGCGGAACAGACGCATTGATTGCCGTGGTTCCTATCGGGGTGCTGTTTGCAAAGAAATTAAAACTTGACCCGATTTGTGCGCTGGGGGTAACGACCTTTGCTTCCCTGATTGGTTTTGGTACAGGACCTGCACAGCAGGCGACGACGCAGATGCTGATGGGGGTAACACCGTACTCGGCATTTTTCACCCGTCTGGTCATTATGAATTTCTTTCTGGCGGTAGCGATTGTTATGGTGATGCGCTATGTAAAGAAAATCCAGAAAAATCCGCAGGCGTCCCTGATGTATTCGGCGGGCTGGAGGCCGGAGATTTCCGCATCCGGTGCAGAGGAATCCCAGGTGCTTAAGCAGGTGGAGATGAACTGGAGAAAGATTGCGGTTATTATTATCTTTGTCCTTCAATATCTGGTGATTGCCCTGTATCCGTTAATGGGCGGGGACGACAGTTTAACGTTTGATTTTATGATTGCCATTATGCTGTGCACGATGGTGATTGTGGGACTGATCGGCGGAATGAGTTTTGAAAAGCTGGGACAGAGTTTTGCCAGAGGGCTGGGTTCGATGGCGTTCGTTGCCTTTGTTATCGGCCTGGCAAAGGTTATTTCCCTGGTTCTGGGCAATGGAAATGTTATCCATACCATTGTTTATGTGCTGACCAAGCCGCTGCTGGCCCTGCCAAAATCGGTTTCCAGCATTGGACTGACCTTAATTGTATCGATTATTAATCCGCTGATTCCTTCAGCTACGTCCAAGGCGGCAATCCTTGTTCCGATTATGAAGCCGGTAGCCCAGGCGTTAGGGATGCAGCTTAACCTGGCGGTTGTTGCCTATCAGATGGGTGACAGCTTTACCAACCTTCTTTCCCCGCTTTTAGGCTGGATGATTGGTTCCTGTGTTATGGCGGATGTTCCCTTTGCCAAGTGGTTCCAGTGGGTGCTTCCCAAGGTGCTGATCTTAATTGCCCTGGCCTGTGTGATTGTTTTCCTTTTGACCGTGACAGGGTGGTCGGGCGTGATTTAAGGATGGAATGAACATATGGAAAAAAGTGTACATAGACAAGGAGGGACAATATGGATAAGCAGGAGTTTTTACAACATTATCTGGTCGAACGCCACGGGACGGACAGCATGAAGTGGGACGGCCTGGAAGATAAGTTTGGAGAGGGAGAAAAGGATCTTCTGGCGATGTGGGTTGCCGATATGGAGTTTAAGACCTGTGATGCCGTGGTGGAAGCGATGGAAAAGCGCTCGCGGCATGGGGTATTTGGCTATAGTATTGTGCCGGATGCCTATTATTCGGTGTTTTCACAGTGGATGGAAAGGCGTTATCATTTTCCGGTAAAAAAGGAATGGCTGCGGTTTTCTACCGGATGCGTGACGGGGATTTCCTGGATGATCCATGCGTTTACCAACCCGGGGGATGCCTGCATGATCTTAACTCCGGTATATTATCCCTTTCACAATGTTGTAACCAACAGCGGGCGGAAGCTGGTAAAGGTGGATTTATGTTACCGGGACGGATATTTTACGATGGATATCGAAGCCATAGAAAAGGCGATTGTGGAAAATCAGGTGAAGATGTTTCTTTTATGTTCGCCGCATAATCCGGCTGGAAGGGTGTGGACGGAAGAGGAACTGGATCGGGTGCTGGCGGTCTGTCAGAAGTATAATGTGCTTGTGGTCAGCGATGAGATTCACCAGGATATTGTCTTTGAGGGCAGGAAGTTTGTCCCTGCAGCGGTGGTTTGCGGCGGGAAATACAGGGATATTGTGATTACCCTAAATTCGGCGACAAAAACTTTTAATCTGGCGACACTGATTCATTCCCACATTATTATTACCAATGAAAAGCTGATGGAAGGCTATGATCGGTTCGCCTCTGCCTTAAACCGCACGGAAGTCAGCATTATGGGCATGGTGGCAACGATGGCAGCTTATCAGCACGGGGAAGCGTGGTTAGGGAATGTGCTGGAAGTGATTTGGGATAATTATGCTTATCTGAAAGAAACACTGGAAAAAGGGCTTCCCGGGGCGAAGGTGTGCTGTATGGAAGGGACGTATCTTCCCATGGTTGACCTGCGGGCCTGCGTAGAGCCGGAAAAGACGCAGGACTTTGTCCAGAAAAGATGCCGCCTGGGCGTGGATTATGGCGAGTGGTTTGGAGAGAAGTATCAGGGGTTTGTCCGTTTTAACCTGGCAACCGCCCCGGCGTATGTAAGACAGGCGGTGGAGAGAATGATTGCTGAGGGGAAGAGAGGATAAAAGGACAGAGAAGCCGTTTAATATCAAAATAAGTGAGTAAAGGCGCATGGAACAGAAAATGGTAAACCATGCGTCTTTTTGTATATTAGGATATTCCGGAAGGTGTTTCATATCTTACCGGACGAAGTCTGCCCATTCCGAAGGGTTTTGCGTTTACGAGTGCCCGGATGGGGATGATTTCTGCGGTGATGCCATGTTTTTGGCTTTGCAGATAAGCTGGGTCATGGTTCCCATCGGGCAGTAGACACACCAGGAGCGGGGCTTGAATAAAATCATAGTAATCAGGCCAAGTACGGTGGAAGTAAGCATTACGCTGTAGAAGCCAAAGGCAAACTGCGCGACGCCGTCGGAGAACAGGGTGCCGTGATAGGCCCAATGCCAGGGAAGTTTGAAGGTCCAGAGCAGGGTTACGGCGGTTTTTAAGTCGTTTGTCCCGGCAAATACCAGCCAGGTGTTCCACAGCATTTGAAAAAACATAATAAAGAAGAAAATTAAAAATCCATAGCGGAAATACTTGGATTTCATCCACCTGGGAACGTCTTTTTTCCGGGAAAGACCAAATCTGCCGCCGATAAGGGAAAATAGCTGCCCTCTGCCGCAGTATCTGTTACAATAGGCTTTATTTCCCCGGATAATGGAGATAAGAAGGGGAATAAAGAAACAGAGAAGCCCCAGCCAGGCAAATAAGATATTGAAAAATCCCAGAATCAGATAAGTAAGGGAAGCGATCCAAAGGTAATCGTACCAGTTCTTTTTTTCTTTCATCACCCAATCACCTCCAGTTCAATAACACTTGCGGGACATTCCTTCGCACATTTTCCGCACCCGACGCACAGGTCCTGACGAATATTGGCATAGATGCCGTCGGGGATGGAGATTGCATTTCTTGGACAGACTTTTATACAGCATCCACAGGCAACACAATCCTGAATACTGACTACTGCTTTTCGCTTTGCCATGGTGATTCTCCTTGTAAAATAAATTTTTTTCAGTATACCGAAAATAGTAAATGGATTCAGTGACAAAGTCACGCTTTTTTGTAAAAATTATAGGATTTGAAAGCTATTGCTTGCGAAATGATTCATTTTTGAATATAATAAAAGAAAAAAGAAAGGAGAGTATTAGCGTGAAAACTATAAGTATAAGATTGGAAGATACATTATATGATGAATTAAGTGAAATGCTTAACGCGATGGGGCAGACAAAACAAACTTTTTACGAGTCTTTTACCAGAATGGCATTAAGGGAACGGCGAATACCTTTTATTATATCTGCACCAATCCAAACAAAACCCCAAAATGTACAGGACAAATTAGAGGCATTTGCAAGATTAGAAGCATCCAGAAAATTATTTTCTGAATCAATAGAATACGATGTAGAAAGAGAGGAAGCTATGAATGCAAAATATGGCAGTGTTGATTGATACCAATGTTTTGCTTAACTATATTACGAACAGGGAGGATAAATACCTTAATGAATCCATTAGAATTGTTGAGTTATGTGCGTTAGGAAAGATTAATGGTTATATAGCATTTCATACGCTTTCTACTTTATGGTATGTATTGCGAAAGAAGAATGATAAAGAGAGAAGAGAAAATTTGAGAGATATTTGCATGATTTTTTCAGTTGTATCTGCATCACAAACAGAAATATTAGATGCAATAGAAAAAGACTCTTTTGCAGATTTTGAGGATTGTTTGCAGGATAAATGTGCAAAAGAGGTGGGTGCAGATTATATAATTACCGTGAATGAGAAAGACTTTACAAATTCGGAAATTGAAGCAATTAATCCTTATGAATTTTTGAGAAGAATAAAGTAAAAAATGAGATAGAGTGTGAACAGTACATGGAAAAATGGGATTTATATACGAAATATCGGGAAAATACCGGGAAAACGCATATTCGGGGAGAAGTGATTCCTGATGGCTTTTATCACTTGGTGGTTCATGTGTGGATACGCAATCGCAAAGGAGAATTTCTTATATCGCAGCGTTCTGCTAACCGGCCAACCTATGCGCTGATGTGGGAATGCGTCGGCGGTTCGGTGTTAAAGGGGGAAAGCAGTATAGAAGGGGCGCTCCGGGAGGTAAAAGAAGAGGTAGGGCTTAATCTTAATCCAAGTGCCGGCAAAGTTATTTTTTCTAAAATTCGCAGTAAAGATCCCCGATATACCGATAAGATATTTAATGATATTATGGATGTATGGCTGTTTGACTATGATGGGGAATTGCATCTGGAGGAAGCCACGACGGATGAAGTGGCGGTCTGTCAGTGGATGTCGGCTGCAGAAATCAGAGAGTTGCATAAGAAGAAAATATTAGTGCCGACACTGGATTATTTTTTCTGTGCAATGGGAACGGATGAACCGGATTATCGTTATATTATTGGAAAAATGGTAAAGGGAAGAATTGACCGTCCATTAGGAAGTTCACATCCCCGGTATCCTGAATTAATTTATTCCGTAAACTATGGCTATATTGAAGGTGTATTTGCCGGTGACGGCGAAGAACAGGATGTGTATGTATTTGGAGCAGACAAGCCCTTAAAATATTTTGAAGGAAAAGTCATTGCGGTATGGCATCGTTTTGATGATACAGAAGATAAATGGATCGTATCTTTGGATGGAAGCGATATTCCTGATGAAAAAATCTTAGGCGATATTGCTTTCCAGGAACAGTTTTTTTATGGGAAATTATACCAATAATGTGAGGTAAAGGTGAGTATCAGGTGTTACTAAAAATATAAGAAAAAGACAGGTTAAAGCGGGAGGAAACGGGCAATGAAAAAATTTGATATTAAAAGTCTGGCGGCAGGAGTGCTTATCGGCTCATTGGGAATAACGACGGTATTTGCGGCTACGGGGATTAAGTCGGCGGTTTTAAGCAGCACCAGGATTGTACTTAACGGAGAAGTTCTGCCGCTGGATAAGCCGGTACTTTCTGTTACTTTGGACAATGCGCAGGATGCAGGGCTTTATGTGCCGGCAAGTACATTGCTGGAAAAACTTGGGTATACGGTGTGGCATGATGGGGGAACGGATTGCCTGCATCTTGTTTCCAACGTACCTGGAAATCCATTTTCTCCGAATACGGACGGTCTTTCGCAGGGGGCTGCCGGAGAAACGGCTTCTGCGGAAAATACAGTGAATGGAACGATGGTTATGCATGTAACGAATCATCCAGGACAGAAAAATATCGCAGAATCCGGTTCATTTACCGCAGAAGATAATCAGAAATTAACTCTGGCAATTTTTTCGGATATTCAAGGCGGAACGGTGGATTTATTTTTATTTGATCCAAACGGGAAAGAGCAGCATATGGTGATTGGTGCAGAGAACAGTGTAAAGGAAATTGCGCTGGAAAAAGGAACATGGAAGTATAATTGTTCGGGAATATTTCGAGATGGCGGGGATGTACAGATTATGGGGATAATTCAGTAAAAAGTCTGGCAAACTTTTCCTTGATTTTCACGATAGAAGAGGATTATACTATTAGTACAGAAGTAAAAAACAAGGTAAATGTTTTTGGCAAAGGAGGTTTTTCTTATGGGCAAGATTAAAGTTGTACAGTACGGATGCGGCAAGATGAGCAAATATACGCTGCGTTATCTGTATGAAAAGGGAGCACAGATCGTAGGGGCGATTGATGTAAACCCGGAAATTGTCGGTATGGATGTGGGGGATTATGCGGAACTGGGTGTGAAAACCGGAGTTCTGATCAGTGACAATGTCGATGAAGTTTTAGACAACACCGATCCCGATATCGCGGTTGTCACCTTATTCAGTCTGGTAAGCGACTGCTATGATCACTATGTAAAATGTTTAAGCCGCGGAATCAGCGTGATTACGACCTGCGAGGAAGCGACCTACTGCTGGACCACCGATCCGGTGCGGGCAAATCAGCTGGACGTGCTGGCGAAGGAAAATAATTGTACCTTTGTGGGAAGCGGCATGGAAGATACTTTCTGGGTAAATATGGTCGGCATGGTTGCCGGAAGCTGCCACACGATTAAAAAGATTGAGGGCGAAGTAAGCTACAATGTCGAAGAATACGGACTTGCCTTGGCAAAAGCGCACGGTGTAGATTTAACGCCGGAAGAGTTTGAAAAGCAGATTGCGCATCCCGAAGTGTTAGAGCCTTCCTATGTATGGAATTCCAACGAAGCCCTGGCGGCAAAGATGGGCTGGACGATCAAGAGCCAGACGCAGAAATGCGTTCCGTATTTCCATGACAGCGATATCTATTCCTCCACCATGGGCAAGGATATTAAGAAGGGCAATTGCATCGGCATGGCAGCCGTGGTAACGACGGAAACCTTCCAGGGCCCGGTGATTGAAACCAAGTGTATCGGCAAGGTTTACGGCCCGGACGACGGGGATATGTGCGACTGGAAGATTACCGGCGAGCCGGATACCGAGTTCCATGTTGTAAAACCGGCAACTGTGGAGCACACCTGCGCAACCATTGTCAACCGGATTCCCAGCGTGCTGCGTGCACCAGCCGGACTGATTACCATGGATGAACTGGATGAGATAGAATATATGACTTATCCGATGGAGTTTTATTGCTGAATGGAATCATAGGAAGTAAAAGCAAATTATAAGAATCCAAAGTGAAAAACAGGAAGCAAAAGTGGAAAACAAGAAGAAAATAGAAAGCAAAAGTGGAAAACAAGAAGCAAAAGCGGAAAATAGAAAGCAAAAGCAAAAAAACGGAAAAAGATAAGCTTCCATCAGCAGCCAGAGGTTTTTGGTGAAAGACTGAGAAAAAGAAAAGCAGAGAACGGACTGCATTGGATTGCGGTTGGTGCTCTGCTTTTTGCTGTTGTCTTTCTGTTTCTGTCGTGCTTGCTGCTGTCTTTATTGCTGCTGTTTGCTGTCGTCTTTTGCTACCGCCTTTTAAAGATTTTATTTCCCTTTCTATTCCGGATATGGTATAATTGACCCATTAGTGGGTTTGTCTGTAAGTTATTTCTATTTCATAATTAAAAAATGGGTGCCAAAAATAAAATTTACTGTTAATTTACTTGAAAGAAACGAGAATCTTATGATGAATTTATTCGATAAAATCCCCTCCGGTTTTTTTAACTGCTTAGCGAGCGGGAGCAATAATCGTATTTATGCAGACTGTCTGCAGATTATCTATGAACAGTACGACCGGGAGATTACCTACCGGATTTCCAGGAACAGGATTCGCGATGCGCTTGCCGCGTATTTGCTGGAAAATCATATTGATTTTCTGGATCAGGACAATGAATCCGATGATGCAAAATCCCTTAAAGGTGAACGAAATTATAATGATATGGCAAATGGAATTATCCGAAAATTCTGCTCGAAAGATATTGGATGGCTGGAGGAGGAATCGGATGATGCTACCTATGAAAAGCACATTATCATGACGGAAGAGGGAATTTTATTAGTCGAATTTTTACAAAATCTAATTAAGCCCGAACGCGAAGAATTTTCCAGTTATATTTTTAATATCTATAATGTTCTGCAAAATAAGGAACAGTGGCGGCAGGACCCTTATGTTGACGCCCTGAAAAATGTTTACCGCAATGCACGTCTGTTATCAAAGTCGCTGAAGCGCCTGGCGACCTTTATTAAAAAGATTATTGAGCGGATGGTTAAGGAAGAAACCCTGGAAAGTTTAACTGAAAATCTTCTGGAATACTGCGACGGCAATTTTATCCGCGAATATGCAAGGCTGACGAAGCAGCAGAACATTCATATTTATCGTTCATTCATTAAATCCCGCTTAGAAGAAATGCAGAATAATCCCGAATTAAGTGAACTTCTGTACATCGGCTGTGCGCTGGAGGAAGGTATAGAGGAAGAAAAAGCAAGGGAAATGGTTTTGGATATGCTGCAGGCGACAAAGCGTTTTCTCGCCGAAGATTATGATCGGATTATGCGGGATATTAAGCATAAAATCAATATTTATTTACAGATTGCCATTGGCCGTGCGCGGTTTTTAAGAAACCGTGAGGCAGATATGCGGGGGAATGTGGAACAGACCATACGCTATCTTGTCCGCGAAATGAACCAGATTGGCTGGAGGGAGGAAATTCCCGAAGAGATGCGGGGGTTATTTTCTCTGGATCGACATGAATTTATCGATACCGGCTCGCTTCGCTATCCAAGGAAACCAAAAACCATTCAAAGAGAAACCGTGGTTGAACTGGAGGAAATGAGTGAAGAGGATGTATTAAGAACACAGGCAGCACATGAAAAGGAAGCCTATAACCCCTATGCAAAGGAAAAGATGAAGGAATACTTAGAAGCCGTGATGAATAAGAAAACCACTATTTCCTGCGAACACCTCCCCATGCAGGGAAAGCGGGATCTGCTCTGTGCATTGTCAGCCATTGCCTACAGCGATGAAAACGGCTATGCGGTGCAGTTGGAGGACGGCTATCTTCAGGTTAATGAACTGCTTCTGCGGAGGTTTTCGATAAGCAGGGCAGATGATAAGCAGGGCAGATGATAAGCAGGGCAGATGATAAGCAGGGCAGATAATAAGCAGGGCAGATAATGAGCAGGACAGATAATGATTAGGCGGTCAGTGCGCTGGGGGATGAAACATACACAGAATGGAGGAAATCGTGAATTTCGACGAATTTTGGAAGGATTGTACATCATCAGAAAAGGATTTATTTCAAAAATCATGCAGGCGGCTTTTAAAGTCTACCTTTATTGTGCGTGATAAGGATGAGGAGAATAAAAAAGCCTATTATTTTATTGCGAAGCACCCGGAGCCGTTTTCCATGTATTTGGGCTATATAGGGTTTGACGTTGTGGTGGACAGGGATAACGGGGTAATTATGCTTTCTAACTGTGCAGATATGGCAGAAAGCGGGCGACTGCAGTCGAACAGGATGGCATTGAAGAAGATGGAAAGCATTGTGCTCTGCTGTCTTTGGACGCTGTATGCGGACAGGATTCGATCGGGGAGTCTTTCACAGGCAATCTTTATTTCAGTTGTCGATTTAAACTTTGAACTGGAAAAATATGAAGTAAAAGAACTGATTGACAATAAAAAGCTGATCACCGATATTTTAACCTTATTTTCCCGCTTTAATCTTGTGGATATTAAAGGAAAAATCGGGGATGCCGACTGTATGATTCGGCTGTATCCGTCGCTGGCCTTTGCCTTAAATGCAGAGGAATTTACTCGCTTTGCCGAGGTTACGCGAAAGCGGATGCTGGAAAAGGGCGGGGAAGATGAGCAGGATTTTGAAGAATTATCGGACGGAGAGGATGAGGAGTATAGCATAGAATTATCGGATGGAGAGGATGAGGAGGATAGCATAGAATTATCGGACAGAGAGGACGAGGAGTATAGCATAGAATTATCGGATGAAGAAGGCGAGGAGGGGCAGGACGATGAAGCAGATGAATAGGAAAACCGCGACAAAGCTTTTGATGGTGCAGTGGTCAAGGTTTCAGCGCTTATGTGTAAATCTGGAAGGTTCCACGCTCTTTACCGGGGTAAACGGAAGCGGGAAATCGACGATTTTGGATGCCATGACCTACCTTCTCACCGGAAACCGGCAGTTTAATAAGGCGGCAAAGGATCGGGATCGAACGGTACTTGCCTATGTGCGCGGCGATACCAAAAGCAACGGGCCTTCCCGCTTTCTGCGCTCCGGGGAAGTGATTAGCTATATTGCGATGGAGTTCTGGTCGCCGGTGGAAAATCAGTTTATGGTGGTCGGCGTGTGCATAGAATCAGCTAATGAAACCGCGCAGAAAAGCAGCTGGTTTATCTGCCGCGATACAAGGATAGAGGAGATAGCATTTACTAAAACAGAAGGAAAATTCCTGAAAATCACACCGAAAAGTGAACTTCTGGTCAAGGGACAGTCCATGAAATCCGCGGATTTCTGGAACCGTGATCGGGGTGTGGATCAGGTATTAAGGGCACTTGGACTGCGCTGCAATACAGAAAAATATCGCTCAAAACTGTTAAAAATGATGGCTTTTGACCCGCAGAATAATATTGATCAGTTTATTCAGGAATGTGTATTAGAGCCGGGAAAGGTGGAGTCCTTAAAGGAACTGCGGGAGCAGAGGCAGCGCTTTGAACAGATTAAAGAGGTCTATGAAAACCTGCGGAAAAGCAAGGGAAAATTAGAGGAAGTTGAGAAAAAAAGCATTGAATATGAAAAGAAAAAGAGGGATTTACATATCCGGGAATTAATGCTTTCTTACCAGGATTTAAGGCAGAAGGAAGAGGAAGAAAAGGAAATTGCGCTGCAGATGGAGGCATTGAAGCAAAAGCTTATTCACCTGCAGGGGCAGAAAAGCAGCCTGGACAGGCGCTATGACGATGCAGTAGAGCGCTATCGGATTGCCCAGAATAACGATATGGTTAAGGGGATGCAGGAAAGCCTGAATGAAATGGAGAGGCAGCGAAAAGGGCTGGAGGAGGAAATTCGACAAAATGAAGAAAGGCTGGCGAAATTAAAGCGCCTCCAGATAAAGCTTTCGGAAATTTTGCCCTGGATGGAAGAGTTTTTGCATGTTTCCGCAGAGGATAAGCGCCGTCTGGAACGGCTGACAGAGAGGGAAGTTTCGACAGAGAAAAAGGTCGATGCCTTTGTCCGCTTTGCCGATATGGTCGGGGCACAGGATAAGCTGTTTGCCACAGACGAGGTGCATATTGACGACCAGATAAAGCGGTTTGATGAAGAGATCCGCGAATTAGAACAGAAGATAAAGCAGCTTGAAGCCAATATTTTAGTATTTCCCAAAGCGATTGAGGATGCAAGGCAAGTGATTCAAAAGGAATTTGCAAGGGAAGGGATTCACACCGAAGTCAGGATTTTTGCTGAACTTGTACAGGAAGTGAAGGATGAAAAGTGGCGTGCGGCGATTGAAACTTTTTTGCGGAGAAAGAGATTTTTCCTGATTGTTGAGGGAAAATACTGTCATAAGGCTTTGGAAATCCTGCAGAAAAAGCAATTACATGCAGCCAATGTGGTGATTACGGATAAGCTTCCCGATACAAAAATTACGCCGGATTCCGCAGCGGAAATATTGACCATACCCAATCCCAATGCGCGGAAATTTGCCAATTTTCTTTTAAATGGAATACATTTATGCGGGTCATTAGAAGAATTACATGAACATCCAAAGGGCGGTATTACGCAGGATGGAATGCTGGCAAAAGGCTATTCTTTTTCCTGTATGGAGATGAAGAAAACAGAGTTTTGCCTGGGACAGGACGCAATAAAATTTCAGCTGGAAAAGGCGAAAGAAGAGAAGAAAAGCAGGGAAAGAGAAAGAGGAAATCTCTGGAAAAACAAGGAAAAGCTGTGCGCACAGCGAAAGGCATTAAGCCAGGTGGACTGGCAGGCCGGGCACTATGATTTCGGGGCGGCAGCGGCTCTGGAAGAGGCGGCAAAGGCGCAGAAAGGACTTGCAAAGAGGATAGAAGAAATCCGTAAAAACCCTGATTTTATGGCTGTTTTACAGGAGGTGGAGGATGCGAAAAAGGAATATCAGCGGCTTGGAGAGGAGAAGGATCGCCTTGCCGGGGATATCCGGGGCTGTGAAAAGGACCAGGAGCAGGGACAGAAGGAACAAAAAGACTTATCCGGGGAAATTTATCGGATGAAAAGGGAGTATTCGGAGCAGTGTTTGCAGCATTTGGAACTGGAAAAACCGATGCTTGAGGAGTATGAGAGGTTAAGGGAAAAGGCAGGAGGCAAAGCAAAAGATACATCGGAAAATAAGCAAAAGGATAACGCTGAATATCATAGAGAAAAGACAGAAGAAGATAGAGGGAGCTGGCGGGTGATTACTCCAAGGCAGGTAAAAGCCCTGAAAACCGAGCTGGAAACCTGTGTCCGGCAGCTGGAAAATGTGCAGATTGAGTATTGCCGACTGGCAGAAATCGATATGAATAAGCGGGGAGTTGCCTATATTTCTTTTTTCCGGGAGGAATACAGGAATATTGCCAATATTAAGGTTGAAGAAGCGAAGTGCCGCCTGGACGAGCAGTCATTAAAGCTGGAAAATGCCTTTATGAATGACTTTGTGGCAGAGATGAATGAAACGATTTATGATGCAAAAAATGAAATTGCAGCGATAAATCATGAACTTAAACAACTTCCCTTCGGCAATGATACCTATAAGTTTGTGATGAAGGAAAAGCCGGATCGGGCAGTGTTTTTCCGCATTTGCCGAAGGCTGGAGGATTATATGAGCACCCCGGAGGTCTATATGAATTCGGCAAGGGAAGATGAGGAAATGGAGCGGGATATCCGGGAATTTATGGAAGTGATTTTGGATGAAGAGGACGAACGGGAGTACACGGATTACCGCAAATATTTTGTGTACGATATGGAGATTGTAAGCCGCCAGGGGGGCAGCGAGATTGTTTCCGATCTTTCCAAAAAACAGGGTTCAGCCAGCAACGGAGAGAAGCAGACACCGTACTTTATTATCCTGGCGGCAAGCCTTCTGCAGTGCTATCCGCGAACAGCCTGCTGTGCAAGGCTGGCCTTTATCGACGAGGCATTTTCGGCATTGTCCAGGGAGAGGATCGAGCAGATGGTGAAGTATCTGGAGGATAATCATTTTCAGGTGTTCTATGCTGCGCCGCCGGAGAAAATCAACAGTATCGGAACCTATATTGATTCAACGGTAAGCCTGGTTATTACGGGAAGATATACAAATGCGGTGGAGGGGTTGGTGAAAGATGGAGATAACACTTAGCCAGTGGCAGAAAAAAGTTCTGGAATCTTTGCTGAATCAGTATGAAAACAGCAAGACTTACCGGGAGAAGAATAAGGTCACGCAGACATTTTCAGTTTCTCCGGCAAAAGTTTTCCCTGATTATGATTCTGATTTTGTGGATATTGACCTTGTACATGATTTTGAACAGCAGATGAAGGAATTAGAACAGAGCGGACTTCTTGTGATTATCCGAAAAAATGGTGTGATGGCAAAATTAATGGCCAATCCGTGGAGATGGGGAGATGTTTATAAGCTTTTAGGAAAAAAAGGGCGCAGGCAGAAAGAGCAGGAGCAGGCGAAAGTTTATGAGGAATTTCTGGCGATTGATCCGGGGATGGATGCTTTTTGCCAGGGGCAGATTGCGCGGTTAAATGAGGGAGCAAAACCAATATTTGCACCGGATAAAGCAAAAAAGCTGTTAAAGTTGTGGAAATTCCTTGCAGAAAATCAGGAGGAGGTACTGGAACGGGAACTGTCCATTGCCGTATTGGGGGACAGTAAGATGTGGGAAAGAAGGTATCGCTCCATGCTATGCCGGTTACTGCGAAAATATAATGATTTTGAAGCGATTCTTCTCGGTGTGGATGATAAAAGAGAGGCGGAAAAGATAATTTTAAGGGAGTATCATGTGGAAGCAAATCCTTCTTTTGCCTATATTAAGGGAGAATCAGAGATTTTCTTTTCGGATGGACAAAGATTAAGGATAGCCCCGGATATGCCCATTGCGCTTACAGAAAAAACCCTGGAGAGCGTTTGTGCAGTAAAGATTCTGGCAAAAAAAGTAATGACGGTTGAAAACCTGACTTCTTTTCATCGAATGGCGCAAAAGGAATATTTTTACCTGTTTTTGAGTGGGTATCATAACCATATGAAACAACGGCTGCTGTGTAAAATCAACGCTGATAATCCAGAAATCCAGTGGTGTCATTTTGGTGATATTGACCCGGACGGGTTTTATATTATTGAGCATTTGATTAAGGGAACAGGGATAGAATTTCAGCCTGTTTATATGGATACCGCCTGTCTGAAAAAGTATGATTCCTATACGAAACCATTGAATGAAAACGATGTGCGGAAGGCAAAATCTTTACTTGAACAGGGAAAATATCCGGAAGTTATGGGATATATGCTGGATAAAAATAAAAAGCTGGAGCAGGAGATTGTGAGTTGGATGATGGGGAGGAAATAAATTGTAAAATTACTATATAAATGGAAACAGATTTTGATTTTGAGAATTTGTTTTTGCCGTTGCGTTTCCATATAAAATTTAGTATAATTAGGGAAGTGGAAAAGAAGGACGGCGAATAATAAAAAGATGAGGGGGTATAAGAATTATGCAAAGTTTAATTAGGTTTTCTTTGTTTGGAAATTACGAAAGATTTAGTACGAATAATTTAGAAACTTATATGAAATTGATTGAGTTTTTTGGAAAAAAGGGATATAAGCCAGCAACCGCAAATGAACTGCAACTACAGGCAAATGGTCAGGCTCGGGTGCTTATTATGCCTACATTTTTTAATGAATCCAATAGTACAGTAGAAATAATGTCAAATCGCATAAATTTCCAGAAAATGATTAATAAAGCGGCTGATATCCATAAATTAAATGAAGAGTTTGCCAGTGAATTTTTGGATATGGTGACAACGTTTATTCCAGATATGGCAATTATTTCAAATAGGGTGGCTTTAAACTGTAATATACTGAAAGATGATATAGTGTCAGAAATGCCAACTCAATCAAGTTATTTTGATAATGTAAATAAAACGGAAATGTCCGTGAGAAATGCTGCACGTATAGAAGTAGAAAAAGAAGAAAGCAATATAATTATTGAAAAATATGTTACTGAACAAGGTGGATTTACCAGATATTCTTATGATATTAATTCAATTGAAGAAAATCAGGCAAGCCGTTTTCATTCGGATAAAATTAAAAAAATGTATGAAGCTTATGTAAGGATAGCTGTAGAAATAGAGAAGGGGCTGAAATAGATGATTGGCTATAAAGGTATTGATTCTTTATCTTTTGATTTAAAAGTAGTTCTATTAGATGAAAATGACTTTGAATATGCATCATATTTGGAAACAGACCCGAATATAAATAAAAGCAAAACAAGAAGATTTAGCAATATGATTAGCAGTGATATTGCTAGACAGTTTAAAGATATGCAAGAGCAGGTTATGAGTAAGGAAATACCAATATTATCAAGACTTTTGGATGAAACACCATTTGACACAGGATATGAATCTTTGGCTGAAAGATATTTTGAACAATTATCAGAAAATTATGGTCCTATAGCAGATACAATACTTCAAAATATATATCTTCAGAATATGTACCATAATCAGTATTTGTTAAAACATCTTTTATTTATTGTTAGCAATTTGCCTGCAAGTAAAAGAAAAAATCTTGAGATTATTCCATTAGCAGGAATTTCTAATCCTGATATAGAAATTCAGGATTTATCCGTAAAATGTTTCGAGGCTTGGGAAGATAAACGGCATGTGCCAACATTAATTAACCTGCGTAATCATACCAGGGTTCAATGGTTTAAAGACTATATAAGTGATGTAATTGATGAATTAGAAGAGGAATAGAATGGCATACTATATAAGAAAAATTTCACGTTCTAAGTGGCAGGATAATCCATTAAGTACAAATGAAGAAAAGGCATTACAAGAAATAAGAAGTGTATCCGCAGATGCGATAACTAATTGTATAAAAACAACTGGCAATAGGTTATCCATATGGAAGGTTGAAGAAAAAAATAATTCTATTGATGATATTATTCCTTTGATCATTGGCTTTGAAAGGCCAGATACTTGTGATGTTATTTATATACCTGAAGAACTGTTCTTTGAAGAAGGAATAAGCTTGGAACAATCTTCGGAGGACGCAAATACACCATTGGAGGAACTGAAACAATATCATTACAATGCTATTGTTAATAATTATGAAGGATTGGGTAAATTTGCAAAAGTAGTGTTAAAGTCCCTAAGTAATCATAAACGATTTAGAGGGAGAGAGGTCAAAACAAAATTAAAAGAAATGTTAATTAATCATGATATAGATAAGGATATGATCTCATTAAAGCTATACGAAAAAATCAAATGAGTGCTATTTGGATTATTTGTATATTCTGACAATAAATCTTTTTGTGATCTTGTAAAATAATCATTCTTATTTCATGAGGATCTTACTCCCTGTTTGATTAATGTAGAACCTCCCACCAGTTCCTTCGTACCTGCAAAGGCGTGGCGTGAAAATGCTCGGCAAATACCTGCGAAACAATTTATAATTGGTAAACCCATGGCGTTCCAGGATTTGCTGTAAGGTATCATTTGTTGACAGCAAGTCCTGGTAAATATGGGACAGGCGGACTTTGATTTCTTTGAATATTTGGCAGATGAGGGGAAAGCAGTGGATTGACTGATAAAATATCGATGAAATTCTGTTATCTATCTTAAGGCAGAATTTCTTGTGCTATCCTTAATGCAGAACTTCATCTGGCTGTCCTTGCAGGAATCTGAGGATTGTGCTATGCTAAAGCATAATGAAAATCATGGAGGGCAGAAATGAGAATATTAATGATACGCCATGGAGATCCGGATTATGAACATGATTCTCTTACAGAAGTAGGGAAGAAAGAGGCGGCGCTGCTTGCTGAAATTGCCGAAGATTTGCATATGGGGGACTGCTTTGTATCACCGCTTGGCCGGGCGCAGGAAACGGCATCTTACAGCCTGAAAAAGCTGAACCGCTCGGCAAAGACCCTGGACTGGCTTCGGGAATTTCCGGCAAAGCTGGATATTAACGGTTCGGAAGAACTGCAGAAGGCTTATCCTGACACAAAAATGAAAGATGGGTTCTACATACCAAGGATTGTCTGGGATATGGTGCCGTCCTATTATCTGACCCACCCGGAATATACGGACAGAAAAGCCTGGCGGGAGTCTGCGGTGGCGAAAAAAAGCGATATGATTTCTCTGTACGATAAGGTGACTGCAAGTCTGGATGAACTGCTTTCCGGTTATGGCTATGTTCGGGACGGGATGCTTTATCGCGTGGAGAGGGCGAGTACAGATACAGTTACGTTCTTTTGCCATTTTGGTTTAAGCTGCGTTCTTCTTTCTCACCTGATGAATGTATCACCGTTTTCGCTCTGGCATGGGACGGTTTTGGCACCGACTTCCGTGACGGAGGTGATAACGGAGGAGCGGGAGCAGGGAATTGCCATGTTCCGTGCACAGCGCATAGGGGATGTGCATCATCTTCTGGCTGGCGGAAGGAAACCGTCATTTTCTGCAAGGTTTTGCGAAACGTATAATGATGTGGGGCAGAGGCATTAATGATTTGTAATCTGCTTTTGGTATAAAAAATGGAAAGGAAGTGAGTGGATGGATAAAATTATCAATGTAGCACAATATGTATTTGAAGAATACAGAAGGGTAACCGGAGAAGTGATTGATGAGATGAAACTTCATAAACTGCTTTATTTTGCGCAGCGGGAGTCACTTGCAATTATAAATGAGCCTCTTTTTGAAGGTGAATTTGAAGGGTGGAAATATGGGCCTGTGTGTAAGGAAATCCGCAATTCCATTACCCCGGATGGTATTATTGACGTTGATGGAGATATATCTGACGAAGGAAAGTATATTGTCAATAATGTGATTCTGGAATACGGTTCCCTTGCTTCCTGGAAATTAAGTGAACTGTCCCATAAAGAACTTTCCTGGAAAAATGCGAGAATTGGATTCCATGAAGGGGAAAATGGAAATCACAAATTGAAACTTGAGGATATCCGAAAAGATGCGCAGAAAGTCAGACCTTATGATCATGTGTGGGATATGTATTATGATGAGTTTGAAGATGAGGTGATGGAATGATAGGAAAGATTTATTCTTCCATTTCACCGTTTTACGATAATACAAAGGGTGTGAATGCGTTTAAGCGGCGTCCGGTTTTGGTTATCAGCGGTCCGAGAAATAATGATTATACTATTTTACCAGTATCGACGATTACACATAAGGAATGTATAGATCCTGACTATGATGTAAAGGTAGAACCTGATAAATACCCAAGATTAAATCTGAACCGTATATCTTATATTAGAACTCATAAACAAACCACGGTACATCAGGCTTCGCTGATAAAAGAAATTGGTGATTTGAAGGCAGAATATGAAGAACTGTATTTAACGGTTTTAGAGAAATTGGAGAGTTTTAATAAAATGGTTATGGACAATGCGATTTAAAGATAATCAAGTATAGTTGAATAGGAATATCGCTTAATGGTTTAAAAAGCTGCAGGAGGAATGGATATGTACATTGCAGAAGAAACCCGTTATGATAAAATGCGCTATAACCGCTGTGGGAAAAGCGGACTGAAACTGCCGGAACTGTCTTTAGGATTATGGCATAATTTTGGCTCTAATGGAAATTTTGATATCATGACGGAATTATGCTGCACAGCGTTTGACCATGGAATTACCCATTTTGATCTGGCTAATAACTATGGGCCGATTCCCGGGGCGGCAGAGGAAAATTTCGGGCGTATCCTGAAAAAAACGCTTGGTGTTTACCGGGATGAACTGGTTATTTCCACGAAGGCGGGCTATGATATGTGGCCTGGGCCTTATGGGAACTGGGGGAGCAAAAAATATCTGGTTGCCAGCCTGGATCAGAGCCTTAAACGGATGGGGCTGGACTATGTGGATATTTTCTATCATCACCGCCCGGACCCGGAAACGCCGTTAGAAGAAACCGCAAGGGCGCTGGACGGAATCGTAAAAAGCGGAAAAGCGCTGTATGTGGGAATATCAAATTACAATAAAGAACAGACGATTGCCATTGCCGATTTATTTAACGATATGGGAACTCCCTTTATTATTAATCAGAGAAAATATTCCATGCTTGTCCGTGATATCGAAAAAGACGGATTAAAGCGTTACGCGGCGAATAACGGCATCGGGATTATTACCTTTTCACCGCTGGCGCAGGGTATTTTAACCGAGCGTTATCTGCACGGAATCCCCGAGGACAGCCGTATCCGAACCGACGGGAGGTTTTTAAAAGAAGAAGCCGTAAATCAGGAAACCCTGGCTAAGGTGCAGGAATTAAATGCCATTGCCAGAGAGCGGGGACAGAGTCTGGCGCAGATGGCGCTGGCATGGATTCTTCGGGACGGGGATATCACCAGTGTTTTAATCGGGGCGTCGAAGCCGTCGCAGATTTTAGATAATCTGGGAATGATGGAAAATACGGTGTTTAGTAAGGAAGAGAGGGAGAGGATTGAGCAGGTTTTGGCACAATAGTCATGTGTATAAGGAAACTAATTAATCTTTTCCTTGCAGCAGAGCGGGGATATAATAGAGGGGGGAGCAGCAGATAAACAGAGATAAAAGCGATAGAAGAAAGCGAGGGAAACAAAATGAAAAGGATTGTTTTCAGTGATGTAGACGGTACTTTGCTGAATTCCAGGCAGGAGATTACGCCGCTGACGGAGCGGGCGATTAAGGCATTAAAGGAAAAGGGAATCCCGTTTGCCATTACCTCGGCAAGAAGTCCCTCGGGGATTTATCCGATTTTAAATGAATATGGATTTAACTGTCCGATTATCTCTTACAGCGGCGCGTTGATTTTGGATGAAAACCGGAAGGTGCTGTATCACAGAGGGATGAAGAAATCGGAGGCGAAAAGCCTTCTCGAATATATGGAAGACTGCCGCATGGATTTAAGCTGGTGTGTGTATTCGCTGGATGAGTGGATTGTAAAGGATAAAAGCGACCCAAGAATTATCCATGAAGAAAATGAGGTAAAGGCGCAGGCGATGCAGGGAACGGTGGATTCAGCGGCGAATGATGAGATCAATAAGATATTGTGTATCTGCGGCCCTGGGAAAATATGGGAGATTGAAAGCAAATTAAAAGAAAAGTTCCCGCAGTATTCTATCGTTAAATCCTCGGATATTCTGCTGGAAATTATGGAAAGCGGGATAACGAAGGAAACGGCAGTGAGGACCCTGTGCTCGCTTTGGGATATCCCCTTATCGAATGCCGCTGCCTTTGGCGATAATTATAATGATGTGGAGATGCTGGAAGCGGTGGGAAGCGGTATCCTGATGGGAAATGCGCCGGAAGAACTGAAAAAGCGGATTCCAATGCAGACAGAGGATAATGAGCATGACGGGATTTATGCGGCGCTTGTAAAGATGGGATGGATAGAGGCTGATGGTAAAGAGAAAACAGCGGAGAAGAAATGAATAAGCGGATTGTATCAATTATCTATGAATTGTATCATGCAAGTACGGAGGTCAGCATAGGAAGTCTGGCAGAAAAGTTTAAGATTTCCCAGAGGACGGTCAGAAATGATTTGAATGGGATTAATGATCTTCTGCGGGAAAATAAGCTTAGCCTGTTGCAGTTAAAAAGCGGCGGCAGGATTATCTGCGGGGAGGATTTTGAAAAGGTTTTGCTGCTGATTTCCGATGAAGATTTTTATACCTATAAGCTTTCTAAAGAGGAGAGGGTGAAGATCGCCGCCTCCTTTTTGGTGAGTTCGTCGGAGTACATAACGCTTTCTGCAATTGCGGACAGTCTTTTTGTCAGCCGGGCGACCATTATTCACGATTTGGATGAGATAAAGCAGTTTATCCGAAAAGGGAATCTTTCGGTGCTTTCCCACCCGAATAAGGGATTGCGGGTGGAAGGGCTTGAAAGCGATAAGCGTCTGTTTTTGATGAAGTTAGCAGGAGCAAAGGGCGTGCCCGGAAGCCGCCAGGATGCAGTGACGAAAAATATCAGTCTGCAGGCAGGAAACCGGATTATCGTGCAGAAGATATTAAATGAGCAGGAACACATCCATGTAAGCTTTTTTACCGATGCCGCGTTTCATAAGATTCTTCTCTACCTGGGCATTATGATTAACCGCAGTATGCAGGGGGAGTTTATCGAGGAACAGAAGAGGGTCAGCAATGCGAAATACCATATGGCGCAGGATATTATGAAATATATTGTGCAGTACTGTCATATCCAGACGACGGAGCATGAAGTGCAGTTTTTAAGCAATCTGCTGACCGGGGTGCGGTATCTGAACAATAAACCGGTGCAGAAAAATGTACTGCAGATTCAGATGATTACCAGGCAGTTTATCGGGAAGCTTTCGGATGAACTGAGTGTGAATCTGAACGACGATTATGATTTTTTTGAAAGCCTGTCGAACCATCTGGCTTCGGTGCTGGCGGAAAAAGAGGTTTCCTACCCGGAAAATGCCGTGATTGATGAGATTGTGGAGAAAAATCAGGATGTTTTGGAAGCGGTGGTGAAGAGAAAGACCATTATTCAAAGCTGCATAAGAAGGGAACTGGACGGGAAAGATCTGGAATACATCGCTGTTCATGTGTGTGCGGCATTGGAGAGAAAAAAGAATAAGGGAGTTTCCTTCCATGTGATTGTTGCCTGTCATGCGGGGATAGGGACTTCGCAGCTGCTTTTGGAAAAGCTGAAAACACATTTTCATTTTCAAATTGTAGATGTGGTTTCCTCCCATGAGGCGAAGAATTTAGAGCCGGGAAAGGCAGATTTTGTGATTTCAACAGTTCCTTTAGAGGGCTGTAAGCTGGACTATGTGGTGGTGTCCCCGATGTTAAATGACGAGGACTATGTCCGCGTGGGAAATAAGATTGATACCGTAAAAAATAGCCGTCACCTGCCCTCCCGGCTGGAAAACTCCGAGATAACGGCAAGAGGGATGATCGAGCGCCTGGAGCCGATGATTATGGGGCTGGAAACGGAGGTTGGGCTGGAGCCGGGAAGGGCGGCAGAACTGATGAAAAAGGTGAAAAAGACGGTGCGGGAATATTTCCGGCAGTCGCCGGAAGCTGATGCCGAGATATTTTCACCGTGCCTGCATCATCTGTTAAGCCCGGATCATATTGTGCTGGATGTGGAGTGCAGGGACTGGAAGGAAGCGGTCAGAAAATCCGGGGAGAAGCTTTTGGAGCAGGGCTATATTGAGAGCCGCTATATTGATGCCATGATTGCCAATATTGAGGAGCACGGGCCTTATGTAGTGCTTTCTCCCGGGTTTGCTGTTCCCCATGAAGGACTGGAGGCCGGGAGCATTAAGGTTGGGATGAATTTAATCCGCCTGAAAACACCGGTGGAATTTGGCAGTGAGGAGTTTGACCCGGTGGAGTTTGTGTGCTGTTTAAGCGCAGTGGATCATAAGACGCATTTAAAGGCATTTTTCCATCTCGTCAATATGCTGCAGACGGAGGATTTTAAGGAACGGCTTCATGTGTGCGGCACGGCAAAGGAGGCCGCGAAGGTGATTGAAGAGTATGAGTATGGGGTTATGGGGTGAGCAGGGAAAATGCATTCTCCTGACGGGATAAGCCCAAACTCTGCCCGATAAGTTATTATTTGTAAGATATGTCGAAAAAGAAGAAAAATATAGATATAGGGTAAGCAGAATGGTTGAAAAAATTTCTCAAATCCGGGAAATATTTTCAACCGTTCTATTTTTCTGCACAAAAGTTGAAATGTCTTTGACTGTTTTTTCTACAGGGTGCGTGATAGGATAGAAGCACAGACAGATGAGCCGGAAATCACGGCGGAAAAAAGAAAAAGAAGAAGGAGGGACAGACAGGATGATTTGGGAGGAGTTAAAGGAATCCTTAATCGTGATTGGAATGGAGGCCGCGTCAAGTCAGGATGTGTTTGCACAGCTTGGCGGTGCGCTGACGAGGGAAGGCTATACAAAGACTTCCTATGTTGCGGCGCTGGCGGCGAGGGAGAAGGATTATCCCACCGGGCTGGATATTAACGGGATTGGGGTAGCGATTCCCCACACGGATGTCAGCCATGTGAATAAGGCGGCGATTGCAATTGCGGTGTTAAAGGAGCCGGTGAAATTTATCCAGATGGCGACGGATGATGAAGAGGTAAAGGTGAAGCTGGTGTTTATGCTTTCGGTGGTTGACCCGGATGCACATCTTGAGGAATTAAAGCAGATTCTGGCAGTAATTCAGGATACGGCAGTGCTGGAAAAACTGACCGAGGCGACGGAAAAGCAGGAAATTATTGAGATTATTAAAGAAAAGGAAAAGGAGATTGCATAATGAAAAAGAAAGTTATCGTAGCGTGTGGCGGAGCAGTAGCAACTTCAACAATTGCAGCAAATAAGGTGATGGAACTTTGCAGGAAAAACGGGATTGACGTGGAAATCTGCCAGATTCGGATTTCGGAGATTGAGTCGAATCTTTCGGGGGCCTCGTTGATTGTTCCCACCTCGAAGGTGAAAAGGGACTATGGGATTCCGGTGATTACAGGGATGCCGTTTATCTCCGGTGTGGGCGTGGAAAAGACGGAGGCGGCGATTTTAAAGGCATTGGCGGAGAATTGACAGGTTATGGTTAGTTGCGGGCATGTAGAAGTTTAGTATGGGAGGAATGAATATGTGGAGCGTAATTTCAAATGCCATTCAGTACATTATCGATATGGGAGCGTCGGTTATGCTTCCGATTGTTATTGCACTGATTAGTGTGTGCATTGGGGTGAAGATAGGAAAGGCAGTCCGTTCCGGGCTGATGATTGGCGTGGGGTTTGTCGGTCTTTCGCTGATTGTGGATATGATGAACGCAGAACTGGGGCCTGCGGCTGCGGCGATGTCGGAGAGGTTTGGACTGTCGCTAAGCGTGGTGGATATCGGATGGCCGGGGGCTTCGCCGATGACCTGGTCGTCGAATATCGCAACCGTGGCAATTCCGGTAGCTATCGGGGTGAATGTCCTGATGATTGCGCTGAAGCTGACAAAGACGGTAAATATTGATATCTGGAATATCTGGCATATGACGTTTACGGGAGCAATAGCCTATGTGGTTACCGGGAACTTCTGGCTGGGCATCCTGGGCGTAGTGGTACATGCGGCGATTTCGTATAAGCTGGGCGATCTTTGGGCACCGCTGCTTGCCGATTATTTTGAACTGGAGGGACTTACCGTTCCTCACGGTACAGCCGCCTACATGGCACCGGTGGCGTGCGTGGTGGATGCGGTTATCGAAAAGATTCCGGGAGTGAATAAGATTGATATCAGCGCGGATTCTCTTCAGGAAAAAGTCGGTGTGCTGGGAGAGCCGATTGTGATTGGAGGTATCCTGGGTGCGGTTGTCGGATTTTTAGCCGGGTACGGGCCGCAGGAAGCCCTTCCCCTGGGTGTGAAAATGTCCGCGGTTATGGTGCTGATGCCCAAGGTTGTAAAGTGCATTATGGACGGCCTTCTGCCATTGTCCGAGCGTGCAAAAGAGGTCCTGACCAAAAAGTTTGGCAATTCCGAGTTTTATATCGGCCTTGATCCGGCGATTTTGCTGGGAGATGCGCAGGTGGTAACTGCAGGGCTGATTTTTATCCCTCTGACCCTGCTGCTTGCCGTACTTGTGCCGGGCAACCAGGTACTGCCTTTTGGGGATCTGGCAACGATTGGTTTCTTTATCGCCATTGCCGTAGCGGTACATAACGGAAATCTGTTCCGCACCTTATTTTCCGGCAGTTTGATTATGTTTATGACGATTTGGATTGCCAACCAGACGATTCCGTGGATGACGGCACTGGCAAGAACCACCGGATCGACGGACGGGAGCAGCGCGGTTGCGGCACTTGACCAGGGAGGTTGCCCGCTGACCTATATTTATACACAGGTATTGACCAGGGAAAATATCGCGGGACTTGCGGCGATAGCGGTGATTTATGGTATTTGTATTTTGTTTGCCATCAGATATTCCAGGGCAAGGGGAGCGGCTTTGGAGGCAGACGGGGAGTGAGAATACATGATGAGCAAAAAGGCAAGAGGCGTATAGGAACATAAGGAAAAAAATAAAATAAAAATTCTTAGCGAGGGGAGTATTATCATGAAAGCAGGAGTTGTATACGCAAGGGAAGATATCCGTTATGAGGAGATAAAAAAACCTGAAGTTAAGCCGGGGAAGGTGCTGATTAAGGTGAAATATACCGGGATCTGCGGTTCG
>CAMNRM010000041.1 GCA_946553025.1 uncultured Clostridium sp.
AGGGCAGCAGGCTTTCCGGGGGCTTTCTATGTTGTACTAACTTTACACGCCCCACCGGGGCACTGGATTCTAAAACCAGCCGCGAAGTACTTAATTTTTTAAAACAGCTGAATGAAGAGGGCAATACCATTGTGATGATTACCCATGACAGTTCGATTGCCTTGGAAGCCCGGCGGGTGGTTCGGGTGCACGACGGGAAGATTAATTTTGATGGAGATGTAAACGACTATGCTGCAATCCTTTAAACTGGCATTAAAAAGTATATGGAGCAATAAAATGCGCTCGTTTTTAACCATGCTTGGCATTATTATCGGCGTGGCTTCCGTGATTATCCTGGTCAGCCTGGTCAATGGCTATATGTCCACAGTGGTGGAAAATTTTGCCAGCATGGGCGTAAACCAGATGTCCGTCCGTCTGACGAATTTAAGTTCCCGAAAAGCGGATGTCGATGATTTCTATGACTTTTACAGCGAAAATACGGATATTTTTGCCCAGATGAGTCCGAATGTAAGTCTTATGGCAACCTTAAAGAAGGGCAATGATTCCCTGACATCCACGTCGATTAGCGGCTGTTCGGAAGAGTATCTGGATTTGAAAAACTATGAACTGGAAGCCGGGCGCAATATTCAATACGCCGATATCCTTTCCCGGAATAAGGTCTGTGTGGTTGGTTATTATGTCGCACAGGAGTTCTTTGGCGACGGACAGAGTGCGCTGGGGGAAACCATTAAGATCAATGGCTATGCGTTTAAGATTATCGGCGTGGTTGAGCGCCAGGACGAGGACGATCTGGACGAGGGCGGGACGGACGATTTTTTGTGGATGCCCTACAGTATCGCAGTGAAGATGGCAAGGAGTGCAGATATCAGCAATTACACTTTTGCGACCGCAGATATTGACTATACGGACAGGGCGAAGGAACTTTTGGAAAACTTCCTCTATGAGATTTATAAGAATGAGGATTTATATCGAGTAACGGCAAACAGCGAAATGCTGGATTCCCTAAATGAACAGATTGCCATGATGTCCGCTATGCTTGGCGGTATTGCCGGGATTTCCCTGCTGGTGGCGGGGGTTGGCGTAATGAATATTATGCTGGTTTCCGTGACGGAGAGGACGAGGGAGATCGGCATCCGAAAATCCTTAGGGGCAAAGCGCGGGACAATTATGCAGCAGTTTGTTATCGAGGCCGCAGTGACCAGTTCCATTGGCGGTGTAATTGGGATAGTGCTGGGCGCAGGAGTGACCGGGCTTGCCGGGAATCTGATGGGGATAAACGCCGTGCCCACACCAGGGGCAGTATTGATTTCCTTCAGTGTTTCGGTGGGAATCGGTTTGATTTTCGGCTATATGCCGGCGAACCGGGCAGCAAAATTAAATCCGATTGATGCGCTGCGGAGTGAGTAGGGAGTTTACGGTTGTGTTCTTATAAAAAATGGTGTATACTGTCACTTGGAAGGAGGAAGAGGGATATGGAAGCGTTGAAAGAAGTCGGCTGCACACTTGAGGATATTTATGCCCTTCCTGACAGGGAGCGGGCAGAACTGATTGACGGACAGATTTATTTTATGGCACCGCCAAGTACAAAACATCAAAGACTGGTACGAAGATTCACCTATGAAATCGAAAGATATATTCAACAAAATGATGGAGAATGTGAAGTATTTCCGGCTCCGTTTGCGGTGTTTTTAAATGACGATGATATCAATTATGTTGAGCCGGATATTTCTGTTATATGTGATGAACACAAATTGGATAACGCGGGTTGTCATGGGGCTCCAGACTGGGTTATTGAAATCGTATCTCCCAGCAGTCATAAGATGGATTATTACCTGAAGCTGTTTAAATACCGCACAGCAGGAGTTAGGGAATATTGGATTGTTGATCCAGATAAAGAAAGAATCTTTGTCTATCGTTTTGAACAGGATACGGTGGATGAATATTTGTTTGGAAATGATGTTCCTGTTGGAATTTACCGGGACTTTGTGATAAAAGTGGAGTAATTCAAATTCTTTATATGGTTCACATTGGTTGTTCACTAGCCTAATTTATCATACGTTCAGCGCAGCAGGTGCGCAGACCTGCGTGAACCGTAACGTCAGATTCAAAAAGAGGGAATTTATGCCCTCTTTTTTCTTGACATTTTTATTCTAAGGAAGAAGTGCAGAGAGCGGAGATTGATGATTTGGTGGAAAAGCGATTTGAAGGTTCGCTTCCGGCGTTTATTGCAGCCTTTGCTTCAGGCAGGGGATTGTCGGAAAAAGAGGTCGATGAAATACGGCGAATCATTGGCAAATAAATTGTATTTGAGATGAAAATGCACAGTTTGCAGAAAATATCCTGTTAAGCTGTTTTTTTCGCTGCGTCAATTTAAGCATCGGGGCAAGCTGGCTGATTTTAGCCGTAATTATTCTTCAGGCGGCGATAAAAACCATACCCAAAAGAGTGCTTGGTATTCTTTGGCTTTTTGCCGGAATCCGGCTGGCTTTTCCATTGAACATTATGTATTTCCCAAGGATTTTTCAGGATACAGCAAACTGGATATCTTTCCGCAGAAGCTTTTGCCATCTGCTGCAGAAGGAGAGTACCATTACCAGATGAAAGATACACTGTTTGATCCGACAGTTCAAATGTTTTTAGCATGTACTTATTCCGAAGAAGATTATAAAAAAGAAGCAGAGAGAATACGAAATATTCAGGAAGAATACCGCAAAGAAGTGAAACGGGTGATTTATGATGAAGAACACTTTTCTTTTCCGGCTTATGTAACTGCCTATGCAAGTAACCATTGCTATGAATATGTGCTTTTTCCCGGGAATCAAAGAATTATTTATGTATTTATTCAGTTTGCCTCCAAAGATGAATTGCTTTTTGACCAGCAATTCCTTCCATTGGATTATCAGGGTTATGGGGAAAATGACCAGGAAAATGGGGATTCAATTTATGTTTTTGTCCAGGAAGATGGGACGGGGATAGGGCTGTATTAATGAGAAAAGATTATACGGTCAGCGCAGCAAGTGCGCAGACCTACGTGAACAATAACAAAAGATTTTATAAAAAAGATAAGTAAAAAATAAGTCATCAACAACTCTGTACAGCAAAATTGGTTTATGATATACTAACACAAAGATAAAGCTGATCAATAAAATAGAAAAGTCAACAGAAAGGAAAAACAGCAAAACAGCATGGAGGCAGGAAAAAAATTTCTTCCGATTTCCCGTGAAGATATGAAAGAACGGGGCTGGGAACAGTGTGATTTTGTCTATATTACCGGGGATGCCTATGTGGATCACCCTTCGTTTGGCACGGCGATCATCAGCCGGGTGCTGGAGGCGCATGGGTTTAAGGTGGGAATTATTGCCCAGCCGGACTGGAAGGATGATGCAAGCATTCAGGTTCTGGGCGAACCCCGCCTTGGCTTTTTGGTTTCTTCGGGAAATATGGATTCTATGGTAAATCACTACACCGTGTCGAAAAAACGGCGTCAAAAAGACCAGTACAGCCCTGGCGGGGTGATGGGAAAACGACCGGATTATGCGGTGGTGGTGTACTCTAATTTAATCCGCCGCACCTATAAAAAAACGCCGGTGATTATCGGAGGGATTGAGGCAAGCCTCCGCAGGCTGGCGCATTATGACTACTGGTCAAATCAGTTAAAACATTCGATTCTGGTGGATTCTCAGGCGGATCTGCTTTCTTACGGGATGGGAGAGCGATCGATCGTGGAGATTGCCCAGGCACTTGACAGTGGGCTGGCGGTTTCGGATATTACGTTTGTGGACGGCACAGTGTATAAGGCAAAAACCCTGGATTCCGTTTACGATGCTGTAATTCTCCCGGATTTTTCTGCGCTGCAAAGGGATAAAAGAACATATGCGGAAAGCTTTTATAAACAATACTGCAATACCGACCCCTTTACCGGAAAACGTCTGGTGGAGGGCTACCGGGATAATCTTTACATTGTCCAGAATCCTCCGGCAAAACCTTTAAGTTCGACGGAAATGGATGATATTTATGCTCTTCCCTACACTCGAACTTTCCATCCCTCCTACCAGGAAGCGGGAGGCGTACCGGCGATTGAAGAGATTAAGTTCAGTCTTACCAGCAGCCGTGGATGCTTTGGCGGGTGCAGCTTTTGTGCGCTGACCTTTCATCAGGGAAGGATTATTCAGGCCAGAAGCCATGAATCCCTGGTAGATGAGGCAAAACTTTTGATTCGGGATAAGGATTTTAAGGGCTATATTCATGACGTGGGCGGGCCGACCGCCAATTTTCGTTTTCCTGCCTGTGATAAACAGTTTGAGCACGGAGCCTGCCCCAGAAAACAATGCCTTTTTCCTGAACCCTGTTCAAATTTACGGGCAGACCATCAGGATTATATTGCCCTGCTAAAGAAACTTCGTGAGCTTCCCGGGGTGAAAAAGGTATTTATTCGGTCGGGGATTCGCTTTGATTATCTGTTAGCGGACAAAAACCGGGATTTCTTATGGGAACTCTGCCGCCATCATGTCAGCGGACAGTTAAAGGTTGCGCCGGAGCATGTTTCGGATGCCGTTCTTTTGCGGATGGGAAAGCCGAAAAATAAGGTGTACCGGCAGTTTATCCGTGAATATCAGTCCGTGAATGGTCAGCTTGGCAAAAAACAGTATCTTGTGCCCTATCTGATGTCCTCGCACCCGGGCAGCAGCTTAAAAGAAGCGGTAGAACTGGCAGAATACATCCGGGATTTGGGCTATATGCCGGAACAGGTGCAGGATTTTTATCCGACGCCATCGACGATTTCTACCTGTATGTACTACACCGGACTTGACCCCAGGACGATGGAAAAGGTCTATATTCCCGACAGCCCGCATGAAAAGGCAATGCAGCGGGCATTAATCCAGTACCGTGACCCTAAATTATATGATTTGGTGGAAGAGGCATTAGTAAAGGCCGGGAGGAAGGATTTAATTGGTTTCGGCCCCAAATGTTTAATTCGGCCCAAAGGGAGGCAGAATAAGCAGGAGGAGGATGTTAAAAATAAAGATAATAAAAATAAAGCTAGTAAAAATAAAGCTGCTAAAAATCACCGGGAATTTGCACCAAACAAAAAGAAAACGATACCATCCGTTAAAGAAAAAGAAGCAGGAAGAAAGAAAAAGACGATTCGGAACGTGCATAAAAAGCATGAACATTAGCGTATTTGGAATACCTGAATGAATGCCGCTAATCGGCGGCGGACTTTGAAAATAAGGACAGAAGCGAGGGAAAGACGATGAAAATAGCAATTATTACCGGTGCCTCTTCCGGGATGGGAAGGGAAAGCGCCGTACAGCTTGCCGATCGGTTTGGCGGAAAACTGGATGAAATCTGGCTGCTTGCCAGAAGAAAAGAGAAGATGGAAGAGTTAATCGGACAGGTTCCGGCAAAACTCCGTTTATTCCCCATGGATATCACGGACAGGATTCAGCTGGAAAAACTTAAGTTGGCGCTGGAGGAAGAAAAGCCCAGGGTGGTTTTTTTAGTCAATGCAGCCGGTTTTGGGAAAATCGGGAAGGTGGGAGAGGTTTCTCTTTCCGATGAAATGGGGATGGTGCAGTTAAACTGCCAGGCTTTATGTGCGGTGACGAATATTGTCCTTCCCTACCTGCAAAAGGGAAGCCGGGTTATCCAGTATGCTTCTTCGGCAGCGTTTCTTCCGCAGGCGGGGTTTGCCATTTACGCGGCGACAAAATCCTTTGTTTTAAGCTACAGTCAGGCATTAAACCAGGAATTACAGGAAAGGGGAATTTGTGTCACGGCGGTTTGTCCGGGTCCGGTGGATACAGAGTTTTTTGCGATTGCCGAAACCACCGGGGAAATGCCGGCATATAAGCAGTTAGCTATGGCTAATCCAAAAAAAGTAGTGCGCCTGGCAATCAGGGACAGCTTGATGGGGAAGCGTGTTTCCGTTTACGGTCTGACCATGAAATCCTTTTACTGCTTATGCCAGCTTCTTCCCCATTCCCTGCTACTGACTGTGTGGGACGGGCTGATGCAGGCGGCAAAGTATGGGCGAAAGGGATGGAAGAAGAAAGGGTAACAGATAATGGGGTAAAAGATAAAGAGATAAAAATAAAGGATAAAAATAGAAGATGAAAATAAAAGATGAAAATAAAAGGTAAAAATAGAGGGAAAGGTTATTTGGCGTTATTAAACAGTTAAAGTAATCAATAAAAAGGATGAACCATGAAAAGAAAGAAAAAAGGGGAATACGGTTATCGAAATGCTCATCAGCACATGGAAATCGGCAAGGTTCTCTTCGGCATTGCGGCAATTCTTGTTCAGCTTGGTGCCAGGCATTTTACGGATCAGGAAGCGATGAAAAATATTTTAACGGTTATGGCGATTTTATCGGCGCTGCCGACGGCAAACGTGGCGGCACCGCTTCTGGCATCGATAAAATACCGCACGCCGAGCCGCAGCTTTTATGAACAGCTTTCGGCGTATGAGGGGAAGGTTTCGGTGCTGTATGATTTAATCCTTACTTCCAAAGAACAGATTATGCCGATGGATGGGACAATTATTCATCCTACGGGTGTGTATTGTTATTGTTCAAATCCTAAGCTGGCGGTGGATAAGGCAGAGCGGTTTTTAAATGATTTATTCCGCAGTCATCGCCTGGACCCGCATGTGAAGATATTGACGGGAGAAAAAGAATTTTTTAAGCGAGCTGCATCGCTAAAGCCGGAAAATGAGTATGAGGACGACGGGAGTCTGGGGTATACGATACAATTGCTGAAGGATATTTCGATGTGATGAAAGAGGTTAGGATGCAGTCCGTAACGATAGGGGAAAAAGATGCAGTCCGTAATGATAGGAGAAAAAGATGCAGTCCGTAACGATAGGAGAAAATGAAGCAGGGCAGAGGCTGGATAAGTTTTTGGGCAAGTACCTTAAACTTGCACCAAAGAGCTTTCTGTATAAGATGTTAAGAAAAAAGAATATTACGGTAAACCGGAAAAAATGTGATGGTTCGGAAAAGCTGACTTTCGGCGATGAAGTTCAGTTTTTTTTATCGGAGGAAACTATACAAAAATTTTCCCAAACCGATGAAATAACGGATTCTAAGCATGGCAGGGCGACGGATAATGTTTTCTGTCAAACGGCCCGCCCGCCGGAGTTAGAGATTATTTATGAGGATAAGCATATTTTAATCCTAAATAAACCTTCGGGCATTCTCTCGCAGAAGGCGGAGGCTTCGGATTATTCCCTGGTTGAGCAGATTATCGATTATCTTTTAGAAAGCGGGCAGATTTCTAAGGAACAGCTTAGAACCTTTCGTCCGTCCGTGTGCCATCGCCTGGATCGGAATACCAGCGGTTTGATCGTTGCCGGAAAATCATTGGCAGGGCTGCAGGAAATGAGCAGGCGGTTAAAAGAACGGTCCATCCATAAAGAATATCTCTGTGTTGTCTGCGGACAGATGAAGGAGAAAAAAAGAATTTCCGGTTTTTTGAAAAAAGAGGAAAAAACCAACCAGGTAAGGATTTATTCGGAGGAAGTTGAAGGAAGCCTTCCCATTGTCACGGAATACATGCCTTTGGAGGAGAAGGGGGCATACACCCTTTTGAAAGTGGCGCTGATTACCGGAAGAACCCATCAAATCCGGGCGCATCTTTCTTCTATCGGGCATCCTATCGTGGGCGATTATAAGTACGGCAGCCCTGCGGTGAATGTCCGGGTAAAAAAGCAGTATGGGATTTCCTCGCAGATGCTTCATTCCTGGAAAATAAAATTTTCGCGGCTTCAGGAACCTTTAGAGGCGTTGAGCTATAGAAGCTTTACTGCACCGCCGCCAGCGTCGTTTGATGTGTGGAAGTGGGAAGTTTTAAAAAGAAATCAATAAGTAAAAATTTTTCGTTGCTGTGAACGTATGAACAGAAATAAGTTCTCTTTTTATGAAGAAAATTTCTGACACATGAAGGTTGACATCTTTTCCGGCAAACGGTATAGTAGGTAGAGAAAAAGCGAATTAGGAAAAACAAAAGCAAATACTTTACGCGATTGGAAGGAAATGAATATGGGAAAAATTATTTTAACTGGGGACAGACCCACGGGAAAACTTCATATAGGGCATTATGTCGGCTCGTTAAAGCAGAGGGTGAAGCTGCAAAATTCAGGGGAATATGACGAGATTTTTATTATGATTGCGGATGCACAGGCGTTGACGGATAATGCGGACAACCCGGAAAAGGTGCGTCAGAACATTATCGAAGTGGCTCTGGATTATCTGTCGGCAGGATTAGACCCGCAAAAGTCTACCCTGTTTATCCAGTCGCAGATTCCTGAACTTTGTGAACTGTCCTTTTATTATATGAATCTGGTCACGGTATCGCGGCTTCAGCGCAATCCTACGGTGAAGTCGGAGATTCAGATGCGGAATTTTGAAACCAGTATCCCGGTTGGCTTCTTTACCTATCCCATCAGCCAGGCGGCGGATATTACGGCATTTCAGGCGACGACGGTTCCGGTCGGGGAAGATCAGATGCCGATGATTGAGCAGACCAGGGAAATTGTCCATAAATTTAATACGGTTTACGGGGAAGCGCTGACGATGCCGGACGTCCTTCTTCCCGATAATAAAGCATGTATGCGTCTGCCCGGCACGGACGGCAAGGCGAAGATGAGCAAGTCTTTGGGAAACTGTATCTATCTTTCGGATACGGAAAAGGATGTACAGAAAAAGATTATGTCCATGTACACCGATCCTAATCACCTGCGCGTGGAAGATCCGGGATGCATCGAGGGGAATACCGTGTTTATGTATCTGGATGCATTTTCCACGGAAGAACATTTTGCAAAGTATCTGCCGGAATATAAGAATCTGGATGAGTTAAAGGCCCACTACCAGCGCGGCGGTCTGGGGGATGTAAAGGTGAAAAAGTTCCTGAATAAGGTTTTGCAGGAGGAGCTTGAACCTATCCGTCAGCGCAGGAAGGAATTTGAGCAGGATATTCCGGCGGTATATGAGATTTTGAAAAAGGGCAGTGAAAAGGCGAAAAGGAAAGCCGAACAGACCTTGGCGGGCGTTAAGCGGGCAATGCGGATTAATTATTTTGAGGATGCAGAATTAATCGCTGCACAGGCAAAGCAGTTTCAGGCGAAAGAATAGAAGATGGTGCGGGAAGCGTGTTCGGACATTGGCGTTGGTGAAAACCATGTTCTGACACGCTTTTGTCCGTGTGCGGCGAGAACTGTATTGGGACGATTAGTCAGGGCGGCCTGCGCGGTTGATAATATTTTGGCGGCAGAGGGATAACAGAGATGGGAACATGGCATACAAGAGGACTCAGGGGATCGGGGCTTGAGGATTTGATTAACCATACGAATGAAAGCTACCGGGAAAAAGGGCTGGCATTGATTCAGAAAATCCCCACGCCGATTACGCCGATAGAGATTGATAAGGGCAGTCATCAGATTACATTAGCTTATTTTAATCAGAAGAGTACCGTGGATTATATCGGTGCCGTCCAGGGGATACCAGTGTGCTTTGATGCCAAGGAATGCCGGACGGATACCTTTCCTCTGCACAATATTCACCCGCATCAGATGGCGTTTATGCAGGAGTTTGAACAGCAGGGCGGGGTGGCTTTTTTTATTGTTTCGTACACGGGGCGCAATGAAGTGTACTATGTTTCCTATGACGATGTGGCTGTGTTTTGGAAAAGAATGGAAGAGGGCGGGAGGAAGAGCTTTACTTACGAAGAAATCGATCATGCTTTTCGTATTCGTTCGCACAGGGATATGTATATTCATTACCTGGAAGCATTGCAAAAAGATTTGGACAGAAAGGAATCGGAGAGAAACGAATCGAATTAAGAATGTGGTTGACAATGCGGAGGATATTTTCTATAATAAAAAGCACGTTATCGAATTAGCACTTTACTACAGGAAAGTGAATAGGCGGGTTTTCTCGTCACAGAGGCTATACGAAAGAGGAACATAATAAAAGGATAAGGAGCACGGTTCATGACAAAGCAATTGATTCATACGCCGGAAGGTGTTCGCGATATTTATGCCGCAGAGTGCAGGCAGAAGCTAAAGGTACAGAAAAAGATACTGCACACCCTTTATGCCTACGGCTACCAGCACATGGAAACGCCGAGTTTTGAGTTTTTTGATATTTTTAATGAGGAACGGGGAAGTGTAAGCTCGCGGGAAATGTTTAAGTTTTTTGACCGGGAAAATAACACATTGGTCTTAAAGCCGGATATGACGCCGGCGATTGCGCGGTGCGTGGCAAAATATTTTTCGGAGGAAGCCATGCCTGTCCGTCTTTGCTATCTGGAGAGGACGTTTACCAACAACATCAGCTACCAGGGACGGTTAAAAGAGTCCACACAGACGGGGGCGGAAATGATTGGCGACGATTCAAGTGACGCCGACGCGGAGATGATTGCCATGGTGATTGACTGTCTGCGGGCGGTGGGCTTAAAGGAGTTCCAGGTGGAACTGGGACAGATTGAATTTTTCCGCGGACTGGTGGAAGAGGCGGGGATTGACGAAGATACCCGGATACAGCTTCAGGAATTGATTGAAAATAAGAACTTTTTCGGCGTGGAGGAATTGCTCCGTGCCCATCCGATGGATGCCCAGCTGAGGGAAGTTTTTCTGCATCTGCCGAAACTCTTTGGTTCGATAGAGCAGGTGCGCACGGCAAGGTCGCTTACGGATAATCCCAGGGCAAGGTTTGCCATTGAACGATTGGAAAAGGTTCATCAGATTCTGGAAAACTATGGGCTTTCGGAGTATGTTTCCTATGATTTGGGGATGCTCAGCAAGTATCAGTATTATACAGGGATTATTTTTAAGGCTTATACCTATGGGACGGGGGATTACCTTGTTACCGGCGGGCGCTATGATAAGCTGCTGGAGCAGTTTGGGAAAGATGCCCCGGCGGTGGGGTTCGGCATTGTGGTTGACCGCGTGTTAATGGCGTTAAGCAGCCAGAATATTTTTCTTCCGGCAAAGAGGAAGGATACCATGGTGCTTTTTGATGTGTCGGCACGGGTGGAGGCTGTGGCCCTTGCAAAGCGGCTTCGGGAAAAGGGGATTCCGGTGCTTTTCCAGCGCAGGCACAGGACGCCGAAGATGGATGATTACCTGCAGATGGCTGTGCGGCGCGGCATGGACAGGATGATTTATGTTTATGACGACGGCAAGCGGGGGCTGGTGTATGCGCTGCCGGAGATGGAAGCCGTGCAGGAAGTTGATGTGCCAAAAATCGATGGATAGGCAATAAATGATGCAGAACAGGCAAAGTTCCTGAAAGGAATAGAACATGAGAGAATTAACCGTAGCCCTGGCGAAGGGCAGGCTGGCGAATAAGGCCATGGATTTATTTGAACAGATAGGGATTTCCTGCGAGGAGATGAAGGATAAGGATTCCCGCAAGCTGATTTTTGAAAATAAGGAACTGGGGATGCGTTTTTTTCTGGCGAAAGCCAATGATGTTCCGACCTATGTGGAGTATGGGGCGGCGGATATCGGTATCGTGGGGAAGGATACGATTTTAGAGGAAGGGCGCAAGCTTTATGAAGTGCTGGACCTTCGGATGGGCAGGTGCAGGATGTGCGTGTGCGGGCCGCTTTCGGCGAAGGAACAGTTAAACAATCACGCCTTAATCCGCGTGGCGACAAAGTATCCGCACATTGCCAAGGACTATTTTTATAATAAAAAGTACCAGACCGTGGAGATTATTAAGCTGAATGGTTCGATTGAGCTGGCACCTATTGTGGGGCTTTCCGATGTAATTGTGGATATCGTGGAAACGGGGAGTACCCTGCGGGAAAATGGTCTGGCGGTTTTGGAGGAAATTACGGATTTGTCGGCAAGAGTTGTGGTCAATCAGGTAAGTATGAAGCGGGAAAATGAGCGTATTTCCCGGATCATTAAGGGGTTGCAGGAACTGGTGTATACGTAAGTTTTTAAGATAGAAAATATAGAAATCATGGGCAATGGAGGATGCAGGATGAGAATAATACCATTAGATGAGGGAAGCCGGAAGAATATTTTGGAGGATTTATTAAAGCGCGATCCCAACCAGTACAGCCAGTACGCCGATACCGTTTCTGCGATTGTGGAGCGGGTGAAAAAGGATAAGGATGAAGCGCTTTTTTCCTATACATTGCAGTTTGATAAGGCAGAGATTAGCGCGGAAAATGTGCGGGTAAGCCAGGCAGAAATTGAGGAAGCCAGGGAAAAGGTTGACCCGAAACTTTTGGCGGTTATGGAAAAATCGATGGAAAATATCCGCGAATATCACCAGCGCCAGGTGCGCCAGAGCTGGTTTTCCAGTAAGCCGGACGGGACGATTTTAGGGCAAAAAATCACTGCGTTAGAGAGTGTGGGCGTGTATGTTCCGGGCGGAAAGGCAGCCTATCCTTCCACGGTTTTAATGAATATTATCCCGGCAAAGGTGGCAGGCGTGGAGAGGATTGTGATGGTTACGCCGCCGGGAAAGGACGGGAAGGTGAATCCGGTTACGCTTACGGCTGCCTATCTGGCTGGAGTTACCGAGGTCTATAAGGTGGGCGGCGCACAGGCGATAGCTGCCCTGGCATTTGGAACCGAGTCGATCCCGCGGGTGAATAAGATTGTCGGGCCGGGGAATATCTTTGTGGCGCTGGCAAAAAAGGCGGTTTATGGTCATGTCAGCATTGACAGCATTGCCGGTCCGAGCGAGATTTTGGTGCTTGCCGACGAAACCGCAAATCCCCGGTATGTGGCGGCGGATTTACTGAGCCAGGCGGAGCATGATGAACTGGCTTCGGCGATTTTAGTAACCACCAGTATGGAACTAGCCAGGGCGGTTTCCGCGGAGGTGGATAAACTGGTTAAGACCCTTTCGCGGCGGGAAATTCTGGAGAAATCTTTGGAAAATTATGGGTATCTTCTGGTTGCCCGTTCGCTTGACGAGGCGATAGAAACGGCGAATGAGATTGCTTCCGAACACCTGGAAATAGTCACAAAAAATCCCTTTGAAGTGATGACAAAAATCCGTAATGCCGGGGCAATTTTTATCGGGCCGTACAGTTCAGAACCCCTTGGCGATTACTTTGCCGGGCCGAACCATGTGCTTCCGACGAATGGAACAGCGAAGTTCTTTTCGCCGTTGGGTGTGGATGATTATGTGAAAAAATCCAGCATTATCTATTATTCAAAAGAGGCGCTTGAGGCGGTGCACACGGAGATTGAGGCATTTGCCGAATCGGAGCAATTAACGGCACATGCAAATTCCATACGGGTTCGGTTTTCCGGGGAAGGGCAGTAGAACCATGTGATTCAGAAAACCGAAGCAGTCCAGAGAAAAACATTGAAAAAGCGTTAGGATAGAATAACGAAAAAGAGTTGAAGAGGGGATAAGATGATGCGGAAAGCACATATTGTCAGGAATACCAGGGAAACAAAAATTGTTATGGATTTAAACCTGGACGGGGAGGGGAAGGCAGATATTTCTACGGGAATCGGCTTTTTTGACCATATGTTAAACAGCTTTGCCCGCCATGGTTTTTTTGATTTGACGGTGAAGGTTGAGGGCGATCTTGAGGTAGATACCCACCATACGATAGAAGATACGGGCATTGTTCTGGGGATGGCCATTAAAGAAGCTGTGGGGAAAAAAGAAGGAATTAAGCGCTATGGTTCGGTAATTCTTCCCATGGATGAAGCCCTGCTCCTCTGCGCTCTTGACCTTTGCGGGCGTCCCTATCTGGTCTATGATCTCACCCTTGATCGGGAATATGTCGGCGATCTGGAAACGGAGATGATCAAAGAGTTTTTCTATGCGGTTTCCTATGCCGGGGAGATGAATCTTCATGTAAAACAATTTTCCGGGATGAATAATCACCATATCATTGAAGGTGCATTTAAGGCATTTGGGAAGGCGCTAGATGAGGCGGTTTCCATTGATAACCGGATTCAGGGTGTGTTGTCTACGAAGGGGAGTTTATAAAACCATTTAATTCATTAAGATTACGGAGGAAGAAACATGCAGCTTTACCCAGCAATTGATATGAAAGACGGGAAATGTGTCCGCCTGCGTCAGGGGGCTTTTCAGGAGATGACGGTGTATTCGGACGCACCGGAAAAGGTAGCCGCTTACTGGCAGGAACAGGGGGCTTCTTTTTTACATTTGGTTGATTTGGACGGGGCGCTGGCGGGGCATTCGGTCAATGCGCCGGTGATTGAAAAAATTGCCAAAACGGTTTCTATCCCTATTGAACTTGGCGGAGGAATCCGTACCCGGGAAAGTGTCCAAACGATGCTTTCTCTAGGGGTAAAGCGGGTGATTATCGGAACGAAGGCGGTGGAGCGCCCGGAGTTTCTTCGGGAACTGGCCGATGAATTTGGCCCAGAGGCTATCGTGGCGGGAATTGACGCCCGGGACGGCTGGGTGGCGATTCAGGGCTGGGAGGAAATCAGCAAAATCCGTGCCCTGGACTTAAGCTTGCAGATGAAGGATTTTGGCATTCGGCACATTGTCTATACGGATATTTCCAGAGATGGGATGTTGTCCGGGCCGAATGTGGAGGCGACAAAGGCATTGACAAAAGAAACAGGGCTTGACATTATCGCTTCCGGGGGAGTATCCTGTATAGAGGATCTTGAACAGCTTTACCGGGAAGATATCTGCGGGGCGATTATCGGGAAAGCGCTCTATGAGAAACGGATTGACTTAAAGGAAGCTGTGGCAAGGTTTGAGCATCGATAGGCCCAGAAAAGGAAGATTACGGGAAAGGAAACAGCAATGACAAAAATAAAAGGATTAATTCCCGGATTTGGCTGCAGGGAAGGAAAAGCGGTTTGCCGGGAGGACGGACAGGTTGTGGAATATACGGAGGCAGTTTCCCTCTGTCGGCATTGGAGCAATAATGGGGCGGATCAGCTTTTGATTTATGATCTGGCAGAACAGGAGGCCGATCACGAAAGGACGATTCATTGCCTGAAGGAAATTGTACGGGAAATTGATGCACCGGTGATTGTCGGCGGCTGGGTTAAGCGTCTGGAAGATGTGAAAAAATATCTTTATGCCGGGGCTTCGGCTGTTTTTCTGGACGGCAAAAATGAAGAAAATATTGACTTAATTAAAGAAGCCTCCAACCGCTTCGGCAGTGAAAAAATCAATGTGTTTTTATCGGATGCACGGCTTCTTTCCCGGGCAGAGGAATTTATCCAGCTGGGGGCTTCAAGATTGATTTTGGACTGTGATTTCAGCATACGGGAACTGAAGCGCATTTCGGATATGGGAATCCCCTGCCTGATTGCCTGCGAACATAAAGAAGAAGAGCTGGTGATGTCCTGCTTTCAGTCGCCGGAGGTGGAGGGCATTGTCCTTCCGGCAAAAAAGGGCGAGAACTGGATGGAGTTAAAACAGACCTTAAAGGCCCGGGGAGTTGCGGTAAATACGCTGGAAAGCGATATTGCGTGGAACCGGTTTAAGTTAAATAAAGACGGGCTGATTCCGGTAATTGTACAGGACTATAAGACCAGTGAAGTTCTGATGTTAGCTTATATGAATGAAGAGGCTTTCCGCCAGACGCTGGAAACGGGAAGGATGACTTACTTTAGCCGGAGCCGGAATAAGCTGTGGTTAAAAGGCGAAACTTCCGGGCATTTCCAGTATGTAAAATCCCTTCGCTTAGACTGCGATCAGGATACGATTCTGGCAAAAGTTCATCAGATTGGAGCGGCCTGCCATACGGGGAACCGAAGCTGCTTTTTTACGAATTTGGTGGAGAAGGAGTATAAGGAAAGCAATCCGCTAAAGGTGTTTGAAGATGTCTATTCCGTGATTTTGGATCGCAAGGCAAACCCGAAAGAGGGTTCGTATACCAACTATTTATTTGATAAGGGAATCGATAAGATTTTAAAGAAATGCGGCGAGGAGGCAACCGAGATTATTATTGCCGCAAAGAATCCCGACCCGGAAGAAATCAAGTACGAAATTTCTGATTTTCTGTACCATGTGATGGTGCTGATGGCGGAAAAGGGGATTAGCTGGGAAGAGATTACGAGGGAATTGGCAAATCGTTAAGGCATAGCTTTTCTTTTGGCTTTGCTGCGGCATAACCATAACACAGGGTTTTTCAGATAAAGGATAATGTTCAATAAAGAATAATCAAAAAGAAAGAAGGAAAATTAAAAATGTCTTTAGTCGTTGATAAGTTTCTGCGTTATATTTCCTTTGACACACAGTCGGAAGATGAACAAGAACAGCAGCCAAGTACCCAAAAGCAGTTTGTACTGGCGAATGTTCTTGCGGATGAACTGCGGGAGATGGGAGCTGAGGAAGTGACGGTGGATGAGCATTGTTATGTTTTTGCAACGATTCCGGCAACTTCCGAAAAGAAGCTTCCGGTGCTGGGGCTGCTGGCACATATGGATACTTCTCCGGCATTTTCCGGGCTGAATGTTAAGCCGCAGATTGTGAAAAATTATGACGGTCAGAAGATTGTGCTGAATGAAGAACTGGGAATTGTCCTTGACCCGAAGAAATTCCCGGATATGCTGGGTTATGTGGGAAAAGATTTAATTACCACGGATGGAACGACGCTTTTAGGTGCAGATGACAAGGCTGGCGTGGCAGAGATTATGGCGGCTGCGGAGTATTTCCTTACCCATAAGGAAGTGGAGCATGGGAAGATCCGCATTGGCTTTACCCCGGATGAGGAAGTGGGAAGAGGGACGGAAAACTTTGATCTTGAGGCTTTTGGGGCGGATATCGCCTATACGGTGGACGGCGGCCCTCTGGGTGAGTTAGAGTATGAAAACTTTAACGCGGCAGGCGCGAAAGTTTGGGTTCATGGAAAGAGCATCCATCCGGGTTCTTCCAAGGGAATGATGGTCAATGCCCTGCTTATCGGTATGGAATTTCAATCCATGCTTCCCGTCTTTGAAAATCCAATGTACACGGAAGGTTATGAGGGATTTTATCATTTGAATCATATGCACGGGGATGTGGAAACGGCCTGTCTGGAGTATATTATCCGCGACCACGATAAAGAAAAATTTGCCAGGAAAAAACATCAGATGATGCGGACGGCGGACTTTTTAAATCTGAAGTACGGCATAGGTACAGTGGATGTGGAAATGAAGGATTCTTATTACAATATGAAAGAAAAAATCGAACCGCACATGTATCTGATTGATATGGCAAAGGAAGCAATGGAAGATTTGGGCATTGAGCCGTTAGTGTGTCCTATCCGCGGCGGAACAGACGGGGCAAATCTGTCCTATCAGGGACTTCCCTGCCCGAACCTTTGTACAGGCGGTCATAATTTCCATGGGAAATACGAATATATCTGCATCCAGGCCATGGAAAAGGTCATGGAACTATTAATTGCCATTGTGCAGAAGGTTGAAAAATTCAGTAAATAGGATGCGAAAAAAGCGCAGGTGCTTGTGAACAGGGAGTAAAGGACGGCGGAAGTGTTTGAATGGCTTTGCCGTCCTTTTATTCATATAGGTTTGATTTACTATCTTGTTTTACAATTAAAAATATGGAGGGTTATACTATGCCATTAAGGCTATTGGTACACATGGGAAGGAAGCCGGAGGGGTTGCAGATTGTGCTGGATAATGAAGATTTTTTTATGAAACATACGATACATTTATTAGATGAAAGAGTTAATGGTCTGACAAAATATACGGACGGTGCAATCTATGTTAATGAACGATATTTTAAGGACAGGTTCGGTGCGTTTGTTCCATGGTTTGATATGAGCACGGGCGGAAAAACAATACTTAATATTTTTTATCATCCTGATATTTGTTTTAGTCAGAAGGAATGTGGGGAAAATGCATGTGCGGACATTAAAAATTTAACACAAGGCTGTGTAACACCGGGATATATCGTTGATTATGATGGAGATGACCGATGTGATGTAATTATCGATGATAATCCCGAATGGCATTACACCAGTGTAAAAGAGGTAAATTCATGAGCGATTTAATTTATTATCACCAGGGAGATTTATTGATTCAGCTATGCAGATGTATCCATATCTATGAAGGACTATCGGCTACAGGAAAAACGTTTTTACCCAGATTCGCAGAAAAATATGCAGATGCGCCGCGATTTATTCGGATTTCGACAAAAAAAGAATATGATATGCTGCTTAAAACAGGTGAAAATCTATTTCTTTCGGAGGATGATATTTTATTTTTGGACAGGTTTGATTTATTTGTATCGGATAAGGCTATTGACTTGTTGAATGATTTTGAGAAGCGTTGTGTTTTAATTGACTATAAACAGTTTATTGGACTTCCATTCAATACAATTCGGCTGGCAAGCATTAAATTTGATGGAAAACGATTTGAGGTAAAAAGTGAAAATATTATCTGAAGATAACCAATATATGACAACCAGTTTATTATTAGCCAGATATTTTTAACATCAACGAGATGGAGGAACATTGCATTCAATATCAGCAGGATACAGAGCGCTGGCTTATATCGGACATATCAAAAAATTTAGGAGAAAACTGGTGGGAAAATGATAAGTAATTCCTATATTATCTAAATGTTATAGAGGCTGTCCCTTATCAACATGAACAGCCTCCCCTTTTCATTCCTCCCGCCCTATTCGTCCCCGCTTGCCTTAAAGTTATAGATGGGGCGGATAATCTCCTGGATTTCGGCGGTGACATCGATGTTTTGAACGATATCCTCCATCGTCTTATACGCCATAGGACATTCATCCAGTGTCCCGGCATTGACGGAGGTGGTGTAGATGCCCTTCATCTGTTTTTTAAATTCCGATACGGTGAAGGACTGCTTTGCCGCAGATCGGCTCATTAACCTGCCTGCTCCGTGGGGCGCGGACTGGTTCCAGTCGTCGTTTCCTTTGCCGACACAGATCAGCGATCCGTCGCGCATATTGATGGGAATCAGAAGCTTTTCTCCTTTTTTTGCGGATACTGCCCCTTTTCTTAAGATCATGGCGTCGGTATCGATGTAATTGTGCACGGTGGTAAACTGCTCTACGACATGCAGCTTCATTTCTTTGATCAGTTCATCCATCATTGCCTGGCGGTTTAAGCGGGCGTAGGTCTGGACAATCTGCATATCGTGAATGTACTGTTCAAACAGTTCCCCCGACACATAGGCGAGGGTTTTGGGAATTTCGGTTTTTTTGCTGCGCTTTAATGCACGCAGGCTTTTTTGTATCTGCTTTTCCTTTCCCTGTTCCCGTAATTCGGCAATCAGCGCGTCCACTTCCCGCTTGTCCGGTGCGTTTAACCGGTTATAGCCTTCTTCCTGATAATAGGCGGCAACCTCCAGGCCAAGGTGACGGCTGCCGGAGTGGATAACGATGTAGATATTGCCTGCATTATCCTTATCCACCTCAATAAAATGGTTTCCGCCGCCCAGCGTTCCCAGGCTTTTTTCTGCCCGGTCGTGGTTGATCTGGGGCCAGCAGTGAAGATTCATTAAGTTGATTTGTTCAAAATACCGATGCGTCTTTTCTCGGACATCAAAGCCGGAAGGGATTTTCTGATAGATCACCTTATCGAACTTTTGCAGTTCCAGATGTTTTTCCTTTAATTTTACCGTTTCCATCCCGCAGCCGATATCCACGCCGACCAGGTTGGGGACGACTTTATCCGTTATCGTCATCGTCGTCCCAATCGTACAGCCCGCTCCAGCATGGATATCCGGCATCATCCGTATCCGGCTCCCTGCGGTAAACTCCTGATTCAGCAGAAGTGTTACCTGGACAATGGACGCTTCATCGACCACATCGGTAAATATCTTTGCTTCATTATATTTTCCTTTTACTTCGAGCATTTACCCTCCTATTTAGTTTGTGTGCTGTTTCTTAAATAAGCTATTCTGTTTGATTTTCTTCCATATCCGTCCAGGATTCCTGATCAAATTTTTGTTTTTTGAAGTAGTAGATTCTATCCTCTTCGGTTATTTCACGGATAATTCGGCAGGGGTTGCCGGCAGCAATCATGTTGTCAGGAATATCCTTCCCCACAATGCTCCCCGCTCCGATGACCACATTATTTCCAATCGTCACTCCCGGAAGGATGACCGCATTGCCGCCTATCCATACATTATCGCCAATCGTAACGGGGATTCCGTATTCATAACCGGAATTGCGGCTCTCCGGGTGGATGGGGTGTCCTGCCGTATAAATTGATACATTGGGAGCAATTTGGGCATTTTTTCCGATGGTGACTTTTCCCACATCGAGGACAGTGAGGTTGTAGTTGGCAAAAAAATTCTCGCCGACTTCAATATTCCATCCATAATCGCAGCGAAACGGCGGCTCTATCCAGACGTTGTTTCCCGTTTTTCCCAACAGTTTTTTCAGCATTTCAGGAATCTTTGCCCTTTCTTTTGGCGGCAGAAGATTAAATTCATAAACAAGCTGTTTGCAGATATCCCTTTCTTCTTCAAGTCCATCAAGCCATGCCTTATACGGCAGAGCGTTTAACATTCTCTCTTTTTGATTCATCTTTTCCTCCTTCAGGATGTTTCGTGATAATGAAAAACATGGGGATTCTATTATATATCCGCACTGTCCGTTTGTCAATTTTGGTTAATAAGCAAACGAAATGCATAAAAAATACAAAAAAATGCATAGATATTTTGGACAAAGGAAAGAGATTGTGCTATAATCCTAATACATCAATGCTTTAAACTGATGACAGTGCGGAGCAGGCAGCGAAGCGGTGAGAAAAAGCCTGTTCTGAGAAACCAAGCGGAAAGGAAGGATAACTGGTTATGGAACATTATTATCAGCCAGAAATTGAATGCGCCTCCCGGGATCAAATCCGGGCGTGGCAGGGCGAGCGGCTGGCAAAGACCGTAAAGAGAGTGTATGAAAATGTGGAGTTTTACCGCAAGAGGATGGACGAAAAGGGAGTAAAGCCGGAGGATATTCAGTCTGTTGACGATTTACATAAGCTTCCGTTTTTGACGAAGGATGATCTGCGGGATGCCTACCCTTATGGTCTTTTGGCGGCCCCCCTTTCGGACTGTGTCCGTATTCAGTCCACCAGCGGTACGACAGGACGCCGGGTTGTGGCATTTTATACGCAGCATGATTTGGACTTATGGGAGGAGTGCTGTGCCAGGGCGATTGCCGCGGCAGGCGGGACGAATGAGGATGTAGTGCATGTGTGCTACGGCTACGGCCTGTTTACCGGAGGCCCCGGCTTAAACGGAGGCTCGCATAAGATTGGCTCCCTCACGCTTCCGATGTCCTCGGGAAATACCGAGCGGCAGATTCAGTTTATGTGCGATTTGGGCTCGACGATTTTGTGCTGTACGCCTTCCTATGCCGCCTATCTTGCCGAGTCCATCTGGGAGAGGGGTCTTCAGGATCAGATTAAGTTAAAGGCCGGAATTTTCGGCGCGGAGGCGTGGACGGAAGAGATGCGCCGCGATATCGAAGAAAAACTTGGGATTAAGGCTTATGATATTTACGGTCTGACCGAGATTTCCGGCCCGGGCGTGTCATTCGAGTGCAGCGAGCAGACAGGGATGCATATTAATGAAGATCACTTTATTGCCGAAGTCATTAACCCAAAGACGGGAGAGGTTCTTCCCGACGGGGAGAAAGGCGAATTGGTATTTACCAGCATTACCAAGGAGGCATTCCCCTTAATCCGCTACCGCACCAGGGATATCTGTATCTTAAGCCATGAAAAGTGCTCCTGCGGCCGCACCCATGTCAAGATGACCAAACCTCTGGGACGGAGTGATGATATGTTAATTGTCAAAGGCGTTAATGTATTCCCGTCACAGATTGAAACCGTGCTGCTCAACCAGGGCTATCCGGCAAACTACCAGATTATTGTGGATCGCAAGAACAACAGTGATACCATTGAGGTTCAGGTTGAAATGACGCAGGAGATGTTCTCGGATAATGCCGGTGTAGTAGCTGAGAGAGAGAAGAAGCTGGTAGAGGCATTAAAGGCTATGCTGGGTATCTTTGTTAAGGTTAAACTGGTGAACCCGAAGGCCATTACCCGCAGCGAAGGAAAAGCTGTCCGTGTCATTGACAAGAGAAACTTATATCAGGGGTAAAATAAAACGATTTTGACAGGAGGGGATTGAAGATGACGGTAAAGCAAATTTCGGTATTTGTAGAAAATACTCCAGGAAAGCTGGCGGAACTGACCGAGTATTTACATCAGCACGATATTGATATGCGTGCGCTGTCCATTGCAGAAACACAGGATTTTGGGATTGTGCGGATTATTGTAGACGATGCCTACAAGACTTCCCAAGTGCTTAAAGAGGCCGGGTATGTGGCATCAATTACGCCGGTGCTGGCTGTGGAAATGCCCGATGAGCCGGGAAGTTTATTTAAGATTTTAAAGCTTTTGGGCGACGGCGGGATCAATTTGGAATACATGTATGCGTTCCTGACCCGCAAGGAATCCACCGCCTATATGGTGCTTCGTGTGGAGGACAATGAAAAAGCAGCGGAGATTTTAAGCAAAAAGGGAATCCATACCGTGTGCCAGGATGCGATTGCCCGCTTATAGAATCCACAAATTTTAGTAAAAATAAGTACAGGTTGGTAAATAACGGATATGCCGTTAGCGAAATTCCCGGTTGGCAGCCGGGAATTTTTGCGGTATACTAAAACAGGTTTGGCTTGTCTGAACCGGTAATTGCGAAAAAAGTCTGTCAGATATAAGGGAATGGGTCGGAAAGTTCCGGCGGGACAGGCGATAAGAAAAGGAGAGAAAAATCAATGATGTGCAGTACAAGAAAACGAAGTATCTTTGTCTGCGCCCTGCTGGTCATGGTGCTGATGGGTTCCATGACCGTTCTGGCAGCTGAGGGGGAAGCAGAGTATGTCCCCGGCGTTTATGCCACGTTCTGGGCGCTGGTACCGCCGATTGTGGCGATTGGCCTGGCGCTGATTACCAAGGAGGTTTACAGTTCCCTGTTCGTGGGAATCCTTATGGGCGGTCTTTTGTATTCCGGCTTTACCTTTGAGAAAACCTTCACCCATATCTTTGAGGACGGGGTTATCGGCGTATTGTCGGACAGCTATAATGTGGGTATCCTGGTATTCCTGGTTATCCTGGGCGCGATGGTAAGCCTGATGAACAAGGCGGGCGGTTCGGCGGCCTTTGGTCAGTTTGCGGTAAAGAAGATCCACAGTCGGGCGGGGGCGCAGTTAGCGACCATTTTGCTGGGTGTGCTGATTTTTATTGACGACTATTTTAACTGCTTGACGGTGGGAAGCGTAATGCGCCCGGTGACGGACAAGTTTAAGGTGTCCAGGGCCAAGCTTTCCTATCTGATTGATGCAACGGCAGCGCCGGTCTGCATTATTGCCCCGATTTCCTCCTGGGCGGCTGCGGTAACCGGTTTTGTGGAGGGAGAGGACGGATTTTCCATCTTTATCCGGGCCATTCCCTATAATTTTTATGCCATCCTGACCATTGTTATGATGGTTGGCATGGTGCTGATGAAGGTGGAGTTCGGGTCGATGAAAACCCATGAATTAAATGCGGTTAAGGGCGATCTCTTTACCACGCCGGGCCGTCCTTACGGGGCAGCAAAGGAGGAACTGGCGCAGACCAAGGGAAAGGTTATGGATCTTCTGATTCCGATTATTGCCCTGATTGTCTGCTGTGTGCTGGGGATGCTCTACACCGGCGGATTCTTCAGCGGAACAGATTTTGTTACGGCGTTTTCACAGTCGGATGCCTCCCTGGGGCTGACCTATGGAAGCTTCTTTGGCATGATCATTACCATTGTCCTGTATCAGATCCGCCGTGTTCTTAAGTTTTCCGACTGCATGGCATGCATCCCTGAAGGCTTTAAGGCGATGGTTCCGGCGATTTTAATTCTGACCTTTGCCTGGACGTTAAAGGCAATGACGGACAGCCTGGGCGCGGATGTGTATGTGGCCGGTCTGGTGGAAGCCAGCGCGGGAAGTCTTTTAAACTTCCTTCCGGCGATTATCTTTGTTGTGGGCTGTCTTTTAGCCTTTGCCACGGGAACTTCCTGGGGAACCTTTGGGATTTTAATTCCGATTGTGGTTGCTGTGTTTGAAAATACCAATCCGCAGTTAATGATTATCTCGATCTCCGCCTGCATGGCAGGGGCGGTGTGCGGCGATCACTGTTCACCGATTTCCGACACAACGATTATGGCTTCCGCGGGGGCGCAGTGCGAGCACGTCAACCATGTCAGCACCCAGCTTCCCTATGCGGTTACGGCGGCTGCCGTATCATTTGTAACCTATATTATTGCCGGTTTCGTACAATCACCGCTGGTTTCCCTTCCGGCGGGAATATTGCTGATGCTCGGCGTACTGACGATAATAAAAACAAAAGGGAATACCATCCAGGAATAAGAATGGGATGGACTCCCTTCGTTTGCATTAGAGTATATTTATAAATATTTATTCCAGATGAACCAGCGTATATGGATGCCTTATCTGCGGCAGGAAGGTGTCCAGAATATCGCTGGTTTTTATTTTCAGGCTGGATGTATTAACGCAGGGATGGCAGCCGATAAATGCATGGCCGGTAATAACATCTTCATCAATAAGCAGTTTTACCCTGTTTTCGGTGTCGTTCATCAGTCCCAGGATACTGACGGAACCGGGGGTGATATCCAGAAACCGTTCCATATACTCTTCTTTGGCAAAGGAAAGGCGGGAACTGCCGATTTGTTTGGAAAGCTGCGCCGTATGAAACTTTTTTTGCCCCGGCATCAGCAGAAGGTAGAAGGAGGTTTTCTGGGCATTGCATAAAAAAAGATTTTTACAGATTTCCGTGCCAAGGACTTCTTCGATACCAAGGCATCCCTCGATGGTAAATGCAGCCTCATGATCCAGCCGTTCATAGGGAATATGGAGCCGATCCAAAAGATCATAGGTGCGGATTTCTTTGGGAAGCCGCCCGTTTTCTGTCTTTGGACGGCCCTTGTAAAGAATGGGATTAAGGTTTGGTGTTTCCATAGTTTCTATAGTTTCCATAGTTTTCATGATGACTCTCCAAAATATTTTACTAAAAACAATCAAACCACCGAAAATGCACACAAGCGCGGTAAACGCCGTCTTCACGAATATGAGGGGCAACATAATCGGCTTCTTTTTTTAACTCCTCCACACTGTTTCCCATGGCAATGCCGATACCGGCTTCTTTTAAAATCTCCACATCGTTCATGCTGTCGCCAAAAGCAGCCGTATTTCGGATATCGATTCCCCAGTAACTGCACAGCCGTTTTAAACCTTCGGCCTTTGACGCTTCCTGTTCCACGATATCCGCCCCGACCTTTCCGGCAAACATCGGACACTTTACCTGGGGGAAATGCTGTTCTAACAGCTTTACCCCTTCTTCGTCCCCGATATAGGCAAGTGTGCGCACCTCCATGGAAAAAAGCTTATCTGCATCCGCAAACCGTCTTCCCACATCGCCCCATTTTTTCTTATCATGGGCAATAACGGCGTCCGGACAGGTATAATAATCCTTTCCGTCAATGGTCACGCCCAAACTTAACCCATGCTCCATGGCAAAGCAAAGGAGTTCATGCAGAAGCCCCTGATCCATAAAATGATTATAAATCAACTCCTGCCCTACCGTAACTTTTGTTCCGTTCAGATGAATAATCCCGTCGGGTCTAAGCTGATCACGAAAATCACAGCTGTAATAATTATCCATATCACGCCCGGAGGCAATAACAATTCTATGATTTTCCCGCAGACGTTCTACCGCCTTCATGGCGCTGTCCGGGATTTGGTATGTACGATGATCCAGAAGCGTCATATCCAAATCAAAGCTGATAATCGACCGACGATCCTGTATTTTTCCCTCGGTTTGCATCCTGATTTTCATTCCTCCAAAAAAAATTTAAAAAAGGTCTTTTCAAATCCAGATCTTTTTGCTATAATAAGAAATCGAGCGGGGTATGGCGTAGCTTGGTAGCGCGCTCGGCTGGGGGCCGAGAGGTCGCAGGTTCAAATCCTGTTGCCCCGATTTTTAAAAATATGTCAGAAGCCTTGATTTTACAGGGCTTCTGGCATTTTTTCTGCCTTAGATTCAAGGTTATTTTTTGAAACCATTTGAATACATTCTTTTTTCTTATAATAAATCTGCAATATTCATCTTTAAATCCTGATAAATACATCCAGATATGGTGTCATCAAACGAATATTGTTTTGTATTCCGTCCATGTTCAAAATCATAAACCATAACGGTTTGTTTTGCAGGATTGATAATCCAGTATTCCCTCACGCCAGCAGAACGATATTTAAAAAGCTTTATTTCATAGTCCATTCGCTCTGTGCTGGGAGATATAATCTCAACAATCCAATCAGGAGCACCATTACAGCCGTATTCATCCAGCTTATTTTTATCACAGATAACCGATACATCCGGTTCAACATACGTTTTATTATCAGCATTTAAAAATACGGCAAACGGAGCAGGATACACTTCACAGTCGCCATCTTTTGTTTCAATATAGTTTCCAATAAGTTTTGTCAACTGAGCAACCAGTTTCTGATGTATTCTCTTTGGCGGAGTCATGTTATAAATCTTTCCATCGATCAGCTCCGCCCGCTCTCCATCTGGCAAAGCATAAATATCATCGATTGTATACACCTTTTCCTGTGCTAATGTCATCCTGCAGCCCTCCTTTTTTGAAATGACTTTTATGATTTCTACTTACATATATATTTGCACCTGTCCTCTTTTCCAGCATCAATAACACATAAGATTTATTGATTATACCATATTTTCGTAGCTTTTGCACCCAAAATTATGTTTTATTGTTTCTATTGTTTCTAAATTACTGATTACAAAATGCATGTCCGCCGATTCTTACCTGTACACGGCGATTTTGCGGTCTTCGTGAAAAATACAGGGTCTGGAACGGAAGGATATTGGTTTCTCCCTGTAAGACGGAAGAGATGCTGGCCAGTACCTGGGGCGAGGGTGCAGCCTGGGCGCTGTAGCGCATTCTCCAGGTGCTAAACTGTCCCCTGGCTGACAGCACATGCTCCAGACTTCCCCCATAGTACGGACTTACCATCCGGTTAAAAATCACCTCAATCACGGCCTGCTGTCCAAGAGGACTTTCTCCTCCCGCTTCCAGCATAACAATCCGGGCAAGCAGGTCAACCTCTGACGGAGTAAGAAAGATCCCCCATCGGTTTCCCTGGAGCTTTGGCTGTGCATTTTCTTGCGCCGCTGATGCTTTAGCCCTCTCTTTTAATTCTGCATAAGATTCTCCCACGGCGATGGACTGAACCTCCTGCAAAAAAGTAATGGATGAATTTTCGTTTACGTACTCGTTTTCAGCAACAATGTCCGCCATTGTATCTAAAGAACATGCTCCTTCCTGATAGGTTTTTTCTTTTTCGCCTCCAAATACAGAAAGGCAATAAAAAAGACTTAAACCCAGAGCGATCATTATTCGTTTTCCCATGATTTCCTCCATTCTGGCTGTGCACGTTTCACAGCACTTTCCTCCTTATTCTCCATGGATTTTTCCAAGCGGCAGATTACTTTTTTACAAAACAACTGCTTCTGCCCTGGATAAATTATCCATGCTTAAAGATTACTCACTTGGGAGTATTCCCGGCTTTTGCTAAAATATACCTGAAAAATACCATTGCTGTGAACATGCAGACAGTAACGCCATATACACAGCAAAAATACTGCACGAAACACACTATGCTCTGGACAAATGGAAATTTTTCAGATAAACTATGAACGATATGAAGTCAAAACGTTGCTGTGAATGTTTAAACAGTAACGTCAAAACCACGGGAGGAAATGAAGATGATTGCTATTTTATGTTTGGACAGCCGGAACGGATTAATGTTCGGCGGCAGACGACAAAGCCGTGATCGGCTTCTTCTGGAAGATATTGAAGATTTTTGCGAAGGAAAAAACGTGATGATGAATGAATATTCCAGCCGCCTGTTTCTTCAATACGGTTTTTCAAACCAGACCGTTCTTCCGGATTTTCTTGCACAGGCAGGCCCCGGAGATATCTGTTTTATCGAGGGAAATGATGTGCTGCCCTTTTGGGAAAAAGTAGAAAAACTGATTCTTTATTGCTGGAACCGTATTTATCCTGCGGATTTATATTTTGACCCGGCAGTTCTTGAGGGCTGGCGTCTGACAGAGAAAAAGGACTTCCCCGGCTTTTCCCACGAAATATTGACCAGAAAGGTGTATGAACGATGAAAACTACAGAAAAGAAAAAAAAGAAAACCTTCCTTTATGCCCTGATTGTTGTTGCTGTTTTGCTGATTAAGCTGGCAACAGGAACGTTTCAGCCCGAGGATCTGGAGGCACTTACCTCTCTTACCGGACAGGAAACCGCCGTTTCGCAGACCATGGCGCAAAGTCATGATGAAATACCATCATCCTCTCCTGCACAGGGCACTGCACCGTCAGCCTCCGCGCCCATAAGTCCTGAAGATATTCCGGAATATTCCGGCGAGCCTTACGTTGTCCTTAATAACAATCTTCCTGACTTCACCGAGGAAGATAAGACTACGGCTTCCTTTGAAATCTACGGAGATCTGGACAGTTTAGGGCGCTGTACAACGGCCTATGCCAATGTAGGCTATGACCTTATGCCCACAGAAAAAAGGGGAAATATCAGCAGTGTAAAGCCTACCGGCTGGCATTCGGTGCAGTACGACCATGTGGACGGAAAATCCCTGTACAACCGCTGCCATCTTATCGGTTTTCAGCTTACCGGAGAGAATGCCAATAAGAAGAATCTGATTACCGGCACCCGTTACCTGAATGTCGAAGGTATGCTTCCTTTTGAAAATATGATTGCCGACTATGTAAAGGAAACCAATAATCATGTTTTATACCGGGTTACTCCCATTTTCCAGGAAGACTATCTGGTTGCCGACGGCGTGCAGATGGAGGCATGGTCGGTGGAGGATGACGGCGAAGGCATCTGCTTCCATGTTTTTGCCTATAATGTCCAGCCCGGAGTAAGCATTGACTATGCTACCGGAGAGAGCTGGCTGACGAAAGAACCTTAAGTTTTAAAGAAAAACTTGCATGAAGAAAGGAAAAGGATTAAACTTATTGCAGAAAGATAAAGAGAAAGGACGAGAATACTATGACGCAATTATATGATCTGGTTATTGTAGGTGCAGGCCCGGGAGGGTATACGGCGGCTTTGCAGGCTGCGGATTTTGGGATGAAGGTAGCCATTATCGAGGAAAAGGAAGTGGGAGGCGTCTGTGTCAACCGCGGCTGTATCCCTACAAAGGCCCTTCTTTATGCATCGCATATTTTTTCCTTAATGCAGACCAGCGATGAGTTCGGTATCTTTACCAATGAGATTTCCTTTGATTACGGGAAAATGCAGAAATACAAGGAACGCTCGGTGGTCACTTACCGTCAGGAGATTTGCCGGATGTTTGAGGAAAAAAAGATTACGGTTGTGCAGGGGAAGGGGATTCTGCGCCGGGATCGAACGGTTGAAGTTCATGGCAGAGAGGGAAAAGAATTTTATCAGGGAAAATACATTCTTTTAGCGACCGGTGCAAAGGCATCCGTTCCGCCGATTCCCGGTTCTGACCTTCCGGGGGTAGTGACCAGCGACCGGATACTCAGCGGAAGGGATTGGAATTATCATCGGGTTGTGATTATCGGCGGCGGTGTGATTGGTGTGGAGATGGCAACGATCTTTAATAATCTTTGCAGTCAGGTTACGATTATTGAAAAGAATGACCATCTTTTAGGGCCCATGGACGATAAAGTAGCCAGGGAACTGGAGGAGATCTTAAAGGCAAAGGGTATTCAGATTTACTGCAATGCCGATCAGATTTCCATTGAAAAAGAAGACGGTTTAATCTGCTGCGCGAAAACGGCACAGGGTGAAGAAATCCGTCAAAAGGCAGGGATTATCCTGATTGCCACAGGGAGAAAGCCGGATCTTACCGGGCTTTTCGGTGAAGACATCCATCCCGAAGTTAAGGACGGGCGACTGGTTGTGGACAAAAATTTTGAAACCAGCGAGCCGGGGGTTTATGCCATCGGCGATTTAACGGCGGATATCCAGCTTGCCCATGTAGCGGCTGCCCAGGGAACCTTTGTGGTGGAAAACCTGGCTGGAAAGGAACACAGCATCCGTCTGGAAGTTGTTCCTAACGGAATGTTTGTCAGCCTTCCCATTGTACCAAGCTGTATTTACACCACACCGGAGATTGCCACGGTGGGAATTACCGAGGAAACAGCGAAAACTTACGGCATGAAGGTTCGTGTGGGGCATTATTCGATGCGTGATAACGGAAAATCCATTATTACCAGGGCTGATGACGGGTTTATCCGCCTTGTCTTTGAAGCCTATTCTAATACAATTGTCGGGGCGCAGATGATTTGTCCGCGTGCGACGGACATGATTGGGGAAATGGCAACGGCAATCGCCAACGGCCTTTCGGCAACCCAGCTTTCCCTGGCCATGCGTGCGCATCCGACCTACAGTGAGGGCATTAAGGCTGCAATAGAGGACGCTATGCATACGGAAATTTAAGGAATTCGGCACGGTTGATGCGGATTTGAGGAGGAAAACAGAATGATACAAGAACGTTTGGCTAAACTTCGTGAACTGATGAAAGATCGCGGCATGGATGCCTATCTGGTTCCTACAGCGGACTTTCATGAGTCGGAATATGTGGGCGATTACTTTAAATGCAGAAGTTTCTTATCCGGGTTTACCGGTTCAGCCGGGACGCTGGCCGTGACCATGGACGAGGCGGCACTCTGGGTAGACGGAAGATATTTTGTCCAGGCGGGCAGTCAGCTTCAGGGCAGCGGCATTTCCATGATGAAGATGGGCGAGGAGGGTGTGCCTGAACTGGAAGACTACCTGGTGGAACATGTGCCGGAGGGCGGATGCCTTGGCTTTGACGGAAGGGTGGTCAACAGCTTTACCGGGAAAAAGCTGGAGCGAAGACTTGCCCGAAAAAAAGCCAGGATTGCCTATGAAGAAGATCTGGTGGATTTGATCTGGAAGGATCGCCCGGAGCTTTTAAGTGAACCCGTGTGGATACTGAAGGAATGTTATGCCGGAAAGAGCGCCAAAGACAAGCTGTGTGATCTGCGGGCGGCCATGGAAAAAGAGGGGGCAACGATTCATCTTCTGACGACGCTGGATGATATTGTATGGCTGTTCAATATCCGCGGAAATGATATCCCATGCAATCCGGTGGTCTTATCCTATGCGGCGATTACACCGGATGACGCCTATCTGTTTATTTCCCCGGAAAGCGTAAATGACGAGGTTCGCCGCTATCTGGAGGATTTGGGTGTAAAGCTTCGGCCCTATTTTGATATTTATCCTTACGTAAAATGCCTGCGGGACGAGCAAGTGCTCTTAGAAAAAGAACGGGTAAACTATGCCATTGTCCGCAATATCGATGCATCGAACCAGGTGATCAGCCGTTTAAATCCCACCGTAACGGCAAAGGCAATAAAGAATCCGGTGGAAATTGAAAATATGAAAAAAGCCCATATTAAAGATGGGGTTATTATGGCCCGCTTTATGTACTGGCTGAAGAAAAACATCGGAAAAATCCCCATGGATGAACTTTCCGTTCAGGAAAAGCTTGACGGGATGCGCATGGAAGCCGAGGGAAATCTGGGACTGAGTTTTGATACCATTTCCGCCTATGGGCCGCATGCGGCGATGTGCCATTATTCAGCTACCAAGGAGAGCAATGTTCCGTTAGAAGAAAAAGGGTTTTACCTGGTGGATTCCGGCGGACAGTATCTTGAAGGGACGACGGATATTACCAGGACGATTGCCGTAGGGCCGCTGACAAAAGAAGAAAAGGAACACTATACCCTGGTGTTAATCAGTATGCTCCGCCTTGGGGCAGTGAAATTCCCTTATGGTTCCCGGGGACTGACCTTAGACTATGCTGCCCGGCAGGTATTCTGGGACAGGGGGATGAACTTTAACCACGGCACGGGCCACGGTGTAGGCTATCTCTTAAATGTTCACGAACGCCCGGTGGGAATTCGCTGGAAGATGGTGCCGGAGCGGATGGACAGCTGTATCTTAGAAGCCGGGATGGTTACATCCAATGAACCGGGAATGTACATCGAGGGAAGCCACGGGATACGTACAGAGAATTTAATGTATTGTGTAGAAGATGAAAAGAATGCATTTGGGCAGTTCCTGCGCTTTGAATATCTGACCTTTGCGCCGATTGACACGGATGGTATAGAAAAAGAACTGATGACCGAGAGCGATATTGCCCTGTTTAATGCGTACCATAAGCAGGTTTATGAAAAGCTTTCTCCTTATCTTGAGGGAGAAGAAAAAGAGTGGCTGAAAGAGGCCACAAAGGAGATTTAATCCACCGATGAAAGAAATAAAAGGGAAAAACACAAAAAAGCCGCAGGTTTATGCAACTGCGGCTTCAAAAACAAATACAAAGAGCCAGGGACAGCTTGAAGAAAACAGAAAAGACAGCGGAAGGTTATTTGGCGGGGATAAGGAAAGGCTGAACGAGGGCGGCAGGGCATTTGGCGGGAATAAGGAGAGTTTGAACGAGAGCGGCAGGGCATCTGGCGGGAATAAGGAAAGGCTGAAGGACGGCGGCAAAGCATTTGGCGGAAGAAGGGAAAATAACGCCGATGTACGGGAAAAAAGGATTACGGAAACAGGACTGCAGAAAAAAGGTCTGGAAAAAACGGAGCATGGAAGCAAAGGGACGAAATTATGTCCGTCCGCCGGGCGCTGCGGGGGCTGCCAGCTAATTCACCTTCCCTATAAAAAACAACTGGAACGAAAGAAAAAGAAGCTTGAAGACTTACTTCGCGGGATCTGCACGGTTTACGGGATGGAGGGAATGGAAAATCCCTGGCATTACCGCAATAAGGTTCACGCCGTCTTTGACCATGATCGAAAAGGAAATCCGATTTCCGGGATTTATGAGGCGGGAAGTCATCGGGTGGTTCCGGTAGATCACTGCCTTTTGGAAGATGAGAAGGCAGATGAAATTATTGTGACGATTCGGGAATTATTAAAATCCTTTAAGATCCGTACATATGATGAAGATACCGGTTATGGGCTGCTCCGCCATGTTCTGATACGGAAAGGATTTTTCAGCGGGCAGATTATGGTCGTTTTGGTTACGGTTTCCCCTGTCTTTCCTTCCAAAAGCAATTTTGTCCGGGCATTGCGGGAAAAACATCCGGAAATTACGACCATTGTTCAAAACATTAATGAGCGCAATACCAGTATGGTTCTGGGAAAACGGGATCATATTTTCTTTGGGCGGGGATTTATCGAAGATTATCTCTGCGGCTGCGTATTTCGGATTTCTCCGCAGTCCTTTTATCAGATTAATCCGGTGCAGACCGAAAAGCTGTATCAAAAGGCGCTTAAACTGGCTGACCTTCATGGGGATGAAACCGTGATTGACGCTTACTGTGGGATTGGAACCATTGGCATTATTGCGGCGAAGCAGGCAGAAAAGGTTATCGGCGTGGAATTAAATCCCGAAGCCGTGCGGGATGCAATAAATAATGCAAAAATAAATCATATCCAAAATATCCGTTTTTACTGCAACGATGCCGGGCGGCTGATGCGGGAGATGGCAGAAAGCAGGCAGAAAGCCGATGTGGTCATTATGGACCCGCCCAGAAGCGGGAGCACAGAAGAGTTTATGGATGCCGTAAAGGTTTTAGGGCCCCGAAAGGTTATTTATATCTCCTGCGGGCCGGAAACACTGGCGCGGGATCTGCAGTATTTTCACAAGCTGGGGTATCAGGCGGACGGCGGATGGGGGTATGATCTTTTTCCTGGAACGGAACATATAGAAGTTGTGACGTGTTTGCGGCAAATGGAAGGGAAGAAGTAAAATTTAGTCAGATTGCAAAACTCACTTTAGTTGATTATCAAATACTTAAATGAAAGGTATTGCAATATGAAAAACGAAAAGCAAATAGAAACCAGTTTTATTAAAAAGCTTGTAGAGTTAAAATATACTTACCGTGAAGACATTAAGACAAAAGCAGCACTGGAAGAAAATTTTCGGAATCATTTTCAAAATCTAAATCGAGTCAAGCTAAGTGATTCAGAATTTCAAAGATTGAAAGAAATGATTATTACTCCCGACGTATTTGCAGCAGCAAAAATCCTAAGAGAAACCAATACGTTTAAACGTGATGATGATACACCATTACAATATACTTTAGTAAATACTGCTGACTGGTGTAAAAATGAATATGAAGTTATAAATCAGCTTCATATCAATACAGAAACCAATTATCATCGTTCCGACGTAATCCTTCTTATTAATGGTATTCCTACGGTTCAAATAGAATTAAAAGCATTGGAAATTATTCCTAAAAGAGCAATGGAACAGGTGGTTGAATATAAAAATGATCCTGGTAATGGATTTACCAATTCTTTGCTTTGTTTTATACAACTTTTTATTGTAAGTAATGAGAGTAATACTTATTATTTTGCAAATAACAATAAAGAACATTTTAATTTTAATGCGGATGAGGGTTTTTTACCTGTTTACCAGTTTGCAGATAAAAAAAATAAGAAAATTTCCTGTCTATATGATTTTTCTGAAACATTATTGCGCAAATGTGCTTTAGGAGAATTAATTAGCAGATACATGGTTTTAGTGGCGAATGAACGAAAAATGATGATTATGCGGCCTTACCAAATTTATGCAGTTAAAGCAATCATTGACTGTATCAATGAAAATCGGGGAGATGGCTATATTTGGCATACTACGGGAAGCGGAAAGACTCTTACTTCCTTTAAGGCATCAACATTATTAAAGGATAATCAAAATATAGCAAAATGTCTTTTTGTTGTGGACAGAAAAGATCTTGACAGACAAACAAGAGAAGAATTTAATAAGTTTCAGGAAGGCTGTGTTGAAGAAAATACAAACACGGACACTCTGGTAAAACGCCTTATTTCTGAAGATTATCGTCATAAGGTTATTGTAACAACGATTCAAAAACTTGCATTGGCATTAAATGAAGATAATAAAAAAAGCAGAGAAAGGAAGAAAAAGGGAGAGTTGGCCTATAAAGAACAGCTTGCTCCTTTAAAAGATAAAAGGATAGTGATTATCTTTGATGAATGTCATCGTTCGCAATTTGGAGAAAACCACAGAGCAATTAAAAATTTTTTTCCGAAGGCTCAGCTTTTTGGCTTTACAGGAACGCCTATTTTTGAAAAAAACGCAACGTACAGGAAAATTGACGGCACTATAGGTTCTTATAAAACAACAAAGGATATTTTTAATAAAGAACTTCATGTATATACAATTACAAATGCGATTGATGATAAGAACGTGCTGCGTTTTCATGTTCACTATTTTAAACAGAAAAAGAATAAGGACGATAATATCTCAAAAATAAATGAGGAAACAAATAAACGGGCTGTGGTGCAGACAATCTTATCGAAACATGATATAATAACTAATGAGCGAAGATATAATGCTATTTTGGCAACAGCTTCCATTAATGATGCCATTGAATATTATGAATTGTTTAATACAATGCAAAAAGATTTTTCAAAAAACAACAGCAATTTTAAAGCATTAAATATAACCTGTGTATTTACTCCTCCGGCGGAAGGAAATAAAGATGTTCAGCAAATCCAGGAAGATCTTCCGCAAGAAAAGGAAGATAATAAAAAAGAACCTGCAAAAAAGAAAATTGCACTTTCAAAAATTATTGACGATTATAATAAAAAATATAACACAAATTATGACATTAATAATTTTGACGGATATTATCAAGATGTTCAGCAGCGGATTAAAAATCAAAAATACACTAACATGGATTATCCGCATAAAAATAAAATCGATATTACCATTGTTGTCGATATGCTGCTGACAGGATTTGATTCTCAGTATTTAAACACCTTGTATGTTGATAAAAATTTAAAATATCATGGGTTAATACAGGCTTTTTCGAGAACAAATCGAGTCCTTAATGATACAAAACCGTATGGAAATATCTTTGATTTTAGAAATCAGACAGAAGAAGTGGATCGTGCTATTGCACTTTTTTCCGGTGAAGATACCAACAGACCTCCAAAAGAAATCTGGCTTGCTGAACCTGCATCTGAAGTTGTCGAAAAACTGGGCACGGCAATGGCTGAACTGAAAACGTTTATGGAATCTCAGGGGCTGGAATGTAATGCAGAGGAACTGAGTAATCTTAAAGGAAACTTGGCACAATGTGCATTTGTTCATAAGTTTAAAGAGGTTCAGCGACTAAAAGTACAACTTGAACAGTACACGGAAATCGAAGAGAAAGACAGGAAAAAAATGGAAGAACTGCTTCCGGAAGATTATATGCGTGCATTTCGTGGAGCCTATATGGATATTGCCCGAAAGTTAAGATCTGAACAGGGAAAAGATTTTACAAATAAAAATGCTGAAATAGAGCAGCTTGACTTTGAATTTGTTTTGTTTTCCTCAGCCATTATTGATAATGATTATATTATGGCACTTATTGCAAAATATACACAGGAAGAGCCTCAAAAACAAAAGATGAGTAAAGAACAGCTGATTCAAATGCTTTCTGCAACATCTAATCTTCTTGATGAGAGAGAAGTTATTGTTGAATATATTCAGTCACTTCCGACAGGAACAGTTATGAATGAAAATGAAATCAAATTAGATTTTCAAAAATTTAAAGAACAAAAAAGCAACCAAGAAGTTCGTGCTCTTGCCGAAAAACATGGGATTGCAGAAGAAGAAATGCAGGCATTTATTGAAAAAATTATTGAACGGATGATTTTTGATGGAGAAGAACTAAGTGATTTGCTGAATCCACTTAATCTAAGCTGGAGAGATAGAACAAAAAAAGAACTGGATTTGATGGAAGATTTAATTCCACTATTAAAAAAAATGGCCAATGGCCGCGAAATTATGGGGCTGAATGCATATGAGTAAGGACAAAAAAATAATTCCTAAATTAAGATTTCCCGGATATTACCTTGAATGGAGTTCCATGAAATTTGATTTTGAATTTTTACCAACAAACAATTTTTCAAGAGCTGAAATGAATGATTGTAAGGGTAATGTAAAAAATATTCATTATGGGGATGTGCTTATCAAGTATAATCATATTTTAAACAATACATTATCGATTCCCTTTATTAATGAAAATATAAATTTATCTAAATTTAAAAAGGAAAGTTATTTACAAAACGGAGATATTATTATTGCTGATACTGCCGAAGATTTAACTGCTGGAAAAGCGGTAGAGGTTCAAAATATTGATTTCCCTATTTTGGCAGGACAGCATACCTTTTTGTGCAGACCTAAAATGAAATTTGCTCCTAGGTTTTTAGGGTATTATTTTAATTCATCAGCATATCATCATAAATTAATACCTTTGCTTACAGGCACAAAAGTCTATTCAATAAGTAAAGAAAATATAAAAAATACGTTAATTCTATATCCTAAAAACAATGAAGAACAGCAAAAAATTGCAGATTGTTTATATTCTGTAGATAATCTTATTGATGCAGAAAGCCGGAAATTGACGGCATTAAAAAAGTACAAAAAAGGGGTGATGCAAAAATTATTTCCTGGTGAAGGTGAACTTCTGCCTGTATGGAGATTTCCTGAATTCCAAAATCCTGGAGATTGGAAGTATGAGGAAATAAATAATATCGGAGAGGTAATTACCGGAAAAACGCCTTCAACATCCGATTTATCTCTATGGAATGGCGATATACAGTTTGTAACACCTACCGATATTACAGAAGAAAAATATCAGCATCATACGCAAAGAACTGTTGTAAAAACACCAAAAATTAAAATATTACCCCCTTATACAATAATGTTTACTTGTATTGCTTCTGTTGGAAAAATAGCATTATCTGTATATCCCTGTATTACAAATCAGCAGATTAATTCGATTATTCCCGGAAAAAATTATTATAATGAATTTGTATATTATTCATTATTGGGGAAAACATTTTCTGTCAAAAAACAATTGGCCAATACAACATTACCAATAATAAACAAAACGGATTTTTCAAAAATAAAAATTCCTGTAACTTTAAATGTAAAGGAACAGCAAAAAATTGCGGATTGTTTATCAGAAATAGATTGTCTTATTACGGCTCAAACTAAAAAAGTTGAATATTTAACAACACACAAAAAGGGATTAATGCAAGGTTTTTTCCCTTCTTTAGAGGAGAACTAGGTATGAGTATAAATATACCAGATAAGCTTACAAAAGAGGAATATAATAAACTGATAAATAAAAAATTAAATACATCAGATTTAGGAAGATATAAAAATGATATTAAGGAAAATTATAAAAGGCCAAAAGGTGGTACAGAATATTTTTTAAATGAAAGTTTGTCCGAAGAAGTACGGGAAAGACTAGATTATATTTTCAAAAGAATAGGCGATAAACAATTTGACAGCTTAAAAAATGTTGCTAAATATTTGCGGATGTTGCTTGATGAAAAAAATTATATTATGCTGTTTGCTTATAATGGCACAGGAAAAACAAGATTATCCATGGAATTTAAAAAGTTGGGCCAGTTCATTGATGAAAAAACAGGGCAAAAGTCTATAGATACATTATATTATAATGCATTTACAGAGGATCTTTTTTACTGGCATAACGATTTAACCTATGACAGGGACAGATATTTAAACTTTAATGGCAATTCAAAATTTTTTGATGGTCTAAAAGAGCTGGCGATTGAAAACAGAATTCGTCCGTTTTTAAATACTTATGCAGATTTTGATTTTAAAATTGATTATGACAAATGTAGAATTTATTTTTATCGGGATGTAATGATTTCTGAAGATAACCAGGAAATTGACAGTATTAAAATATCACGCGGAGAAGAAAATACATTTATCTGGTGCTTTTTTCTTGCAATTATCCAAATGATTGCTGATGGAGTGGAAGCCTATAATTGGGTTAAATATATTTATATTGATGATCCTATTTCCTCATTAGATGATAATAATGTTATTGCTGTAGCAAGTAATCTGGCGAAATTGTTAAGTAATCAAAATATTAAAATAGTTATTTCTACACATCATACATTATTTTATAATGTATTGTGCAATGAAATTAACAAACCGGAACAGCTTTATTTTCAAAGAAAAGCAAAGAGTGAAAATTATCTCTTAAAAGATACCAGCAAAACTCCGTTTTTTTATCATATTGCTCTGCTAAAGGAATTAAAAGAAGTTTCAGAAAATGGAATATTATATACCTATCATTTTAATATTCTTCGTAATATATTGGAAAAAACAGCTTCCTTTCATGGTTACAGGCATTTTTCATCATGTTTACGAAAAGGAAATGATGATAACTCTATTGTTTATACAAGAATAATCAATCTTTTAAGTCATGGAAATTATTCTGTTTTTGAACCAAAAGAAATGGTTGAAGAAAATAAAGAATATTTTCGGACAATATTAAATGATTTTTTAGACGACTATAAATTCAATAGAAATATATTTAAAACGGAGCAAATGCAGGAGGAAAATGAATGAATGATACACATCAAAAACAATTAGGTTCAGCATTATGGGCAATAGCTGATAAACTGCGCGGAGCAATGAATGCAGATGATTTCAGAGATTACATGTTATCCTTTCTCTTTCTTCGTTATCTTTCAGACAACTATGAAGAAGCTGTAAAAAAAGAACTTGGCGGCGATTATCTGTTAAGCGAAAATGAAATAAAAAACAACAGCAATACTATGGATGCCTACAGAGAAGAACTTAAACAGGTTATTGTCGATTATAGTAATTCTCTTCCTTTAAATAAATTAGGTTTAAGTAACGATGAAACCGATAATGAAAGAATTGAAAAATTAAGAAATGAAGTAATTGATGATTATAGTAAGATGCTTTACAGCCAAAATATCATTCCCCTTGCGGTTTGGTACATTCGGAATTTAGAATATGTGGAAATACTTGAAAAGCAAATGCGGCGTAAAATTCACTATGTAATAAGGCCGGCATTTTTATGGAGTAATATCTATGAATTGGCACGAACTCAAAATAATGAATTACTGAAAATCTTACAAAGTGGTTTTAAATATATTGAAAATGAATCCTTTGAAAGTAAGTTTCGTGGTTTGTTTTCTGAGGTTAATCTTGATTCTGATAAATTAGGAAAAAATTATTCCGAGCGAAATGCTCTTTTGTGTTCAATTATTACCGAAATAGCAAATAGTTTATCCGAGTTTCCAAACGAAATTGATCTTTTAGGGGATGCTTATGAATATTTAATTGGACAATTTGCCGCAGGTTCAGGAAAGAAAGCTGGAGAATTTTATACACCACAACAGGTTTCTACGATTCTTTCACGTATTGTTACCCTTGACAGTCAAGATCCACGCAATGGAAAGAAAAGCAAGCTTAGAAATATTCTGGATTTTGCCTGTGGTTCAGGTTCATTATTAATTAATGTAAAAAAACAACTTGGTGCAAATGGTATTGGGCAAATCTATGGGCAGGAAAAAAATATAACAACTTATAATCTTGCGCGTATGAACATGCTGCTTCATGGATTGAAAGATTCCGAATTTCAAATTTATCATGGTGATTCTCTGCTTAATGACTGGAAAATTTTAAATGAGATGAATCCTGCAAAAAAAATGCAGTTTGAAGCTGTCGTGGCAAACCCTCCATTTAGTTATCGATGGGAGCCTAAAAAAGAAATGGCAGATGATTTTCGATTTAAAAGTTATGGGCTTGCACCAAAATCCGCAGCAGATTTTGCTTTTTTATTACATGGATTTCATTTTTTAAGTAATGATGGAACAATGGCTATTATTTTACCCCATGGAGTATTGTTCCGCGGTGGTGCTGAAGAAAAAATCCGGACAAAGCTTCTGAAGGATGGAAATATTGATGCGGTTATCGGTTTACCTTCTAATCTATTTTTTTCGACAGGGATTCCGGTTTGTATATTAGTACTTAAAAAATGTAAAAAATTTGATGATGTGTTAATCATTAATGCGAGTGAAGGTTTTAAAAAAGAACGGCGTCAAAATGTACTTTTAAAAAAACATGTTGATGAGATTATTGACACTTATCAATATAGAAAAGAAGAGAATAAAAAATATTCTCGCCGAGTTTCTATGGCTGAAATTGAGAATAATAAATATAATTTGAATATTTCACGCTATGTTAGTACAGCACCTGAAGAAGAAATTATAAATATAGAAGAAGTATGTCAGGAACTTGAAAAGATAGAAGCTGAAATTAATAAAGCAAAATCAAATCACAATTATTTTTTGAAAGAACTTGGTTTGAAATTACTTCCCTAAATAATATTTTGAGGATATGGGAGCGGGCGATATATTATAGGAGATATCAGAGATGAATAGAAATGAATTGGTAGAATTATTAGCGGAAGAAATGTTATTTGAAGTTGTAGCATCAAAAATAGAAGAAGTGGATCAGATTCCACGGATGCTGGAAAGAATTGGTTATTTAGATAATGAAGAAGAAGCTATTTCTTTAATCAATCACTGTGAAATTGACCTGGACTCTCTTGAAATAATTCAGTTTACGGTAGAAAATGGAAAGATTATTATTGAATTTGAAATACCTCTTTTTGGTGTAAGTGCATTTCATGATAGTCAGGGGATTTTAAAGGTTACGGCAAGTGCAACTGGAAAATGTTCAATCCCGGATATTGATGTATTTGACTGGGACGAAGCATTTGATTGGGAAAATGGAGTTTGGAGAGATGATTTTGATGAAGGGATAATTGAAATTATTGAACTGCAGTATACCGGTGAGTCCTGTGATGATTGGCGTGCTATAGGATGGATGCAGCAGAAATAAATGAAGAAATTTGACGGGAAGTGTTTTATATTGGATTTAAAGAGAAAGCCAGATTATTGATAAATTATTTGCGTTCGTAAATTATTTATGAACGATAGTTCACAGAAGGTTGAAAAACGTGCAAAAAGTGTGTTATACTCTTAAAAGTGCTTTACATACGGTTGCATATAGAAGAGCTGGGTTCTGCGATGTAAGATATAATGAGTAAAATATCACTACAGATGTGCTTATAAAGACACGTGAATATCTAAAGTGTGGTATTGCTGATATTGTGGAAATAGTCCCAGATGAATCATCAGAGAAGGAAAACTAAAATGGCAGATAAAAATACAGCTGATATTGGCTTTGAAAAACAGATATGGGATGCAGCCTGTGTGCTTCGCGGCAACATGGATGCATCAGAATATAAGAACGTCGTTCTGGGATTGATTTTTCTGAAGTATATCTCAGATCGGTTTGATGATAAGTACCAGGAGCTTGTTGAAGAGGGCGACGGATTTGAGGAAGACATCGATGAATATACTTCTGAAGGCATCTTTTTTGTACCGGCGGGTGCACGCTGGAGAGAGATTGCAGCAAAAGCACATACACCGGAAATCGGTACAGCTATCGATGATGCCATGCGTGCTATTGAAAAAGAAAACAAACGTCTGAAAGATATTCTTCCTAAGAACTTTGCACGTCCGGAACTGGATAAGCGCAGACTTGGTGATGTGGTAGATTTATTCACCAATATTCAGATGATCGAACACGGCAGTGAGAAAGATATTCTGGGCCGTACTTATGAGTATTGTCTTTCCATGTTTGCAGAACAGGAAGGTAAACGTGGCGGTGAATTCTTTACTCCATCCTGCGTGGTACGTACTTTGGTCGAAGTGTTAAAACCGTTTAAGGGCCGGGTATATGACCCTTGCTGCGGTTCAGGCGGTATGTTTGTCCAGTCGGCAAAATTTGTAGAAAACCATAGCGGTAATATCAGCAATATCTCTATTTATGGTCAGGATTCAAATCCTACTACGTGGAAGATGGCACAGATGAACCTTGCGATCCGTGGTATTGAGCCGGATCTGGGAACTTATGCTGCTGATAGTTTTTTGGATGATCGTCATCCTACATTAAGAGCAGATTATATTATGGCCAATCCGCCATTTAATCTTTCAGATTGGGGCGCTGATAAATTAAAAGAGGACGTTCGCTGGCAGTATGGTATGCCGCCAGCAGGAAATGCCAACTTTGCATGGCTACAGCATATGATTTATCACCTTGCACCGGCAGGAAGAATCGGTATGGTACTTGCTAATGGTTCCCTGTCTTCTCAGTCAGGTGGTGAGGGTGAAATCCGTAAGAATATTGTCAATGCGGATTTGGTTGAGTGCATTGTCGCAATGCCGACACAGCTTTTCTATACGACGCAGATTCCGGTTTCTCTTTGGTTTATCAATAAGCAAAAGAAACAATCCGGGAAGACTTTATTTATTGATGCCCGTAAGATGGGAACAATGGTAAGCCGCAAACTTCGTGAACTTACTGATGATGACATTAAGAAGATTTCAGACACCTATGAGGCATTTGTAGCCGGAACACTTGATGATGTGAAGGGCTTCTGTGCTGTTGCTGACCTTCAGGAAATTGAAAAACAGGACTTTATTCTGACACCGGGCAGATATGTAGGTATTGAAGAAGTAGAGGATGACGGAGAACCGTTTGAAGAAAAAATGACACGCCTTACATCTGAGTTGTCGGATCTGTTTTCTAAATCTCACGAGTTAGAAGATGAAATTCGTAAGAAATTGGGGGCGATTGGGTATGAAGTGTAAACTTGAAGAAATTGTAGAAGTAACAATGGGGCAATCTTCCAAATCCGAATACGATAAAACTGCATCTGCAAGAGTAGCTTGCCAGCAGGACAGATGATAATCCATCACTCTTTGTAAGATTGCGAGCGCCGTATGAACGGATAAAAATTGGTGGCATGGAGTACTGCCTCCGCGAGATTGGCAAGTGGCTGAATATTCCGAAAGTGCATCCACATAAGTTCTGGCGGGCGCTGGCAACAATGGCGATTAATAAAGGGATGCCCAAAGAACAGGTTCAGCAGCTCTTAGTGCATCAAAAGATAGGTACCACCATGTATTATGCGATGGTGAAGCAACAGAATGTGGAGTTGGAACATAGAAAATACATCAGATAGGAGCGCAAATATGGAACTTAAAGAATATAGGTTTGATGAAGTAACCATCAATTTTGATAAGAAGAGAGTTCCGATTTCGGGTGCACAGCGAGAGAAAAGGCAAGGTAAGTATCGCTATTATGGTGCGCAAGGCATAATTGATTATATTGATGATTTCATCTTTGATGGGACATACCTTCTCATTGCCGAGGATGGCGAGAATCTTAAATCTCAAAAACAAAAAATCGCTCAAGTTGTTGATGGACAATTCTGGGTCAATAATCATGCTCACATCGTGCAAGGCAACGAGCTATCTGATACTCGTTATCTTTGCTATTTGCTAAACAACATGGATTTGTCTGGATATGTTACCGGATCAGCACAGCCAAAATTGAGCCAAGCAAATTTGAATTCAGTTATACTACACCTTCCGTCTATCAGTGAGCAGCGGATAATTGTAGAGTATTTGTATATGTTCGACAAGAAAATTTCTGTCAATCAGCAGATAAACGATAATTTACAGCAACAAGCAGCCGCATTGTTTGAATCTTGGTTTGTCAA
>CAMNRM010000042.1 GCA_946553025.1 uncultured Clostridium sp.
GCTTAAATCCTAGATTTTTTTTAATCTTAAGTTTTTGAAAGTGTCGAAAACCCGCTTCGGCTGCATTTTCCAATATTTTCCTTTAATAGAAATTCTTGTACAATCCCCCCTCTTTATGCTACAATACATCTGTATATTTACTTTGAAGGTCCGCCGCCGATTAGGCGGCATAAGTTCAGGTATTTCAAGTGCGCCCAGCTTTACTTTATTTATGGTGATACACTCACTTGTGGGCGCATGATGGTTTATTTTATTTTTCCGAACTATCTACACAGATTTTTATAAAAAACACCTAAAAAGCGAAAGAAAAAGAAAGGAGATGCACAATTTATGGAACTGACAACCACCCAGCAGCAGCGTCAGCTTCTGTCCCAGCAAATGATACAGTCCGCAGGAATCCTCCAGATGACGGCCCAGGAACTTACCACCTACCTTCAGGAAATGGCCCTGGAAAACCCGGTTATGGAAATTCATGAATCCTCTGCGTCCAGAGAAAATCCGGACTTTACCTCCTGCCTCCATCAGCGCTCCGTCGAAGAATATCAGTGGCTGAGTGCCTCCGACGAATCCAACCGCTATTTCTACGAACAGCAGGCGCAGGACGGCGAAAATCCGATTACCTGGAAGTTTCGCAAAACCAACCAGCCGCAGACCTTAGCGGATGCACTCTGGGAACAGCTTGTTTCTATCCCCTTCCGCTCCAAGGATGCAAAAACACTCAAATACATGCTGGCTTCCCTGGATTCCTGGGGTTATCTGCGTGAACCATTAGACCAAATCGGCAAAAAATTTGATCAGCCCGAGGATCGGATGGAACTCCTTCTGTCCGTTCTCCAGGCGTTAGACCCGCCCGGCGTGGGGGCAAGGAGTATTTCCGAATGCCTTTTGCTCCAGCTTAAGCGCCAGACGGAATGTCCCAGCCAGTTAGAATTCATCGTCACGGAATGCCTGGATCTCTTAGCGAAAAACCAGATTCCCGCCATAGCAAAAAAAGCAGGAGTTTCCGTAAAGGAAGCTTCCCGCCTCTGTCAGATTATCCGCAGCTTAAACCCCAAGCCGGGCGCTGCTTATTCCAATGAAGATATCTCCCGCTACATCCAGCCGGACGTCCTTATCGAACAAAAACACGGCGAATGTACGGTTACCCTGAACGATTCGCTTTACCCGCAGCTTTCCATCAACCAGTACTATCGGCAGCTTTCAAAAACAGCCGAGGAAGATGTCCAGAAATATCTGCTGGAAAAAATCCGTCAGGTGGACTGGATACGCACCTGCATTGCCCAGAGAAACGATACGCTTTTCCGCACAGCCGCGGCCATAGCCGAACACCAGAAAGACTTTTTTTTACAGGACGGCGGTGCGCTCAAACCCCTGCGGCTTTCCGATATCGCAGACAGCTTAGGACTTCATGAATCCACGATAAGCCGTGCCGTCCGCAATAAATATTTGCAGTGCAGCCACGGCGTTTTCCCCTTAAACTACTTTTTCTCCGGCAGCCTGTCCTCGCCCAAAGACAGTGTTTCCTCCTCCGGCAAAGAAACCGTTTCTTCCGAAGCCGCAAAAACCGCCCTGCGCAGGCTGATTGAACAGGAGGATAAGGAAAAACCCTGGAGCGACCGGATATTATCCGAAAAACTTGAAGCCCTTGGCGTGCCGATTTCCCGGCGCACCGTAGCCAAGTACCGCGAAAGCCTGGGAATACCCGATGCCAGCGGAAGAAAAAGCTACAGTTAAGCGCCGCCGGTACATCATTTGTTACTGTTTAGGAAATACCCGCCGCAGCAAAACATCTTTCTTATTTTGCTCCGGATGTTCCAAAACCTCGTCCAGAAGCCCGGAAAGCACGGTTCCAACCTGTTTTCCGGGCTTCATGCCGCAGTTTAGTAAATCCTTCCCCGTCACGGCCAGATCTTTAAGATAAATACAGTCCCCTGCCTGACGAATCTGTCCGGTTAATTCTTTAAGGCGTTCTGTCCCGGGACAGCCTAAAGAAGTCCGAAGGCATAAAAGCCGGTCGAAGAGTTCCGGCTCCATCTGGCTCATCGCCCGGCGGATCGCAACCTTATCTTCTGCAATTTCCCGGTGTATCCACTGCGTCAGCACTGCGGCGGCGTCAATCGTTGCATTATCCATCTTTAAGTCCTTCAGCACCGAAATCACCGCTTCCCGGTCTTCATTCTTTAAAAATGCCGACCAGCGAACCGCTTTTTCTGCGGGAAGGGACGACGGAATACAGAGATTTTTAATGTCTGCCCGATGAAACGCCGCCGACACATAGGGGCTGATCCCCAGATCATAAACCTCGCGGATCTGTTCCGGATGGGGGGATAAAAGAAGCTTGGTCAGTTCCACCTGCACCCGTTCCCTGCTGACCTTCATCAGATTAGGAGCAATCTTTTCAATTGCCGCCCGGGTCTTTTCCTCGATAACAAAGCCAAGCTGCGCAGAAAACCTTATCGCCCGCAATATCCTGAGTGCGTCCTCCGTAAAGCGATCCACCGGATTTCCCACACAGCGGATCACCCCTCTGTGCAGATCCTCCATGCCGCCGAAAATATCGACAATCCCGGTTTCATGACTGTAAGCCATCGCATTGACCGTAAAGTCCCTGCGGCAGAGATCCTCTTTTAAATCCGAAGTAAACGCCACGGACTTCGGGTGCCGCCCGTCTTCATATTCGCCGTCAATGCGGTAGGTCGTTACCTCATAGCCCACATGGTTTTTCATCACGGTCACTGTCCCGTGAAGAATCCCGGTATCGATGGTTCGGCGAAAGATTTCCTTTACCTGAAACGGGGAAGCCGAGGTTGTAATATCCCAGTCCCCCGGCTCCCGCCCCAAAAGGCTGTCACGGACACAGCCGCCCACGGCATAGGCTTCATATCCATAACCGGTTAATGTTTCGATAATTTCCTCTACTGCCTGCGGGACAGCAATCCTCATAAGCTTTCCTCCCGATGATTCGATGATTAATAAGCCTTGCCCCAGTAAACCATCTTCTTGGCCGGCTTCCCGCAGCACACGCAGGTCGGGGCAATCTCTTCCTGTTCAAACGGCATACAGCGGGAGGTCGCTCCTGCCTCCTCTTTAATCTTCTCCTCACAGGCCAGATCTCCGCACCACATCGCCTTAACAAAGCCCGGCTTTTCATTCACTGTCTTTACAAAGCTGTCCCAGTCCGCGGCAATATAGGTGTGCGAATCCCTGTGTGCCCTTGCCCTTTCAAGCATATCGTTCTGGATGACATCCAGCATCCTGCCAACCTCTTCTTCCAGATGCTCCAGAGCTACAATCGTCTTTTCATGTGTATCCCTGCGCACGAGCACGGCCTGGTTCGCTTCCATATCCTTCGGCCCGATTTCCACACGAAGCGGAATTCCCCGCATCTCACACTCGCTGAACTTCCATCCCGGACTCTTCTCGGAATCGTCAACCTTAACCCTGAACGCAGACAGCTTCTCCTTCAGTTCCCGTGCCTTATCCAGCACGCCCTCCTTCTGCTGCTGAATCGGAATAATAATCACCTGCGTCGGCGATATCCTCGGCGGCAGCACCAGGCCGTTATCGTCGCCGTGCACCATAATTAACGCACCGATAATTCGGGTAGAAAGTCCCCAGGAGGTCTGATGAACATATTTTAAGGTATTGTCCTTATCGGCAAACTGAATTTCAAAAGCCCTGGCAAAGCCGTCGCCGAAGTTGTGGCTGGTGCCGGACTGAAGAGCCTTTCCGTCGTGCATCAGCGCTTCGATCGTGTAGGTGGATTCCGCACCGGCAAACTTCTCCTTATCCGTCTTCTGCCCCTTAATTACCGGAATCGCCAAAACCTCCTCGCAGAAATCCGCATAGACGTTTAACATCTGGATGGTTCTCTCCTCGGCTTCTTCGGCAGTTGCATGAGCGGTATGACCCTCCTGCCATAAAAACTCACGGGAGCGGAGGAAGGGCCTGGTTGTCTTTTCCCAGCGGACAACCGAACACCACTGATTGTACACCCTGGGCAGATCGCGGTAGGAATGAATATCCCCGGCATAAAAATCACAGAACAGGGTTTCCGAGGTCGGCCTTACGCAGAGCCTCTCCTGAAGGGGTTCTAACCCGCCGTGTGTTACCCAGGCAACCTCCGGCGCAAACCCTTCCACATGATCCTTTTCTTTCTGTAAAAGTCCCTCCGGAATAAACATGGGCATGTAGACATTCTGTACCCCGACTTCTTTAAAGCGGCGATCCAGTTCATGCTGAATATTCTCCCAGATAGCATAACCCGCAGGCTTAATCACCATACAGCCCTTTACGCTTGCATAGTCGCATAACTCCGCCTTTTTTACCACATCCGTATACCACTGGGCAAAATCCACATCCATGGATGTAATTGCCTCCACCATCTTCTTTTCCTTTGCCATAATCTGTCTTCCTTTCTGATTTTGTACTCTCTTGTCCTGTTCTTTTATTTTATCCCTATTTTCTGCAGGCCAGCAAATCTTCCATCTCCTTCTTTTTCCCATAGCCCAAAACCCTGATTCTCGGGAATAAATAGACGTTGGACACTAATACGGCTACGGTTGTATTATACCCGGCTGCTTCAATCTTTTCCCGGTCAAACGCTAACAATGGCTGACCGGCTTTCACCTTCTCTCCCGCCTTTACAAACGCCGTAAGGAAAGCCCCGTTCAGTTCTACCGTATTTATCCCCACATGGATCAGAACTTCTACGCCGCCCTCGTCGCTGGTCAGCCCGACGGCGTGCCTGGTTTCAAAAAGCGCCGACACTTCTCCGTCAAAGGGTGCCAGAACGGTTTCTTTCTCCGGCTTTATGCCCACGCCCGGCCCAAGCATCCCATAGGCAAAGGTGACATCCGGAATCTCGGTCAGAGGAATAACCTCCCCCTCTACCGGACAGGCCACCCGATATATCCGCTCCGGTTCCGAAAGTTCGGACTCTGCTCCAAACTCTTCCCACGCATCCCATTTTTCTGCTTTCTTTCCTTCTTCTTTCAAGTGATCAAGCCCCCTTTCTCCAACCAAAGTTACGGGCAATGCAAAATCCCAATAGCGCTGGGCGTTCCTAACAGATTAAATTCAGGTTAAAAAAAGGAAGATCCGGGAAATCTTCCCTCTCTTCCTTCATCATAATCGAATTCTTCTCAGGAATCAAGCAAATTCTTCATTTGTCGTTCCTCTGCGGACAATCTCATAGCCCAGCATCATATGGCGCAGGTGCTGGCGCTTGCCGTCTACCATGGAAAGCAGCATCTGCGCCGCCTCTAAGCCGCTGGTGCGGTAGTAAAACTTTGCGGTCGTCAGCTTCGGGTCCACAATCTCCGTCATCTGATTGCTGCCCACACTGCACACCTTGATATCTTCCGGAATCCGTTTGCCGATTTCCTTTAAGTACATCACAGCCCCCACGGCAAGGCTTGCCGTAGCACAGAATACACCGTCCAGATCCGGTTTTTTCAGCAGAAGCTCTTTCATCTTCTCCTGGCCGGACTCGATGGTAAACCCGGCTTCAAGCGCCGGAATTTCTTCACTGTTTAAACCTCGCTCTTCCAGAGCGGCCTTTACTCCGCGGGTTCGTTCGGCTCCCACAGCCCTGTCCCTGTCCGTCACATAAAGACATCCCGGATGTGTGCAGCCGGACTCTAAAAGCACGCCCATCATATCCTTTGCCGCATGAAAATCGTCATGGTAAACACAGTCATATTCTGCCACAAGCTGGCCCACAATCACCACGGGAACCTTCAGACCTTTAAGCAAATCAACATGCTTTTTGGAAACCAGAGAAGCGATGTAAATCACCCCGTCAATCTGGCTGGTTCCAAACATCTCCAGGTAATCCAGTTCCTGCTTCGGATCATTGTCCGTATTGGCAAGGAGCAGGTGATAGCCGCGCTCATAGAGGACTGCACTGATACCGCTGACAATCCGGGCCACCGTACTCGAACTGATATTCGGCACAATCACCCCAATCTGATAACTCTTTTTTGTCCGGAGAGTCCGGGCATATTCAGAAGGAACATACCCGGTTTCTTCAATGATTTCTTTAATTTTTTTCCGCTTTTCCTCGCTTAAGCTTCCCCCGTTCAAATACCGGGAAATCGCGGCACTTGAAACCCCCGCCATCTTTGCGATTTCACTGATTGTCATTTTTCTTCCTCGTCACTGCGCAATCTCGCTGCCAATCCTTTTATTTCCCTGATAAACGCCTGCGTCCGGCCCTTTTCGCGTCAAATTAAAGCCCGCTTCCAAATTTCTTATATAACCACCAGATTCCGTAAGCGGGAATCTGTACGCCCTTGGCTTCCATCACGGCTCCAGTCAGAAGATCCGTGTATTCGCCGTCGTCCTCATTAATCCAGGCCACCTTATCCTGCCCGCTGAAGTTAAACAGGGCAATCAGCTTCTCCCCGTTCAGCCAGCGGCCAACGCCAAGGATGGCGTCGTCCCAGGTATCTAAGGTCCACACGTCCGCCTGCCCGTCAAATACCTTATACTTTGCGCGGATTTCCTCCATCATGCCCAGGGTTTCAAAGATCTGGTTCTGAATCGTTCCCTTTTCCCTGCGTTCCTCGGCGCGATCCCACTGGAAGCGTCCCCGGTGAATATAGCGGGAATCCTGGCACTTATCCGGATCTTCATGGTAGGAATAATCATTTAACTGGCCAATCTCGTCGCCGCTGTAAAGCACCGGAATTCCCGACTGAACAAACATATAGCCGTGAAGCATAATATCAAAGCGGACGGCCTGCTCCAGGGCACCTTCATTCTGCTCCCAGGAAGCTTTCTCGATACCGCACAGAGAAGCCGTTGTCCCGCAGAGCCGGGCATCGCCGGAGGTCGGATCGGAATTATACAGTTCCCCGCGTCCAAAGGCTCCCGGATACTGACCGGTAAGAAAATCGTTCAGATACTTTTTATGCGGAACTTCCAGGCAGTCAAACTGCTTTAAGTAATCATAGTCCAGACCCCAGCCGATATCGTCATGGCAGCGCAGATAATTTAAAAATACATATTCTTTCGGCAGCCTGCTTACGATGTCCATCTGGCGGCGCAGAAGCCTTACATCGGCCGTCGCCACCGTGTGCCAGGTGCTGGCCATGGTCGTTACATTATAAAGCATATGGCACTCCGGCTTTTCCACAGAACCAAAGTAAGGAACTACCTTGGAAGGCTCCATAACCACCTCACCCAGAAGAATAACCGCCGGACACACAATCTCACAGATCATACGCATCATCCGCACGATATTATGAACCTCCGGGAGGTTGCGGCAGTTTGTTCCCAAAACCTTCCAGATATAGGGTACTGCATCGATACGGATAATGTCAATACCTTTATTGGTAAGATTTAACATATTGTAGACCATTTCATTAAAAACGGTCGGATTCCAGTAGTTTAAGTCCCACTGGTACGGATAAAAAGTAGTCATCACAAACTTATTCATATCCGCAAGCCAGGTGAAATTTCCCGGTGCCGTCGTGGGGAATACCTGGGGAACCGTCTTTTCAAACTGTGCAGGAAGATCATAATTATCATAAAAATAATACCGCCGCATATACTCCGGATCGCCCTGTCTTGCCCGTCTTGCCCATTCATGATCCTCGGAGGTATGGTTCATTACAAAATCCAGGCAGATACTGATTCCCTCTTCACGGCAGCAATCCGCCAGATCCTCTAAATCCTCCATGGTTCCTAATTCCGGCTGCACCCTGCGGAAATCGGCAACCGCATAGCCCCCGTCATTTCTGCCCTTGGGCGACTCTAAAAGAGGCATCAGATGAAGATAATTCACATTACATGATTTGATATAGTCCAGCTTTTCTTCTACGCCCTTTAAATTCCCGGCAAAGGCGTCCACGTACATCATCATTCCTAAAAGATCATTTTTCTTATACCAGTCCGGATGCTTTTCCCTCTTCCGATCCAGCTTCTTTAAGTCAGCCTTCCGGTTCTTATACCACTCCCAGAGCTGATCGCACAGCTCTTCAAACGCATCCATCCGGTTCTGATAAAGTTCACAGTACAACCACTTTAATTCGTCATAGTGTCTGGCAAAGCGCTGCTCAAATTCCTTGGTCTTTTTTTCCATGCCTTAATCTCCCCTGCTTCCTGTTTTATTGTAATCGATTTCAACAAAAATTATAACACACCTAAAAAGAAACTCAATATCCGAACTCAACAAAAGGACAGGAAAAATTTGTGCAAATTCTCCTGTCCCTTACGGCATTTCACTATTATTTCTATTTTTTACGGTCAATCCAGTGCCTATCTTTGGTGGGTTTTTGGTATTCTGCATGATTTCTGCCCGGCCTGTAAAAGTACAGGAAACTCTGCGGCTGCCTTACCCGTCCGCTTGCGGCACCCCGGTAAGTTCCGCAAGCTGCTCGAGAACACCCTTTCCCCCGTTAATGGAGATATTCCCCACCTTGTCGCAGATCCTCTCCAGATATTCTAATTCCTTAAGCTTAAACAGGGTCTTGTTTTCATCCATCAGCTTTGCCGTATTTAACAGGCTCCTGGTCGATGCAACCTCCTCCCGGCGCATAATCACATTCGCCTGCGCCCGTTTTTCCGCGATAAGAACCGTATTCATAATTTCCCGGATTTCCCCCGGCAGGATAATATCCTTAATCCCTCCGGTGATCACCTCAACACAGAGTTCCTCCTGGTGTTCCTTCATCTTTTCCAGGATGTAATGCCCAATCTCCTCCTTCTGCGCCAGAAGTTCATCCAGGCGGAACCTCCCCACATATTCCCGGATAATTAACTGTGCACAGGTGTAAAGCTGCGAGGCCACCCCGTCAATCTTCTGTACCAGCTTTTCGGGATCGGTAATCCGGTAGGTGCAGATCATATTCAGACGCACCACGACCTTATCCGAGGTTAAAATCTCCTGCCCGTTAATCTCTAGCTGCTGCTGTTTCATATTAAAAATCTTGCAGGTCACCTCCGCACCGTAATTCCAGAAATAGTAAGTTCCGGTTTCTAAGTGCTTCTGCAGCCGGTTATCAAAATACAAAAGCCCTGTTTCCCCGTCTTTAATCGTAATCTTTTTATAATACTTTGCCGGCATCAGATCCATGTACATTCTGGGAAGGCTCTCTTCCATGTACTTCTTCGTAATGTCCACGATCTGAAACTCATTTTTCTCAAAAACATTCCAGAAATAGGTTTCCGCCGCCGTCAGCACCTCCCGGTAAGCCCCGTTCACAAAGCGCAGGGCAATGGAGGTATCCGGAAGTTCGGCCTTAACCACGCGGGAGGCAAACTCCGGGCATTTTAACAGAACCTCCATCGGAATATCCTGTGTCTTCACCTGCCCCTTCATCGGCACAACCAGCACCTCATACCCCAAACGCTTAAAATATGTATATTTACCCGCCAGCAAAAGCTTCTGAAACCGGCCGTTCTTTATCAAATAACCACATTCCTGATCTTTAATCATTACCTGCATCTGTCTTTCCTCCTTTTCCTGCTTTCTTCCTCCACAGCTCAACCTGTTTTCTTCCTCTATCGCTTAACTTATTCACCGATTATTGATGAGGAAAAGATCCCCCGGCCCTCATCCGTCAAATGGGGGCTGCTTTTTCAGCTTTTTCTTTTTCTGCCCGGAACGGCCCTGATCGGCTTACTGCCTGCATCACAGACCGTCTGAGGCCAAAAAAGCAAAGAGCGGTATCCAAAGCTGCACATGCCTTTGCCGGACTGCCCTTATCCTCCAGGATTTTCCTGAAAAACAGGGCGGAGTGCCGGAGTTTGCTTTCCCTGGCTTGGAGGTTTCCTTTCATGATCCCTAGTCATGAGGAATAATCAATGACTGCTATACCCACTTAGCTACATATCCTTGGGATATGGCAGGATTCGAACCTGCGACAAATCATTATGTCGGACACTGTACGGTATACCCGGCGGCAGGGCCGCTGGCACCCCAGGGGGATTCTCTAAAGAATAACCCATTGGCTCAGATACAGCTTCCGTTCGGGGACAGAAAACATTCCTGTTTACAGCCCCATTTATATAAAACAGCCCTCAAGGCCGCCTTATATCATATTAACCGGTTTTGGGTTACTGTTCACACGTTCACAGCAACGGTTTTGGCTCAGCCTTTCACTACGCCAACCGTTTTCAGCCGCTTCACCGGCGCAACCAGATCCGTCTGGTTATTCATCACCTGTTCGATATCTTTATAGGCAAAACGGCTTTCCTCGGCCACATCGGCCTTTTTCTTCTTTCCTAAAACCACGCCCTGATCTGCCAGGTCCCGGATCACCTGCTCGCAGGTAAAGGCATCCATCGCTCCCTTTCGGGAATAGAGCCGTCCTGCTCCATGGGAGGACGAACAGAAGCTTTCCGGATTTCCCTTTCCCATTACCACGTAGCTGTAAGAACCCATAGCCCCGGGAATCACCGCCAGTTCTCCGTTTTCTGCCCGCACAGCCCCTTTTCGATGAACCCATACGGTTTTCCCGTAATGCTCCTCTTCGGCTGCATAATTATGATGACAGTTAATATCGTGGGAGAACTCCAGGTTTAATTCGGTGTATTTTCCAATCCATTTTTCCAGGACAGCCTTAACCACAAGCATCATCTTCTCCCGGTTTTCCCGGGCAAAATCCAGAGAAAGCTTCATCCAGTGCAGATACTGCTTTCCCTCCGAAGAATCCACCGGAAGAAAGGCCAGACGATATTCGTCGGGAACCGCACTGTACCAGCGCTGATTCAGTTCCCTTGCCTTAAAGTGAAAATAATCGCAGACCGACTTTCCGAAGTGGCGGCTTCCCGAGTGAATCATCACCGCCAGATAACCCTCTTCATCCACCTGAAGTTCGATAAAGTGATTCCCTCCTCCAAGTGTCCCTATCTGAAAATACCCCGCGTCAATCTGCCCTAAAAGTTCCCCGTCCGGCTCGTACTTATCCATCTCTTCCATCGCCTGATCTAAAGTGTAGCAGGGCATAACCGTTTTATGGTGCTCAAAGCCCACGGGAATATTGCGCATAATATCGCCAATCATCGCCTGAATCAGCGTTCCGTTCCCCGTCATCACTTCCCGGATATCGTCCAGGCGGATATTGGTTTCGGTATAAGCCATGCCGCAGCCGATATCCACACCCACGGCATTGGGGATAATTACGCCGTCCGCGGCAATCACCCCGCCTATCGGCATTCCCTTCCCTGCATGGGTATCCGGCATCAGGCAGGCCCATTTGTGAAGAAAGGGAAGCTGTGCCAGATGATACGCCTGTTCCCTGCAGCTATCCTCCAAATCCTCCTGCTTTTCCAGCCATATCTTTACCGGAAATCTCATATTCTCTTTTTCATACCACACAAACATCGCTTCACATCCCTTCCTTTTCTTGTTGCTGTTCACACGTTTACAGCAGCCTTTTCTTTTCCTGTGGTCTTCCTTATTCCTGCCAAATAACATCCTAGGATTACTTTTAGCATTTCTTTTAGGATTTCCTTTGGATAGGTATAATTTACCAGAACAGAAGAAAATAATCATTTAAAAAAAGTTGCGAACAAAAAATCCAGGAAAAAATCGGTCGAAAAACGGAACAAACGGCGAAAAACAAAAAGCCGTGAAAAAAACAAAAAACTGCGGAAAAAACAAAAACCGTGAAAAAAACCGCAAAAAAGCCAGGAACCACAGAAAGGATTCCCGGCTCTTTGCCGTCTGTATCTTTAATTTCCTGTTCGCCTGTCGGCTAATCGTTACAATTCGCCCGTCAGCTAATCGTTACGGTTCACCCATCGGCTAATCTTCACAATTCACCCATCGGCTAATCTTCACGTCCCGCTCCATGGCTAATAAATCCATGCCCCGCTGGCATTTACCCAGTAACCGTCCGGCGTCATGGTATTGCTCAGCATTGCCCCGCTGGCGTCTAAATAATACCATACCCCGTCAATCACCTGCCATCCGGTCAGCATCGCACCTGACGAATTCAGATAATACCAGTGATTATCCACAAAAATCCAGCCCACTGCCATCTGTGCATTTGGATGGAAATAATACCAGGCTCCGTCCGCCTGCTTCCAGCCCGTTGCCGTCGAGCCCCCCTCGTCGAACAGATACCAGCTTCCGTCGATAAATGCCCACTGCGAATATAACATCTGACCGTCTGGCATTTTAAATTTCCAGCTTTTCCCGCTGCTTTCCGCTGCCCAGGTTCCTGAACCGTAGTAGGAAGTCCGCGTAACCTTTATATTTTTTTGTGAAGAAGAGCTCTGACCGGAACTTTTGCTTCCCGAACTGCTGGTCTTGCTCGAACTGCTGGTTTTGGAAGAACTTGTTGTCTTGGAAGAAGACTTGCTGCTGCTCTTCGTCGAGGACTTACTGCTCGTGCTGCCTGACGTCTTGCTTGAACTGCTCTTCGTGCCGGAGGATTTGGTGCTGCTCTCCTCATCGGAAGACTTACTGCTGCTTTCCCCGTCGGAAGATTTACTGCTGGTGCTGGTTTTGCTCTCGGACGATTTGCTGCTTTCTTCCGAAGAAGTTTTGTCCGAATCATTTTTCTTTTCTGAAGAAGAGCTGTCCTCCCCGCCGGAAGAACTGCCGGTACTCTGGTTTTCTTCTGCCTGTGTTTCATCAGGGCGGGCAATCTCATCCTCCGGAATTGAACTCAAATCCCAATCGATGACAACCGCTTCGATAACAACCGTTTCCCCTTCCTGCACCTCATCGTCCTCTAACCACTGGGCATAGAGCGTCTGGTCGCCGGTTAGCTGCACGGCTGTTTCAGAAGTCATCATATCACCACCGGTTTTACTGGTGTACCATCCCTGGAAAATATAGAAATCACGAACGGGGATCGGCAAATCACCATAGGGTTCACCATTCTTCACCTTTTTCGACGACGGAGTCACACTTCCTCCCGCTGCGTCAAATTTCAGGGTGTAGGAAGCTGCTCCCTGATTACTGCTTTCATTATAACTCTGGCCGCTGCCGGTCGTATAGGCCGGTGTCATAAAGCCCTGAATACGGTTCATGCTTCCTCCGCCAAGAGCCGGGCCTGCCATATAGAGCGTCTGGCCTTTCAGATACTTTACCTGACCCTGATTTCCGTTTCCGTCGATGACCTCATAGGTCTTTTTCGATTCATCATAATCAGAAACCACAATGCCCACATGGCTGCTCAGTGCAGGAACGCCGTTTTCATCCCGTTTGGAATAGACGTAATAATATTTCCCGTCGGATGCCTTTTTTAACTGCTCGTACAGCACCAGATCACCGGCCTTTGGGTGATAACCGGAATCTACACTGTGCCAGGTTGCTCCCTTGGTATAAACATTTCGCGTCAGAATGCTGCATCTTGCATGGCCTTTTAAAACGGAAGTGGGAATTCTTGCCTCATGAAAGCACCAGCTGACAAAAGCCGCACACCAGGCATAGGTATTCGTTCCCATATAATTTCCGTATTCGGTGCAGTCCCCCTTTCCGTCCCCATTTCCGGAAAGATTATTCTTATTCGAGCCTTCGCGGTAACCTAACTGCGAAGAAGCCACAGCAATCAAATCATTAATCTGATTCCCGGTAAGTTCTACCTCCATCAGCCGCTGATAATAAACGCTTTCCTTATAACTGCTGCTCATCTTGCTGTACACCGGCGGCTTGGAAGCTGCCAGAATTTCTGTCGGCGGTATGGCGCTAAACAGCATAAATACCGCAAGAAACATACTGATAAATCTTTTTCTTATTCTCTGTCTTTTCATTCCAGATTCCCTTTCATCTTTTTCATTTACGGTTACGGTTTTATGGTTACGGTTTATGCAGGCTTACCGTAAACAGTAACAATCACCCGTTTATTGTAACCAACAAAATTTCGGCCGTCAATCTGCCCTGCAAAAACGGACGGTTTTCCGGCAAAAATAACAAAACACCCAAAAAAGGCTCGATTTTTCAGGCAAAATTTGTTACTATACTCGTATCACACATCCGCCGAAGCAGAAAATGAAATGGTTTTATTCATGCAGACAAGGAGAGTTTTTCATGGCAGAATTTCAGGAATTAATTAAAAATTTCGACCGCATCCGGGACTATATGCGCCAGTTCTTTATCTATGGCTACAAAAGCCGCAGCGATTACGGAGAGAAAAGTTCCCGCACCTACGATAACGAGCGCCGCCGGATCGAAAGCTGGCTTTCCGGCTACACCCAGTCCGCCTATACCCAGAAAGAAAAACATGTCTATATCAGCGTGGACAGCAAGACGATTCCGCAAAACCCGCTGTATGCCGCCTGGAAATCCAAAAGCTTTACGGACAATGATATCCTCCTCCACTTCTTCCTTCTGGATCTTTTATGGAATAAGCAGGAAGGCATGAGTACAAAGGCCCTGTGCGACCACATCTCCATGGACTACGGCGTTGTCTTTGACAGCCAGACGGTGCGTCTGAAACTGAAAGAATACGAGGAACTGGGCGTGTTATCCTCTTATAAAAACGGGAAAAGCCTGCTCTACCGCCTGCTTCCTTCCCCGGCAAAAATCCTGGCAACTTCCGGCAGCAGTTTTCATTCGTCTTCAGCCCCTTCCTCCTCTGACGGCAGCGATTCCCCCTGGAATCAGCTTTTAACGGCCGTCACCTGCTTCCAGGAAGCCGCCCCCTTTGGCTTTATCGGAAGCACCATCTTAGATCAGGAAAATCAAAGCAACGACTGGTTTCAGTTTAAGCATCACTTTATCGTCCACACCTTAGAAGACGGGGTTTTGGCCGATGTCCTTACCGCCATCCGCCAGCAGCGAAGAATTTCGTTTGAAAACCGCAGCACCCGCAGCGGCAGCCTCTCCCTCCAGCAGGGCGTACCGCTGAAAATATTCGTCAGCACCCAGACCGGACGGCGCTATGTGTGCCTGTATCTGGAAGAGCGCCGGCGCTTCACCAACTTCCGTCTGGATTCCATGGCGGGGGTAAAGCTTTTGGAGCCTTACGGCGCATACGAGAGAAAGCAGGAACTTCTCGCCAGAAACCTTTCCCGGTGCTGGGGAGTTTCCTTTGGCGGGGTCAGCCGGATAGAAGAAATCTATATCAAATTACATATTGACGAAAAAAAAGAAGCCCACATCCTCCAGCGCCTTTACCGCGAGGGACGGGGCGGGGAAATTTTACCTGTCCGCGAGAATGAATACCTCTACAGCGGTCTGTTTTTTGATACCAATGAGATGTTAAGCTGGGTAAAAACCTTCACCGGGCGAATTATCGACATCCAGGGAAGCAATTCCTTTGCCATCAATAAACTGACCAGAGATTTTGAGAAAATGTATGAAATGTACTGCCTGTAAATATTGTCAAAAAGAAAGGAAAAAACCAGAAAATGGAATTATTTGACAAATGGTACAACTGCTACTACCAGGTCGTCCGCCAGATCCTTGCCGAAGCCTCGGATACTCCTGTAACCCGTGGCCGGATGAATGAACTTTCCATGAAATATGGTTTTTCAGAAAGCGGGCTTTCCATCATCCCCAGGCTGCTGGACGGACAGTGGCCTCTGCTCTGGAAAGAAGGAAACAGCTTTACCTCTGCACTGCACCAAAAAGAACCTCTTCTGCCCGGTGCCCTGCCTTTAACTTCCCTGCAGAAATCCTGGCTGAAGGCCCTGTTAGCCGACCCGAGAATTCGCCTGTTTTTATCGGAGGACGCCTTTTCTGCCATCGAAGAATGGCTGCGCGATACGAAGCCGCTGTTCTATCAGGAAGATTTTTACTATTTTGACCGCTACAAAGACGGCGACGATTACCTTTCCCCTTCTTACCGGGAATATTTTCAGACCGTCCTCACCGCCCTCAAACAGCAGAGAGCCTTAAAAGTCGGCTACGAAACCCGACACAATCACCGAATTACCTTTATCGTCCTTCCCTGTCAGCTTCAATACTCCTCCAAGGATGACAAGTTCCGCCTCTGCGGTTTCCAGAAAGCAGGAAAAGGACAGGAATGGGGGCGAAAGATTATTTTAAACCTGGGGCGTTTTCAAAGCTGCAGCCTTCTCTTTCCCGCAAAAATCAATCCCGCCCACCGCTTTCATCTGAACCACCCGGCAAAAGAACCCGTGGTTATTCAAATCAGCGGCGAGCGGAATTCCTTAGAGCGCTGTATGCTCCACTTTGCAAACTATGAAAAACACACCTGCTACGACGAAGAGAAAAAAGCCTGGATTTCCTCCATCTACTACGATCTTGCCGATGAAACCGGACTTCTGGTGGAAATCCTCTCCTTCGGCCCGGTGATCCGCGTCCTTGGCCCCGAAAGCTTTCTTGCCCAGGTTCGTGAACGTGTACAGAAACAGCATGATTTATTTACGGCACAGATCCCTTCGCGGTAAATGAGCCTAAACCCCGGAAGGAACCCATCCCCCTGTGTCACTTCTCATTACATTCACTGTACTCACCTACAGATCCACCTCCCGGAATCCGCCCCCGGGCTTTAATATGCTGACCTTGCGAAAACCGCAGTCCCACGCTGTTTTTTGTGCCTGTTCAAAGGCAAAGCCAATGGAGTCTGTATTATGGCTGTCCGAGTTAATCATAATCTTCCCGCCCATAAGGTAAAGTTCCCGCAAAAGTGTTCTGGAAGGATAGGGCGTACTCCGATAGCCCCGGGACATTGCCCCTGTATTGATCTCAAACGGCAGGCCGGCGGCATTTAAGCGTTTCATCGCAGCCAGGGCCGGTTCCAAGTAATCGTCCCTGGTTTCATCAAAATGCTTATAACCCTCATTAAATTTCGTCAGCAGGTCAAAATGCCCCACCCAGTCGCAGCCGGTTCTGTCATAAACCGCAGCTTCCAGTTCAAAATAATCTCTTGCAAAAGCGTACCAGTCCCCTTTCCAGAGCCGTTCAACCCAATCGACAAGCTTTTCCTCCGTATCGTCCACAACAACCCACTCATCCTGCTTTTTCACGCAATGCGTTGAACCTATGGCATAATCCGCCTTCTGCACCGGCCCCAGGCCGTCCAGTTCTATGCCGATATAGACATTCATTCTTCCCGCAAACTCTTCTTTTAAGGCGGATAATTCCTGTTTATACACGTTCAGGATTTCATCCGACATCCCAAATCCCGGCTCAACCACCGAAAAATCCGCATGACCAGAAATGCCGAAATCGGTAAATCCCTTACGGTAAGCAGCCTCAACCATCTGCCTTGGCGTATTTGCCCCGTCACAATAGGTTGTATGGTTGTGAAAATCTGCCCTCCACGGTTCCATCCTCTTTTCCTCCTTTTTACAGCACATAATATAATACAGATTGCTCCGACCTTTTAACCCTGGCATCATAAAATAAAAGCCCGGCACATGCCAGGCTTTCTCATGGGCGGAGGTGGATTCGAACCACCGAAGCGAATCGCAGCAGATTTACAGTCTGTCCCCTTTGGCCACTCGGGAATCCACCCATCTGAACTTGTATGCTTTAACAAGCAAAACTATCATAGCACAAGAGTGCGCAAAAAGCAAGATAATTTATGAAAAAAACTTATCAAAAAATGGCGAAAAACCCGGCAAAACTTTGGGTTGTTTTTCCCTTTGCTCAGTTATCGCTGTGAAGCCGGCGCATAGCCCGCTCGCGAAGAGGTGCCGAAGTAAAAAATTCATCGACATGGGTGATCACCAGCATACTGCTCACCGCAGGCATCGTCAGCGATAAAATTCCCTTCTCTGCCTCCACACACGCAGCGCCCACGTTATAGCCGTCTTCGGTCGTCAGCATAATCCTGGTCAGCACCTCATCGTCATCAAGCCCCAAAAGCCACACCGGAACCGAAACCTCCCGCTCCTGTTCAAGCATGTTCACGATAACGGCGGCCTTATATTTCCCGTGCATCCGGCCATAGGCGATAAGATGATTCCCTGCCAGAAGTTTTTTTACCGAACCTCTCTTTAGTGCCGGAATCCGGTTGTGGATTCCCCCCATATAACGGTGGAATTCAATCATCTCCAGGTTTTCTTTTCCCCAGGGATAAGGTCTTCGGTTATCCGGATCGGTCCAGCCGCACATCCCCGCCTCGTCGCCGTAATAAATCGTGGGGGCACCCGGCCAGGTCATCTGAATCATCACGGCTGCGCGGAAAACCCCGTAGCGGATACCTTCCGAAGCCGCCGCCCTTCCCAAAGAAGCCAGCCTTCCCACGGTCTGGTTTGTCCGGGTTAAAAAGCGGGAATGGTCATGGTTGGACAATTCATTCATCGCGGTCATTAACGACGGGGTCTGCATCTGGCTCATATGATAGGCCATGCTTGTAAAAAAAGCTTCCCCGTCACCGTAACGATTGCCGTCATATTCGTCGCTGTGCTTTTCCATGCCGGTTAAAAACCAGGAAAGCGGTTCCATAAATGCATCATAATTCATTACGGAATCCCATTCATTGCCCAGAAGCCAGCTGCTGGGATCGCCGTAGTGTTCGGCCAGAATCAGCGCATCGGGATTAACCTCTTTTACCGTTTTGCGGAACTGCTGCCAGAAATAATGGTTAAATTCCCCCGTTTGTCCCAGATCCGCCGCCACATCCAGCCGCCAGCCGTCAATATTATACGGCGGTGAAAGCCATCTTCTGGCAATCCCCAGAATGTATTCCTGAAGCTTTTCCGATTTTTCATAGTTTAACTTGGGCAGGGTATCATGGCCCCACCAGCCGTCATAGCTTGCATTATAGGGCCAGTTTTCCTTATCTTCCTTATAAAACTTAAAGAAGGAATAATAAGGGCTGTCCGCCGATACATAAGCCCCCGGTTCATAGCCTTCGGCATGTTCGTAAATTCCCTCGCGATCCAGCCACTTGTTAAAGGAACCGCAGTGGTTAAATACGCCGTCCAGGATAATTTTCATCCCGCGGCGGTGAATCTCCTCCACCAGCCGGGCAAAAAAGGCGTCCGAAGCCTCCAGGTTTTCCTTATTCGTTACCCGGGCAATGTACTTGGTCGCATGTTTATTTTCCTCCCGAAGCGCCGCCTCATCCTCCAGGGACAAATCTTTTTCCGCAAGCACCTCTCCTCCGTCATGGAGGATCACGCCGTAATGCGGGTCAATATGCTCGTAGTCCTGGCAGTCATACTTATGGTTGGAGGGCGATACAAACACAGGGTTTAAATAAATCACTTCCACCCCAAGGCTCTGAATATAGTTTAGCTTATCCCAGACGCCCTGAAGATCCCCGCCGTAAAAATAGCCCACATCCATCGTTTCCAGAGGCTTTTCCCAGTCCTTCACCCCTTTAACGGGCACTCCGATATAAATATATTCTCCGGTTTCCACGTCATTGGTCGGATCGCCGTTGCAGAAGCGATCCACGTAAATCTGATACATAAGCGCACCCTTTGCCCAGTCCGGCGTGTGGAATCCCGGCGTAATACGGAAGGCAAAGCGGGGAATCGTTTCTTTAGAAACGCCAAGACGGTTATAGGTCCAGGACTTCTTCCCCTTTTTTATTTCAAAATAATAAAATACAGGTTCTTCCTTTGTCGTTATCTTATATTCATAATAGTCAAACCATGTATCCTGGCTTGATTTTTTCATTATCCCTTCAGATTCACTGCCACATTCCCGATAAATCACCTGATCCGCATCATCCCGGGCCGTGCGGAAGTAAAGAAGAACGTCTTGATTTGCTTCCGGTTCTTCCGGAATCCGGTAATCTTCCGTTTCGGAACAAAACAGCGCATCCTGATTCAGTTCTTCCTGCTTTGACTCTTCCTGATTCAACTCTCCCGGCTTTAACTCCTCACGCTTGAAACAGCCGTCGATATTTTCATTCATCCGGTTGCCGCCTTTCCTTATCATTTCCTCTCCCCTGTATTGTAAACGAAAACGGACAATAACACAATGGCGAAATAGCACGAAAACCTTTTTGTATTTTATCACGTTACTGTTCACACGTTCACAGCAACGGGCAAAAATCCATGAAAATCGCCTTCGTCGATGGGATTTTTGCTCACTAGCCCAGTTTAACATACGGTCAGCGCAGCAAGTGCGCAGACCTACGTGAACAGTAACTTTATCATTTTCTTTGATTTCTTTTTTCCGCCTTTCGTTTTTTTTGCATGTAAAAAGGCCAGCGGGGTAGCTGGCCTTTTTAGGAGAAGGTATTTCGTTTCTTATGGGGTGTAGCAAAAACTATATAATGTATTGGGGGGGTTACGTCTATTATAATAGCATAAGTTGCAAAATAAGTGTGCACAAACTTTAATTTTTTCTCGATTATTTTTTGTGCAATCTATCTAAATCGTCACTCTATTCTGCCAACTTCTCCCTTTTCTCTTCCATAAACTGCCAGTGCCCTGTAAAAACACGGGTTTAGACACATTTAGATTATGGCCCGCTTACACCATTCGTATTTATGGACTGTGTCGTCTGTGTTGCCGTTCACAGTACACAGACCTGTATAAACAACAGCCCGTCTACACCGCAAAAAGACCCTCAAATTCCTCCTGACCGATTTTCTCTTTCATCAGAAGAAGCTGGCTGCACTTGTGGAGCACCTTTTCGTTTTCGACAATAATCTTTCTGGCCTTCTGGTAGCATTCGTCGATAATGCGCTTTACTTCACTGTCAATTACCGCTGCCACCGTTTCACCGTAAGACTTCGTGTGCGCCAGATCCCGGCCGATAAACACCTCATCCTCATCGCTTCCGTAATTAATCATGCCCACCTTTTCCGACATGCCGTATTTCGTAACCATCGCCCGGGCAATGTTCGTGGCCTGCTTAATATCCTGCGAAGCACCAGTGGTAATATCGTCAAAAATTAATTCCTCGGCAATCCTTCCGCCCAGGGAAACCATAATATTCTGAAGCATACGCCCCTTGGTCATATACTGTTCATCCTTTTCCGGAAGCGGCATCGTATAGCCGCCGGCCCCCATACCGGTAGGGATGATGGAAACCGTGTGCACCGGCCCCACATCCGGAAGCACATGGAAAAGGATCGCGTGACCGGCTTCATGGTAGGCGGTAATCTTTTTATCCTTCTCGGAAATTACCTTGCTCTTCTTTTCCGCACCGATGCCTACCTTGATAAATGCCTTATCGATATCTTCCTGGCGCACATATTTGCGCCCGCCCTTTGCCGTAAGAATCGCCGCTTCGTTCATCAGATTTTCCAGGTCTGCCCCGGTAAAGCCGGAAGTGGTCTGGGCAACCCGGTGAAGATCCACATCGTCGCCCAATGGCTTTTCTTTGCAGTGCACCCTTAAAATCTCTTCCCTGCCCTTGACGTCCGGCCGCCCCACGGCAACCTTGCGGTCAAAACGCCCCGGACGAAGAATCGCAGGGTCTAAGATATCCACACGGTTCGTCGCGGCCATCACAATAATGCCTTCATTCACCCCAAAACCGTCCATCTCAACCAGAAGCTGGTTTAAGGTCTGCTCCCTCTCGTCGTGACCGCCGCCCATGCCTGTTCCTCTGCGCCGGGCCACGGCATCAATTTCATCGATAAATACGATACAAGGAGAATTCTTCTTTGCATCCTCAAACAAATCCCGTACACGGGAAGCGCCGACGCCGACAAACATCTCCACAAAGTCCGAACCGGAAATCGAAAAGAAGGGAACTCCGGCCTCCCCGGCTACCGCCTTGGCCAGAAGGGTTTTTCCTATTCCCGGAGGGCCGACCAGCAAAAGCCCCTTGGGAATCCTGGCACCGACACTGGTATATTTCTGCGGGTCACGCAGAAAATCCACAACCTCTTCAAGTTCTTCCTTTTCTTCCTCCAGCCCGGCAACATTCGTAAAATTCACCTTGCTGTCCCGGCTGAGCCTTGCCCGGCTTCTGCCGAAATTCATCATCTTGGCATTCGCCCCGCCGCCGGAAGACCTGGCATTCATCACCGAAATTAAAATCACCACGGCAATCGTGGATATCACGATGGGAAGAAGGATGGTTAAAACCATGTTCTCCCGCGGAACATCCGTCGTCGTATAGTCAATGCCCAGTTCCTGCAAACGGTGCTGCTCTTCAATAACATCCGATGTATAGTACTGCTTTGCACTTCCATCCTTTAAAAACAAATTGACTTCCCCTGTAGGCGTCTGCTGATTCTGGTTAATAATCACCTGTTCTACGCTGCCGTCTGCAAGAGCGGTCAGATACTCCTGATAACTGATATCATCATTGGTAAAAATCTGTCCGGAAAATGTTGTTATCATCAATAGCATCATCATAATAACAAGAATAAATCCCAGACCCCTGAATTGCTGCTGTTTCAACGAGTTGCCTCCTTACTTTCACCTTTCAGCCGCTGCCGTGCAAAAACGCAGCGTTCATCCTTCTATTATTCTATAACGCCGATATACGGCAGGTTCCTGTACTTCTGGTCATAATCCAGACCATAACCCACCACAAATTCATCCGGGATGGTAAAACAACTGTATTTTACTTTCACCTGCTTCTTCACCCGGCGTTCCGGCTTATCCAAAAGCGTGCACAGTTCAATGCTTTTGGGATTCCTCTGCTTTAAAATTTCCACCAGATAGGCAAGCGTCCTTCCGGAATCGATAATATCCTCCACGATCACCACTTCCTTGCCCTCTAACGGCTCATCCAAATCCTTAATAATCTTCACCACGCCGCTGGACTGCGTGCCGCTCCCGTAGCTCGACACGGACATAAAGTCTAAGGATACCGGCACGGTCAGCCGTTTTGCCAGTTCACAGGTAAAAAATACGCCGCCCTTTAAAATACAAATCAAATGCACATGACGGCCCTCATAATCTCTGCTGATCTGCTCTGCAACCTCACTGATTTTTGCATTAACCTCTTCCTCTGTCAGCAGCACCCGAATTTTATCAGCCATTTTCTTCTCCTTTGCTCATCCTGCGGTTATTTCATCCGCCATTCTTACGTGTACCTGCAATATTGTTTTTGTCTTATCCGTAACCTTGCAGCCCTCGCTGATACGTTTCCCGATAATCCATAAAATATGACTTCCGTCGGCCAAAAGGGGAATCCTTCCCCGAAGCCCGGCCGGAATCTTTTCATCCACCATATAGGACTTAACCGTCTTTTTCCCGCCGCCGGGTAAAAAGAAATAATCCCCGGTCTGCCTGGTCCGTACAGACAACGTACCTTTTATTCTATCACAATCAAACCATTTCGTATACTGGTTTTGCGGAATTTCCATAGCTTTTTCGTAAGAAAATACCTTGATTTCCAGTTTTGGAAGGAAAATCTCCTCCTCCTGCACATTCTTTTCCCGTGCTTTCCCCCCCTTTTCCACCCAAAGCATCGTATAACCGCGCCGGGCCGTCAGCCCATAAGGCAGATCAATCTGCTTCCCGACCTGTCCGTGCAAAAGCCGCCTTGCCGCTTCCACATGAACCTCCCCCAGATCCTTTGTCCTTCCCGCTGCCCTGCCCATCATCTGTTTAATCACATAGGTCTGTAAAATCTCCGGCTCGTTTTTCAGCTTTTCTGCATCTGCGCCAAAGCTTAACAGCCGTTTTACTTCACCTGCGCCAACACCCGACACTGTTTTTTCTTCATTTGTTCCAAATTTTTCCATCCATTTCCCCGCCTCTTCCTCCAGATAAGCATCCGCCTGCCGTGCCCGCCTTGCCGTCTGTAAGACATGCTCTCCTGCCCGCAGGTTCACTAAGGCTTCAATCTGCGGGATAATCTCGTGGCGCAGCCGGTTTCGGGTGTAATCCCCGGAATCATTCGTCGAATCCACACAAAAATCCAGCCCCTCTGCCGAAAGAAAGTCCAAAATCTCCTCCCTGCTCACTGCCAGCAGCGGCCGGATAATCCTCCCCCTTGCCGCAGGGATTCCCCCCAGACCTTTCAGCCCGCTGCCGCGGAATAAATGAAACAGCACCGTTTCCACATCGTCATCCTTATGATGTGCCACGGCTATGCGGACAGAAGGGAAATCTTCATTTTTCTTTTTTGCTTCATCTTCCCACCGCAGGGCTTCTTTCTCGAATACCCGATACCTTAAGATTCTTCCCGCCTCTTCCTCAGAAAGCCCTTCCTTCCTGGCCAATGCCTTAACTTCCACCCTTTTGCAGGTAAACTCCACCGAAAGCCGTTTACACAGCCCGCGGACAAAATCTTCATCCCGATCGGCTTCCCTGCCCCGAAGCTGATGGTTGACATGAATCACTCGAAGCTTAAAACTCCACGATTTCTGCAGCTTTACCAGCACATGCAAAAGGCAGACGGAATCCGCCCCTCCCGACACAGCCGCCAGAATCCTGTCCCCCGGGCAGCAAAGTTTATTTTCCCGGATAAATTCCTCCACCCGCCTCTTCATCTGTGCCTCCGTCCTTTCCTCAATCCATACTTTTTCTGTATATTTCTTTTCTCTTTATTCTTCTTTTTATTCTTCTTTTCCCCGATATGCCTTAATCATCGCAATCTTTTCCCTATTCCTGCTCCCAAATCCCCGCGGCAAGAACCGTCATATCGTCCCTGGCACCCTCGCCGAAGCTCAGCGCAAAGTCCAGCACGCTGTCGGCAATCTCCTGCGGCCGCATCTTCGGCAGGGCTTCTAAGTACTCCACCATAACCTCTTCCTTTTCTTCCCCCGGCAATGCATCCAGCACCCCGTCACTCACCATCACGATCCGGTCGTCGTCCCAAAGCTTTCTTGACATCAGCACCGGTTCAATCGGATTTAATATTCCAATGGGCACATCCCCTGCCTCAAGCTGCTCCACGCCATCCCTTCCCATAAGAAAAGAAGCCGAAGCACCAAGCTTCATGGCCTCCAGAACTCCTGTATGCAAATCCACGCACACCACATCCACCGCTGCCGGATGCTGCTCCTTGCCCGCCAGCAAAAGAACAGTATTCACCAGCTTTAATGACGCCCTCGCCGAAAATCCCGCCTCCACAAGCTGTTCGGTCAGCTCGATAATCCGGCAGCTCTCCTGGCACGCCTGCGGCCCGCTTCCCATCCCGTCTGCCAGGCTCATAATTACCTGCCCTTCCAGATTCTTAAAGAAGGTAAAATTATCCCCGGAAACATCCTCCCCCTCCTTGGGCGTGCGGGCAATGCCGTAGAGCATGTGATATTTTCCTTCCTCGATAAACCGCAGGGTTGACATCTGGCGCGTTACGATGGCCCGGCTGTCCTTGGCCGGATTCCAGCGCTGCTTTCCCATGGCCTGTCCAAGGATATTTGCCGCTTCCCTGGCCGTAAGGCAGGTTCCGTGGGTGGTCTTTACGGTCAGATAAGCTTCCCTCTGCTTATTTTCATATTCCAACACCAGCATATTTTTAATCAGCATATGGCGGCGGCGGAAAATCTTTTTAACTGCAAATTCCCGCTCCGCCGTAATATCCACCGCCTGCTCCATCTGCCGGGAAAATTCCTCGATAATCGCCGCCAACTCCCGAAACTGGACAATCACCGCATCCCGGCTTTCCAAAAACCTGCTCTTCCAGGACAGGTTCATCGTCGCCCGTCCCAGACTGCTGTTTAACTGGCTTAAATACTTCTCCTTATGAAAACAGGTCTGCCGAAAAAGCAAAGGCATGTCCTCCATGCGCACCGAGCCGTGAACCTCAAATGCCCGCAGAAGGTAATACAGATAATAACTGTCCTCCCGTGAACTGTCCTGGTATAAATTGCAGCGGGTACAGCCGCCGCACACCATGGCTGCCGCCGTCTGCATCGCTGCCGCCCCGTCCTCACGGGTCAGATGCCTCCCGTCGATCTCCTCCGAAAAGGATTGTGCCAGCCGGCTTAAGGAAGAAGCCATATCCCCCAGCCGGGCCGCTGTATATACATTCACATCCGCCATATCCAGGCGTTTCTGATTTTGACGCCGAAACAGCACAAAAATCCCTCCTATCCGCATATTCTCTTTTGTGTATACCACAAAAAGCGTGCTGCGCACTACAGTATACTCAAAAAGATTATATGCAGACAAAAGGGAAATAATAACTCCCAATCCGGCTAATTATTCGATGGTTTTAATAAAATTTCATCCGGATTCACCAGTCCCAGCTTTTCCTTGGCAACCTCTTCGATGTACTGTTTGCTCTGGACGTAAATCTCCCGCTCTTCTAAAGCAGCCTTCCGATCCAACTCGGACTGCTTCTCTGCCTCGAGGTTCTCTTCCCGGATCTGATATTCCAAATCCCGCTGTTTTAAGGATGCACTCTTAATATTTACAACCACAGCCAGACTTAAGACAACGAGGGTCACGCCGATAAGCGCCGCCCGGTTCCCCCATTTGTCCTTTTTGTGTGCCTTTCCCGTTTTACTCTTCATCCGTATCTCCCATCTGCCTTTTTTCAGAAATCTTTTTTCTGAACTTTTTTCTTTTCTGATTATTGATTTTAATCCTTTCCAGCATTTTTTGCAATACCTTCAGCATATTTCTGCTGATCATCCGATCGTATGCCAGCATCCCTAAAATCACGGCGATAATCACATAGCTTCTTAAAATTCCGTCGTTCTGCCGGTAGAGCAGAGAAAACACCGAAAGACTTACATAAATCCAGTAGAAAAAATCCTCCAGGCTGACCAGCCAGCTTTTTGCCGAAAATAAAAGACGGCTGATCCGCAGCAAATCATAGCAGAACATCAGCCAGCCCCCCAGCCCAAGGCAGCTGGCCAACAACACCGCCTGTGTATAAATTTCCCCGCTTACGCCCCTCATCCGCCCTACCGAAACAGCCGGGTAAAGAAAGACTCCCCGGCCTTGCGCAAAGCCTCATTTGAGCTGTAGACCAGGCTGTCAGCCTGTCCATCTAAATCAACCTCGCCCTTTTCTAAAGTAAGCCTGCTGACGCATAAATCCTTCCCCTTAATGGTTAAAAGCCCTTTATCCGTATCCAGGACAACCTGGTTTTCATCAAAAGAAACTACATCTGCAATCCCGGTAATACTCATTTTCCCGCGATCCTCCATCATCAGCCGATGGGGACGCCCGCCAATCTTTTCTTCCATACAAAAACCTCCCAACATACTAAACCACTTGATTCAGTATATTAGGAGGCCGTGAAAAATATTCCTTTTTCTCACAGATAACGGTAAAGTTCCTTTGCTTCTTCCTTCTTCACCGTTTCCTGAACGTCCAGCACCTCAACCTTAACCGATCGCGTGCCGAACTGAATTTCAATCACATCCCCTTCTTTAACGCTTAAGGATGCCTTCGCCGGTTTATCATTCACCAAAACCCGCCCGGCGTCACAGGCTTCGTTCGCTACGGTACGCCGCTTAATTAAGCGGGATACCTTAAGAAATTTGTCCAGTCGCATAAATTATGCATTCACCATATCCTTTAATGCCTTGCCGGCTTTAAACTTCGGGCTCTTCGATGCAGCAATGGTCATAGGCTCGCGGGTCTTGGGATTTCTGCCTTCTCTCTCTGCTCTTTCCGAAACCTCAAACGTACCAAAGCCAACAAGCTGAACCTTCTCACCCTTAACCAACTCATCTGCTACAACATCTGTAAATGCCTTAATTGCCTTCTCAGCATCTTTTTTAGAAATCTCTGCCTTCTCAGCTACTGCTGCAATTAATTCCGTTTTGTTCATCGTTTTCCTCCTAAATTTACAAATAGGGACAAATCCTGCATCTGCCCGTTCAAAAAGCGTCCGCAAAACCTGTCAATTTCAAGTTCCTGTCCGCACAGGTTCACTGCAAGCGGCAAGTGCACAGAGCCATACCGACAGCAACAATTGCAGTCCTGCCACCCAGGTTTGCTGAATGGTGTACTCTATCATTTATATCCGTTTATTCCCTATTTGTCAAGGTTTTTCGGCATTTTCCCGGAAGAATTGGCAGATTATTTTTCTGCCGTTTTATCGCCCTGCAAATTTATTCGTTCCGGCGCTGTTTTTTGCCTGTTTTATGCATATTTTAAGTCGTTTTGTGTATGTTTTTTGCCCGCTCTGCCTTCTCTGCCTTCTCCTGCGCCTTCACTGCATCCCAAAGCGCCCGGCCCTCCTCGGGCGACCCGGCCTTGGCATCTCCAAACACATGGGGATGGCGGCGGATCATCTTCCGGCAAAGTCCGTCGATAACATCGTCAATCGTAAATAAATTCTCTTCCCGGGCAATCTGGCTGTTTAACACCACCTGCAAAAGCACATCACCCAGCTCCTCACAGAGATTTTCCATATCCTTGTTGTCAATCGCCTGAAAAACCTCCTCCGTTTCATCGGCCAGGCATTTCTTCAATGACTCAAACGTCTGCTTCCGATCCCAGGGACAGCCGTGGTCGGAGCGAAGTTCAGCGATAATCTTTGTTAAATCGGTAAAATTGTACATGGTTGATTCTTCCTTTCCGTATTTTATTCATATCCATTCAATCTGGTGCGTCCTTATAAATTCCTAATACCTGTGGTCGAGTAACCATATTTCCTTCAGATGCAAGGCGTAGTACCTCGTCTTTTTCTCTGCTCAATGCAATACGTTCATAAAGACTTGAATTATATTGCCGTTGTAATGTACGAATACTCCAAGCTGCCTGAGAAGCTTCAATTTCATAAAAATTACGTTCATTATCATCCTTTATACGCATTAGTAAAAGATAATGCGACCAGGGAAGAGTAAACGGAATCGATTTTTCAAAAAGGCTAAACACTGTTTCGCTTTTTTCAACAGCAAAACGGCTAAATATAGCTTCACTTATTCGATTTTGATAAGTACGGAGTTCGGCAATAATATTCATCAAATCGGTAAAATTATACATAATACCTCAGCCTTTCTTTAATTTTTCTTATTCCCGCACCCGCGGTTCCCCGGAAGGATATCTCTTTTTGGTAAATGCGATAAAACGCTCCACCCGGCTGCTGATATACTTTCCCTTCTTCCACACCAGCCCGATATCCTGCCGGATCTGCGGGGTAATCGGAAGCTTGACAAATTCGCTGGAATCCGCCATGATCGAGGCGTATAAAAACGCGCCGCCTAAATTCTGCGCGACAAACTGCCTTATCGTATACAGCTGGCTGGCATGTAAAATCACCTTCGGCTTGATTCCATGGCGCTCAAAAACCTCGGCCAGCGTCGTGTTCTGCACGGAATCCGTATTATACATAATCAGCGCCTCATCCCGCAGCATCTCTATGCTCACTTCCTTTTCCCGCGCCAGACGGTGATCCGGTGACACGCAAAAGACAAGGGGATCGGCAAGAATCTGGTAAGAGTTCATCTTATCGATATCATAAAAATGCATATTCACCAGCGCCAGGTCCAGTTCCTCCTCCTGCACCAGCGCCGCCGCCCGAATGGAGCCATACTCGAACAGTTCCACGGGTATATCCGGGTATTTTTCCTGAAACGCCAGCAGCATATCCGGAAAAAATATCGTACTCAGCAGGGGCGGAATCCCTATCTTTACCGGGATGATCTGCCTGCCCAGATCGTAGAGCTGCGAGGAAGTCTGTCGGATGGATTCCAAAAGTGCGCTGGCCTTCCGGTAGAACATCTCCCCTTCATTCGTCAGAGTCAGATGGTTTTTGGAACGTAAAAATAAATTTACGGAAAACTCTTTTTCCAGTTCACGGATAGCATTTGAAATCGCCGGCTGCGTAACATAAAGCTTCTGCGCCGCCGAGGTAATGCTGTGGCACTCTGTTACCGCACAAAAATATTCCAGCTGAATAATCTTCACTTCTCTTCCTCCCCTCGCCGAAACCCATCTTTTTTATCCGGGAAAACGGCTCGCATATCTGGTAAAATTTTACAGTTCCTCTTTCGTTTTTCCTCTACAGTATACCATAGTTTACGTCATTTTGTCTGTTTTTTTCGGCAATTAACTAAAATTTATAGTAGTATTTTTTTTCGTAAATTTACATTCCCTCCATCCTCTGCTACAATGACCTCACAACGAGGAAGTAATAAAACGGCCGGCTTATTCCTCATATGCATCGGCGCGTGTCTGAACATTTATTCCCGCAATTTTCAGTCACACGTCAAAAAAGGATCGATCTTACCATCAACCGTAAACCTTCAAAGAATGGATAGGAGAAAAGCAAAATGAATCCCTCAACAATCACTTTATTATTCCTCTTGTTTGCCGTTGTGATGTTTGTCTTTGAAAAAATCCCGCTTGGCGTGACCTCCATGATTGTCTGTACCGGCTTGGTCGTCACCGGGGTACTGGATGTAAAAACAGCATTTTCCGGTTTTATCGACAGCAATGTTATTCTTTTTGTCGCCATGTTTATCGTCGGCGGTGCACTGTTTGAAACCGGAATGGCAAATAAAATCGGCGGCATCGTCACAAAATTTGCCAAAACTGAACGTATGCTGATTATCGCCATTATGCTTATCGTCGGACTGATGAGCGGGGTGCTCTCCAACACCGGAACCGCCGCCGTACTGATTCCCGTCGTTATCGGCATCGCTGCCAAATCCGGCTACCGGCGTTCGCGGCTCTTAATGCCTTTGGTTTTTGCGGCAGCCATGGGCGGAAACCTCTCCCTTATCGGGGCACCCGGAAATCTTATTGCCCAGAGCGCATTACAGGAAATCGGCCTTTCCTTTGGTTTTTTTGAGTATGCCATCGTCGGTCTTCCGATTCTGGCCTGCGGCATCCTCTTTTATGCCACGATCGGCTACCGGCTTTTGCCCAGCCACGAAGTTAAGGATGACGGGGCTTTTGACACAGGAAAAAATTTTGACAACATCCCCGCATGGAAACAATGGCTGTCCTTAATTATCCTGGTTTTCACCCTTCTTGCTATGATTTTTGAGGATAAAATCGGAATTAAGCTGAGTATTTCCGGCTGTATCGGAGCACTGGCGCTGATTCTTACCGGCGTTATCTCGGAAAAGGACGCTTTAAAATCCATTGACTTAAAAACCATCTTCCTTTTCGGCGGCACCCTCTCCTTGGCTTCCGCGCTTTCCGCAACCGGAGCCGGGGAAATGATTGCCGGAAAAGTTATCGGCGCACTGGGAGAAAATCCCTCGCCGATGGTACTGACCTTCGTCGTATTCATCCTGTGTGCGCTGCTGACCAACTTTATGTCCAATACCGCAACCACCGCACTGATGGTTCCCATCTGCCTGTCCATTGCCCAGGGAATGGGTGCCGACCCCAGAGCCGTTTTAATGGCCTGCGTTATCGGCGGTTCCTGCGCCTATGCCACACCCATCGGCATGCCTGGTTGTCGGTGCCGGAGGATATAAATTTATGGATTATGTGAAATCGGGATTCCCGCTGATTATTATCGCAACCATTGTAAGTATGATTCTCCTTCCGATGGCCTTTCCCTTCTTCCCTTAATTCAGGACAGGCAAACAGGCACAAATAACGAAAAAGGAACCGATAGCATTAGGAAAAATCCTATTTCTATAGCAAAAAATTCTGCAAAATATTTAATAAAAAACAGGAGGTAAATACCATGAACAAGAAAGAAAAGGTGGAACAGCTTACCGGCTACATGGCTAACTTTGTATCCTACATCGGAAAAGTTCTGCCGGACGATATTATCGCCAAGCTGGATGAACTGGCAGAAAAAGAGGACAGCCCATTGTCCAAGGTTATCTATGAAACCATGAAAAAGAACCAGAAACTGGCTAAGGAATTAAACCGCCCAAGCTGCCAGGATACAGGAGTTTTGCAGTTCTGGGTAAAATGCGGAACAGCCTTCCCGCTTATCGGCGAACTGGAAGCACTGTTAAAGGAAGCCGTTATCCGGGCAACCGTAAACGCCCCCCTGCGCCATAACAGCGTGGAAACCTTTGACGAGTACAATACCGGAAAAAATGTAGGCAAGGGAACACCTACCGTATTCTGGGATATTGTCCCGGACAGTGATCAGTGCGAAATCTACGCCTACATGGCCGGCGGCGGCTGTACCCTTCCGGGCAAGGCTATGGTGCTTATGCCAGGGGCAGGCTATGAAGGCGTAACCCAGTTTGTAATGGACGTTATGACCTCCTACGGACTCAACGCCTGTCCGCCGCTCTTAGTCGGCGTCGGGGTAGCCACATCGGTGGAAACGGCTGCCCTGCTCTCCAAAAAAGCCCTGATGCGCCCACTGGGAAGCCATAATGAAAATGAACGCGCCGCTTCCATGGAAAAGCTTTTAGAGGACGGAATCAATGCCATCGGACTTGGGCCGCAGGGCATGGGCGGAAAATACTCCGTGATGGGCGTACATATTGAAAACACGGCAAGGCATCCCTCGGCTATCGGCGTAGCTGTAAACGTCGGCTGCTGGTCCCATCGCCGCGGGCATATTATCTTTGATAAAGATTTAAACTATACCATTACTACACATTCGGAGGTGACCTTATAATGTTAGAAATCAAAGACGGAAAGAAAATTTTAACAACCCCGGTATCCGCAGAAGATTTGGCGGATATCCATATCGGCGATATCGTTTATCTTAACGGCGATATGACCACCTGCAGAGATGTCGCTCACCGCCGCCTGGTGGAAGCCGGACGCGAGCTTCCGGTCGATGTAAGAGATGCCGCAATCTTCCACGCCGGGCCGATTATCCGCCCATTAGAAAACGACCAGTTTGAAATGGTATCCGTAGGCCCGACCACCAGTATGCGCATGGAAAAATTTGAAAAGGAATTTGTCGAAAAAACCGGGGTGAAGGTAATTATCGGGAAAGGCGGCATGGGGCCGAATACCGAGTACGCCTGCAAAAACTATAAAGCCATCCACTGTGTATTCCCTGCCGGAAATGCCGTCGTGGCCGCCTCCGAGGTCGAAGAAATCATCGAAGCCCAATGGCGCGACTTAGGGATGCCGGAAACCCTGTGGCACTGCCGCGTAAAAGAATTTGGCCCACTGATCGTTTCCATTGACACGGAAGGGCGCAATCTGTTTGAAGAAAACAAAGTCATCTTTAACCAGAGAAAAGAAAAGGCGGTTGAAGAAATCTGTAAGCATGTTGGGTTTATTCAGTAAGGCGCAAGCACGCTTTGGATATTTCAAAAGTCTTACTCAGCAAAAAAGCAGCAGGAATGTATTGTTTTATGTTCCTGTTGCTTTGCAATATAAATACAGCCCGGGAATATTCACTCCCAGGCTGCTTCTTTCGGCTTTCACCGATTTTTTTAACTTATTTTCATTTAAACGGATTTTCACATAAGCTAAAATCACGCATTAAACCCATGAACAATAAAAATTAATCACAGGAATACGGCATCAGTGCGATATGACGTGCACGCTTGATGGCTACGGTCAGTGCTCTCTGGTGCTTTGCGCAGTTTCCGGTAATCCGGCGGGGAAGGATTTTCCCTCTTTCGGATACGTATCTCTTTAACTTATTTACATCCTTGTAATCAATCTCACCATTCTTTTCGCCGCAGAATACGCACACTTTTTTTCTTCTGCGGATGCCGCCTCTTCTAACCTTAGAAGCATCTGTTCTGTCACCTTTATTAAATGCCATTGGTGTATCCTCCTTTTCAATGTCAGGCGAAAACGCTTCTTCCTTTTTCGGCTTACCTGCCGCAAGCCTTCTGCATCTGTGCATTAATTAAACGGAAGTCCCTCGTCTTCAACTCCATCTGGAATGTTCATAAAACCATCGCCGATTGCGCTGGTTGGTGCCGGTTTCTGTACCGGTGCCGCCGGTGCCTGCTGCTGATAGCCGCTCATATCGGAGGCGGCTCCCTTGCTGTCAGCAAACTCCTGATCATCTACAATAACATCGGTAGTGTAAACTTTAATACCATCCTTGTTCACATAGCTTCCGGTCTGGAGTCTTCCCGAAACCAGCACACGCATCCCCTGACGGAAATACTTCTCTGCAAACTCCCCTGCGCGGTCAAATGCCACACAGTTGATAAAGTCCGCGGTCTGCTCATTACCGTCCTGATTCTGGCTTCTGCGGCCTCTGCGGTCCACTGCCAGCGTATAATTGGCAATCGCCATGGTACGCTCACCCTGGGAATACCGAACAACCGGATCTCTGGTCAATCTGCCCATAAGAATTACTCTGTTCATACACTCACTCTCTCTATTCCGCAGCAAAGACGGTTCGTCCGAAACGGAAGCTGACAAATATCCTTATCTTTGCAGCCCCCTTAAACGTCCATTAGTCTTCCTGCTTTACAACTAAATAGCGGATAACTGGTTCCATAATCCGAACGTGAGCTTCAACTTCGTTAGGACAATTGGAATCGCCCTCGAACTGGATGAAGTAATAGAAAGCTTCTTTCATCTTCTGAATCTCGTAAGCAAGTCTTTTCTTGCCCCACTCATCCACATTCGTTACCGTGCCGCCGAAACGGGTAATATAGCCCTTTACCTTTTCGATGGCTGCGGCTCTCTCTTCGTCCTCCAGCTTCACATTCAGAACAACAGCTAACTCATACTTGTTCATCTTGTTTTACCTCCTTGTGGTCTTCTGGCCCCTGCTTTTCATTCATCCCTCCGGCAAGCCTGACAGTAAACCTGTCCAGCTTTTCCGGAAACAGGAGCAAGGAATTTAATATGTCACAATTAATTAGTTTACCAAATTTTTTCTGCTTTTGCAAGCGGAATTTTTGGGTTTTTTTAGTTTTTTCGATTTTTTTCCGGTTTTTTAAGTTTTCCCGGTTTTTTGATTTTCCCGGCTTTTTGATTTTCCCAGTTTTTCTTTCTTTATGGATATGCAGATTCCATCACTATTCATCCTTCCCCAAAATATCCTGCTTACTCTGCCTGTTTCTTTTTCAGCCCCCGGGTATTCTTCTCCACAAGCTTGCGGGAAACCATCACCTGATGACCGCAGCCCATGCATTTCAGTCGGAAATCTGCTCCCACCCGAAGAATCTCCCACTCCTGGCTTCCGCATGGATGGGGTTTTTTGAGTTTAACCACATCGCCTATTTCATAATTGACTTTCTCTGCCATGTTTCTTTTCTCCATTTTGTGCGCACCTTCTTAACAGCCGCAGATACTCCCTAAAATCTCCCCAATCGGCCCGCTCAGCACCAGATCCGCCCGGCTGTCCACGGACGTTACCGATTTATTAATCAGCACCAGCTTATTTCCCTGGTAATAGTCAATCAGACCTGCCGCCGGATAAACGACCAGCGAAGTCCCGCCGATAATCAGCATGTCCGCATGACGGATGTACTGCACCGATTTGGATATCGTGTGCTGGTCAAGCCCTTCTTCATATAAAACGACGTCCGGTTTAATCGTTCCCCCGCAGCTGCATTTTGGCACCCCTTCCGCCGCCATCACTTCATCCAGGGAGTAAAATTTCCGGCAGCGTGTACAGTAATTCCTGTGCACCGACCCGTGAAGTTCCAGCACCTCTTTGCTGCCTGCCGCCTGGTGAAGCCCGTCAATATTCTGGGTAATCACTGCTTTAAGCTTCCCTCTCTCCTCCAGTTTTGCCAGCGCCCGGTGCGCCCGGTTTGGTTTGGCATCGGTAAAAATCATTCTGTCCTTATAAAAACGATAAAACTCTTCCGGATTTTGCAGATAAAAGCTGTGGCTGATAATCGTTTCCGGCGGGTACTTATACTGCTGATGGTATAGCCCGTCCACACTTCTGAAATCAGGAATCCCGCTCTCAGTCGATACCCCTGCTCCGCCGAAAAAGACGATATTATCGCTCTCTTCTATCCACTGTTTCAATGTTTCTGCCGCTTCCCGGTTCCAGCCGTTTTCCTTCTTCTCTTCACTTCCCATAACCAATCCTCCGTTATTGTTTACATGCGCCGCTCTGTTTTTATAGTACTGTATTCTTGCTTACTATAATAGTTTTGCTGTTCAGCTTCTTTTTACAAATTCCGTATGGCATTTCGGACAGCGGATCTGTATTTTTCCCCTTCCCCGCGGAATTCTCAGTTTCTGTCCGCAGCCCGGACAACGGTAGATATGATATTTCCTTATCTCTGTCAGACTTGCCTTCCAGCTTTTCAGCTTTAAATCAAAACGAAACTGAAGCCTTAAAAAATATTCATTTTCCCTGAACCGGGCAGGTATATTCTTGGAAAATATCCGGAAATAATTGTAAAAAAGGAGCAGAAGTGTAAGAAAATATATCCCGCTTCGCGGAATAAACATCTGCATAACCAGGAGAACCAGGATACATCCGTTTAAAAAGCGCGAAAAAGAATCCACCCCATACCTGCCTATCATAAACCGTTCCAGCTTTTTTCTCCACTCTCCCAAAAAACCATCTCCTGTCTTCTTCTCTTCTTAAATCTTTAAATATACTATGCCAAATACGTCAAAAGATCTTTTTCTTCTTCAAAAGCATATTTCTCCACTTAAAATACCTCCGGATTTCACTATGTTCACTATAACGTTTTGTTTCCCCGCTGTCAAGATTTGTTCGGTTTATTGCGTTTGCTGTAACGGGTAAAAAAAATTACTGTCCACATGTTCACAGCAACGGACAAAAAGTTACTGTCCACACATTCACAGCAACAGGCAAAACTCCATAAAAACTGCTGCGAACCCCTGTAAACGATGATGATCAAAAAATCCGGCAGTTCCCTCTGCCGGATTTTCGCTTTTTAACCTTTACATCCTATGACCTGCCTGCGGCTTCATCAACTGCTTTCACCTTTGCTAAGCTGCCGGCAGCTTCATCAACTGCTTTTACCTTTGCACCGCATAAGCTGCCTGCAATTTCATCAACTGCTGCAATTGGTCCATAATTTCGATTTTTTGCTACTTTTTGTACTCTAAATACGACTTAAGTCCAAAATTCCAGAACGGTGGAACAGTCGCTCAAGACTAAATCCGCTCTTTTCTAAAACAGCCGAAAAATTTTCGCAGTTATAAAACTGTTCCGCCGACACCCAGGCCGGACAACTCTGCTTTTCCCCATAAACTAATGGCTCATAAGCAAATCCCATTTCCATTCCGTTCACACCGACACCTCCCTTTCAGGTTAAATCCTATAAGAATTTGTTTTGTTTTGTAATTTTATTATATTCTTTTATAGACATTTCGTCCATAATCTGGTAATCTGAAAACAGAACAAAAATATGTATCCACAGCACAAAGAATTTCCCCCAAAGAAAGGAGAATCGGCATGGCAATTCGTTTTTGGGAAATCTATGAAGAAACCCACAAATTCTTCCGTCTGCGCATCCTCGCCGGAAAGGGCGGCATGGATCACGTCGTGGGCTGGGTGCACATGTTGGAGGACGAAACCATCGTCAGCCGCTTCTCCGGTCAGGAACTTGCCGTCACCACCGGCATGAAGGCGCAGGAGAAAGACTGGCTCCTTCATCTGGTTCAGGCGATGAAACATGCAGACAGCACAGGAATTATTATCAATACGGGAATGTACCTGCACACCGTTCCCCCGGAAGTCATTGCCTGGTGTGAAAAAAACAGCTTTCCCCTGCTTGTGATGCCCTGGGAGATATCCATTCCCCAGCTTATCCAGAACTTCTGCACGCGGATTATGCAGAGGATGCAGAAGGAAAAGGAGCTTTCCTCCTCCTTCCAGGATATTATTAACGGTCATGAGATTTCCGAACAGCTTTTAGCCAAGATCCAGACCCGGTTCGACCCCAAGGGTTCCTTCCGCATCTTCTGCATCCGCATCAGCTTTGGCGTGGAGGATACCTCTGCCTTTCTCCAGGCCATGCTGAAGCTGGAAAATGTACTTGGCCTTTGGGAAAAAGGAAAACACATCCGCATTCCCTACCTGGTCATCGAATACGAGGACTGCTATGCATTGACCGTAAATAACTTTCCCTCCGATTCCGGGGACGAACTGGCACAGCAGATTTTAAAACAGTTTTCTTATTTTACGGAAAAAAAGATCCTTTTCCTGGGCATTGGCCCGGAAGTCCAGGGAATCCTTCACTTAAAATCCGCCTTCCGCCGCGCCCAGATTGCCTCCAAGATGGCTATGCAGACTAGGCAGAAGGTCGTCGATTTTAATGAAATGGGCTTCTTTAAAATCCTCTTTGCCTCCGACGATACCGCCATTTTAAAAAGCTATGAACAGCAGCTTCTCGGCCCGCTTGACGCCTACGACCAGCTTCATCATTCCGACTACATTCAGACCCTTAGAAGCTACATTAAAAATGACCGCAGTCTGGTGGGTGCTGCCAAAGATACCTACACCCACCGGAACACGGTCAACTACCGGATTCAAAATATTAAACGGCTTCTGGGCAATGAACTGAAAACCGCCGAGGATTTATTCCCTTACCAGGTTGCCTTCTATATCCGGGATATGCATTTATAAACGGGCTTCCTTTTCCTGCTGTTTTTTAAGAAACTCGCGGTATAAAACACCGTCTACAGGAAACGCCTGCCTGCTCCCCGTCCACGAGGAAAGATAGGCGGCATTTGCCAGTTCCAAAGATTTTTGCCCTTCCCTTCCGTCCGCATAAAGAGGCGCTCCCTCGCGCAGATGGGCAGCAAAATTCTGGAAATACTTTTGATAAGCCAGGGCATTTTCTTCTAAAGGAATTTCCCTTTCCCGATGATTTAATGCCCCGTAAACCTCCTGGTTTGTCCTGGCAAACTCCTCGGTAGACATCTCATTTTCATCCAGGAACACGCGCTGCGCATCCTCAACGGACAGCCTTCCCTTCGTCCCCCAGATATCCAGGCGATTAACTCCGGGATTTTCCCCGCTTGCCGTTATCATCGTTCCGCGAAAATCTCCGGGATAGAAAAATAAAAGATCCGCACTGTCGTCCACGGCAAAATCATTGTACTTTCCATAATCCACCACGGCAAAAATCTCCTCCGGCATACCGAACAGCCACTGCCAGATATCGAGATAGTGCTGGTTCTGGTTCATCAAAAGCCCTCCGCACTCCCCGTTCCAGCTGCTCCTCCACGGCGCAGAATGATGGTAGGCAGGCGTTCTGTACCAGGTATTGCAAATCCAGACGGCCCGGGTCACACGGCCCAGAACCCCGGCCTGCAGAAGTTCCTTTGCCTTTTGAAACGCCGGATTCATCCGCACGTTAAAAATCATGGCAAAGCTGACCTGGTTTTCTTTCGCCTCGTCAATCAGTTCCCCAACCGACAAGCTGTCCACCCCGGCTGGCTTGTCCACCAAGATATGCTTCCCGGCCCGAACCATAGCCCTGCCGATTTCCACATGGCTGGTGTGCGGCGTTACAATAATTGCCGCATCAAATTCCTCCTTATGGGCAAGGGCATCCTCTACATCGGTATAAAGAGAAACCCCGGGATATTCCTCGTGTAAAATCTTCTGCCCTTCCTTATTCCGGCAGCAGACGCCCGCTAAGACCATGCCGGAAACCTCATTGTCCCGGATCATCTGCGCATACTGCCTTCCCATTCCCCCAAATCCAATCAATACTGCCCTTACCTTTCCTTCTTGCTTCTGCCCCATAGTGTTTCCTTTCTTTTGCTCTGCTTTTTGCTACTTACATTCTCCTATCTAGGCTCTATCGGCACAACTGCAAGTGTTTTTCCCAATGGAGCCAATACTTTTAATACAGTATCAATCTGCGGACTAGTGCTGCCTTTTTCCATCCGAGCAATAACCGGCTGCTTTACGCCGCTTAATTCCTCTAATTTTTTCTGGCTGATGCCTTTCTCCTGTCTGGCTTTGATAAGTTCACCTATCAGGGCAACTCGGAGATTACTTGCAGCAATTTCCTCAGAGGTAAAAAGCCTCTGCTCTAATTCCTCCCAAGTGCTGCCAATTGCGCTGTTATTCATTTTCATCAAGCCCCCTTTCTTTCAAATCTGCCAGTTCACGCTTAGCTTGGGCTATCTCTCTCGCAGGAGTTTTTTGTGTCTTTTTCAAGATAGTCCGCTACCGGCTGCTTACCGTTCTTATCTTTGTAAAAATATATCTGGTGCAAGGGTAACATCCCCCCTTTTTTATTTTCATTATACTTTAAAGTTATTATTTCGTCAAGTACTTTTTAGTTATTATGGTATTGATACAATTATAAATCAACTTTAATTCAATCACCCCTGAAACCCTGTCAGAATCCCATCCATCCCAAACGCAAGCGGAAGCACCAATGCGCCCCTTAATCATCCGAATTGCCAAAACGTATTTCCATTCCACAAAAAATATGCTATAATGGGGACAATTTGGGCATTTGTTTTGCCTTTTATCCATAAATATTCTATCAAAACAAGCTTGTTTTTCATGCTGAAAACCAGCGAAAAACTTATTTTACAAGGAGGTTCTTATGGAAAAGAAATTAGCAAGAGAGGATGCATGGGCATTATTAACCGAATACACGAAAACTCCCGCCCTGCAAAAACACGCACTTATGGTTGAAGCCGTTATGGAGCATTTCGGCCGCCTGGCTGGCGAAGATGCCGAAGTTTGGGGCGTTGCCGGTCTTCTCCACGATTTGGATTATGAAATGTATCCCGAAGAGCACTGCAAAAAAGCAGAAGAAATTATGCGGGAAAGAGGAATTGACGAAACCTATATCCGGGCAATGAGCTGCCACGGCTACGGTCTGTGCACCCAGACAAAACCGGAAACCCAGATGGAAAAAACCCTGTTTGCCATCGACGAATTAACTGGGCTGATTCATGCGGTCTGCATTATGCGCCCGTCAAAGAGCGTGCTGGATCTGGAAGTGAAATCCGTAAAGAAAAAATTTAAAGATAAACGATTTGCCGCCGGTGTAGACCGCGACGTTATCCGCCAGGGATGTGAAATGCTGGGAATGGAACTGGATGAACTTATTCAGGAAACCATAGAAGGAATGAAAGAGAAGGCGGAAGAGATTGGGTTGAAGGGAGATTTGTAAACCTATACCATAAAGTCCAAAGGGGCTAACCATTATCTTTGTTAGCCCCTCAATAGTTTTATTCTTAATAACTAAGAAATCTCTCAAGCCTATGTAATAAAATTAAGGAAGTGGACTTCTTGCTGTTTATGATTTAAGAAAACCTCACTATCATCTAAATTTTCTTCCAGCCACTCATTATACGGCAAATAAAATGTAAAAATATTATCGCCTGCTGGTTTTGGCATATTTTCACCAAAGGCTAAAATTACGCCCTCACCTGCATCTATCGGTAATTGCCTGAAATCACCCAAATAAATGTATACTCCTGGTATATCCCATATATCCGATACCTTGACCTGCATTCCTACTTTTAAATCTTCTTTTTTTAACATACTGCCGCCACCTCCCTGATACCATTATACCATTTTTTTCTAAAATTACAGTCTATTGAAAAAATATTGTATGACAAATTCTTCTGTAAAATACTTTCTACAATAATTCATTCACCTAAATTTTATCTCTGGCAAAATGGTATCAAGGAATTCTGCCTGCTCTTATTCTTCCCTTTCCCTCCGGTTCTCAATCTTTTTCAGACACAAAAGAACGGCTGTGCTGATTAAAGACAGAATAAACATCATTCTCCACAAATCCCGTTTAAACGGATCTCCGGTTTTTGGAAGCATGGAAGATAACGGGACTTCATCTTCCGGAAGATACACAAACTCTTCTGTTTCCGGATTCCACACCTTTATATAGGTACGCGGTACATCATCTTCCATAATGGTAACTGAGTCAGGGCTTCCCGGAGCATTGGGATCTGGAAGTTCGGTGAGGTATTGCGGTACATCAGAACCGGGACTTCCAGCACCCGGATCAGATGGCGTTTCCAGCGCAGGTGAAGATTCTGTTCCGGGATCGGTATTGGTTACAGGTAATGTTTCCGTCGGCGGTATTGTTGTGGGCTGCGGAGCCGTCGTTGGGTTATCATGACGCCGTCCGCCGCCACCGCCTGGTGAAGGTGCCGTTGTTGATGGTGTAGGTTCATCCGTAGATGTTGTATTTTCCGGGTCCTTCGGCGGTTCTGGTTTGTCTGGGTTTTCTGGGTCTTTCGGAGATTCTGGTTCGTCTGGGTTTTCTGGGTCTTTCGGAGATTCTGGTTCATCTGGGTTTTCTGGGTCCTTCGGTGGTTTCGGGTTCTCTGGACTTTCTGTTGTCGTTTCATCTTCCGATTCATTGGGTGATTCAGATACATTTACAAAGGTTATCTGTGCTTCTTCACCTGCCAAAATCTCCGTACTTTGCTCATATTTGCCATCTTTAACCTTATATTTCGCATCTTCACTTTCGATAACATGACAGCTTCCTGCTGGCAGTTTTTCAATCCGAATACTCTGACCGCCGCGCAGAGAAATCGTGGCAGCTTTATTTTCCTCAAATTTCAGCACTCCAACTGGTCCTTCTTTATCCACTGCCGAATCAAAAGGTGTTTTGGTAAAGGAATACTCACCTGTAATATCCTTCTTGTCAGAATCTTTCAATCGCAAAGCAAATGTAAAGAGATGATGATTGTTGTCAATCTTATTCCCTTCACTGTCCTGAAGTTCTTTTTTTATGAGGAGGGAAGCATATTTATTCTCTGGTTCTTCCGGTTTTGGCTCATCCGACTTGCGTGCATTCGTAAAAGTAACCGTTGCAACACTCTGATTTTTTATCACTCCAGATTGTTCATATTTTCCATCTTTAGCTTCATACTTTTCATCGGGCCATTCAGTAATACGATAATTTGCACCATCAGGAAGATTATAAAGAGAGATATTTTGACCATGGCGTAAATATACTTTTTCTGATTCTCCGTTGGTAAAAGTAATCTTTCCTTCCTTCGTTCCTCCATCCACAGTCTGGCTGAAGGGTTCTTTAATGTAACTGTATTGTCCACTAATATTTTGTCCTGCTGCATCTGTTAAATGAATGGTAAAGGCAAATAAGCGATTGTCTGCACCCTCTTCAGAATCATCCTCAAGTACTTTTTTAATTCTTAAAGATGCTTTTGGTATATTGACAAACAACACCGTTCTTCCGTCCTCTGCCCATATAACACCTTCTTTTATATTTTCTCCATCTTTCACTTCATAAGGTGAGTTTATATCTTCCATTTCGGTTATCTGGTAAGAACCATTGGGAAGTCCGGAAATGGTAAGCTTTTGCCCAACCCGCAGGGTTACTTCAGCCGGCTTATCCTTTGTAATCGAAATTTCTCCTTCACCATTATCCGTATCCAAATTAGCATCAACCGGAGATTTTTTATAAGAATGTTTTCCTTCAAGAAGTTCATTTTCCGCATTCATTAATCGGATCGTAAACTTAAATTCCTGCTTAGATTCATCACTAATGCTGGCTCCATGGATATCCTGAAGCTGTTTTTCAATCGTCAAACCCGCTTCATGCTTCTGTGTTTCACCAATTTTAAATGTACCATTAGTCATTACACCAGCTCCATGTGCTGCTGAATAATTCCCTGTAATATAAATTTCAGCTGCTGCTTTTGCTTTATTTTTATCTCTCTCTAATGGATGTGCCGTTAATCCCATTAAATTACTGGTTTCCACAAAAGCACCCGCTGCAATTTCTACAGGAAAAGCGGTTGGATTCTTATTATCCTTATCGCTGCTGCTTCCACTTCCTCTCCATTCTGCACTTCCTCCTCCTAACATCGTACCATATACCTGACTGATATTGGAACAATAAAAATCCTGATAAGAAGGTACACTATCTCCATGATTGAAATCGATGAATAACGGGTGCTTTCCAATTTCAGCTTCACCCTCCTGGATAACCGGCGTTCTTGCATCAATACAATCTGCAAAGTTTTTCCGTTCATTCTTGGAATTATCAGGAAAAGTACCTTTTTTTAGCTTTTCACTGGTTCCTTTTGCTTTATTATCAAAAATTCCCGCACCATTAGCCACAAAAAACTGATTCGTTCCATGGTTACAACCAGAAACACCTCCGCCAAAACCTTCTGCGGTATTATCCGTAATCAATACATTCTGGATTGTTGTTTGCGCTTTGCTCATATTAAATATTCCGCCGCCGCCCCAGTTTGTGCTTGTATCGGTTCTGTTATTTGTAATATAAATCTTATTACCTTCCGCACTTTTAATTTCACCCCGCCAGTTAATTCGCAGTCCGCCGCCTTCACTATATTCAGCATAATTTCCTGCAATAATACCTCCGGTTAAGGTTATTTTTCCACTAAAAACGTTCTCTGAATTATTTCCCGAATAAGAAAATATTCCTCCACCTGAAGCCGCCGAATAATTTGCCGTGACAAAGCTTCCGGACATCTCCATTTCGCCACTGGAAAGCACACCACCGCCACCAAGATTTCCTCCATATCTTATTCCATAGACTCTCGGAATCTCAAAGCCTTATTTTATGCGGCTTCCAAGACTCCATTTT
>CAMNRM010000043.1 GCA_946553025.1 uncultured Clostridium sp.
AGCAAAACCGTGGGATTCCATGGTTTCTTAGTGTTACAAACTTTTAACTCACAAGGATGATAGTGAACAAGAAAATTTGAGAAAAATTTGTGACGAAATATTTGGTTCTTTAAATTTTGTAGAAAATCTTATTTGGGAAAAAATGTATGGGGGAAAAATTGATAGTAAATGGTTTGCTCATTATCATGACTATATTTTAGTATATACTAAAGTAAAAGATATTTGGCACCCTAATTTACTTCCACGTAGCGAGGAATCTATTGCCAGATACAAAAATCCAGACCATGATCCACGTGGACCATGGAAAGCAGCAGATTTTACAGGTGCTGGTAGTACATCAACAACATATCCTATTATATCCCCAACAGGAAAGATATTCTATCCACCAACAGGAAAGCATTGGGTGGCATCCAAAGCAAATTATGAAAAGCTTTTGTTAGATAAAAGAATATGGTTTGGTTCAAATGGAGATAGTTTCCCATCAATTAAGAGATTTCTTTCTGAAGTTAAACAGGGTGTACCACAAATATCTATATTGGATTATTCTGATGTGGGCCATAGTGATGAAGCTAATCGTCAGCTTAAAGCCTTGTTGAATGGAAATTATTTTGATTATCCAAAACCTATCCGTTTGCTTTATCGTCTGGCATATCTTGGAACAGACAAAGATTCCATTATCCTCGACTTCTTCTCCGGCTCCGCCACGACCGCCCATGCCGTCATGCAACTCAACGCGGAGGACAATGGACACCGCAAGTTCATCATGGTACAGCTACCAGAGCCTTGTGATGAAAAGTCGGAAGCTTATAAAGCTGGATACAAAAACATCTGTGAAATCGGCAAAGAACGCATTCGCCGGGCTGCGAAAAAAATTGCTGAGGAAAATCCCGGCAAGACATTTGATGGAGGATTCCGTGTCTTTAAGGTAGATGATAGCAACATGACGGATGTTTATTATTCCGCTGGTGAATACGACCAGGCGATGCTTTCCATGCTGGAATCCAACATCAAGCCTGATCGCACAGATTTAGATTTACTGTTTGGCTGCCTGTTAGAGTGGGGGCTGCCCCTTTCCATGCCTTACACTTCAGAGCAGATTGACGGCTGTACAGTACATACGTATAACGATGGCGATTTGATTGCCTGTTTTAACGAAAATATTTCTGATTCTGTGGTAAAAGAGATTGCCAAACGTCAGCCCCTTCGTGCTGTATTTCGCGACAGCAGCTTTGCCAACAGCCCTGCCAAGATTAATTTGGGTGAGATTTTTAAGATGCTGGCACCAGATACAAGAGTAAAGGTTTTGTAAGGAGGTAAGGCGGGATGAAGATACAATACAGGTATCAGAAATTTCAGGCGGATGCAGCGAAAGCTGTAGTTGATGTCTTTGCCGGACAGCCATATCTGACACCTACCTATATGATGGACAGGGGAAGCGGCAATTATCAAATCGGCATTAGTGAAGATCGTGATTTTACCGGATTTAGCAACCAAAAAATTATACCGGAGATTTCCGAACGGCAAATACTGGAGCAGTTAAATAAGGTTCAGTGTACAAATCAGATTAAGCCGTCAAAAAGGCTGGAGGGTCGTGAAAATGGTTATAACCTTACCATTGAAATGGAAACCGGTGTTGGCAAAACCTATACTTATATTAAAACGATGTTTGAATTAAACAAGCATTATGGCTGGAGTAAGTTTATCGTGGTAGTTCCCAGTGTTGCTATTCGTGAAGGTGTATATAAGTCCTTTGAAATGACCCAGGAACATTTTGCTGAGGAGTATGGAAAAAAGATACGATACTTTATCTATAATTCTGCTCAGCTTACAGAAATTGACCGTTTTGCATCGGATAATTCCATCAATGTGATGATTATTAATGCACAGGCATTTAATGCCAGAGGTAAGGATGCCCGAAGAATTTATATGAAGCTGGATGAGTTTCGTTCCCGTTGTCCGATTGATATTATTGCAAAGACAAATCCTATTTTGATTATTGATGAGCCGCAGTCTGTAGAAGGAAAACAGACAAAGGAACGGCTGAAGGAGTTTTGCCCGCTTTTAACTCTGCGTTATTCTGCGACCCATAGAAGTGATAGTATTTACAATATGGTTTATCGTCTGGATGCTATAGAAGCTTATAACAGGCGGCTAGTTAAAAAAATTGCCGTAAAGGGAATTACCGAGTCAGGAAGTACCGCTACGGATAGTTTTATCTATTTGGAAAACATTAATCTTTCTAAAAGCGATCCGACGGCTACACTGCAATTTGAGGTAAAGATGGCAAGTGGTGTAAAGAAAAAGAGCCGTATTGTTAAAATCGGTGATAATCTTTATGATTATTCCGGTGGACTTGAGGAATATAAAAATAATTTTGTTGTCAAGCAAATTGACGGCCGCGATGACTCCGTGGAATTTTTGAATGGTATTAAGATTTATGCCGGGGATGTGATTGGCGCAGTCGATGAGGATCAGCTGCGCCGCATCCAGATACGGGAAACAATTTTATCGCATATTCAGCGCGAACGCCAGTTGTTTCATAAAGGCATCAAAGTTCTCTCTCTGTTCTTCATCGACGAAGTGGCAAACTACCGCGAATATGATCTGGCAGGTCAGCCGGTAAACGGTAAATATGCGGTTATGTTTGAAGAAGAATATAAGGATATTATAAGCAGTATGCAGTTTGCAATTGGGGATGATGAATTTATTAAGTATTTGCAGGCGATTCCCGCAGAAAAGACCCATGCCGGATATTTTTCTGTGGACGGCAAGGGCAAAATGATAAATTCCAAGGTTGGGCGCAAAGAAACCACTTCCGATGATGTCAGTGCCTATGATTTGATTATGAAAAATAAAGAACTTTTGCTTGACCGTGATCCGGTACATTCTCCGGTGCGTTTCATTTTTTCCCATTCTGCTTTGCGAGAAGGATGGGATAATCCAAATGTTTTTCAAATTTGTACTTTAAAGCAAAGTTCCAGTGATGTCCGAAAGCGTCAGGAGGTTGGACGGGGGCTTCGGCTCTGTGTAAATCAAAACGGTGAGCGCATGGATACAAATGTTCTGGGAAATGATGTACATAACATCAATATCCTTACGGTCATTGCCAGTGAAAGTTATGATTCTTTTGCAAGAGGTCTACAGGCAGAAATGGCTGAAGGTATTGCTGACCGTCCTTGTGCGGTTACTATTGAACTTTTTACTGGAAAAGCCATTCAAGATGAACAGGGCAACGAACAAGTTATTGATCATAATATTGCTTCAGCCATCCATTATGATATGGTTGTCAATGGTTATATCGACCGAAAAGGTATTCTGACGGATAAATATTATGAAGATAAAGCAAATGGTTCCTTTAAAGTGGCCAGTGAAGTAGCAAACTGTGCTGCTTCTGTGCTTGCAATCGTGGATTCCATTTATGATGCTCGCAGTATGCAGCCTGAAAATGCCCGCAGCAATAATGTAGAACTTCAAGTGAATGAAGATAAGCTGGCTATGCCGGAATTTAAAGCACTTTGGTCAAGAATTAATAGTAAGTCTGTCTATGTGGTAGATTTTGATACAGAAGAACTGATCCGAAAAGCGATTTCTGCCCTAGACAGAAAATTGTATGTTTCTAAAATTCATTTTCAGGTAGAAACTGGTTCTATGGATAGAATTAAATCAAAAGAAGAACTTTTGTCTGGTGCATCTTTTGTAAAGGAAGAATCCAGCAGTTACGGAGTGCAGGCAAAAGCAAGTTCTAACGTTAGGTATGACTTGATTGGAAAGCTGGTAGATGAAACAGGGCTGACACGTAAAGCGCTTGTAGCTATCCTACGGGGTATCCAGCCTGTTGTATTCAATCAGTTTAAGGATAACCCGGAAGAGTTTATTGTCAAAGCAGCAGCCCTTATTAATGATGAGAAGGCTACAGCAGTTATTGAACATATCACTTATAATATTCTGGATGATTGTTACAATACAGATATTTTTACTGAACCAACTATTAAAGGCAGGCTTGGTGTTAATGCAATGAAAGCTAAAAAGCATTTATATGATCACATTGTTTATGATTCAACTGGAGAGCGTGATTTTGCCGCAGAACTTGATACAAATACCAATGTAGCAGTTTATGTGAAACTACCAGATGGCTTTTATATTGCAACTCCTGTAGGTCATTATAATCCAGATTGGGCGATTGCTTTTTATGAGGGAACAACGAAGCATATTTATTTTGTGGCAGAAACAAAGGGGAGTATGAATTCCATGCAGTTGCGATTAATTGAAGAATCTAAAATTCATTGTGCAAGGGAGCACTTTAAGGCGATTTCCGGCGACAATGTTGTTTATGATGTAGTAGATAGCTATAAATCATTATTGGAAAAGGTTATGCGCTAAAAGTTACATTAAGCAGTAAATACAAATGTAATTTTTAGAACTAATCAAGGCTTTTTCAAGAGCATTATTTTTGAAGTAATCGGGGAAAAATAAAAAGAAATAAATTTGTAAAAAGAATTTTTCTATCCAAATGATAATTTTATAGGATTAAATCATTTGGATAGAGAAAATTTTTTATGAGGATAGGGAAAATTCTCAAATTTTTTTATTATATGTAACGAATTTTAAGATTTTTTTATTATTTTAAATAAAGATTTACCATATTTTTTCCTTTAGTATTTACAATATATTTTATTTGCGTATATTAACAATATATAAATATTAGCAGGAAAATTGCATATCCCAGTATAGAGATTATTAATCTTTATTTATTTTAAATTAGATATTTATAATCTCTATATCATAAAATTTCTAAAATCGATTCTTTTCCTAACATATCGACCTATCTTTTACGTAATTCATTATAAGAAGTAAAAAATTTTAAAGCGAAACATCCTCAACAAACATAGCATTTCCAAATTTTAGAAATAATTCTACCGATTTTTACCAAAAACACACACTCCACCCATAAAAATGAAAAAAATTTAAAAAAGTTTCAAAACGGCATAGATAATTCGGGGTAGGGCGGTGTTTGTTACTTAATGTAGGGGCAAATTATAAGACTTTGCTTTTATGCAAGGGAGAATCAAAAATACTTCTGCGGAAAGGGGAAAATGAAACGACAAGATTATACAGCAGAAGAGTGGGAGGCAATGCCGAAGAAATTTGACCTGTTCTGTAAAACAGTGATTGAAAATAGTGTAAAGAATCAGATTAGAGGTTACCTGCGACACTGTATGCGTTATAAAGTAGTTTCCACGGATGAGCTGACAGAGCTTTTTGAAGGGGTATGCGATGAATATCTTTCGGAGAAAACGGAACTGAAGGTAGAAGATGAGAGCATCTTTTTTGAGAGTATGGAACTAGCGGAAGCAATCAAGAGGTTACCGGAGCGAAAGCAGACCGTATTGCTGATGGCTGTTGCTCTTGGCTATTCGATGGGAGAGGTTGCAGAAAAGTTAAATATCACAGAAAAAACAGCGACAAATTACAAGTACCAGGCATTGAAGCTACTGCGTGAGGAAATGGATGAGAATGCGAATGCGGAGTGTTCGGAATGAACTGCTGTCGCAGAAAATTATTCTGGAAGTAGTAAAGGGAAATGAAAAAGCGGTGTATAAGGTAGTCAGATATTATGAGAAGAAAATACATAATACATTTATATCCACCGCTCGAAAAAAAGGAATTAATATTTCTTATATGCCGCTGGCAGATATGGAACAAGAGGTAGTGATTCATCTGATAATCGCAGTAAAGCGATTTAAACTATAAAGCAGAAAGGACAGAAGTATTTTTGGTTTCTTTTGCAATATTTTCCCTACAAAACAAACGATGCTGTTTTATGATGAGTAATCATTTGAACAGAAAGGAAATTTTTTGAACCTTGACAAATAACAGAAAGCATTTCTGTTTATAGTGAAGAGTGTCCAAGTTTCTCTCGCTGTACAGGGTTGTAATTAAATGTTACAAATGCGTATATTTTTTGTAAATATTGGAAATTATGGAAAAAGGTGGTGATATACAATGAAGAATCAAGAAGATGATTTAATGGATATCCGGGAAGTTATGATGGATATGAATGGACAAAAATTTGATACACCAGAGGAGAAGATTCGCACATTTGTGGAGAAAATCAGAAATCCTTATGCTTATAAGGTAGGGGATGTGGTTGTCCATGTATCTTTTTCTGGAAAGCAGAGCATGGATGAGTGTTTTTCTAATTTTCTGGCAGGCATGTAATGGCAGAGTAGAGTGCGTTTAAAAATAGGTTGAAAGCTTAAATGACAGGAAGGTTACTGTTCACACGTTCACAGTAACACAGGAAGAAACTGACATTACAATGATCAAAAAAAGACTGGATTTCCCGAACTTTTTGTGTTATGATGAGTTTGGACAAAATCAGCGGGACTCCAGTTTTTCTTCTGGTAGATTGCCTACCATAAGATAACAGGAGCGGCGTAAAATGAAGACTATTGAAATAAACAATAAAGATAAAATATTTAAAGCCGCCATCTATGTTAGGTTATCGAAAGAAGATGGCGACTCTTTTTTGTTGGGAAAAAATGAAAGTGACAGCATAACCAATCAGAAGCTGTTAATTATGAATCATATCAAAAAAATGCCAGAAATTGACGTTGTGGAAATTTTTGAAGACGATGGTTATACAGGGACAAATTTTAAGCGTCCTGGTTTTCAAAAGCTTTTAGCAGCAATCAGGGAACAGCGTATTGACTGTGTTGTAGTAAAAGATTTTTCGCGTTTGGGCAGGGAATATCTGGAAGCAGGGAAATACATTGAAAAGATTTTTCCGGCGATGGGCGTTCGCTTTATTTCGGTAAATGATGACTATGACAGTTTCCGTTCCAGAGGCCAGGCGGATAACCTGATTGTTCCGTTTAAAAATCTGCTGAATGAGCAGTACAGCCGGGACACATCGGGGAAGATTCGTTCTGCCTTGAGTGTGAAAAGGAAACAGGGGCTGTGTGTTTCCAGTTTTTCCGTCTATGGCTATCTAAAAGATCCTGAAAATAAAAATCATTTGGTTGTGGATGAATATGCAGCAGCTGTAGTGCAGGAAATCTATAAGATGAAGATGGATGGCCTGAGTATGGCAGCGATTGCAAAAGAGTTGAATGAACGGAAATTATTGTCACCGGCGGATTATAAGCGGGATAAAGGAATCCGTTATCGGACTTCATTTAAAACCCATCCCTATTCGGGATGGTCGGCTACGGCAGTCAGCAGAATCCTGAGGAATGAGGTTTATTGCGGAACATTAATTCAGGGAAAACGCAGAAAGAAAAGCTATAAGCTGAATGTAGAGGAAGCTGTGTGTCAGGAAGAGCAGGATCGGGTAGAAAATACGCATGAGGCAATTATTACCACAGTATTATTTCAGGAAGTGCAGCGTTTATTAAAGGAAGATACCCGGAGCGGTAATGGAAAAATGATTTACGCTCTGGCAGGGAAAGTATATTGTGCAGATTGCAAAGGCTCTATGGTTCGCATTGTTGTACCCAGCAACGGGAAAAAATATGCGTATTATGTCTGTGGAAATTATAAGCATAACAGCAAGTGGTGTTCATCTCATCAAATTTCGGCTCTAAAGCTGGAAGAAGCGGTGTTGTGTTCGATTCAGGCACAAATTGCCGTTATGCTGGATATGGATAAGGCACTGGATGGAATAGATCATCTGGTGTGGGAGAAAAGAGAAGTAAAAAAACTGTCTGCGCAGATTGAAGCACTGGATGCACAGATTGCACAGAATCAGCGGCTGCGTATGGAAGTTTATGAAGATTTGAAAAGCGGGCTGGTAGATCGTGAAGAATATGAAAGCCTGCGGAAAGGATTTGCAGAAAAGGTAATCCTTGCAAAAGAAGCAAAGAAAAAACTTCTGGAAGAGCAGAATACCCTGGTTATGGGATTGAATGAGCAACAGCAGTTTCTGGCCGGATTTAGAAAATATGAGAATATACAGGAACTTAATCGGAATGTAGTCGTAGCATTGATTGATAGAGTTTTGGTTGAAGACAGCAAGACGATTCATGTGGAATTTCGATATCAGGATCGCTTTGCGTCAATTGATGAATTTCTGAAATCACAGGGAATGAAAGACTACCCTCATGAAATTAATGAAGAAGATATTGTGTTCAGGTAAACATGCGACAGGAGAGGAGTAAGCAATATGGCTAGAGTGAGTAAGAAAAATAATGCTTATGTTCAGGCAGATAAAGCAGCAAAATTAAAGGGGGCAGAAAGCTGTCAGACGGCGATTTATGCCCGCCTTTCAGTGGAAGATAATGGAAAAGACAGTGATTCCCTGGAAGCGCAGATTCAGTATCTGAACGCTTATCTGGAGGACAAGCCGCAGATGCAGTTGTGTGGAATATTTGCAGATAATGGATTTACAGGTACAAATTATGACCGGCCAGAATTTCAAAAAATGATGGATTTAGTAAAAAAAGGGAAAATTAACTGCATTGTAGTAAAGGATCTGTCCCGATTGGGAAGAAATTATATTGATACCGGGAATTTTCTTCAGAAAGTTTGTCCGATGTACCATCTTCGTCTGATTGCAGTGAATGATCAGTATGATACTGCTTTTGCCGGGTCAAATGAGGAGATGTCCATGTCGGTAATGAATATCGCCAATGATATGTATGCCAAGGATATTTCCAGGAAAATTTGTTCGTCCCTTCAGGGAAAAATGGAACGTGGGGAATATATCGGAAATTATGCCCCCTATGGTTATCAGAAGGAACCGGGAAATAAAAATCATTTGATGATTGATCCATTAACCGCTCCGGTAGTTCAGCGGATTTATGAATTGCGGGCAGAAGGTCTGGGAATATCAAAGATTGCAGCGATATTGAATGAGGCAGGAGTTCCTTCTCCCGGACGTTATCGTTATGAGAATGGAATTGTTACCAATAACAATAAAAAGGGAAAAGAGATTTTGTGGAATCGCCATGTATTGACGGATTTGCTGAAAAATATCGTTTATCAGGGTCATCTGGCGCAGGCAAAGGCCAGGGAAGCGCTTTATCAGGGAAAGCCATTTCATTGGGTGGGAGAAGATGAATGGGTAGTGTGCCAAAATACACATGAGCCAATTATCAGTGATGAATTATTTATGCGTGTTCAGGAGATAAACCAGAAACAGTCAAATGCCCGTAAAGAGAGCCAGGGAAAATATGCGCATCTGCCAAAAGCAGTTAATTCTTACGGGAAAAAGTTAGTATGTGCGGATTGTGGTTCTGTGATGAAATTGGTGCGGAGTATTAATCGAAAAGGGGATAAAGTCTACTTTACGTTTAAATGTCCGCGCTATATTGAACACAGAGAACGGGGATGTACCGATAAATCTATTTCCCAGGCGGAACTTGACCAGGTTGTTTTAGATACACTTAATGCACATATTCAGTTGTTTGCAGAACATACATCAGCGATTGCAAAGCTTTTGGAACAGAAAGCGAAGTTTAAAGAACAGGACAAGACAATGGAAGAAAAGATTCGCTTGGAACAGGAGATAAAACGGCTGGAAGAACTCAGGAATAGTTTGTACATGGATTTAAAGGAAGGGCTGCTGATAGAGGAAGAATATCGGTATATGAAAAAGCAATACGAAGAAAAGATCGAAAAGCTGAGGGAGCAGATAGAACAGCAATACAGTGAACAGATAAAGCTTGAGGAAGAAACGGTGCAATATTCGCACTGGCTGGAGCAGGCCGGTAGTCATGAAAAAATAGAGAAGGTAGATAGTGAAGTGCTTGAAACCTGGATAGAAAAAATTAGTGTACAGACGGGAAAGAAGATTAAAATGCAGATGAAGTACGAAGATCAGTTCAGAGAAGCGGGAATTACATGGGAGGAGGCTGTCTGATGGAACAGCATATTGCTGTTTACCTGCGGGTTTCGCTGGAGGATATTAGGCTGGGAGAGAAACAAAGGATAAAAGAAGAACAGGAAAATTCCTCAACCCAGGAAAGCAATAGCATATTTGCTCAGAGAAAGCTAATTGAAAAATATATTGCTCAGGAAGAGTCCCTGCGGGGACTCCCTTCCTCAGAGTTTATTGATGATGGATTTACAGGAACAAATTTTGAACGCCCGGCATTTCAGCAGATGATGGAGAAAATAAAGGCAGGCAGGATTTCCTGTGTTATTGTCAAGGATTTATCTCGTTTTGGGCGAAATTATCTGGAAGTAGGAGATTATTTGGAACATTTATTTCCTTTTCTGGGTATTCGGTTTATTGCGGTAAATGACGGTTATGACAGCCAGGAACACAGTGGAGCAAATGCAGGAATTGATATTGCGTTTAAAAATATTCTTCATGATTACTACAGCCGTGATCTTTCGGTGAAAATTCGCTCAGCACAGCAGAGCCGTATGAGGACAGGAAAATATGTTAATGTTCCGCCTTATGGTTATCGAAGAGATCCTGAAGATAAACACCATCTTTTGCCAGACCCGGCTACAGCACCCATAGTGAAACGAATTTTTCAAATGGTGATTGACGGAAACAGTACATCGCAGGTGGCAACCATATTAAATCAGGAAGGTATTCCTACGCCTCTGCAGGCTAAAGGGATTCGGAGAAAGAAAGGAATTCTTTGTGAAAAGCCTCTGATGTGGAGCCATGCGGCGATTTTAAATATTCTTGGTAATTACAAATATACAGGAGCAATGGTAAATCATTCGCGTGAAAACCCATCTCTGCGGGCTCGTTCACAGATAAAAGTTTCGCAGACAGAATGGATTATTCACGAGGGGATGCATGAGGCGCTGGTTTCTCATGAGGAATTTGAACTGGCAAAGCAGGCAATACGGAAAGTGGAAAATTATTCCCGGAAGAAAAGGGACTTTTCCAAAAGTGTATATTATTGTGGATATTGTGGACGGCGGCTGAGGAAAACGTATGGGAAAACCACATATCTGAGTTGTCAAACGGTAATGTACCAAAAAGATGCAGAGTGCGGGGAGATTCGCTGGATATTGCCGGAGATAGAAGAAATGGTACTTGATTCTTTTCAGATTCAGTTGTGTTTTTTAAAGAAGCTGAGAAAGAAACAGAAAACAGAAAAGAAAGATCCAGGGAGAATGTTCATCCGAAAGATAGAAGAAACTAAGGCGCAGGTGGATTTCTGTAATTCCCGAAAAATGCAGCTTTATATGGAATATCGCGGCGGACAGTTAAGCAGGGATAGTTTTATTATGCAGAAAGAAGAGCAGACAAAGGAGGCCGAACGGCTGAAGGTATTGCTGGAAGAAACCCAGGCAGACTATGAAAAGCACCTGGAAGAAAGGCAGAAGGAAAAAGAGCAGGAAGAATTATTGAATCAATATGCACCAGAAGGGGAATTTAGCAAAGAGGAATTGCTTCAGCTAATGTACCAGGGAATTGACAGGGTAATGGTGTATAAGGAGCGATTATTGGAAATTACCTGGAAGTTTCAGGATGTGTTTGCAGAAGAGGTAGAGGAAAAGGATGGACGTGGAGTTAGGAATAGACACAGGGCAGAAGATGAAAGAGAGGAAGAAACGGTTAATGAAAAAGCAGTTATTGCGGAAAAACGGATGGCATGATATACTGGGAGCAGAGAAACGAGTGCGGAGTATGCAGAAAAACGCAGGCAGGGAAGAAGTGGGAAAGACGGGCGTAGAGGATGCAACGAAAAAAAGTACCTTGCTTGCGGCAGATAAGAAAAATGGTGCTGAGGAAAGGAGGGAGAGGGTTGGGGCGTAAAGATACGGTTACGAAAGATTATATGTAGCAGAATGTGATTTTTGCTGATGTATTTAACTATTATATTTATGGCGGTCAGCAGAGAATTTTGCCGGGACAACTGCAGGAACTGGATACAACAGAAATTATTGTTCCCTATGGTGCGGATGATGCCGGGGAGCCGGAGCAGGTTTATCGGGATGTCATGAAAAGCCTGGTTGCGATGAGGGATGATCGTGCAGCCTACCTGCTTTTGGGAATCGAGAATCAAGGTGGTGTGCATTATGCCATGCCAGTGAAAAATTTGTTGTATGATGCTATAAATTATGCAAAACAGGTGCAGAAGGCGGCAAACAGCCATAGGGAAGCAAAAGATTCTAAAGGACACAATAAGGGAGAATTTTTATCGGGATTTTATAAGGAAGATCGATTAATTCCTGTAATAACTCTGGTTATCCTGTTTTCGCCGGATAAATGGGATGGGCCGACTTCTCTCCATGAGATGCTGAATACGGATGATGAACATATTCTTTCCCTGGTGCCGGATTATCAGATTCACTTGATTACGCCTTATGGATTGTCGGACGGGGAGTTGAAAAAATTTCATTCGTCATTGAGAGAAGTACTTACCTTTATCAAGTATTCTAAAGACAGGGAAAAAATGGACGAAGCTGTTCGAGATAATTTCAAAAAGCTGCGGAAAGAAGAAATTGATGTTTTAAATTATTGTGCCAATGTCAACTTGCAATTGCCGCCAGGAGAGGAGGAAGTGGATGTGTGTAAGGCTTGGGAGGATATGAAACAGGAAGTAGAAGAAAGAACATTATTAAAGGATCTTAGAAATATCATTGAAGGGTTTCATGTAACAGCGGAGAAAGCAATGGAAGTTTTGAAAGTACCCGAAGCTAATCAGGCAGAACTGGCTGCGAAACTAAATTCGCCCAGATAGGCAGGAACGAAACGCCCCAGATCCTTAGTATTGACAAAGCAGGACAGGATATTGCCGAAAAAAACAAAAAAATGCAAAAATTTCTTAGCGAATACTTGACACAAGCAGATGATTTAGGGCGAATTGTCGTTCCGAAAGAAATTCGGCGCACGCTTCGTTTAAGAGAAGGAACGCCCCTGGAAATTTTTACGGACAGGGAAGGTGAAATCATATTAAAAAAATATTCGCCCATGGTGGAGCTGACCGCATTTGCCGGACAGTATGCCGAAGCGATGGCACAGTCCACCGGTTTAATGGTGTGTATTACCGACAGAGATCAGGTTATCGCTGTAGCCGGGGGGCCGAAAAAGGACATATTGCAGAAGAATATCAGCAGACAGTTAGAACAGCTCATTAACGAGCGCCAGTCCGTGTGTGCGGGGAAGGATGAAAAGAACTTTATTCCGCTGGTAACAGAGGAATTGGAAGGCGTGACGGCGCAGGTAGTGACCGCCATTATCTGTGAGGGCGATGCGATTGGGGCTGTGGCGATATTAAGCCGGGAACCCAGGGCGAGGTTTGGCGAGATGGAGATGAAACTGGCGGCAACAGCGGCTGGGTTTTTGGGGAGGCAGATGGAAGGGTAGAAAACAGAAAAATTGAAAGAGAAGAAGAACTGCTGTATGAATTGATGAGAAATTCTGGTACAGCAGTTTTTTGTTGGATGGAGAATCGTTTTAATGGGAAATGAAGTGGGCTAAAGTACGGGAATAAGGAAAGATACGAAAAAAGCAGTCATTGCAGAAAAATAAAGAGCATGATATACTGGAAACAGGGATAAGAAAAGAGGTGAGGGAGTTGGGGCGTAAAGATACGGTTACGAAAGATTATATGAAGCAGAACACGATATTTGCGGATGCATTTAACTACTATATTTATGGTGGTCAGCAGAGAATTATGCCGGGACAACTGCAGGAGTTGGATACAACAGAAATCATTGTTCCCTATGGTGCCGATGATGCCGGGGAGCCAGAGCAGGTTTATCGGGATGTAATGAAAAGTGTGGTTGCAATGAAAGATGAATATGTGGCCTACCTGCTTTTGGGAATTGAGAACCAAGGTGATGTGAATTATGCCATGCCAGTGAAAAATTGGTTGTATGATGCCATAAATTATGCAAAGCAGGTGCAGAAGGCGGCAAACAGTCATAGGAAGTCAAAGGATTCTAAAGGACACAGTAAGGGAGAATTTTTATCGGGATTTTATAAGGAAGATCGATTAATCCCTGTAATTACTCTGGTTATTTTATTTTCACCGGATGAATGGGATGGGCCGACTTCCCTCCATGAGATGTTGAGTGTGAGAGATGAACATATTCTTTCCCTGGTGCCGGATTATCAGATTCACTTGATTACGCCTTATGGATTGTCAAAAGATGAGTTGAAAAAATTTCATTCGTCATTGAGAGAAGTGCTTACTTTTATCAAATATTCGAAAGACAGGGAAAAAATGGACGAAGCTGTCCGAGATAACTTTAAAAAGTTACGGAAAGAAGAAATTGATGTTTTAAATTATTGTGCCAATGTTAACTTGCAGTTGCCGCCAGGAGAGGAGGAAGTGGATGTGTGTAAGGCTTGGGAGGATATGAGAAAAGAAACAGATGAGATGAGGTTATTAAAGGATCTTAGAAATATCATTGAAGGGTTTCATATTACAGCGGAGAAAGCGATGGAAGTTTTGAAAGTACCCGAAGCCAATCAGGCAGACCTGGCTGCGAAACTAAATTCGCCCAGATAGGATGAACGAAAAATTTTAGAAGCAAGAAGATTGAAGAAAAAGAGAAGATAGAAGAAAAGCAAAAAAGTTGTCACGCCAATGATAGGAAATCAGGGGGTGACAATTTTTCATCGTTAAAAATGGCAGGAAAATATCTAATGATACAGAGGCAGGTGAAAGCTATGATTAAATTAAGTAAAGATTCTTTTGAAACAAATTTAGGCGTGTTTGTTGATAAACTTTTTACACATCCGGAGATTAAATGTATCAAAATTAAAGAACTGGAAATTTGCAGGGATAATAAAAATGATACAATAAAATCAGCCGTAAATAAAAGCTATCATGATTCCTACAGTGATATTGATTTATGTGCTGTAGTGGAATTATCTGCTGAAAGTAAAATTATGCCGGATGTTTATATAAAGAATATTGAGCATTGGGGTTTCCCGTTAGAAATGATTTTGGGGGTATGTTTTGTTCCTGAAAATCAGCTCTGTAGATTTGTGTGTAAAAATGGAATGCGGTATGACTTAAAATTTGCGTTTGAATTTCAGGACGATGCACCGGCAATTACCTTAAAGCCAATACGTCAGCAAAACAGTAATAGCAATTGGCCGATAGAGAATATTTATCAATTTTGGTTTGTTCAAATTCAGGCACTTGGAAAACTTTACCGCAATGATTTTTTGATAAGCAGCCATCTTGCAAATAGCAATATCAATGAAACATTCGTACAGCAAATGGTACTGCGTGATTTAAAATACCATACAAATCATCACCGATATGGCGATAAGGAAGAATTGATTTATTTAAAATACACGGGACAATGCCCTTATCAAACTGAAAATATTGTATTTAATAAAATCGCGGATAAGCTTTATTCCGCAGCGTTGGCTTATGATGAACTTGTCACATTTTTTTATCATGATTACGAACCCAGAAGTGAGGATTTCTTTGCCATATGGAAATCTTATGAGGAACACAGAAACAATTGTTTTATCGAAGAAGAGAAAAAGTTATTAATTAGTATTATTGGAACATTAGAAGCGATTAAAGAAGGCGGATTATCCATTACGGAAGCAGAAAAACTTTTATTTTCCCCATACATGGTACGCCAACTTAAAAAAAGAAAATATAACGAATCCTTGATTAATCTAGTAGAAAAAGGATGCGAGTTAGAGGATATAGCTTCAATATTGCCGCAACGTTTGATAGAAAACATCGAAGAACTAAAACAGGAAGCAATAGAGGAAATCAAGATGTTATTTTTATAGTTATACTAATCAGATAAGAAGGGTTGATAAGAAGGATTTGAGGGGGTGAAAAAGGTGTCCGTAAGCTATCTCGTTAAGATGAAAGGGAAAAAATTAAATAAAGAAATTTTAGTTAAAGCATTTGAAGATTTGGGCTATGTGAGCAAAAGTATGGAACTACTGGCAAAGGGAATATGCCTGGATTATTTTGAAGAATTAGGTTTTTTAGTTTACTTAACAGATGGCGGGGATTACCCGTATAATCGATGGGATACGATATTTTATGAGAAAGAATTTATCGTCGAAAGTACATTGGATTTTCATTTTAATAAACAATATGAAGATAATGAAAAAAGATATTGGGTTATGTTGTCCGTGGTTTTTACACTGATGATGAATATGGGCGAAGAAGCTATATTGATTAGCAATTATGACACAGAATTGTGTTTATTTAAAGAAAATGGACAAGTGTTATTAAACAATCAAAACGGTATATGGAAATGGGGATGTTTTAAGGACTTTATAGCAGAATATTTTAAAGAAAAGCATGAGCAGTTACTTCTTGAATTCAACAATTAACGATGGAGGAGTGAGTCAAATGAAAAAAGTTGAGTTTGTAAGAGTTAAGTCAGAACTGTGTGGATATAGCTTTGGAAAAGGAACAAAATATTCATTTACTGGGATTGAAGAAATCATAGAAGAACGTCTTAAAAATGATTGGTCTTTTGCAGGCTATATTCCTATTGAAACAAGGGGAACGGGTGATATTGAAACGATATCACTTATTTTTCAAAAGGACGAATGATTTATAAATTAGAGAATAGGGAAATTTGTGTATTAAGCAAAAATAAGATACTTATATTGGGATAAACAGGAGAGAAAGATGAAACAGAAAGTACAATATCCTGATTTGACAGAACAATTAAGGGCTTATAAAACAAGGTATAATAAAACTTTAATGGCATGTTTAAATTCTGATCATCTGTCAGAAATGATGTTTCTTTCTGGCGAATTTCCTATGCAGGTAATTTATGAATTTATTGAACTTTACGAAAAAAAATATCCTGAACGAAAGCAGGCTTTTTTGAAATTTTTCCGCAGAAATGATAATGGATTTTCTCATCATATGGCAAAGATAAAGTGTATGTCTTATATGCTGGATGAAAAAACAGTTGTCCGAATGACCGAGTTGATGAATAAAAGAAATGGTATTTATATGCAGCTATTTAGCGAAAGTAATCCTGTTCCCCATGGGGCATCGGCGTATTTTGGAAGAGATTTCTGGGGCAGGCCAAGGATTATGTATTATGAAATAGACAGTAAAAGCCGGCTGCATCCTCCATATAAAACATTTTTTCATGAATTCGGACATGCGTTTGATTCTCTTATGGTGAGGGGAAGCGGGTTTTTAAGCGATCGTTTTCGATGTACAAAACAGGCAGAATATAAAGAATTAAGCTATGATCATTCGGTTAATCAGATTTGCGTAAACAGGGTGAAAACGGTTTATACAAAAACGATTCATGAATGGGCAGAATTCGATGTACAAAACGATATTATTCAGGCCGCCATGGATTTATTCCAGGGAAGGATTTCCGGAAACAGCCGCAGGCGATACTTAAATCCGACAATTTCGTCCTTAAAAAAATATTATATTATTGACTATACTGTACATCATCTTTTCTTAAAGCCAGATGGATGTGAGCAGTTAGCCGGTCTTTCAGGAAAATTATATTTTGAAGAAATAAGCGATTTATATCATGATGTGAGAGAAGTAATGAATAAAACAATATTTGCTAATTATAAAAATATGATTGTTCTGCCAAAAGATTTATTTGGAGGAATTACAAATAATCAGTTGGGGGGAGGACACAGCAGTGATTATTGGTTTAAGGGAAATCGAAGGATAAATAAAGTATCCAGAGAAGCATTTGCAGGATATTTTGAATATAAGACAACGATAACCGATTCCGTTTTTCAGAAACATCTGATCAATCCATATCAATGTATGCCAAATACAGAAGCTGCGCTGGGGGCTATGTTAAGTGTTGTATTGAGGGAATGAAGATTATTTTGTACAACAGGAATTTAATTTACTTACGATATATCCTGAATTAAATTTAGATTCTTTGTATATACGTTTTATGTCTTTATATAAAGAAGAAAATAAGATTCAATATGAAATGGAATAAAGTGCATCAGATTTTAAAAATAATGCAATTATGCAGGAATTTGATGCTATGTATCATACAAAGTAATCGTAGACGGGGCGGAAAGCTTTGAGATTGCAAAGGAATGTGTCCGCCAGGTAAAATTTACAACCGATATTCCCCTGGATTCCAATGCCAGGACAAAAGATGTGGGAAGCACTCTGGTGATCACCGGGAGAATCCTGACCGCAGTGGACGGAGATCCATTTGACAGTACCAGGAAGCTGGCCCTATGGTCGGCAGTACCCGCAGAGAAGGCGGACTGCTACCGAAAAGTAACGGTGGAGCATGTGGCAGCCGGGGTTATGGAGCGAAGATATTGTTTCCCGAATGCATTTGTTATTGATTATAAAGAAGATTTTGGAGATTCCGAAGGAACAGGAACTTTTACGCTTACCATTAAACAGAAAAAAGATAAACTGAACCTGATTACGGTGGAGGGCGGATATTCTGCTGGATAAACTTACGGGGCGCAGCCAGTCACTTGGTGCGCCCCGTTTTCATTATAGAGGATAGAAAAAATGAATTATTATCAGATATTGGGTCTGCAAAGAGATGTATCGCAGGAAGAGATTAAGAAGGCTTACCGCTGTTTTAAATTATTCCTCCGGAAACTGGTATGTGGAAGACCTGGGCAGTTAAAATGGAATCCGTGTAAAAAAGGCAGGAGATGGAAAACGTTATCAGCTTTTGACGGATACGCCGTGCCGGCTGGCTCAGGGGGACTGTCTTTTTATCGGAATGAACCGTCTTTTATTGCGGTAAAGTATTGAAGAAATAAAGTTTGCCATTTATAATAAAGTTATGACAAAATGAACGGTAAAACGAGAAGAAAAGGAGTTACGAACAGGATGAACAGTAATTTAATCCGGTGCCAGAATGGGCTGCTTTATCATAATGATGCGGCGGTGTATAGCCCTTCCGTTTTGGGTGCCTATGATGTGATTGAACTTGGGGAAAGTAAATTTGCATTTGTCCCGTTCTGCGGAGAGAACTTTATGTGGGAGGAAAAAGGAGGAACACCATGACCATTCCGGAGATAAGCCTGTTTTTTCTGGGCCTTGCGGGTGTGGGCCTTGCAGCGGTCAGAGCAGGATTGGAAGCAAACGGACAAAAAGAACAGCATTCTGCCCGACACAGGCACAACGGCTGTGAAACCGGGGCATCGAAAACGATTGGCGATCGGGAAGTACAGGAAGATGAGTTTGGGCTGACCGAAAAAGATGCGGGTGTGATGGCTGTACTGGCGGATGGTATGGGGAAGCATTATGGAGGAAAAATTGCCGCACGCACGGCGGTTCAGGTATTTTTGGAACTGTTTGAAGACAGAAACGCATTCTATAATCCGCAGTATTCCTTCCGAAAAGCCTTTCAGGGGGCAAACCGGGAAATTCTTCATCAGTTGGACGAAAACCAGGGAAGCTGCCAGGAGAAGGCGTATCATATGATAGAACTGGTAAATCAAAGTTTAGTGGAAGATAAGGATAATGGGGCGGTTGTGGTGGTGAGGGTGAAATAAAATTGGTAACGGGACAGAAGGTTGTTGTTAAGCTGTTATTAAATTGTTGTTAGGCTGTCGGGGATAATGGATTTGAAGATGGTTTGGTAAAGGACTTGTGTAGAGAGAGGGGAAGGGCGGATGCAGGATATGTAAAACCAGCAGCTATACAACAAGAAAAGAGCGATAATAAAGCGAGAGGGCATTTATGGGAAAACGATATATAGCTATATATTTATGTGGATTTTTAGTTTCAGTGTCGCTATTCGTTGTTTTATTTTTTGCTGCCAGATTTTATATTATTGATTTTTATGATTTGGCTCTTCCGCCAGAAAAAAAGGGTTTCTTGGAAGCAGAATATTGGGAAAATGTATTATTAAAATATAAAGATGATATGGCAGAAATAGAAAAGTTTTATTATTCTATTGAGGATTGGAACTTTAGTTCTGTAGAATTTTCAACAGAAAAGTATGGGAAAGATATAGAATATTTTTTTTATGATGAGTATTTGAATCAGTCATTTATGATGGATGCTAAACATCCTTTAAACAAATTTTTGCGATTATCGATTAAAAGTCATGATTTTCCAAAAGATGGATGTGATATTACTCTGTTAGGGAATTATCGAAAAAACTATAATATTATTTCCAATTCACAAATTATAATTATTAAGTTATATTACTATGATACAGAAGAAATAACTACAAAATTTATTTATTCACCTAATGAAGCAGTACATTTGAATGAGAGTAATAGCAAATTATATGAGTTAAAGTATTTGGGCGATGGGTGGTATTTTTTGAAACAATGGTCTGACCCAGATGTGGTAATTGCTTATTGAAAAATGTATTGTATTTTAACGAAAGGATATTACTATTTAAAGCAATGGATAGACCAAAACGTAAAAAACTATTAAATAAAAAATTATCAATATTGTTATTTCTATCTGGATTTTTTACAATACCAGTTTTGGTACTTGCATATGTTTACTTGTTTTATTATTTCTCAAGCTGTGCCTATTATAAATTATTCTGGCGAGTTGAACGGGCGCAATACCATGATGAGGAACGTATGCGAAATTATTTTATTGACAATCATCAGGAATTTGAAGAAATGGAAGATTTGTTTTTGGAGGATATAGATTGGAGGTTTTCGGTTGAAAAAGTAGAAACTAAAGGTGTCTTTATTCATGGCGATGAGGATAAGATTGCTCTGTATGGAATCCGTGGACGCTATCTTGAATACAGGGTTTATTTGGGACGGTATTCTGAAGATGGGGGAGAAATTATCTCGTATTTATACCTTCCAGAGGTGAAATTTAATGAGGAAGATTTTGTACATATCGAGAACTTAGAGGGGGATTGGTATTTTGCTATTTATAATTATCAACCGATCAAACGAAAATATACAGAATAATTTCAAAATAAAAAGAAATAGAATAGAAAGATTTTATATTTAAGAAAAAATGAGGTAGCATGTGAAGAAATTTTTTAGGTATTATTTTATCAGTATAGCAGCAGTGTTTATTCAGACTCAAAAACTTCCAAGGTGGTGAATTATTATTGTCGTACCGATGAAGAATTAAAATATAGTGATTATGGGGTATCCGACTATTTGATAGAGAAAGAAAAACTATCTGATCATTTATGCGCTTTTTTGGATTTTTCAAGTGCTAAACCTGAAATTGATAATGTCATTATCCATGGAAACAATGATTTGTTGGATTCTAACCGGACAATGAAACGGTATTTAGAAGTAAGATTTAATGAAGGCGAAAAAATATCCTCTTATGTTTATACACCTGAAAATTTAACCAAAAAAGAATGGGAAGAATTAATAAATTTAGGGAATGGTTGGTATTTTGTGGTTTATCAATATTCACCAATTAAATTAAGAGAAGATTTCTAGAAGCAAGGCGGATTTTTAAAGCAAGGGGGTATTTATGGGAAAACGGTATATGGCTATATATTTATATGGATTTTTGTTTTCAGTGTTATTATTCGTCGTTTTATATTTTGTTGGCAGATTATATTTTGTTGATTTTCATTATTTGGCTTTTTCACCAAGGGAAAACGATTTTTTGGAAGGGGAATATTGGGAAAAAGTGTTTTTTGAAGATAGGGATTATTTTAGTGAAGTAGAGAATTTTTATAATTCTATTGAAGATTGGGATTTTGATTTCGTAGGGTTTTCTGCTGAAAAATTTGGAAAAGAAATTATTTATTGGATGAGAGATGAGTATTTAGACGAATCATTCATAGTACAACCCCAATATTCTTTAAATAATTTTTTGCGTTTATTTCTTAAAAGCCGTAATTATCCAAAAGATGGATGTAGCATAATAGTATTAGGAAATTATCAAGAAAGTTATAATAGGGAATTTATAACAATATTAGGAAAGTATCGAAGACCTCATAATATTTATCAGAGGAATCGTGCATTTTATCAACGTGAATTTTATCAAAAAAATCGTAATTTATATCATAGAAATTATGATATGAATCCTAGTTCACAAATGATAATTATACAATTATATTATAATAATGAAGAAAATATTGATATAAAGCTTATTTATTCTCCTCAAAAATGTTTATGTTTTGATGAGAGAGAAAATATTAGATATGAGTCGAAATTTTTAGAAGATGGATGGTATTTTCTAAAAACATATCATGATAATTTGGAAGTGTTTGTAGATTAATATAATAAATTGGTAGATTAAAATTGTTAAAATAGAAAGTGATAATGATGCTCTTTATAGGAATAATAATTTATTGAATATAAAAGAAAATTCCTTTTGAGTAAAGTGAATTTTTAAGAATTGGGGGTGTCTATGAAAAAACAATATATTGCTGTATATTTCTCTGGACTTTTAACAGCAATGGCTATGAGTGTAGCCTTTCATTTTTACGTAGAATATTATATACAACATGTTTCGCATGGTTATATTCCGCCAGAGAAAGATATTTTTTTAACCGAAGAACATTGGATAAATATGTTTTCAAAGTATAGAAATGAATTAAAAGAACTTGAAGATTTTTACAACTCTATTGAAAGTTGGAATTTTGTATCCGATGATTTCAGAACGATAAAAATGGGAAGAGAAAAAGTTGTCTATATTTATGACGATTATTTAAGTGAATCTTTTATTGTTGAAAACAATTATCCAATATCTGGATTTTTGAAAATGGCATCAAATAGCAGGAATTTTTCAATGGATATGTGTAATGTAACTATAGTAGGAGATTATTTGAAAAATGAAAATGTAAATCAGATTTCGTATTATTTTCCACGAAATTTAATAGTGAAATTATACAGTTTTGAAAACTCCTTTTATGGCTATATTTATTCGCCGGATAAACCATTAATATTAGAAGAGAGTGATGGCGATCATTATAAGGTGAGAGAATTAGGGGAAGGATGGTATTATTTAGAGCAATGGGTAGATGCAACTGTGATTTGTTATTAAATAAAAAATTAACAATACTAGTATTTTTATCAGGTTTGTTCACTTTACCGATTTTAGCACTTGTCTATTTTTATTTGTTTTCTTATCTTCCAGAATACAGTTATTATAAATTGTTTTGGCGAGTTGAACGGGCACAATACCATAATGAAGAACGTATGCGAAATTATTTTGTTGACAATTATCAGGAATTTGAAGAAATGGAAAATTTATTTTTGGAAGATAGAGGTTGGAAGTTTTCGGTTGAAAAAGTAAAAACTAAAGGTGTCTTTATTCATGGCGATAAGGATAAGACTGCTCTGTATGGAATCCGTGGACGCTATCTTGAATACAGGGTTTATTTAGGGCGATATTCTGAAGATGGAGGAGAAATTATCTCTTATTTATACCTTCCAGAGGTGAAATTTAATGAGGAAGATTTTGTACATATAGAGAACTTAGAGGGGGATTGGTATTTTGCTATTTATAATTATCAACCGATCAAACGAAAACATACAGAATAACTTTAGAAAAATGAAAAAGAAAAAATATTGAAAAATATATTTGGAAGGGATAAGATGAAATATTTTGAGATACAGGATTCACCAGAGTTAAAGTATGCTCCGCAGTTAAAAAATTGGTATGGGAAGTTTGATGTGAGAAATATCCGCATAGATAGTTTTCCGAAATTGCCGGATATGCAGCTATTTACTATTGAATCTTCAAAAAATACTATCTTTACGGATCTTATATTGTTTCCGTTTCTTTTAGTATCACCAATGGTTCAGGAGGTGATTAAGATGTACAGGGAATGTTGTTTTTTTCGGAAGATTATCCTGCTGGATCAGGAAAATCAAGAATCCCGGCTTTATTATTTGCCAGTTTTAGATGAAACCAATGCTATTCAAATTCAGCGAATTCAATATAAAAATGGTAAAAGAAACCTGGAAATGCCTGAAATTCAAGGAGAAAGGATTGAACTTGACAGGAATCTTTTTTGGGTTAGAGATTCTAAAAAACGGCATATCATTTTGTCACTGGATATGGCAGAGAGTTTAATTCGGCGTAATATTATGGGATTGGGGCTTTGTGAAGTGGAATTATATAATAAACTTTAGGAGATGATAGAATGCGAGAAGAACGATTGATTGTAAGACCTTTTGAAGAACTTCAGATTTTAGATTTTCAATCTATTCAGGTTATTAATGAACACGCGAAAGCGAAAGTAAAAGGCCGTATTCCATTTGAAAAAAGAAAAGATTATATTGATATGGGAAGGCATCAGAAGTGGGTACAAATAATCGCGTTAGCCGAACAGGGAGAGTCGATTTTATTTTATGGGATTATTGAACAGATTCAGATGGAGATTGATAATGGAATTTGTACAGTTGTTTTAAGTTTGTGTTCTGGTACGCAGCTTATGGATTATACGGAGCATATTCGGAGCTTTCAAGGAGAAAATTTAACCTATAACCATTTATTGGATATTTGCAGCAGAGAATATGACGAAGCAGGGAAGATCATGACTGTAGGAAATGGAAAGACAATTCCTCATTTTATTATGCAGTATAAGGAAACGGATTGGGAATTTATAAAGCGTCTTGCAGCTATGAATCATACGGTAATATTTGCGGACTGTTCAACCAAAGGGGAAAAATATCATTTTGGCCTTCCCGAACGAAAGTTTGATTTAAAAGAAACGCCCAGTGAATACCGAATAAAATATAATATGCAGGAATATTGGATAAAGAAAAATTATGGCTTATCGATTCAAACAGAAGATACAATATCTTACCTGTGGGAGAGCCGGGAAGTACATAAGCTGGGAGAAAAGATAAGTTTGGATGGCAAAGAAGTGTATATTTGGAAAATAGAAAGTTCTTTTAAGGGAAATGAATTATACCATACCTGTTATATGAAGATGCGTTCAGGCTTCCAGACTGTTCCTTATTATAATAAACAAATTGCAGGAAATTGTTTATTAGGGGAAGTTATTAAAGTGAGAAATGAAGAGGTACAGATAAAAATACATGGTGATGAGAATCGACAACTGTCGGGAGCGTGTTGGTATTCTTTTTCTACTATTTATTCTTCATCAGATGGTACGGGATGGTATTGTATGCCGGAGATTGGAGATGTGGTTAGATTATATTTTCCTACAGAGAAAGAAGAAAGTGCTTATGTTTCCAGTGCATATCATGAGAAGAATACAGAACTCAGAACACATCCGGAGTGTAAATTTTGGAGAAATAAGGAAGGAAAAGAGATACAGTTGTCACCGGAACATATTTTATTGACGAATAATGATGGTACTTATATTGAATTATCGGATGATGAAGGGGTGAAGATTGTAAGTGAAGGTTCGGTAACTGTACATGCAGGTGAAAGCTTAAATATAACAAGTTCCAATTCTACAATTGAACTAAGTGCGCCGAAAAGAATAAGATTAAAGCAGGGCAATACAGAGATGAATTTAGGCGGCGATCTTAAAATGCGAGGCGCAAGAATTAAACTGTAATTGCTGATAAAGGGAGGATCGTGATGGAAATAGGAGTAATGGATAATCTTAAAATAGAAACCAATATACCTTTGCAGAGTGTAGAACAATTTTGGTTTTCCTGGAAACCATGCTGTCATGCTATCCTTAACCTGGAAGGATATATTAACAGAAATGTTTTGTGGAATGATGCACAAGTTTATGATAGCCGTATAAAGATATACGTAATAGATGAGGATAAAATAACGATAATATATCACGGCTATGTAACCGAAGCAGAAGTGAAAAATGTGGGAGGGACAAGCCAGATTAATTTAAAAGCAATGTCGGCTTCATGCCTGCTGGATCGGAAATTGAAGAGCTGCTCATTTCAAAATACAGAAAAGACTTATGGCGAAATTGTTCGGGAGAATGTACAGTGTGATGGGGGACAGGTAATACGAAATCAGAGAAGTGATGCGAGAATCGAATATCCGGTTATTCGTTATGAAGAAACGACTTGGCAGTTTGCAAATCGTATGGCAGGCCGTCTTGGAAACTATATTATACCCGATGTGGAAACCGGTAATCCAAACTTATGGTTTGGGATGAGAACGGGAAGAAATGTGGAAAGCTTGTCGGAAACACAGTGCAGGATAGAGATAAGGAAATATGGTGGAGGAATTGGGGTTCGTTATAAAGCCAATGGCAGGAGTTTTTATAAAATAGGAGATAGAATGGAGTACTTTGGACAGAAAGTAACCATTGCAGAAGTAGAGGGTTGTTATAAAAATGGCGAATTGGTATTTAGTTATACCTTAGAAGAATCCGGTATACAGTTGCCAAGGCTTTGTGAGGATGTAAATTCCGGCGGTTTAGGATTTTGGGGTGAGATAAAAGAAGTGAAGGGAGAAATGGTAAAGGTAGCATTAGATGTCGACCATGGGGAAGAAACAGGGGATTATTTTTACCCTTGGTATCCTGAAACAGGTAACGGCCTTTATGCAATGCCGGAGGTAGGGGCAAGAGCATTGTTATGTTTTTTATCTGCCGGAGAACAGAATGGAGCAGTAATTCATTGCGTAAATAAAGATTTGCAAAAGGAACTTTCCTGTAAAGATCGTTTTTTAATATTAAAAAATGGGAATAAGATTGATTTGACGAGGAAAGAGATAGGTTTTTCAAGAGAAGATCATGAACTTATTCTTGAGGACAATGCAGTTGCAGTTAGTACATTACAAGGATTAAACATAACAGCAGAAGGAAAGGTACATTTAAAAGCGAAACAGATTATGATAAATACACCGGAAGAACTTAACTTATGTCAGGGATAGCTGTGATAGAAAACAGAGAAAGTGGGATAGTTTATTGACTATATAACGGTTATTAAGCTTGTGTGAAGGAAAATATAAAATTTATATTAATACGGAGTGGAAAAATACTTATGGAAATTAAATTTTTGAAGGATAATTTGTTTCAAAATAATACTAAAGAAACTATTGATTTAATGGCAATATATGACTCTTATTATGGACATTGGCAAGAAACAAAAAAGTATGTTTTAAGAAAATCTATTTTATCTTGCAATATGGGAACACAACTTTCTAGAATAGATGTACCTAATGATCATGGTATAATTCCACCAGTAGTTCTTGCTTCTGACTGGTTAGTACATATAAATATTAATTCATTTGGTTATTGTAAATGTAAAACCAAAACACCTAATCTGCCAGAACAATTATCAGATTCTTGTGGTTATAAATGTAATCCCATCTTAGCGTCGGGGTGGCATCAGAATAGAGGAAATACTAGGATATGGAATGAAGAAATAGAAAAATATGAAGAGATAGTTAATGATTCTGCTTCATTGATTTGTCTTTATGGAGGAGTTATAACTGTTGCTGAAGTTTTTAAAGAAGTGTTAAATTCGCAATTAGAAGCATTTCTTTGTTTGCATGGTGATAAAATAGCACTTGTTGATGTTTTGCATCCAATGTGTAAAAGTATTCTTAATGAATCACAAGTGATAGCAAATATTAATAATGAAGAAATGTTACTTGTTGTAGAATCAGAAAATATGAGTACGAATATGTCTACTGTAAATGGTAAAATATTTAGTGGATATGAGGAAAAAAGTGAAAAGACAGAACCAATTGAAAGACAACAAGATATTATGGAAAGTATTATAGACAATATTAATTCGGCAAGAAGCAAACAGTGGTTGCCAGAAGGAAATGAAGTTACAAAATTAGCAGAACAATATTTAAGAGCAGGTGGTGATAGTGCAGGAATAACAATTGGAGTAATATGGGCATTAGGATTATCTCCTGATGCTAGTGAAGAAGAGCATATTTATCTTAGAAATTTAGGTGTAATTAATGAAAATGAAAAAATTGGAAGGTGTGAATTTGAAGGGGATGGATATTGGTTACGTATTTTTTTACGAGGAATAGTTTTTCCAGAAGGAAATTATTGGAGGGTAAACTGGAAAAAATATATGGAGTCGAATCCAATATTATCTGGAAAAGTTGGGGATGTTGTTATACCAATTGGATATAGTCTTAAAAATGAAGAAAAAAAAGAAATTTCTATGGAAATTTCTATGATAATAGAAAATGGAGGCGGATACACAGGCTATGAGTTTCTTCATGGTACTGATGAAAAAGTGGGTGGATTTCAAATAAATGGAATGGTTTCAAAAAATAAGAATGGTGATACAACTTATGAATTGATTTATAGATGGAATGATATTATAAACCCCGAAATAGAACGATATAGTGATGATGCTGAAAGAACGAAAATTGCAGAAGGATTTTTAAATCCTAAAAGTTATATAATATCTATTACTTGGAGTGATATAACAAAAATAAAGGCATCTGAAAACAAAAATAAAGGATGGCTGTCTAATTGGTCTAGTGATTGGAGTAATAATATGAGTGAATATTATAAAGATAAGTTTAATTTTTCTGAAAATGAACAATTACAAGAATTATTTGGAGGTAAAAGTTGGCAACAAAGATTACAAGAAATTAAAATGAATTATCCGGACTATTATAACTAAAAATTAATGTTTAAAGTAAATTTTTAAACAAATATGTTTATTTGCTGATTTTGAAAAAAACATAATGATTACTTAAAACTAGATTTACAACTTGGCATTGCATGAGGGATAAAATAATGAATTATTTAAAAAAGCACAGGAGTATTTTAATATATATTATTTTGGCGATATTAGTGATAGAAACAGAAATTTACATGGTTGCTCATAAAATTTATGATAAGGTTAGATTAGAATATGAACCCGTTCAAATATCAACTAAACCAATGGGAATGATATATCCGGATGGAGGGGCAATTGTTTCTTTTAGAATTAAAAACTGTTCTGATTATGAACAGACAGTAGCATTTATAATTTATCAACAAAATTGGGTATCTGGAGAAAAACAACTTTTTATTGTAGAGCATGTGTATAATGACTATCTATTCAATAATCCTAAAGAAATAAAAGATGGAGTAATAAAGATACAAAGTGGTGAAAGTTGCTTTGTGTGTATTAAAGCAGTGGCAAAAGATAAATCAAAAATACTTTCTTCTAGAGAAGGTCCTGATGTAAAAATAGTCAAGCTAAATTAAGTAATATTTTTTGATATATTTCTTTGTAAAAGGAAGCCATTATTTATAAGGCTGAAAATTCTGGGTAATAAATATTGAAAGGTACTAATATGTATAATAAGTTAGTAGTTTTTATTATGTTAGTAAGTTGTAGCATTGGCAGTTTAGCAAACAGCGGAGGGATTCAATTTGATTCCCAAGATGCAAAGAAACCATTCTGTAATTATAAAATATTAAAGGAACACAATTTATTAGATTATAATCATAATACTATCTTAAAAGATAAATCCAGATACTATGTTAAATATATGAAATGTCCAGCAACAGCTTTAATGCCTGAATTATTGTTTGAATTAAAAGGAGTTCAAAAAGAGGATACACATTATTACCCCAAAAAGCTGACTATTTGGACAAATGAACAAATATTACAGGAGTTTGAATTTGACGAAAATGATTTTGCACCATGTGCTCTTGATGATTTTGGTCTGGAATATGGTGATTATAGATTTGATGGGTATGGTGGCTTTTGTATTTTGAGTACATCAATGGGTAAAAATCCCTCTTATTATTTCTGGTTATGGGATAAAGAAAATAATTGTTTTGTAGAAGACCATGATTTGGAACAGATTAACGGATCTATAACATTTGAGTATGATAAAGAATTGATTTCAGTAGCAAGTTCAGGAGGAAATGATTATCATGAATTTGAAATTTATAAGTATATCGATGGTAAATTAATATTAATTGAAAAAGCTATTGATACTAGAGGTTACAGAAAAATATATAGACTTGAAGATGGTGAATTGAAATTAAAGGAAATAACGGAAAGTCAAATGTTGGGTTAATTATACAATGCTAAATTATTTGGAAGATTTAGAAATACTACATAATAAGTAAAAAATAATAAACATTGAAAGGTACAAAAAATATGGCGTATTTAGACGAAGAAATATTGGAAGCTAAAAGAAGGATTGAACGTGAAAAGTATACTACTTTAGAAACGGGAATATATGCGGGAGAAGAATTAATTACTTTTAAGAAAACAAGCTTATTTAATGAATTAATTCATATACATCTTCCAGAACAATTTGTATTAATGCCGGATCTTATTAAAGCTGTTAAATATCCTTCACAGAATGCTCCAGAAATTATTATGACCAGCCTTGACAGTACTGTAAATATCGGATTTAACTTGATACCATTGGTGTTAAAAGATGACGAAATTGTATTAATGAGCGAACAGTTTCAAAATGGATTGAAAAATGTTAATCCTTCAATTGTAATAAAAAATCGATCCGATACAAAGACTATTCAAGGAAATGAGATGAGTTGGTTTGCGTATAAAGGTTTTCATCTGGATGGTCAAAGTTATAATCGAGTTTATTTGATAAGGTTAAGAAAAAATGTTTTGCATGGAATCTTTAATTGTAATCTGCAAGAACAGGAGAACTGGATACAAATAATTGAGCAAATATTTGTATCTGTGGAGGAAGAATTATAAATGACTTTTGTATCAACAGATAAGTATTCTTTACACAGATAAAAATAAAATACAAAAAAGAATAAATCATAGAGGACGCTTCGATGGAACGAAAAAAAGATATGGAAGAATATCTGAAAGATTATCGAATAAATCGATTTGAAGATAAGAGGGCAAGATTAAATCAATATGAATCAAAATTGAGTTTAACTTTTCAAAATAAGCTAAAAACTTTAATTATTGAGCAGGAAAACCGGCAAAAAGAAAATAGCGAAGATAAGATAAAATGTTTTTATTTTTGTCGCTTGATGAGCAGTGTTTATACAGAAAGTTATGAATCTATACTTGGAATGAGCAGTTCAACGTTATATTTAGATGAGAAACGGAGTCAGATTTACTGGTTTCCAGAATGTATTTATGAAACTATAGATAAAGATATGGTTGAAGCTGAGAAAATCTTACGGAGAAAATTTATACGTATTCAGGAATTTGAATTATTTTATATTAAACGAAAGTTGCTGGATGATGATTGGAAATTATTGAAGAAAACCTTTGTAAGCTTATCAAAACAATCAATGAACTTAATTATGAATAGTTCTTTGAAACTGGATGATGAATTTTTGTTTTTATGTGGAAATTATATGGAAAATTTAAAAATCATGCTGCAAGCTAGGGTAAAAAATTGAGAAAATGTTTGTTTTGATCTGTTTGTACCAGAAAAAATTTAGGATGCTGTGTCATATAAAAAGTACAGAACGGAGAAAATAATGAATAAAAATCAAAGTTCTTTTCATATGGGAAATGAATTTAATGGATATGGTGAAACAAGATATTTAAGGGGAACCGAGCCTAGACACCATGCTCCGGTTTCTCAGGAAAAAGTTCAGCTTATGCCGGATTTTGGGATTCATTTATTAAAGATGCTGGGGGGAATTCCATCAGTAATTAATCCTGAGAATAGTGAACCAATGCTGCTTGCCATGCTGGGTTCAATGCCTGGAATGACGAAAATAGTGCTTACAAAAGATGAGAATACAGGAACATACATATGTAATTTTAATGTAATTAGCGCTCAGGATTTGACGGATGGTTCTTATCCTTACGTTAAAAGTATGAGCAGTGAAACACCGACAGGTTTTGTACCCTTTGATACTGCAATTATTTATTATATTGATGATTTTAAAAGAGAAGCTAACTGGCGGGCTGAAAAATTAAAGGAAGAATTTAATATAGATGCAGTGATGATTAGTTTAACATTGCCATCTGAACAAGATAAAGATGGAAAACAGATTGCTTTAGGGTTTGCTAATTCCTGGAATACATTGGATGATTCGGATATGGTTGATTTTGTGTACATTTTTTGTCATGGATCGGAACGAATGCTCCAGTTTAAGGATGCTTCAAAATATAATGCTTTAACTATTAATGGTATAAATCAAGCAGGAACAGAAGAAGTGGCGGGAGATTTACATGATTTAAAAAAGAAAGATATTGTAAGGTTATATATTGAAGCATGTAATACAGGATTATTGGATTATTATAAAGTAGAATATCAAAGTGTCGCGAGTATAATGTCAACGAAATTAGCTGATGATAGTGCAGCATATGCCTGGAATGGGAGTGTTTCATTTGGCCCACCAGCTATTGCACAAGGGGCATATGACTTAGTTGATGCAGACTATGAACTTGAACCTAGAGTATCTGAAAAACAAGACCACTATAATTCTGTGATTTCAGATTTAAAACAGGATGGAAAAATAGAAACTGCGATGCATCCTATGGGACAGGTAATTTATCATAATGGAAAATACTGTCCTTATGGATATTTCCCTGGAACATATATTATTGATAAGAGGTAACAGCATGAGTTAAAGGAAACAAATGTTTTTTTTATTCGTATGCTTATTTATAGAAATTTTGGCCTTTTATTCTATAATAAAAGATGATATTGGAATTTATTGCAGGAATTATTATGCTGTAGTAAATCATGCGGATAATAATTCATATGAAGCTATTATAGATGCAAATGGTTCAATTAAGAAAAAAGAAGTTATAGATTATGATGAATATAAGTTAGAGTATGTATATTATGATGATGGACGCACATTTGTTTTTGAGGATTCTTTGTCTGATTTAAAGGAACTATGCTATATTGATATTACAGGGGGAGAGTATCGTTTTGGAAGAAAAAAAATAGGTGTTGGAAGCAGCCGAAAACAAATTGAAGCTGTTTATAAGGGTAAAAATAATAAATATTATGAATTTAACAAACGGATTGAAGTGATAGAATCCAGAGCAAATGTTAGTTTTTATTTTAATGAACAGGATATTGTCTATAAAATAAGAATTAGTAAACCTGAGATATATTAGTAATTGAATACTAAATAAATAAAGAATTTAAGTTTAGAAATAAAAACTGTGCAGTTCCATGGGAGAGATTATATATCATAGTGGGGACTATTGTATTTAATTGTTGCCTTCCGGGGAGATGCATAATCGATAAAAGGTAATAATATGAGCGAAAGAAAACAAATGATTTTTTTGTTTATGGGTTTATTTGCAGAAATTTTAATTATTTATTCTATTGTAAAAGATGACATAGGAATTTATTGCAGAAATTATTATAGTGTAGTAAATTATGCGGATAATAAGTCATATGAAGCAATTAAAGATGAAAATGGGCCAATCGATAGGGAAAAAATAATAGATGGAAATTACGAATTTAAAACGGAATTTATCTATTATGAAGATGGACGTACTTTTGTATTTTCTATTTTTCCATCAGGTTCAAAAAGGTTCTGCCGTGTTGATGTTACAGGGGAGCAGTATCGTTTTGGGAGAAAGAAAATAGGTGTTGGAACAAGCCGGAAACAAATTGAAGCAATTTATAAGGGTAAAAATAATAAATATTATGAAAACGATAAGCAGATTAATATTATAGAATCTAATACAAGTGTTAGCTTTTATTTTGATGAACAAAATATTGTTTATAAAATTAGTGTCGGTGAGCCTGATATTTATGAATAAATAGTTGTAAAAAATCATTTTTGGTCATATAAAAGGAAAAATATATATTAAAAAATTTATGTTTAAAAGGCTAATTATATTGTTAGGGAGAATGAAAAATGCCAAAGCATATAAAAAATACCATAAGAATTATAATATCTTTCTTCTGTGGGATGTTTTTTGCGTTATTTCTTGTCTGGATTTACAGCAAACTTGGGCCTTATGATGTTAGGATAAAGTCATTTACTGAAAACGGCTCTTATGTAGAATACCCTCAAATAAAGGGATTAAAGAATAAGGAAAAGCAGAAAAAAATCAATTTTCTTTTAAAAGAACAAATTTACCTTGGTGCCAGAGATATGTATTGTCTGCCCTATGTCAGTTTTTCTGATCCTGAATGTGTCTATGATTTTCATATTGAAGAGGGATTTATCTGTGAGCGGTTTGCCAGTTTTTGTTATAGTTTTAATGTAGAAGGCCATCTGGATTTAGGTGAAGACTCTCTTCCCAAAGGCAGGAAAAATTATGGTGTTATCATTGATATGGATACAGGAGAAGTACTCAGTAATTCTGGTTTTATGGATATGGATAATCGTTTGCAGTATGATATTGAAAACTGCAAGCTGGAAAAAGAAGATAAGGATTTGATTTTAAACCGTCTTAATGGAGGTTTCTTATATGAAACCATTTTCTATGTTGATAAAGATAAAAATATTGTCTTTTTTTGTGATGAAGAAAGTGTAAAAGTTCCTTATGATGAATTGAAATATGCTATTGATCCGCTTTTTTTCGATAGCTTAAAGAAAGAGTGAATGGAGATTTTAGTTAGTTATGAATGCAAAGAATACAGTAAAAATAAATGATAAAAACCCCCTGGAGGAAACCAAAGATGATGAGAAAACAAAACAGCACATTTAAAACGGCTTTTCTTTCCGAAGCCGGTTCTGGGCTGGAAAATCATGATTATTTTGCTTTTGTGGAACTGGAAGAATACGCCTGTTATGTCCTGGCGGATGGACTAAATGATTTGCCGGATGCAGAAAGTGCAAGATTGGCGACCCAGACGATCATCCTGGCATTTCAGGAGCATCCGTCGATAAAAAAGCGGGTGATTCTTTCTTACCTGCAGAAAGCTAACCGGACACTGGCAGAGGCGAACAGCCGGGAACATTTGAAAGCATCTGTTACGGTTCTTGTGACAAATTATGAGAAAGCCCGTTATGCTTATGCCGGGAATACTCGTCTGCGGCTTTACCGGGATGGGCTGGTTAAGGAAGAAACGACAGATATGTCCCTGGGAACGGATCTGGTAAAAAAGGATCGTCTTCCGGACGATGTTCTTTCTCGTCATGAACAGAGAAATAATCTGTATACTTATCTGGGCCAGGGGAGGGGATTTAAGCCTTTTATTTCAAAGAAAATCCGCTTAAATGACGGGGATTTATTTGCTCTTTACAGCAGAGGAATATGGGAAAACTTAGACGGCGGGGAACTGGATGATGTCTTTGGTGAAGCCATGGAGGAGCCGCAGAGTTGTCTGGATAATGCAGAGGATCTGCTTCTCTCCCGACAACCGGAGATATTGGAAAATTATACTTTAGCGGCGATTTTTGTCAATAAAGTATTTCAAGATCCGAACCGAAAACGACGGGTGAAGAAAATTTTAACCATAACATTGATTATCTTTGTGATTATCATAGCAGTAACGCTGATTGCCTGGCTAGTGCTTTGCCAGAGGAAGAAAATTTCGGAAGAACTGGAAAGGCGATATACGAATACGATTGAATATATTCAGGATGATAATTTCCTGCGTGCCGGGGAGGAATGTAAAGAAGCCCTTGGACTTGCTGAAAAGCTGAGGGATAAGAAGCGGGTACAGGAAATTTCGGACTATCAGAAGCTGATTGAGGCAATGGGAACAGCAGAGGAAGCCTTTGGAAAAGGAGAGTATGAAACAGCCCGGGACAGCTATCTGACAGCCAGAGAACGTTCTCGCTATGCAGATCGTATTGCCGACAGCTATATTGAAAAACGGCTTCAGGTGATTGCCGATTATCTTTCTGTTTTTGACTATATTCAGTTAGGAGATACACTGGTTTCGCAGGGAGATTATCTCAGGGCGGAAGAAAAATATCTTCAGGCCAGGAGCCTGGCAACCCGTGTACATTTTGAAGAGGGCAGAAAGGACGCAATGGATTGTCTGGAAGCACTTTACACAAGCCGTAACCAGGCCGAAGAGGAAGATGTGCAGGAGGCAAAAGAGAAGGCTTCGACGGAAACCGGGGCAGCGCAGTTGGCTTCGGAGGGGGATAAGGCATTTGCCCAGGGGGATTACGAAGGGGCGAAGACGTATTATACCATGGCGCTGGAGAAGTATCAGGAGCTGGGCGATGAGGCTCATGCCGGGCTGATTCAGACGAAAATGGATTCCAGCGGACAAAAGGCCGCAGAGAATAAGATGAAGGAACAGCAGGCAGAAGATTATGTGCTTGCCGGAAAACAGCAGGAGGCTGCAGGGGATAGGCTGGAGGCAAAAAAGCAGTATTTATTTGCAAAAAATCTATACCGGGAATTAAAGCTGGATGATAAGGTGATTGAGGTTGACGGGCTTCTTGAGGTGTTGGATACGGCGCTGGAACAGGAAAAAGATCAGGAAACGCAGATGGAAGGTAAAGGAGAGCAAAAAAGCCAGGAAACAGAATCTGACGATGCGATAGAACCAGGAAATTTTGCAGAGTCGGGCTATTCTGCGGAATCAGGAAATCCGGCAGAACCTGCTTATTCGACGGCACCAGAGAGATCGACAGTTCCAGTACAATCTGTAGAGTCAGGACAGGCAGGAATAGTAGAAGGAGCAGGTATGGGAAGTGTACAGCCGACAGAAGGTATCGGGGTGGGCCCTGGATGGTAATGGGAGGAAGTTTATGGAGAAGCAGTTAAAAGAAAATTCGGTGTCCTTACTTCGGGAATATCCTTTTGATTTTCAGCGCTATATTGAGGTGCGGCTTCGGGAAATCGATGATTTAGAGGAAAGGCGCTTTGCGAAGGAAGTTCTGTTACACGGATTGGGAAAGGCGATTTCCTGCATGGAGGAAAAATATATACAGCTTGAGCGGCGCATTCTGGATGAAATGGAGATTGCTGCAAATCAGTATGAAACGGTGATGACCATTATCCGGCGGGAACACTATGATCCGGCGAACGGAACGCTTTATCCGGTGAGTATGTTGGATTTGGATCGGGAAAGGCTGGCAGAGGAATATAGAGAGGATAATCGGTGTTATCTGGGAACAATTTTTCTGGAGGCAGATGATGCAGGGCAGCAGAAATTTGCAGCATTGGGTAGTTTTTCGGGAAAGTTAAACGGGCAGGGAATTCAGGTTTTTGCTGTTTACTCTAAACGTTATCAGGAAGCTGTAGAAACGCTGTACAAGGTTTTCCAGGATAATCGTATTCCCTGGCAAACGGTACATACGGGGTATTTGGATAAGTTTTATGATATTTACATGGATATTTCTGAAAAACCACTGAAAGAAGGAGGGGATGGAGAAGAGAATCGTCCTTTCCGGTATGATCTGGCTGATGTGGAAATTGATTTTGGGATAATGGATGCATGGATTCAAAGGGATGTAATTCCTCTCTGGAACATCGAATGGATAGATTTTGACAGTGCAGATTTTATGGTTCCCTGTATCGATGGAATCTATTATGAGCATGAATTTTTGCTGAATGACCGGGCGGAAGAAGACGGATATATGATTCAGGCCAATGAGGATATTTTGGAAATCCGGCATGAAAAAAAGAAAATTGTTATCAAATCCTCGCAGGAAATTTTTGAGAGATGGAAGGCTTTGCACATCATTCACCTCCCCGCAGTCCGTTCCCTGGATTATGACGCGCCAATGTTAAGTAATCATAAAAAAGAGTCGTTTATCCGCAGATATGCACAGAAGCAGAGCGTCCCGTTAATGACCAGGGCAGATTTATTTCGTCGGGTGATGGAACTGGATATCGGAGATTTTATCGAATTGCAGGATATTGAAGTGGGGGAGATGGGGGAAATGAATATAGGTCAGGAAATACTGCGGGAAAACCGGAAGATTTATTTTGCAGAAAAAGAAATAAATGGTTTTGCCTGTGAGGAGTTGTTTCCTATGGAGAGCCGAAGAACCTTACTCTTAAAGTTTCAGGAAAAACAGCCGGGGCATTATCTGAATGGAAGTATGGTGCGTTTTGTGGTTTCACAGATGCAGTTGGAAATCAATGAATATCGCTGCGTGGGGGTGATTTTGTGAATTACGCATGGGAAGCGGCACTGGCGGCTGACGGTTCAGGGGTTTTAAGGGAAGAACTACGCTTTGTTCCTGCGTGTGGGAGCAGTCCCTATACGGAAATCGTACAGGAAAATATTAATGGTCAGGAGATAGAAAATCCAGAGATAAAATTAAATCCGCTGTATCGTTTTGCCCGGGAGTTCTCTGCGATGTTTGATGCAAACTTGGAAGGGTTTGAAAAAACAAGAGAAATTTTCTTTGACAGTTTTATGCATTATATGGTACAGATGGATCTTCGCCAGGGTATGTCGAAACAGGAGTATGCGATGGACGGTCTTCTTCGTGATTTAGCAGATGGTGTGTGTGGAAATTGGGCAGCAGAGGCGGTAAGGCAGTTTCGGCAGTTGGGGAAGGACAAGCTGAATTCGATTCTTCGGCTGGTGGTGAGGCTGTACCAGTGCGGCAGTTCGGTTTATTTATTTAAAGAAGCTGTACTGTGCATTTATCCAAAAGCATTTATCTATACCCACAATGAAGGAGATCGTGAGGTTTTAGTCTATCTGGGGATGAAAAAGACCGAAGAGGAACAAAAAAGGCTGGAGTTTTTGCAGGGACTGTTTCTCTCGGTAGATATTTCGATGTGTTTGTTTTGGGAACATCATTTTGGGATTATGGGGATAGATGAAACGATGGTGATGGGGGAAATGGTGGTATTTTAGATAATGAAAAATATGAGGATGATAGAATACGGGGAAATATTATGGATATTATTTTGTTATTTATAATAAAAATAGCTATTCTTTCAAGTGTTAATTTAAAAAGTTCTGATATAGAAGTAAATGAAAGTTCTATTGTTATTCGTGAATTAAGTGATGAGTATAAGGATAAAAAGAACCAAATCGAAGATGCATATGGGGAGATAATTAATCAATATATTGATGCGGTAAAAAATAATTATTATTTTGATATTCGCAGAACCAATGAAGATTTATTTAGAGAAAAATTTGGTCCGGATTTTAATCAAAAACTTTTAATGAATTTATGGGCGCGAGGTGATAATGCGTATGACTTTCAAGTATTTTATGGGTTTAAAGATGTAGATCATAATGGAATTCCGGAATTATTTATAGGTTCTTCCAATGGAATTGATAGTATGATTTTTTATGATATTTATACATTTGATGGAACAAAAGCAGTAAATCCTTTTGATGAAATTTTTGAAGACTCTGACTTTGGATACAGAAACTATTTATATCTTTATACCGATGGAATTCTAGCACAAAACTGGGTAAATAGTGGCTCTAATTCCGGATGGAGTTTTTACCGATTTAAAGATAATGGAGTAAATATTGAGTTAATTGATGTGATATCACAAGACTATAACTATGAAGGAGAACTTTGTTTTTTTCACCATATGGATTGGTTGTCGGAACGTTTTAAACATGATTATGAAGGCAAGATAAGAATAAGTTATAAGGAATACTCACAAATCTATAATAAATATATTGGAGGTGGAGAAGATAAAATTTTCTGGAATAAAATCTGTGACATGGAAAAAGTAAATATGGAAGGACAAACACAATTAAAAGAAGAACTTGAGAGATATATCGATCGAACCATGGATAGATATATAAAGGATAATCACGAGGAACTCAGGCAAATAAATCTTAAAAAGCTTAAAGCCTATTATGAAAAAAAAGGTAAACTAAAAAAAGCTTATGGAGAACTTATTGATGCTTATCTGGAGGCAGTAAAAAATAATTTTTATCAAGAACTGAAAGAAAGAGATATGAAGTCTTATGAAATGCGGCTTGAATCATATCTAAGCAGACAAATTATGGAGGATTCAGCGTTATATAAGGAAAAATGCTATGATTATCGTATCTATTGTGCAGCAAATGATATTGATGAAAACGGAATTCCAGAACTTCTTATAGGTGCATCTAATGGCATTGATGGAATTTATTTTTATGACATGGTAACATTTAATGGAGAAAAAATAATAAAATTATTTGATGAATCGGATTATGTGCATGGAAGGAAAAAAGAATTATTTTTATCCACAGATGGAATATTTGTAATTAGGTCGGATGAGGGAGAGAAGGGATTAAAAACAGAATTTTATAAGCTTTCATCGGATGGATGGCATGTTGAATTTATTGAAAGTATTTCTTACAAAGTGGATGATAGTGGACAAAAAGATTATTATAGAAATAAGAATGGGGAGTATAAGATATCTTGGGAATTATATTCATTAATATCAGAAGAATACCCAATAAGATCTGTTGATGGTAGTAGCATGATTAAGAAAATATCAAACAAATAACTGTAAGAAAAATTGAAGATTGAGTTAAAAATTCAGTTTTGAATAATAAAGCTATTGGTGTTCAATTACTAAAATTACAAAATGATAAATTGTGAAAATAAAATTTCATAATGATGTACCATAAAAATGAAAAAATGGAGAGATATATTTCAAATGTTAAATTATACAGGATAAGGAAAAATAAATATGAATATTATTTTATTGTATATAATGAAAATGGTTATTTTTTCAAGTTTTAGTTTGAATAAAGCAGATACAGAGGTAAATGAAAGTCATATTGTTATTCGTGAATTAAGTGATGAGTATAAGGATAAAAAGAACCAAATCGAAGATGCATATGGGGAGATAATTAATCAATATGTTGATGCAGTAAAAAATAATTATTATTTAGATACACGCAGAATAGATGAAGGATTATTTAGAGAAAAATTTGGTCCAGATGTAAACCAAAGCTTAATAATGGATTTATGGGCGTTAAATAGTAATCCGTATGATTTTCAAATGTACTATGGGCTTAAGGATGTAGATCACAATGGAATTCCGGAATTGTTTATAGGTTCTTCCAATGGAATTGATAGTATGATTTTTTATGATATTTATACATTTGATGGAACAAAAGCAGTAAATCCATTTGATGAAATTTTTGAAGACTCTGAGTTTGGATACAGAGATTATTTATATCTTTATTCTGATGGAATTCTAGCAGAAAGATGGGTAAATAGCAGTGCTAATTCCGGATGGAGTTTTTACCAATTTAAAGATAATGGAGTAAATATTGAGTTACTTGATGTGATATCACATGACTATAACTATGAAGGAGAATTTTGTTATTTTCATCATATGGATTGGTTATCGGAACTTTATAAACATGATTATGAAGGCAAGATAAGAATAAGTTATAAGGAATACTCACAAATCTATAATAAATATATTGGAGGTGGAGAAGATAAAATTTTCTGGAATAAAATCTGTGACATGGAAAAAGTAAATATGGAAGGACAAACACAATTAAAAGAAGAACTTGAGAGATATATCGATCGAACCATGGATAGATATATAAAGGATAATCACGAGGAACTCAGGCAAATAAATCTTAAAAAGCTTAAAGCCTATTATGAAAAAAAAGGTAAACTAAAAAAAGCTTATGAAAAACTTATTGATGCTTACCTGGAGGCAATAGAAAATAATTTTTATCAAGAACGGAAGGAAAGAGATATGAAGTTTTATAAAATGCAGCTTGAACCCTATCTAAGCAGACAAGTTATGGAGGATTCAGCGTTATATAAGGAAGAATGTTATGATTATCGTATCTATTGTACAGTAAAAGATATTGATGAAAACGGTATTCCAGAACTTCTTATAGGTGTATCTAATGGTATTGATGGACTTTATTTTTGTGATATGGTTACATTTAACGGAGAAAAAATAATAAAATTATTTGACGAATCAAATTATGTGTATGGAAAGAAAAGAGAATTATTTTTATCTTCCGATGGAATATTTGGATTTTGGTTAGATGAGGGAAAGAAGGAATTAAAAACCGAATTTTATAAGCTTTCATCTGATGGGTGGCATGTTGAATTTATTGAAAGTATTTCTTGCAAATTGGATGATGATAGTGGAAAAAAAGTTTATTATCGAAATAAAAATGGTGAATATCAAATATCCCATAAATTATACTCACTGATATTAAAAGAGTACCAAATAAGATCTGTTGTTGGTAGTTGCATGATTGAGAAAATATCAAACAAATAATTGTAAGAAAAATTGAAAATTGAGTTAAAAATTCAGGTTTGAATGACAAAGATATTGGTGTTCAATTACTAAAATTACAAAATGATAAATTGTGAAAATAAAATTTC
>CAMNRM010000044.1 GCA_946553025.1 uncultured Clostridium sp.
AAATTTCAGCATCTTTATAACATTTTTTACTACCTGTTCTGCACCTGTTTTTTATCGGCTTTTTCCTGTTTTTCACCTTTAATCATCCGTTAAGCCGCTATTTTACAGGGTTTTTTGGGTGTCAACTAAACTATACTTTAGTTGACACTATTTTTTACAGAAATTGGGTTGAGAATTGTTTTAAACCAGGGATTTTCTTAAAGATTTTCAAAGAATATATCTGATAATATTAGAATGAAAACATAAATTTACTACACAATAAAAAAGAAACTCCGAGTGTCAACTAAAGTATAGTTTGGTTTACACTCAGAGTTTGAAAATATCGATAGCATTCAGCCTTAAAAAACGCCTTAAACCCGGGCTTTCCGGCTGCTTTCTGCCTTCTTTTTATCCATCTCACATCGATTGTTAATCAGAGTATAGCACACAGGGCGTTAAAAAAAGCATTTCATCTCTGGAAAAATTTCCAACTTTTTTATTTTTTTCAGGTTTTTTTTAAGATTTTCGTTTCCCTGTCTTCACAAAACTGCTGTTATGCCCATTTTCCTTGCTGCTGTTCATGTCATTCTGCGCAGAATCCTGTTTCGGCAAAAAGGGAAAATTTCTTAATTGACTATGTGACAATAAAAGCCCTATTTCTCCTATAGTTCAGTTCCCCATTTGCTTTCAAATTCAAGGATCTATCTATAATTAAAGTTCATAAAAATACATTTATCTACCCAAACAATACATTGTTTTTTTCACTTTTCCATGATACAATAAAACAGCCAAAGAACGGAGAATCATTTGCTATGTAATGGAATGTTGGGTAAATGATATTATGGAATTCGTTCCGGGAAAGGAAGCTGACAATGGATAAAAAGAAAATCGAACAGAGCCGCCAACAATACGATCTAATCATTCACAATATTGAAAATGCTGACATAGAATTCTGGTATGCCCGCGAATTGATGCCTCTGCTAGGCTATGACCGTTGGGAAAACTTTGACAAAACGATCTGCCGTGCCATGGAATCCTGTGAAACTTCAGGCATAATTGTATCAGACCATTTTCGTGAGGTCACGAAAATGGTTGAACTAGGCAGCAAGGCTAAAAGAAACATAAAAGATTATATGCTTACTCGCTATGCTTGTTATCTGATTGCACAAAATGGCGACCCTAAAAAAGAAGAAATTGCTTTTGCACAAAGCTATTTTGCTATACAGACAAGAAAACAGGAACTTATTGAGGAACGCATTGCATTGATCGAACGCACAGAAGCCCGCGGCAGGCTGCGCGAATCTGAAAAACGCCTCTCCCAAAATATCTATGAACGCGGTGTTGATGACGCCGGATTCGGCCGTATCCGCTCTAAAGGCGATCAGGCATTATTCGGAGGCTACACAACACAGGAAATGAAAAATCGTTTCGGCGTAAAGGGTAGCCGCCCGCTGGCTGATTTTTTGCCCACCCTCACGATCGCCGCAAAAAACCTTGCAACTGAAATGACAAATTACAATGTGGAAGAAAAAGACCTGCAAGGGGAAATTTCCATTACCGGGGAACACGTTCAAAATAACCATTCTGTACGTGATATGCTAGGGAAACGTGGAATCAAACCAGAAAACCTTCCTCCCTCCGAAGACATCCAAAAACTGGAACGGCGTGTAAAATCACAGGAAAAGAAAATCGCTTCACAGGCAGGAAAACTGCCAGAAAATTTCACGGAAAATGAACAGGATAACTAACTTATGACAACAAAAGCTGCTTCAAATGCTGAAATTTTTTCAGACCATCCATAAGGAACAAGAGCTGCCATACCAAAGGTTTACACTCTCTGACCTTACGCACGGCAGCCCTGTTTTCTTTTATCAGCATTTACGAAATTTTCTTTTATCAGCATCTACAAAAAAATCTACTTCCCATCCACCATTTCCACCATCTTTTTTGCCCTTGCGGTGGAGAAGTTATAGCTGCGGATTCCAGGTTCCCATTTTCTTGCCGCTTCCAGATTATACTGAATCTGTTCCTCCAGCGAAGCCAGCCGGGTTGCGCAGGGAATACGAAAGCTCCAGGGAATTCCTTCCAAATCACAGATTAAAAGTGCCTTTTCGACCGTTTTGTAGTATTCCGGCCGGCTGTCATAGCAGTACAGTTTATCATAAGTTACCTCCGGACTTAATGGTGCCTCGGCTAATGCCGGAGCGGCGTCGGCGGAAAGGTAATCAATAAAATAGTACACATTGTCCAGGGTTATCCATCCCCCTTCCTGGGCAATATTATAGCGGGCTATCTGATAATCCGGCATACTCCAGGCAAAGCCGCAGTAAGCCAGGGTAATCACCACAAGGCACCAGCGAAACAGCCGAAAATGCGGCAGGAAAATGCTCGCCAGCACGCCCAGCATTAAGATCGCCAGAACACCCAAAAACCAGAGTACAAAAAGCCGTAGAAAGGTCAGATAATATGCCCCCACATAGAGCAGCATACGATAAGCCGCCGATGCAATCATCACATAGGTGCACAGGCTGATTACCGTCAGAAAAAAGGTCAGTACCGAATGTTTATGGAAATATTTAAAACAGTTCAGCACAAAAATCAGGTTCAGCACCGCCACCGCAAGAAGCTGGAAAAATCCCTGGCGGGCATACTCCGAATACGTCATATCTGCCGGAAGCTTTCCCTTCCCGGCAAAGAGATAGATAACCTGAATCCCGCAGAAAAACAGGTAAAGCAGGGCAATCATCGCCGTAAAGCTGATTGCCGCCAGAGGATTATGTCGCTCGGTTTCTTTCACCTCGGAAAGATTCTTCGAGCAGACACTCCCCATAAGACAGCAGACAACCACGGTCGAGAAAAAGATCATTGCGGCAATCCCAAAAATCGTCGAAGGATTAAAGATTTCCAGCACCACATCTTCTAAAATCATCTTAAATACAGCGTCGGCATCGGCTAAAAGATAACCCAGGTAAATCACAGCCGGAACTGCCGCCAGACATCCCCCCAGAAGCATCAGGATATTTTTATTTCGTCCATACTTCATTTGTTTAGCAGAAGCTATGCTATAGGAAAAAGGTATCGGAAGCGATGCCAATGCCTCAAACCACAGAAGAATAATGGAAGTAAGGTATTTTGCTATATCCCAGCGTTTATCCTCATAGCCCTGATGAATAAGAAAAATGGAGCCAAGAAGAATCTGGGCAATCGTGTTTAAATAATGTAAAACAGGACTTGCCGTCGCCGCACTGTTTCCCGCTAAAACAAATGCCGCAGCCGCCAGGAATAACGAATCCTTTTTTACCGCAAAACCCAAAGAAGGAAGTATCCAGTAAGCCGCCCCATAGATTGCACCGATAAACAGCGGATAGGTGATCGCATTAGGATTATGATAAAAACAAAACGCAGTCAATATACCAATAAACAATGCACAAAATCCATAGCGCCCAAAATTGGATTTCAGCCGCTCCTGATAGGTGTTTAATATCTTTCGGCGGGTTGGCACAGGACTTGCCCCCGGATACGGCGGCGTACCATATCCTGTTCCCTGTGCACCGTAACCTGTCCCAGGCGTACCATAACCTGTCCCCTGTGCGCCATAACCCGTTCCAGGAGAAGAAGCATTGGGCTGGCCCTGCAGTCCTGCCGCCTCCTGAAACTTTCCTTCTTCCTGCAACCCGGGGGCTCCCTGCGTTCCTTCTTTTCCTGAATCATTTACCTGAACATTCTCTTTTTCCATCCGGTAAAACCTCCTTCACATTTCATGGACTTGCTCATGCTCTTCTTTCTTTTTTGACGGTATATAAGCTAAAATATCCCCGGGCTGACATTCCAGCACCCGGCAGATTTCTTCCAGCGTGGAAAACCTCACTGCCTTTGCCTTATTATTTTTTAAGATGGAAAGATTGGCAGGCGTTATTCCCACTTTTTCGGCCAATTCTCCGGCAGATATTTTCCGCTTGGCCATAACCACATCTAAGTTTACGATGATGGACATAAATTCCCCCCAATCTTAAATCGTATAGTCAACTTCTTCTTTCAGTTCCCTTGCCCGCTCGAATGTATTTTTAATCACCCGGATAAGCATTCCCATAAATACCATACATGCGGCAAATATCCCCCACAAAAAATCATAGGCTATGGAAAGCAGGCAGATAAAGGCTACAATAAAGCACATCCAGGAAATAATCCGAAGACGCCGGATATTTTCCCCGGTAAAAATCTCTTCCAGCCCAATATCCCCCACAAGCCTCCACAAATTCCACAAAAGAACCCCTATAGGAACGGCACAGGCATAAATCGTAACATTGAACAGCCATGTTCCCTTATAAACCCCGGCTGCACCGTAGCTGTAATAAAGAAAACGCCTGGTTATCAGCGGACAAGTAAATATTACACCAAAATATGCGGCGCTAAACAGCAGAATACAGATTTTTGTCAAAACTATCGACTGCTGATACGACCATTTTTCATTCATCTCATTCCTCCTTATTCTCCCGGTGCAGCAACCCGTCCATTCCCCGGCAGCCCGCACTTGTTATCCTTATCATCATCATTTCATCCATACTTTACCATATCCGCTCTCGAATTTCAATAAATTTTTATCGAAAAACGATATATTAATAAAATCCTCTGTTTTTTGTAAGAATCCTGGGCCGGACGATGATTTTCTGCTTGCAAATTATGAAATATCGAGTAAAATAAGAGTAATCATAAAAGAGGCCGGACGACCTCTTTTTTTCAGGAAACAGTAAACACAGCATTGCAAAACACAGGAAACACAATCGTTCAAAAAAGTAAAAGAAAGGGAAAAAACAAAGATGATTAGTGCAAACAACATTACACTGCGAATCGGGAAAAAGGCGCTGTTTGAAGATGTAAATATTAAGTTCACCGAAGGAAACTGCTATGGTTTAATCGGTGCCAACGGCGCGGGAAAGTCCACCTTTTTAAAGATATTGTCCGGACAGTTAGATTCCACTAACGGAGAAATTGCCATTACTCCCGGGGAACGGCTTTCCTTTTTGCAGCAGGACCATTTTAAATACGATGAATTTCCCGTACTGGACACGGTCATTATGGGAAATGCCCGCCTGTACGAAATTATGAAGGAAAAAGAAGCCATTTACATGAAAGAGGATTTCAGCGACGAAGACGGCATCAAAGCGGCGGAACTGGAAGGCGAGTTTGCCACCATGAACGGCTGGGAGGCAGAATCCGACGCGGCAAACCTCTTAAACGGTTTAGGCATTGAACCGGAGCTTCACTATAACCAGGTATCTTCCCTGACCGGTGCACAGAAGGTAAAGGTTCTGCTTGCCCAGGCTTTATTTGGGAACCCTGATATCCTGCTTTTAGACGAGCCGACCAACCACCTGGATCTGGATGCCATCGCGTGGCTGGAAGAATTTTTAATTAACTTTGACAATACGGTTATCGTCGTATCCCACGACCGTTATTTCTTAAACAAAGTCTGCACGCACATTGCCGATATCGACTATGGAAAGATTCAGCTTTATGCCGGAAATTATGACTTCTGGTACGAGTCCAGCCAGTTAATGATCAAGCAGATGAAGGAAGCCAACCGCAAAAAGGAGGAAAAGATTAAAGAACTTCAGGAATTTATCCAGCGTTTCTCCGCCAATGCTTCCAAGTCCAAGCAGGCGACTTCCAGAAAACGTGCCTTAGAAAAGATTGAACTGGATGAAATCAAGCCCTCCAGCCGGAAATATCCCTACATCGACTTCCGCCCCTCAAGAGAAATCGGAAACGAAGTCCTTACCGTTGATCATCTTTCCAAGACTATTGACGGAGTAAAGGTTTTGGACGATATTTCGTTTATCTTAGGCCGGGAAGATAAGGTCGCCCTGGTCGGCCCGAACGAACATGCAAAAACCATCCTTTTTAAAATTTTATCCGGGGAAATGGAACCGGACGAGGGAAGCTATAAATGGGGACTGACGACCACACAGTCGTATTTCCCCAAGGATAACAGCGCGGAATTTGATAATGACGATACGATTGTGGATTGGCTGACCCAGTACTCTCCCGAAAAAGATGTCACCTATGTGCGCGGCTTCCTGGGACGTATGCTGTTTGCCGGAGAAGATGGGGTGAAGAAGGTTCGCGTACTTTCCGGCGGTGAGAAGGTTCGCTGTATGCTTTCCAAGATGATGATTTCCGGTGCCAATGTGTTAATGCTGGATGAACCGACGGACCATCTGGATATGGAGGCGATTACCGCCCTGAATAACGGAATGATTAAGTTTCCCGGCGTGATGATTTTCTCCTCCCGTGACCACCAGATCGTACAGACTACGGCAAATCGTATTATGGAGATTATTAATGGGAAATTGATTGATAAGATTACGACTTATGATGAATATCTTGACAGCGACGAGATGGCAAGAAAGAGATTTACCTTTACCGTGGCGGAATCGGATGCTGCCGACAATTAATATCCGAATTGCAGCCTGCCTGCTGTGTATAGAACGCAGCGGGCAGGTTTTACTTTATTCCTTATCCTGGTTTTATTCCTTTCGGATTTTATTCCTTATCCTGATAAACGACTTTTCCGCCGCAAATCGTCATCTTTACTTTTCCTTCAAAGGTTTCTCCCAAAAACGGGCTGTTGCTGGCTTTGGATATAAATGCATCTGCCTTCCACACCTCATGCTCATCGAAAATTACCAGGTCTGCCGGTGCGCCTTCTTCTAAGCATCCTCCGTCCAGCTGGTAAAGCCGTGCCGGGTTCAGACTCATTTTCTGCATTAATTCTACAAGCGAGAGATGCCCTTTATGCACCAGTTCACGAAGCCCCAGTGCCAGTGAGGTTTCCAGGCCGATAATTCCGCTCGGGGAATCCGTCAGTGGTTTTTCTTTCTCTTCCCGGCTGTGCGGCGCATGATCCGTGGCAATAATGGCAATGGTTCCGTCTTTTAACCCGGCTATCAAAGCCTGGCGATCTTCTTCATTTCGCAGGGGCGGGTTCATTTTGGCAAGGCTGCCGTGTTTTTCTACGGCTTCTTCAGTCAGGGTAAAATGATGGGGTGTCACTTCAGCCCACAGATTTGCCCCCAGTGCTTTTGCCATACGCACACAGGCCACGGCATTTTTAGAACTGATGTGCTGAATCTCCACGGCTGCCTGGGTGTGAAGGGCAATCATACAGTCCCTGGCGACAAGGCTGTCCTCGGCAAGAGAAGGAGAGCCGAAAATTCCAAGTTTTTCCGATACTTTTCCATGATTAATACCGTTCTGGGCAATGAATGCCGGATCTTCTTCATGAAGGCTTATCGGAAGTCCCAGACGTACCGCAGCTTCCATAGCCTGTTTTACAAACTTGCCATCCGTCAGGGGAATGCCGTCATCCGTAAACCCCACCGCCCCGGCTTCCTTTAAAGCTTCCATGTCCGTCAGTTCCTTACCGCCAAATCCCATAGAAACCGCACCGCAGGCCAGAACATGGATGGAGGTTTTCTTTCCCTTTTCCAGCACTTCTTTCAGTGTTTTTTCGTTGTCAATCTTAGGATTTGTATTGGCCATGCAGACTACCGTGGTAAAGCCGCCCTTGGCCGCTGCTGCTGCCCCGGTAAAGATATCTTCCTTGTAAGTAAACCCCGGATCTCTAAAATGAACATGCACATCCACCAGCCCGGGCGCTACCACCAGCCCTGAAGCTTCAATAATCTGATCATAGAAACATGACTCAAGGCTATCTTTGCCTGCCTCTACTTCCTGTTTTACTTTACCTTCTTTGCTTGCTTCACCTTTCCCGTTCCCTTCAATATCCCTGACGGCCTCCTCTTCCCTGCCTTCTTCTTTCCAAAGTATCTGTGCAATCCGATTCCCGTCCAGAACGATATCTGCTCTCTGGTCACGCCCGGATTTCGGGTCAATTGCCCTTCCGCCGCGAATCAATATCATTTGCCATCCCGCCTTTCTTTTTTGCCTGCTGCTCTGCCCTTCTTTTTCTGCCTGCTGTTCCGCCCTTCTTTTTCTGCCTGCTGCTCTGCCCTTCTTTTTCTGCCTGCTGTTTCGTCTTTCATTTCCTGCCTGCTGCTATTTTATTACCTCTTTTATGTTCATGTCTTGAAGTTGCTTCTGTTTTGCGCTTTACCTGTTTTTTTCCGGAAGGTAGTCCAGAATCTTATCTACGCTCTCCACTTCAAAATCAGCAAGGCTGCGGTCAAAGCCAAAACGGTCATCAATCAGTGCCGCTACAGTCATTCCGGCGTTATGTGCTGCCTGTATTCCCACGGTGGAATCCTCGAGAACAAAACATTCCTCTTCTTTAACGCCCATTGCCTTTGCTGTATAATGGTAAATTTCCGGATCGGGCTTGCTCTTTTTAAACTGGTCACCGGTAATTATCCGTTCAAAGTATTGCAGGATTTGATTCTGAAACAGTACATGGAGAACTAACTGACGATGCGTGGAAGAAGCCAGGGCTATCCGATATCCCCTCTGTTTTAATTCCTTCAGCAACATTCTGGCCTCTTCCCGAAAAATCCGGGTATAGTCCAGCCCCTGGCTCACATCAATCCACTCCCGGTAGTCCCGCCGAAGTTCCTGCCAGTTCTGCCCGTTCCTAATTGCCTTTTCCATAATTCCCCAGCTATCCTGCGATGTCCTTCCTACGACAGCACAGATATCCTTTTCCAAAAGCCCTGGCCGCTTATGCTGTCCAAACTCCAGCATTGCCTCCAAATATACGGGTTCACTGTCAATTAAGACCCCATCCATATCAAAAATCACCGTAGTAATCATCTTCCTGTCCCCTTTTCCTGTTCCTTGCACAATTTTGTTACTGAACACACATTCACAGCAACCAAATTTCTCCCTTACCTTTACAACGCAGCCGCAAACCAACTTCTGTCACAGACACCGCACCTTTACAACCCACAGCCAAAAACCGACTTCTGTCACAGACACCGCACCTTTACAACCCACAGCCAAAAACCAACTTCTGTCACAGACACCGCACCTTTACAACCCGCAGCAAAAAACCAACTTCTGTCACAGACACCGCACCTTTACAACCCGCAGCCAAAATCAGCTTCTGTTACAAAACCGTTACCGCAGCCGCTGTCCGCACTTAGGGCAGTAATTGGAATCCCCGGGAGCCTCATATTTACAGATCGGGCAGCGCAGGATTTTTTCAGGATCTGCGCCCTCGATTTCCTGTCCGGCAGCCTGGTTCCGTCTTATCTTGCCGTCCTCCAAAAGCTTTAAATCCTCCGGGTCAATCGCCACCTGTTCTCCCCGGGCAATTGCCTTTCCCTTCAATGGATTTAATTCATAAACCGCATCACAGCAGTTCATCTTTACCAGAAAATGCTTGTTCCACTTAAACAGCGGAATAAAAAAGAAACTGAAATAATAGTAAGTCATTAATAACTCACAAGATGTTGTACTTTTACAAAATGAACAGGTTATCAGCCCCGTATAGGCCAGCGCCTTCATTCCCTGGCTTATTCCTCCAATAAAAATCATCACTCAACCTCCGCTTCTTCTTTCCTGTCCTCTGTATCATAGCAATATCTGCGAAAATTGTAAATGGTTATTTCATGATACCAGAACCAAAAGGCCGAAAATTTGACGAAAGCTTGCTTTCACGAGAATTTTTGACCTTGGGGCCCGCCAAAAACAGCAAAAAGCAGCCGTACACACCAAAAACCCGTCTGTACCGCTGCTTTTCCATTTTCCAAACCTGTCTTTTTTGTTCTCGCTGCTTTTGTTCTTGCTCCTTTTGTTCTTGCTCCTTTTGTTTTTTCTTCCCCTGCTTTTTCCTTTGTTGTTCCCGTTTCTTCCCCTGCCGTTACTGCCTCATGCTTTCTGTCCTGCCGTAAAAAGTCAGAAGATACAGGCCGCACAATCCCACCAAAGCATAGAGAATACGTGAAAACCAGTTGCTTCCAAATAAGAAGGACACCAGATTAAAATTAAAAAATCCAATTAATCCCCAGTTCACCGCACCGATAATTCCAATGGTCAGCGCGGTTCCATCTAATGCTTTACTCATGGAAAAACCTCCTTTTGATTCGAGAGTTCTCTTCAGGTTACATAAACGCACAGTAACAAACAATCCGCTGTACAATAACCTCTTTTTCCACCAACTCTCTTCATGTGTTTACTCTTCATGTGTTTAAACCACCCATAAAAAGTTTCTCCAATCTCTTTATTTTTATTCCAAAGCTTTTTATCCTTATTTTTGAAGCGATTCATGTTCTCTTTCCAATTCCTGGTATAATTGATAAAATGTCCATTCTGCATTCTGCGGAGTAATCACAGCCTTTAATTCAATTTTGGGAACACCGGCTTTCCGCAATCCGGCAAGAAGCGTATCAATCCTGCTGCTTGTAAAATTCTTCATTACCAGCACATCCCGGGACAATACCGGAAGTTTTTCCAGTCTATCTTTTTCCAATTCATGTTTTTCTTGTAGATTTTGTTCCTGTCCCTCTTGTTCCTTATCATTGTTTTGCTGTTCATCCTGAGATAAAGAAGTAAAACCTTCTATTCCAGCCAGATAGCCTACTTTTTCCAGAACCTGTTCAGGGCCGATATTTTTAATCCGCACACCCATGCGAACCAAGACGCTTTTCATCATACGAACGGCCTTTTCCTTCTCATTATCTGCCGTCTTTGTCTTATTTGCGGCATCCGCCTTATTTACCGCTCCTGTCTTATTTGCTGCATCTGTCGTATTTGACGCTCCTATCTTATTTGCTGCATCTGTCGTATTTGCCGCTCCTGTCGTATTTGCTGCATCTGTCGTATCTGCTGGTTCTGTTTTATTTACTCCATCTGTCCTGTCTGCCGTTTCCTTCACCGCCTGGTAATACAATACCATTTCCTGTAATTTCTGCATATTCTTCTCCCTGCATCAGTTCTTCCGCTATTTATTCCAAATCTTCAATTCGACCTGATTGAATCGCCGCAATATTTTTCTTAATCCTGTTTTCAGACCATTCCCACCAACGAAGTTTCAATAATTCAAAAACCACATCATCCGAAAACCGTTTTCGTATCGTTTTTGCAGGAACACCTCCGACAACCGTATATGGCGGCACATCTTTTGTAACAACTGCTCGTGTACCAATAATCGCTCCATCTCCAATCGTTACACCAGATAAAATAACCGCTTCAAAGCCAATCCAAACATCATTGCCAATGACAATATCGCCTTTATTGTCCCATGCGCTTGTAATCTCTTTTACGTCCAATCCCCATTCCTCAAAAAATATTGGAAATGGATAGGTTGAAAGGGAAGACATTGCATGATTTGCACTGGTAAACAAAAACTTTGCGCCACAAGCAATAGAACAGAACTTGCCAATTTGTAACTTATCTCCATTGACAGGATAATGATACAATACATTATTCTTTTCAAATTCCCGTGGGTCATGCACAAAATCGTTGTACATTGTATAATCACCAATGTTAATTCTGTCATTGGTAATCACATTTTTCAAATAAACGGTTTGCGTATCACCTGTCCGGGGATAAATTTTATTCTCCGATATAGCCATTTTAAAATCCTCCATGTTCTGATAATTATTATGCGACTATATCGGTTACTACAATGCAGCGCTTCACTTTTTTACCTCCCCAATCTAAATTTACAAATTTGATTATAGCACTTCCTCTCTCCATTTACCACAAAAATATAGGTCATTACCGCTAACCTGACAATCGAAAACCAGCTTGACGAAGAAATTGAAGCCGCGAAATTTCTTTAATACTTGCAAAATCCAAAAACATAGTATATAATGAACGTAGAAAGAGCACCCACTCCAAAGCGGATGCTCCCGAAATGGCTTATTTACCTCTCAATGAGAGGTGCCTCTCCTGTGGGCTAGACAGGGGAGGCATTATTTTTTTCGCCTGTTGTTCCTATCTCTGTCGAGAAAGGCAAGCAACGCCACTATCAAGCTGCCAAAGGACATCAGCAGAGCCAATATCCCTATGAAAATCGAGATGATTTCATAAGCTGTCATAAGCGCCACCGTCTACGCTCCGCTTCGGTCCTTGCTAAACAGGTGCCACTGGCACCTAGCAACCTTCCTATGTATTCCGGCAAGCCGGTTTCATTGGCTCGGGAGGCTACCACCCTGTCATGGGTACTCTTCCATGAGGAAATTATAGCAGAAATCTGCAGAATTAGCAACCAGGCTTTCATCTCCCTTGTTCTATGTCGGCTCTAAAAAAATGTCATAATCCTGTCACAGCACAAAGATAAAGCCCGAAAAGCCGCATAACATAACACAGGCTTCCCGGACTTTAGAGCATGATTCCAACTCAACGTTCCGAATCAATTTTCAGCCCCGCCAGCGCCTGGGCGAAGGCATTGTTTAATGGTTCCATTGCCTCTTTTTTCTGTCGGTTCATATACTGCGCCACATCTTTTTTCGTCACCCCTGCCCCTTCTCTTTTGCGCCGTTCCTGGAAGGCTGCCAATTTTTCCTTATAGCCGCAGGCACAGACAAAAATCTGCTTATCGCCCTTCCCGCGCAGTTCCATCTTTTTATGACAGTTAGGACATCTTGCATTAGAAGTGCGGGAAATGGTTTCCCGATAGCCGCAGGCCCGATCCTGACAAACAAGCATCTCGCTGTTTTTCCCCTTGACCGCAAGCATTCGCTTCCCGCAGTTCGGACATTTCGTATTCGTCAGGTTGTCATGGCGAAAGCTTCCCTCTCCCTGTTTAATCTGCCCAATAAGTTCCTTAGAATATCCCCGGATATCCTTCATAAACACATTTCGCTTCAACCCTCCCCGGGCAATACGGGAAAGCTTCATCTCCCAGTCCGCGGTCAGTTCCGGCTTTTTTAAGTCCTCCGGAACCAGTTCCAAAAGCTGCTTTCCCTTGGATGTCAGCAAAATATCCGTCCCGCGCTTTTCCAAAAGAAAGCTGGAAAAAAGCTTTTCAATAATATCCGCCCTGGTTGCCACCGTTCCCAGTCCCCCGGTTTCCCCCAGAGTTTTTTCCATGGCTTTATCCCGGGTCTGCAAATAGGCCGTCGGATTTTCCATAGCCGAAAGAAGACTTGCCTCATTAAAATGCGCCGGCGGCTTCGTCTTTCCCTCGGTCAGACAAATTGCCAGTCCCTTAAGAACATCCCCGGCCTGCAATGCGGGAAGCTGCTGGCTCTTTGGCACAGCTTCAGCTTCCTCCCTTCTCCCGGCAGAGGAAGAATAACCATCCTTTTCCTCATCCCAGTCCTCGTCTTCCTCCCAGCTTTCCCTTCCCTCCTGGTACACGGCCTTCCATCCCGGATCTTTAACCACAACACCGCGGGCAGTAAACAGCGCATTGCCCACCAAAACCGTTAAATTCACCTGTTCATAGCAATAAGCCGGATAAAGCACGGCCAGAAACCGCCGCACCACCAGATCATAAATCCGGCGCTCGTCAATGGTCATATGATCCAACTGGACAAACTGCTCCGTGGGAATAATAGCATGGTGATCGGACACCTTGGCATTATTGACAAAAAACGGTTTATCCGGAAGAGGGCGGTTGACCAATGCCCCTGCCAGCTTTTTATAAGGACCCACGCCGCAGGCTTTCAGGCGTTCCTTAATCGTAGGCAGAATATCACTGGTCAGATACCGCGAATCCGTCCGGGGATAGGTGAGCACCTTGTGATTCTCATAAAGCCGCTGCATAATATTTAAGGTTTCCTTGGCCGAGTAATGAAACCGCTTATTTGCCTCCCGCTGCAGTTCGGTTAAATCATAGAGAAGCGGTGCCTGCTTTTTCTTTGACGTTTTGCGGACTTCCTTTACAATGCCGTCCTTCCCGTCAAGCAGCTTTTTCATCTCCTCCATCCTCTGCCGATCAAACGAGCGGAAACTCTTCGACTTCTCATCCTGCCAAGTCAGGGTTAATATTCCTGCGGCATTTTTATTCATACCATTCTTATCTGCCGCTTTTCTGTCTGTCCCTCTTCCATCTGCCTCATTCTTCTGCATCCCCCTCTTATCTTCCCCAATCTTCCACCTTGCCGAAAGCCCGTAATAATTTTTCGGCACGAAGTCACGGATTTCCTTTTCCCTGGCAGCAATCATGGCAAGCGTAGGCGTCTGCACCCGGCCGCAGGAAAGCTGCGCGTTGTATTTGCAGGTCAGGGCACGGGTTGCGTTAATACCCACCAGCCAGTCCGCCTCCGCCCGACACATCGCCGCGTCGTACAGCGGTTCGTACTCCTTTCCATCCTTTAAATGGGCAAATCCCTCCCGGATCGCCTTATCCGTAACCGAAGATATCCAGAGCCGTTTCAAGGGCTTTTTGCACTCGGCCTTCTTTAAAATCAGCCGCGCAACCAGCTCCCCTTCTCTTCCCGCATCCGTGGCAATAATTACCTGATCGATATCCTTCCGGTGCAGCAGGGCTTTCACCGCCTGATACTGCTTTGCCGTCTGCCGGATAACTTCCAGACGGAAGGTTTCCGGGAGCATGGGAAGGTCTTCCATCTTCCACTCTTTATAGCGTTTATCATAATCCTCCGGGTCGGCCAGGGTCACCAGATGTCCGAGTCCCCAGGTCACGATATAATTTGTCCCTTCGATTCCCCCGTTAATATTCTTCGTACACTTTAACACCCGCGCAATATCCCTGCCCACCGAAGGCTTTTCTGCCATCACTAATGCTTTCATGTTTTTCATCATTCCTTTCGCTTGGCTCAAGGCGCTCAGGGCACAAACAAGTTATGAAAAATACTGTGCCCCTCCACGCTTTACCTCCCTGCACCATTTCCCCATTAAAAAGCTGCCCATCCTGAACAAAATCCAGAACGGACAGCTTATCTGCCGTTAATTTTTCACTGCTGCTTACTGAACAGCACCTACATTCGTTACCTTAAAGTTGAAAATGCCGTTGACCATCGACCACTCATAGGAAAATCCCTGCGGGAAAGTATAAGCTGCTTTGGCAAAAACCGTATTCAGCAAGTCTGGCCGTGTAGCATACAGATCGTAAGCACAGGTCATGCTGAACGAACCGTCGGCATTCGCCTGGAATTCCTTATCCATCAGGTTATATTCAATCAGCTTTGCCGTCCAGTAGGTGGTATCCTCCGGCGTAGCCGTGGTTGAAGAAGTCGGCGGAATCTTATCCGTTACCCAGAGTCCGTTCTCGTCCAGGCGGCCGCCGTTGCAAACCAGATTCGACATCCTTACGCCGTTGGTTTCAAAATAATACCAGTTCTGATCGATAAAGCGCCATCCGGTAACGGTGAAGCCATCCTGGTCAAAATAATATACATTTCCGTCAATTTCCTTCCATGTACTGGTCGGATAGGTTCCGTCAGCTTCCACATAGCGCTTCTGCCAGAACTCTCCGCCTTCCAACTGCGCCCACTCTCCAGCCATAACCGGGATTACGGACAATACGGATAAGCCTGCGGCCATTCCCATCGCCAATAACTGTTTCTTATGCAATTTCATGATTCTATCCTCCTGCAATGCTTCTGTAAAATTCTGTTTTGGACTACAAACGCGGAAAAACTTCCTTGTACTCTCTTCCGCGGATACAGGACAGGGAAACCCGTCCATTACTACAACGATTATACCCTGTTTTTCCAAGATATGCAACTAAAAAACGGGTTTCTTCCTCTTACAGCTTTCTTACAAACAGAATTTTTTGTAAATATTATCTTAGGATTCTTTATTGACAGACATATTTATACGTGTTATGTTTTTATCAAAAGTACAACAAGAAAAGAGGAAAAGCTATGGGGATAAGCGATGTTTTTAAGACAAAGCAATTTAAAACGGATATTGAACGGCTTACGGCAGAAAATGAATATTTAAATTCTCTCCTTACACCGGAAATGAAAACGGCAGTATCCATAAATGCTGAAATCCAGCGGCTTATCGCTGAAAAAGAATCCATTCAGGCAGAAATTGAAAATCATAGGGAACAAAAGCAAAAAATCATTCAGGAAATCTTTTCTTTAAACAGTGAAATCCGAGAGAAAAGAAAATCGATTATCTTTTTAGATGACGAAATATTATACCAGGACTTTGGACTTTACACGCCTGTCTACAATTTGATGAACTCCGAAATCTATAAAGACAAAATTGCGGTAGTTCGGGAAAAGCAAAAAGCAATGATAAAAAATAACACTGCTGCGACTTTTCCCAATAACTTTACTTACAACAACAGCCTCGCGCAGGGCAAAAAGCTGGTGGCAGATAACGTAAAGCAGATTTTACGTGCCTTTAACAATGAATGTGAAGCCATTATTGATAAGGTAAAATTTAACAATGTTGAATCCATACGTAAAAGAATTATCAAATCCTGCGAAGACTTAAACAAATTAAATTCTAAAATGCAGATTTCCATCACGCCGTCTTATCTGGATTTGAAATTGCAGGAAATGAACCTTTGTTATGAATATGCGATGAAAAAACAGGAGGAGAAGGAAGAACAAAAGCGTATCCGGGAAGAACAGCGGGAAGCCCAAAAGCTGCAAAAAGAAATCGAAGAAGCAAGAAGGACAAGCGAAAAAGAAAGAATGCATTACAAAAACGCCCTTCATCGCATTGAAGTGCAAATGCAGTCCGCAAATGAAGTGGAGCGCACGATTTTGGAAGAAAGACGCCTTGAAATGCAGCAGCAGCTTAACAGCATTGAAGAAGAAATAAAGAAAATCGATTACAGAGAAGCAAACCAACGCGCCGGATATGTTTATATTATTTCAAATATCGGTTCATTCGGGGAAAATATTTACAAAATCGGGATGACACGAAGATTAGAGCCAATGGATCGCGTGGACGAACTTGGCGATGCATCCGTTCCTTTTGCCTTTGATGTACACGCAATGATTTTCAGCGATGATGCCCCGGCGCTTGAATCCGCACTCCACAGGGCATTTGATAACAGAAAAGTGAATATGATTAATACAAGAAGAGAATTTTTTCATGTAACGCTTGAAGAGATTGAAGCCGTTGTAAAAAAGAATTTTGATAAAACGGTTGAATTTACGAAAACTCCAAACGCCGAACAGTACCGTGAATCTCAAATGATGCGCCGCCAATTGGGGCAGGGTGAACTGGTACGGCAGGAAGCGACCACAGAGCCCCAGGCAGCCGCCCCCTCATCTGCCCGCACGATTTCATCAAAACCCGCCAAAAAAGCCGAACTCGATCCGTCAAAAGAATATTTACATACAAAATGGGGGATTTATGAAATGCCGGAAGTTTACCGCATAAACCTCCGAAGAGGTCCCCGCAGCGACTTAAAATTAGTGAAAACAATTTAAAATAACACAAAAACTCCCGAAACCCCGCCCTTCCTCAACATTCCGGCGTTTTCAGGAGTTTTTTCTATGGACCCGATGGGACTCGAACCCACGCTCTCTGCGTTGCGAACGCAGCGCTTTCCCAACTAAGCTACGAGCCCTTTTCAATCACGGATTACATTATACCGCATTTTCCCGGCAATTACAACCAATTTTTTCAATTTCCGCTAAAAATTCCGCTAAAAATTTCTGCAAAAAACACCCCCGCCGCTTTCCCGGCAGGAGTGTTCTTTTGTTTATTTTCAGATTTTCGGTTAGCCATAGAATACCGCGCCAAACATCATTCCGCCTAACGCCGTGCCTCCAGCCTCACCAGCGCCCGCTTAAGCGCTAATTCTGCCCTAGCCACGTCAAGTTCCGCACCGCCTCCAGCAAGCCTCTTTTCGGCCCTTCCTTTCGCTTCCTGTGCACGTTTTTCGTCGATTTCCTCTGGCCACTCGGCAACTTCTGCCATAATCGTGACCTGTTCGGGCATCACCTGGATAAAGCCTGCCATCAGTGTGGCCTTCTTTACCTCGCTGCCCTCATGAATCTTCAAAAGCCCCGGCGCTACAATCGCAGTCAGCGGAATATGCCTGGCATAAACACCGATCTGCCCTTCGGTGGTGGTTAATTCCACCATCTGGGCTTCACCCTGATAAAACGTCTTATCCGGGGTAATCACTTCTAATTTAAAGACATCTGCCATAGCCTTCCCCCCTATTTCACACGGGCGAGAACGTCATCGATATTACCTGCATTTAAGAACAGATTCTCCGGGATATCATCGTGCTTGCCTTCCAAAATCTCTTTAAAGCCCTGGATGGTTTCGCTTAATGGTACATAACGTCCTTCCAGACCGGTAAACTGTCCGGCAACGAAGAATGGCTGGGACAGGAATCTCTGGATCTTACGCGCACGGGATACAGTCAGCTTATCTTCTTCGGAAAGCTCGTCCATACCTAACATGGCGATAATATCCTGTAATTCCTTATACTTCTGCAATACTTCCTGCACGCCGCGGGCTACCTTGTAATGGTCCTCGCCGACGATACGCGGGTCAAGGATACGGGAGGTGGACTCTAACGGGTCAACCGCCGGATAAATACCTAATTCCACGATGGAACGGGAAAGTACCGTCGTCGCATCCAGATGGGCGAAGGTATTTGCCGGAGCCGGGTCGGTAAGGTCATCCGCAGGCACGTAAACCGCCTGTACGGAGGTGATGGAACCGCTCTTTGTGGAAGTGATACGCTCCTGCAGTGCACCCATCTCCGTCTGCAGTGTCGGCTGATAACCTACTGCGGAAGGCATACGACCAAGAAGCGCGGACACCTCGGAACCTGCCTGGGTGAAACGGAAAATATTGTCGATAAACAGCAGTACGTCCTTTCCGCCTTCATCACGGAAATACTCTGCCATGGTAAGTCCGGTAAGACCTACACGCATACGTGCCCCCGGCGGCTCGTTCATCTGACCAAATACCATGGTGGTCTTATTAATAACGCCGGATTCCTTCATTTCATAGTATAAGTCATTGCCCTCACGGGTACGCTCGCCTACGCCGGTGAATACGGAGTAGCCGCCGTGCTCGGTTGCAATATTACGGATAAGTTCCTGGATCAATACCGTCTTTCCTACACCTGCACCGCCGAACAGTCCGATCTTACCACCCTTCTGGTAAGGGCAGAGAAGATCTACGACCTTGATTCCGGTTTCCAGAATCTCGGTTTCCGTGGACTGCTCTTCAAAAGTCGGTGCTTTTCTATGGATAGGAAGATGTTTCTCAACCGTTGGAGCGGGCTGGTTATCAATCGGATCGCCCAGAACGTTAAAGATACGTCCCAGGGTATTCTCGCCTACCGGAACGGTAATGGGTGCGCCTGTCGCCACAGCCTCCATCCCTCTTACCAGACCGTCGGTAGAACCCATGGCGATACAACGAACCGTATCATCACCCAGATGCTGGGATACCTCCGCCACAAGCTTCTTGCCGTCTTTCATGGTGATGTTGATTGCATCATTGATCTCCGGCAAATGCCCCTGGCTGAACTTGATATCCAACACGGCACTGATAATCTGTGTGATTTTACCTGTGTTTTGTTCTGCCATCTTGTTTCTTCTCCTCTTTCTACATCGTTTACAGCTTCAAAAACCTGTTGCTGTTCACACGTTCACAGCAACGAAAACTGCCCTGAAAGCTGTCTTGGGTTACGCGGCGCTTCTCCTGCGCCTGCCGTAACCGCCTATATTCTCTAGCCGCCGGGCCACGCTAACTGATAGCATTCGCCCCGGCAATAATTTCTGTCAGCTCCTGGGTAATGGAGCCCTGACGCGCCCGGTTATACTGCAGGCTCAACGCCTCGATCATCTCTTCTGCATTGCTGGTTGCCGAGTCCATCGCCGTCATACGTGCGCCGTTTTCACTGGCAAGGGCCTCTAACAGGCCGCCGTAAATTAAGCTGCTCATATACTTGGGAATAATGGCATTAAGCACCTCATCCTCATTCGGCTCATAGTTCATCAGCAGTTCTTTGCCCTTTTCCTCCCCTTCTTCCTGATCCGCTTCCACCGGAAGCAGCTTAATCAGCTTTGGAATATGGGTAACGGTGTTCTTAAAGAAGGTATAGGCAAGATAAATCTCCCCTATCTCTCCCCGGGCAAAGGCTTCCAGAAGTTCTGCGGTTATCTCCGATGCGTCCTGATAAGTCGGCTCGTTGATAACCTCCGAATAATCCGCTTTAATGTTATAACCCTTCCGCACCAGACCGTCCCTGCCCTTGCGCCCGATCGCGTAAACTTCCGTTTCCGCCGCCGGCAGCTCCTCGCTTCCCGTAATCAGCCGGATAATATTGTTATTATAGCCTCCGGCAAGACCGCGGTTCGAGGTGATGGCAATGACCGCCTTTTTCTTCGACGCCCCCGCCTGGAGATATTTATGTTCAATATTTCCCGAACGGCGCAGAATCGAACAGATGGTATCATACATCATATTAAAGTAAGGTGCAGACTCCTCTGCCCTTGTCTTGGATTTTTGCAGCTTAACCGTGGAAACCAGCTTCATGGCCTTGGTGATCTGTTCCGTGCTCTGAATACTGGCGCGTCTACGCTTTATATCTCTCATGGATGCCATGATGGTTCACCTGCCTTCTAGCGCTGTGCTTTATACTCGGTAATCGCCTTAACTAATAAATCCTCGGTCTGCTGGTTCATCACCTTCTCCTCGCGGATGGACTTGGGAACCTCAGGATATTTCTCATCGATAAACTTAAACAATTCCTTCTCAAAGGAAAGAATCTCCGCTACCGGAATATCCAGCAGATATTTTTTCGTCGCTGCGTAAATAATGATTACCTGGTACTCAACAGGCATGGGCTGATACTGCGGCTGCTTTAATACTTCGCGGAGCCTCTCGCCCTGTGCCAGCTGCGCCTTCGTGCTTGCATCCAAATCCGAACCAAACTGCGCAAAGGAAGCCAGCTCTCTGAACTGTGCAAGTTCTGTACGGATAGGAGAAGCAATCTTCTTCATCGCCTTAATCTGCGCCGCACCGCCTACACGGGATACGGACAGACCTGCATTAATTGCAGGGCGGAAACCTGAGTTAAACATTTCCGTTTCCAGATAAATCTGACCGTCGGTAATGGAAATTACGTTCGTCGGAATATAAGCGGAAACGTCGCCTGCCTGCGTTTCGATAATCGGCAGAGCGGTTAAGGAGCCGCCGCCCAAATCGTCGGAAAGCTTGGACGCACGCTCAAGCAGTCTGGAATGTAAGTAGAATACATCACCAGGATAAGCCTCACGGCCCGGCGGGCGCTTTAACAGCAGGGACAGTGTACGGTAAGCGGCAGCGTGTTTACTTAAGTCATCATAGATAACCAGTACATCCTCGCCGTTCTCCATCCACTCCTCACCGATAGCACAGCCGGAATACGGCGCAATATACTGTAACGGTGCCAGATCCGATGCGGTCGAAACAACGATGGTCGTATAATCCATCGCCCCAAATTCTTCTAAAGTCTTTACAATATTCGCTACGGTCGAAGCCTTCTGTCCGATAGCGACATAAATACAGTGTACGCCCTGCCCCTTCTGGTTGATAATGGTATCAATGGCAATGGCGGTCTTTCCGGTCTGACGGTCGCCGATAATTAACTCACGCTGTCCCCGTCCGATAGGAATCATGGCGTCAATTGCCTTAATACCGGTCTGCAGCGGGGTATCTACCGACTTACGCTCGATAACGCCGTGGGCTACACGCTCGATACGGCGGAACTTATCGGTCTGTACCGGGCCTTTGCCGTCGATGGGCTGACCCAGGGCATTCACTACACGGCCAGTTAAGGCATCACCTACAGGAACCTCTACCACACGTCCGGTCGTCTTAACCAGGTCGCCCTCGTTAATGCTTCCGGTATCGCCAAGCAGTACGGCGCCGACATTGTCCTCCTCCAGGTTTAATACCATGCCGAAGATCTCTCCCGGAAATTCCAGAAGTTCACCCTGCATAGCATTTTCCAGACCATGGATTCGCGCAATTCCGTCAGCTACCTGGATAACGGTTCCCACGTCCGATACCTCCAGCTTAGTGGAATATTTTGCAATCTGTTCTTTAATCACCGAACTGATTTCTTCTGGTCTTAAATTCATAACTAAGGTTCGCACCTTCTTTCCTCGTTATTGGTGATAAGGCAGTTTTCTGCCCTATCGGTGCTTCTTTATGAAAGCACCCCGTCCCGGACTATGCAAGCTGAATCCGGGTAAGCTCTTTTTGCAGTTCATATATCTGGGTCTTAATGCTGGAATCCACTACCCGGTCACCGATTCGGATAACCATACCGCCAATCAGAGAAGCATCCACCGTATAGTGAATCTCAAACTCCTTATAGCTGGTCGTGGACAGCAGCCGTTCTTTTACCTGCGCCTTCTGTGCGCTGCTTAATTCCACGGCACTGCTCACAAACGCCGTACCGATTTTTTTCATTTCCTTTACCTGGCCGATGAAATACTCCAGGATGGAAGGAATTTCTTTGTGCCTGCCCTTTTCCACTGCAATGGTCAGGAAGCCCAGCATATCCGGGGAAATCCGGTCGCAGAAAACCCGCTCCAATACACCCAGCTTTTCTTCCTTGACAACCTTGGGATTGTCTAAAAGAACCGCCAGATCCGGGTTCTCCTTCCAAACTTCCATCAGGGCTTTTGCCTCGTCAAATAAGACATCCACCTCCTGATGTTCCAGGGCGGCTTCCATCAGGGCATCACCGTATACCTTTGATACTAGCTTAGCCATGTGCTCTCACCCATCTCCTTTAATGTTTCATCAATCAGGCTGTCCTGAATATTGGTATCAATAGAAGCAGCAACCACTTTTCCGGCCATTAAGGACGCGATCGAAATCATTTCCTGCTTCATCTCGTCTAATGCCTTCTTGCGATCCAGTTCAATCTGGCGGTTTGCACGCTCGATAATTCTGGCAGCCTCGGTTCTTGCCTCCTCTAAAATATCGGCTTCCTTCACCATGGCTTTCTTTCTGGCCTCTGCCAGAATCGCATCTGCTTCCTTGTTTACCTCTTTCAGTTTGCTTTCATACTCTGCCTTCAATTCCTCCGCTGTCTTTTTGTCCTCAGCCGCCTCAGCCAGTTCACCGGCAATCTTCTGGCGTCTTTTCTCCAAAAAGGCTCGCGCCGGGTTAAACAGCAGGTAGGACAGCGCAAAGAACAGGATAAGAACATTGATGCCCGTTAATACCGCATCATGGATTAACTGAAAGTCAAATCCTATGATTCTTAAAAATTCGTCCAAGACCTTGCCTCCTCTCCTGCACTATTATTCTGTGCCAAACCTTGTCCAATCAACCGAAAGGCTTAACGAACATTAAAATAATAGCAACAACGAGGCCGTACAAACCTGTAGTTTCGGCAACTGCCTGTCCTAAAAGCATGGTGGAAGTAATATCCGACTTTGCGCCCGGGTTACGGCCTACAGCCGATGCACCGTAACCGGCAGCAATACCCTGTCCAATACCAGGTCCGATACCGGCGATCATCGCCAAACCGGCACCAATTGCAGAACAACCATAAATAAAATCCTGTCCAGAAAAATTCATACTAAATTTCCTCCTATTAAAATATAAAAGCTTCTCAAAATAAAAATAACTTACGATTCTGTGTGGGGTGTGAGGCACTATTCTAGCTTATCGTTGATATATACCATCGTCAGCATACAGAATACGTAGGTTTGGATGCAGCCCGAGAACAGGTCGCAGTATACATGCAGGGCTGCGGGAATTCCTATGTTTACAAAGATTGGCAGCATACCGTACCAGAGCGCCATGATAATCACACCAGACAGCAGGTTTGCAAACAAACGGAGTGAGATTGATACCGGGTTCGCTACTTCACCGATTAAATTGATCGGGAAGAGAACGGGAATCGGTTCGAACAGGCTGGTAAAATGACGCAGCTTCCGGTTCTTCAGTCCCTGATACTGCACAATGGCAAAGGTAAACATACCAAGCAGGAAGGTGACGCCAAAGTCTGCTGTGGGTGCCCGCAGTCCCAAAAGACCGCTCAGGTTGCAGAACAGGATAAACAGGAAAATCGTTCCGATGTAATTTGCAAATTTTTTCGCATTCGGCCCTAAAATTCCCTGTGTCATCTTCTCTAACATTTCCACACCGAGTTCAATAATGTTTTGAAATGTCCCCGGTACATCGGTGGCGTTTTCCATCGTCTTTTTCGCCATAAATGCCAGAACCAGGATAATAATGGAAACAATTACCATTCCTATCGTCGTTGTAGTAATCCAGACTTCCTGACCGCCGATACTGTACTTTAAAACACCGTGTATCGAAAAATCAGCTTCCGGTCGGATTACCAAATTCATCCCCATACGCTTTCCTCCTTTCTCCATTATTTCCTTCATTTTGTGCGCATTCTGCGGCATGGCATCCTCGGTTTTCGTTAGATGCATATCCGCCAAATCCGGCACATGCACAGGATTATGCAAACATTTTTTGACCGCACTTGTTTGGCTCCGGCCTGCCTTATCTTCATTTTTTCACCGCGTGGTTTCTAGCACGGTGCAAAAGGGGCTGAAGATATGCCCCTGCCTTAAGGCCCATACTTCCCAGAACAACTGCCAGTGGATTAATCTGCGGGAATTTCCATAAAAGTAAAATAAGCAAAATAATATAAACAAACTTCCGAATCATGGAGTGGATAACCGTCGTCTTATTCGCGTAACTCTGATCGGCAGAGTCCAGCACCTTTTCCGTAATCACCGCCATATGAATTAACATAACAACGGCAGCCGCCAGGCCGATAACCACACCCAAAAGCACCGAAATCCGGCTCCAGCCCATCAGCGGGGCAAATGCGCAGCCTGCAAAAGCCAGAAACAGGTTCCAGATAACGATACCCGCAGACATTTCCACAACTAAACTCTTTGTTTCACTGGTCATGGCTTTCCTCCGCTGTCATCTTTACTTCCTCCTGCGCAGACAAACCCTCTCCCGGCACAGATGATATCACATCTCCGGAAACTCTTACGTTTTCGGAAGTTTTCCCATTCCCGGAAGTTCTTACCCGGCTCATCGGTTTCGGACGGCTCACCGGCTCGTATTTTGGTTCCTTCCGGCTTCGGTTCTGCTCTTCTCTTTCCTTCCTGTCATCCTTTTCCCCGGCCAGAAAAGTAATCTTAGCCATGTGGTATCCGCACCGGCCTCCCGCCAGCACGCCAAGGAGAAGGAAGAGGAGCACCGTCTTCGTCCCAAAATGATTGTCTACCCAACAGCCTGCAAATATACATAGAAAGATCGGCGTCATCACACTGATGCCAAGCTGTGTCACCATAGCCAGGCTCCGGAAAACCTGTTTTTTGTATCCCATAAAATCACCTGCTTTCCATGTTACTGCACATAGTGTATTATATACAAATATTCAAGGGTTTGTCCAGCAATTTTCATAAATTCTATGAATTACTTTTAAAAATACATTCCGGGGCTATCATTTTCCCAAATAAGATGATTTGTTTATTCCTCAATCTTCTTTGCAACCACGATTAATCGCCCGTCTTTATGGGTATATTCGCAGGTAATCAGCGTTAATAAATGATCTCCCCACTTTGCATCGATTCCCGTATCCGTTCCCATCTTATATACAGAATGTTCTTTAATATAAGAAACGTATTCCTCAAATGCTTCCTGGGTTCCCCCGGTAATCCATTCATACAGCGGATGGTTCTGATCGGCGGCGCTCATCGTAAATATCGCCATCACTTCATAATCCCCATAATCTTCCAGCGTATCGAACTCGACCACCGGATGCGCGTCACGAAACTCCGGCAAAAGATAGTCTTCAAGCCCGGCAAACATACTTCCGTTCTTCATATGATGCCCATAAATAATAATATTCTTACAGTCTTCCGATAAATCGCACTCTTCTGCCACATAGGGCGCTCCATAAGAACTTTGCTTCTTATCAAAATCGTGCTTTAAATAAAAATTGGGGTTGTCCGGCGTCTGGAGAACCGGATAGTCAATTTTCGTCCCTTCAATTCTAATCCATCCGACCAAATCCGAATTTTCCTCTTTAACCTTGCTGTATGCCTTCACCCTGGCTTCCCGCATAGCCCGGATCGCTGCTGCCTCGGCCTCCTTGGCACTTAAGCCGGAACTCTCAGCCTCCGTTTCCGCGGCCTCCAGCTCCCCAAGTTCCTCATTCACCAGACCGGATAAATCTTCCAGCCGGCCGTCATTTTTCTTCTGGCCAATCATCTTTGCGGCAAGCACTCCCCCGCTGCCTAAAAAAACAATAATACAGAGAATTAAAAGAATATCACCCAGCAGATGCTTTCTGTTCTTCATCGGACTCCTCCATTCTGCCTGCACCTTGACGTTTCAATTATCGGATGTTACCATTCACACACACACGGTAACCATCGGATTCCTTATCCTATTATAAAGTAATTGGGTATAGATGGCAATAGGTCTGTAAAAAACTAATATTTTTGCAATTTTTTATAAAAATTCTGAAAATAACTTTTTTTCAAAAAACCATTGACATTTGGCCAATTCTTTAGTAGAATATCACCGTTGCTTCAAGAGAGCAGCCGATGCCCAGATAGCTCAGTTGGTAGAGCAGAGGACTGAAAATCCTCGTGTCACTGGTTCGATTCCGGTTCTGGGCACTGCGCGGGTGTAGTTCAATGGTAGAACACTAGCCTTCCAAGCTAGATACGTGGGTTCGATTCCCATCACCTGCTCTTTTTATTTGTCAAAAACAGTTACCGTTCATTTGTATTCCCTGGAGATCTGCTATGCTGAATCGAAAAGAAAAAACCGTTTTATTTTTCTTTGCTGCCCTGGTTCTTGGTGCAGTCGTTTATTCAACAGACTCTCTTTTGCTGAACAGCCTTCTAACCTGGCAGTTCCTGCAAAAACCTTATCTGTTGATGTTAGGAGAACTTGCCCTCGTCTTTATCCTGTTTTTAATCCTTGGGCTTTTTGGGCCTGCTAAAATAAAATTTCCTGCCATAATTGCCGTATTATCCGTTTTTTTATGGCTTCACCAGGTTCTCCTTCCCATTGCTGCCTCCGGGCTTTATGCGGCCTGGTTATGGCTTTGCGGACGCTGGCTCTGCGGACGTATCTTTGCCCGCAGCCGCAGTCAGTCACAAAATACGACTGCCTTTTTGGGTGAATTCCCGGGAAAATCTTTTAGCCGTGAATTTCTTACCGGATGTCTGTTTGCCGTCTGCTGCTTCTGCCTGATGTCCGCTTTGGGTATTGGTAAAATCGAAAACCTGTGGATTTTTATTTTTGATGTTACAACGGTTCTGGCCCTCGACCTGCGCTTTTGGAAAAAGCAGCAAACAGCACTTGGACAAACCCTGTCCGCCCTGTTTTCACCGCCCAAAACCATAAGCCAGAAGACCTCCCGCTATCGGAACTATCTCATCCTCGCCGCCGTTCTGACGCTTTTTTGCATCCAGGCCGGAAGGATGAATATTGCCGTGGACTTTGACAGCCTGTGGTACGGTGCCCGTTCCCCCTATATTTTAAACAACGGGGGCGGAATTTACGAAAATCTTGGAACCATCGGCGTTGTCTATACGTATTCCAAGGGGCTGGAAGTCTTAACCCTGCCCCTTTCCGTCCTGCCCTCCTACAGCTTTGTTATCGCATTCAACCTGTGGCTGGCTGCCGGCGTTCTGATGCAGGCATGGATGATTGGCAGGTTTTATCTGCGAAAATCTGCTGCCCGGTTCATGCTTCTTTTCCTCGCCTCCCTGCCCGGCATAATGAACATGGCCGTTACCGCAAAAACAGATATGGCAACGCTCTACATTCAGCTGATGATGCTCTGTGAACTGATCTGCTTTCTTAAAGGGGAACAGCAGGCATTCTGGTATGCCTGGGGGGCATTTTTCTTCAGCTGGACATTAAAACCCACCGCCATGGTATTTTCCACGGCTATAATGGGCATGAGTACACTGTATTTTATCGTTGGCCGGAAACTCCCTGTTGTAACTTCAGCACTAAAAAACTTTCGGTCAGCCTTTTTTACCTTCATCCTTTCCCTGCTTGCCCTCACCGGCATATGGGCCAGGACGTTTTTACTTACCGGACTTCCTGTTACCTCCGTATTTTCCTCGGTGCTTACCCGGATTGGTTTTCAGATGAACTATCCCTTTAACAGCAAAGCCATCCCAAACAATAACGCAGGAACAGCCCCGTCAGAAGTCCTGAAAAGCATTGGAAGCCGCATTTATGGCATATTATTTAACCCGCAGGGAAAAGACCTGGATCATGTCATTATCGCCTGGGGAAGCCTTGGCACATGGTTTTTTATCTGCGTCCTCCTGTCCTGGTTCTTTTTGGACAAAAAAACGCGCACAGACAAAGAACGAATGCTCGACGGCTTCTTTAATACCATGTTCCTTCCCCTCTCGCTCTGCTGCCTTTTAAGCTTAATCATGCTTTACCAGGTGGACGGCAATTACTTTATGCTGTTTTATGTCCTGTCAGCCCTCTGTGCCTTCCGCCTTACCGAACGCCTTGCCAACCAAACATTTGCCGGCCTTATCCGCGCACTGGGACTGCCGGTCATCCTGTTTTCCGTTATTATCACCACGCTGACCAACTGGGCCTGGGCAATGGGCTTTACCCCGATATCCTGGGCACATCATGGCTATTACCCGCACCAGGAAGAAAATTATCAGGCTATGGCGGCTTCCGGAAACAGACAGATCTGGGAAATCCTTGCACAAAACCCCAGAACCCGTTTAATTTCCATCGGTGACCATCCGCAGTCCCTGTTATTCCCCTGTTGTGCCCAGTCCTACCGCGAAATCACCAAAAATGCCTGGGGAAATCCGGAACTGGTCGAAACAACGGATAATTTTGTGGAATTTCTGGAATATGCCAAAACCGACTATATCTACGCCCAGGCCGATTATCTTTCGCTGGAAAACCCTGCATGGAACCTGCTCTGCGACCTGATTGCACGGGGAGTCCTCACTCCGCTTTGCTATGAAGAAGGAAATATGCTTGCCTATGTAGACAGCAGCGCCTTAAGCAATCCTCCCGGTGAAGATTGTCAGAAACTCCTTGAAGAATTTAAAGAAAAGTACGATGCCTGGACAAAAGAAGACGAAAGCGGGATGAATAATCCTTAATCCCGCTTATTACAATTTTTTACAATCACGCTTTTCACAATTTTTTCTTGACAAATAAAAACTGGCATGATAGAATAAATATCGTTCAAGCAATATTATTATATTTATTTTTCTATGCGCGAGTGGCTCAGTTGGTGGAGTACGACCTTGCCAAGGTCGGGGTCGCGGGTTCGAGTCCCGTCTCGCGCTCTTATTTTTTGTTTGGAATCTTGTATTTGTCAGGGTTCTTTTCTTTTTGCCCTGTAAACAGTAAACATTAAATACAGAACGCCCATTCTATAATTGTTTAAGGCTCCCCGCAGATCGCTGCGGGGAACCTTAGTCAAGTGTTCTTTCTGTCAGATATCAGCCATAGTATTACCTTCACCTACCAGCCCTGCAAAATCCGCTGTGAACTGCTCAATAGCAGCATCAATAGCGGCATTCTTCACCAGCCCCTCAATAATATCCGGAGCCGCCGTTACAGCCTTTACCCCATACTTTGCCAGTTCCAGCACCTGCTGGCTGTTCTTGAAACTTGCTGCCAGCAGGCCGCTGTAGCTGTCATACCCACTTCCGGCGATAGCATCATGAATATCCTTGGATACCTGAATCCCGTCAAATCCCATATTATCAATCCGGTTCACATAGGGTGTCACATACTCGGCACCGCATTTGGCCGCCAGCCAGCCCTGCATCGCGGTATAAATCGCGGTTCCGATAAAGCGAATGCCCTCCTGACGAAGCATCTTCATTGCCTTGAAGCCTTCCGGCGTACAAGGAATTTTAACCAAAGTAGTCTTTCCCAGTTCTGCAGCAATGCGGCGGGATTCCTCTCTCATCTCCTCTGCCTTCCGGGCCGTAGCCTGCACAAACAACTCCCTGTCCTCACCGATAATGGAGCGGATCTCTTTTAAAACCTCATAGGGATTTTTCCCCGCCTTTGCCAGAATCGAAGGGTTCGTAGACACCCCGTCCACCGGGTAGTACTCACAGATATGTGCAATCTGTGCCACATCAGCAGTATCAATACATAACTTCATAATCGCTCCTCCTTAATAATAAACAAATCATAATCTATGTTCATCCCCTCATCATTCGATCTCCATGATCAGATTCCTGATCCCATGTTCCCTAACAATGGTTCCGAACTTCCTCATCTGTTCCCTGGTATAGAGTTTCGGGTTCTCCTCAAAGCAGTATTTTTTTCCCACCAGATAGTATTTTGCCTCTGCCAGAGGGTTATAGTTCAGTAACTCATAATGAACTTCCGGACAAATACCAGAAAGGAATTTTGCAATGGCTGCCAGATTCCTGCTGGTCGCCGTATAGGACGGGATCAGCGGCGTCCGGACAATGACCCTGTTCCACCCTGGCGATGTCAGAAGATATTCCATATTTTCCCGGATATGCTGGTTGGTATTCCCGGTGCAGGCCATATGTTCTCTGGCATCCGCCAGCTTCATGTCCGCATAGATCTGATCCAAATACGGCAGCACCTTCTTAAGTGTTTCCAGAGAGGCAGACAGAGAGGTTTCGATGGCCGTATGAATACCCAGCTCTTTTAAAGCAGCCAGAAGTTCTGCCGCAAACTCTGCCTGCATCAGCGGCTCACCGCCGGAGAGTGTCACCCCGCCGCTGCCTCTGCGGTAGAACACACGATCCTTCTGAACTTCCCTTATAAGCTCCTCTACCGTACAGACACGGGCGTCCATGGCGACAGCTTTAGCAGGACAGTTGTAAATAATGGTTTCCCAGTCCTCTTTTCTGTCCTTGTGTATCTGAATTCCGGACTTTTCCGCAGTCATTCCCTCGTTGGTGCAGATTTTCAGACACGTACCGCAGCCGATGCATTTGTTTGCGAAATACACCGGTGCAGGTTCTTTCTCCAGTCCTTCCGGGTTCTGGCACCAGACACACCGCAGCGGGCATCCCTTGAAAAAGATTGTGGTTCTCAGACCGCTTCCGTCATGGGTCGCGAATCGTTTAATATCAAAAATGGTTCCTGTCTTATGGGACTTCTTCTTTTCCTGATGCTCCATAACTTCCTCCGCCTTTTTCAAATTTTGTAACGGATCAGATACCTCTTAAAGTGCTGCCGTATTCCTGTTTCCTCCTGTTTTGTGCGCTGTCCATTCTTTCGGTCAGCAGATATCTTCATAAGCGGTTCTTGCGATGATCTCATTCTGAAGTTCTCCCGCCAGTTCGGTAAAATAAGCCGTGTAGCCTGCCACCCGCACAGTCAGGCTGCGGTATTGATCCGGATTTTTCTGGGCCTTCAGCAGATCCTCCCTGCGCACCACATTGAACTGGATGTGGGGAATCTCAAGATCCACAAAGCTTCGCAGGAACAGGACAAATTTATCAATCCCGGACGGAGTAGAGAAAAAACCGGGCAAAAATTTCATATTCAGCAGACCGCCGTTGCTGGTCAGTGTCTTATCCAGTCTGGACACGGATTTCAATACCGCCGTAGGCCCTTCCACATCCCTGCCGTAAACCGGCGACATGCCTCCGTCTGCCAGCGGAGTCCCTGCCAAATGCCCGTCCGGAGCCGCGCCCACGTTTTTTCCCATGGGCACATGCGCCGATACGGTATACATGCCTGTATGGTATAGTCCGCCCCGATAGTTCCGGTAATTCTTATTCAGCCTCTCTTTAAAGTAAACCGCCCACTTGCATCCCAACTCGTCCACCCATTCTACATCATTTCCATACTTGGGAACCTTATTGAGCATCATAGTCCGCATGATCTCATATCCTTCAAAGTTCTTTTCCAATGCATTGAGTACTTCCTCCGGTGTAAAGCGTTTCTCATGATAGACAAGCTGCTTTAGTGCGGCAAAACTGTCTGCCAGGTTTGCCACCTGTATCATTTGAATCCCGGAGAAGTTGTACTTTGCACCTCCCGCGGTGACATCCGTGCCATTGTCCATACAGTCCCGGATCACAGCAGATAAAAAAGGTGTGGGAAGCAGAGCAATATGAGCCTTTTCCACTGCTTCGCAAGCGGCCACCATTTTATCCATAAAGTAGTCCATGACCCTGCGAAATCCCTCTTCCAGATCCTCAAAAGTTCTATAGGTTTTCAGACTTCCAAAATCCGGGCAGAGCTGTCTGCCGGTCAGCAGGCACTTGCCTCCGGTCATGGCAAGTTCCAGAGCCTTATTCATATTGAACATTGCCGCGTCACTCCAACCCAGGTTGTTGCCCTGGGTGGTCAGTTCCACACATCCCACAATGGCATAGTCCCTGGCATCCTCCTTGGATACGCCCAGTGCCTCCAATGCGGGGATAACCGCCTTATCGTTGAAGAACTGAGGCATACCGCTTCCCTTTGCCACCACTTTCACGGCTTCTTTCAGCAGCTCATCGGATGTATGTTCATGAAGCCTTACCGACAGATTTGGCTGAGGAAGAAGCAAATGTTCCTGCGCCTGTAAAAACAAGAAAGAAAGTTCGTTCTGATAATTATTTCCGGCACGGTCAACACCGCCTACAGCGATATTAAATCCTATCGGGAATCCGGCAAAATATTTTGCGCTGTCTGCGTTTCGCATATATACAATCTGATTGAATTTCAGCCACAGGCTTTCAATCAACTCCAATGCTGCGCCGCCGTCCAGCTTTCCTGCCTTCACATCTGCCTCATAGTAAGAGAGCAGAATCTCATCCAGACGCCCCGGTGAGAAAGAAGACGCATTGGACTCCATCTGTAAAATCACAAACAGAAACCACAAAAGCTGCAGCGCCTCATGAAAACTCTCTGCCGGACCTGCCGCGATCCTGCGGCACACCAAGGCTACCTGCCGCAGGGTTGCAGAATTGGCTTCATCCGTTTCCGCCATCTGTTCGGCCAGAGTCCCGTAACGCTCCATAAAGTGAATGGCGGCCTCCATGACAATGGACACGCTGTCGTAGAATATCTTCTTGTCACCTTCCTGACCTGCTGCCTTTGCTTTCGCCTCTGCCCTCAGTCCTGCCGGTCCCTTCTCCAGCCACAGCCTGCAGTCCGGGCAGATGTGTCCCTGGGCATGGTCAGTCTGGTTGATCTTGGCTACCTTGCCGATCGCCGCAAATTCATCCCCATGTTCCTTCTGCAGGATATCCTCCAGGGACTTCCCCTCCCAGTAAGGCCGGATCACCTGACGGAAATACGTGATGTCCTCCTGGCGTACCTGAAAGACATCCTGGGCACGGGTGGGCAGGGTTTCAAATTCCCGGTCTACCCAGTTGCTTCCGCTCTCCGGGAACACAACTCCTGCTCTGATGCCGGCTGTGCGGTTGCCTACAATCAGTTCTTCCGGTTCTATACGGATCTCCATCTTCTCCAGCGCTGCCTTCAGAGCATAGGCCCGCTGCAACATACGTGGTTCCTTCTCATGCTGCCTGTAGCTTTCCGTAATGATTTTTGCCTGCTCAATCGATGCATACCGCGGCTCAGAAAGCATACGTTCCTTTAATCGTTGAATACGATTGCTCATGATATACTCCATGGCAAAACCCTCCATTTTTTCAGAGTATGTGTTATTTTACATGCCGGCTGCCGCCAACATCTCACGGCAGTGCCGGCTCACGGTGCCTCCCCCGCGAAACAGCCCGGAACTTCCGCCGGTCAGAATATCAGCCCCGGCTTTTGTCACGGTTCGGATCGTAGAGGAATTGATATTGCCGTCTGCCTCAATCCGTACTGACAGACCTGCACAGTCTGCCAGTTCCCGCATCCGGCGGATATGTTCCACCGCCGGAAGCTGGAGTTTCTGACCGGAAAAGCCGGGATTGACCGTCAGCTTCAGCACCCATTCTACCTGGGCAGCCAGTTTTACAAAATCCTCACCCGGTGCCGTATCCGCCCGATAAGCGAGAACCGGTTTTGCCCCGGCCCGACGGATTCCGGCAAATATTTCTGCGGGTTCCTCCATAGCCTCATAATGAACCGCAATATAATCAGCACCAGCTTTGACAAAGCGTTCAATATACAGTTCTGGATTATATACTGCCAGATGAACCTCTATGGGAATACCGGTGATTTTCTTCATATTTTCCAGCGTTGTTTCTCCCAGAATAAAACACTGATTAAATCTGCCATCCACTACGTCAAAGTGGTAAAAAGATACCTGAGATTGCTCTACTTCCCGGACAGCCGCATGCAGATTGCACAGATCCATACAGGATACAGAAGCAGATACCAGAATAGAATGTTTCGCTGCCATTTTGTTCTCCTCGCTACCTGTCAAGACGGTACTCCCGAATACATTTTCTCAAGGCTTCTTTCGTTTCTGACCAGCGCATACCCGCAGCCTGGGCTTTGGCTGTATTAAGGCGCACATCCCTGTTGCTGTCCATGTATTTTTCCCTATCCTCTTTTAAGCAGACATCAAGGGAATCTCCAAGTCCCAACTCTTCCAAAATAAATTTGACAATATCATAACGGCTCTCGTTATTGACCGAACCCAGATGATACACCCCATAAGGAGTTTCCAGAAGCCTTGGAAAATTCTCAATCATTTCATAGACATAGGTCATCCCCCGGAACTCCCGCCTGGAAGCAATAATGGGCTTTTTGTGCATCAACCGGCTCATGGTTTCCCACAGGATTCCATTGGACATATTTTTTCCACGTTCCGGAAGGCCAAACATCCAGGTAAAACGGACAATCCACAATTCATCAAGGATCTCCTTTAAAAGCCTTTCAGCCTCCAGCTTATTCTCGCCGTAGACAGTATTGGGAACTGCCTCATCCTCCTCAGAAAAGGGACCGTCATTCGTATTGCCGTTAAACACCTGCTCGGAACTGACGAAAATCAGCTTGGCACCATTTTCTTTCGCCGCCTTTCCAATGGTAACCGCTGCGTCTACATTGATCCGATGGGCAATATCCGGATGCTGGTTGCAGAAATCCGTGACGGCAACCGCGCCTGCATGGACGATAATCTCCGGCTTTGTCTGCCTGACCATATCATAGACTGCCGGATCATTGGTGATATCCAGTTCTTCCTTGTCGGTGATAATAAAATCATACTGATCCTTATAGTAATCTGCCAGACGGGCACAGAAAAAGCCTTTTCCTCCGGTCAGCAGGATCTTTTTCTTTTCCACAATAAGTACTCCTTTCTAGTTCAACATAGATTCCAGCTTTTTAATAATCGCCGGTGCCTTTTTCACCGCGTCACTGACCGAAACGCGCACTATCTTTTTCCCGGCAAACCGCTCTTCGTTGCGGATAGGCATATCATTGGTGAGAATCACGGCATCAGCTTTTGCGATATCCTCTGCCGTAAGCGCATGTTCAATCCCGATAGATCCCTGGGTTTCCACTTTCACCTGGATTCCATGTTCTCTCCCTGCCTTTTCCAGTGCTTCTGCTGCCATATAAGTATGGGCTACTCCTGCCTGACATGCGGTAACTGCGACAAATTTCATAGATAATTCCTCTCTTTCTGTTTTTCCATTACTCAAACTGCAAATCAATATCATCATCATCCGGACTGCTGTCCATTTCTTCCGTTACTGGCTTTTTCAACAGATTCACCACAAACGCAGTCACTACAGAGCCTGCGGCCAGAGCCAGAATAAAACCAATAGGATTGCCGATCACGGGAAGGACGATAAGTCCGCCCCATGCCACCTGACAGATAACATTAGTCAGGAAGGCAATGGTTGCACCTACGATGTCACCGATCACCAGGCTGGGGATCACACGAAGCGGATCATTGGCAGCAAAGGGAATGGCTCCCTCAGAGATACCCACACATCCCATGATTAGAGAAGCTTTTCCCGCCTCCCTCTCCTCGACGGTGTATTTTTTCGGTGCCATAAAGGTAGCCAGCGCCATACCGACAGGCGGCGCGGCCACAGCCACCGCGTTTCCGCCGGCAAAGGTGAACACACCAGCGCTGACGGTTCCATTGGCAATGGCAAATGCCACCTTGCTGAATGGACCGCCCATATCCACACCGGACAAGAAACCATCGGCAATCCCCAGTACAACTTTGCTTCCGTCTGTAAGCGTGCTCATAAAATCAATCAGATGATTCATTACAAAGGCAATAGGCTACCCCAGCCCCCACAGCATAATACCGCACACCGCAAATACGCTGATAATAGGGATCACGATGATTGGCATCACCGAACGAATCACTGCTGGGACTTTGACCTTTTTTAAAAAGTGGCAGATAATTCCTGCCAGAAATCCAGAGATGATCCCACCTAAGAACCCGGCTCCGATATTATTGGCAATCATACCGCCTACTGCCCCGGCCGCAATACCTGCGCGATCAGCAATAGAAACTGCAATGTAAGCTGAAAGAACGGGAACCATAAGCCCCATGCCGGCAGATCCAATGCTCCATATCTGTCCGGCCAGGCTGTCCTCTGGCGGAACACCACCCTGCCCGTATAGTGTCACTGCCAGCGCCATCAGTACACCGGCAGCCGTAACAAAAGGAACCATATAAGATACACCATTCATCAGATGTTTTCTTGTCCCCTTAAAAATCCCTTTCAATTCTATAACAGCATTCATTTTCCCTTCCCCTCTCTGTATGTGAACGCAATTTTATGTTACTGCTTTATCTCCCTGACCAGTTCCATCACTTCCTCAGGTTTTTCCACTTTTTTCAGCTTTTCCAAAAATTCCGGATAAACCATCTTGCGGAACAGGGAAGAGATAATCTTCAAATGCAGATCTCCCTGGCCGGGAGAAGGAACCGCGATCTGGAATACCAGATCCACCTGCTCCTTTCCGTCCCAGTCAATAGGATGGTGCAGACGGGCAAACGCAAGAGAAGGGGTCTTCACATGAACAGATTTTGCGTGAGGCGTAGCGACTCCCATTCCAACCGCAGTGCTGGCCTGAGCCTCCCGTGCTTTCACATCCTCCACATAGCCATCCAGATCCAGCAGTCGTCCTTCCTGATACATCTTTTCGGCCAGGGCGTTCATAACTTCCTCCTGATGTTCTGCTTCCAGGTCAAACAGGATGAACGGTGCAGCCATTAATAATTCATTCATTTGCTTCCTCCTTTATATTGTTTTTTATTTATTAATCATATTTTATTATTTTTTTTTATTGTTTGCAATGGCTTACACCGGATAAAATTGCAGTTGCTAATGCAAATTTGAAGAAGTTGGGAAAAGACGCTTCCTATCCTTGTATCATATTCCGGACAGCTCCGACAACCAGTTCATGATCTTCCCGCTCACTCAGTCCGGAAACGGTGACTGTCCCCACCATCCCGATTCCTTTAACCAGCAGAGGAATACTGCCGCCGGCCGCCACATAGTCCTCACTGCGCAGCCCATAGCGATTTACCAGAGTATCCTTTTTCAGTTTCATGGAAAGAGCCATTTCATAAGAGGATTTCTGAAACAGATAAACCAGATTTTCTTTCCTCTGTATCCATTGCTCATTGACGCAAGCTGCTCCAGGCATAGAACAGCCGAACAGACGCCTGTGGTTCAGGGTGATGGAAATGGCTATTGGGTAATGATGCTCCTTCGCCTGGCTTCGCAGCCACAACCCCATTTTCCAGGCGGTTTCTTCATTAAATTCTGTAAATTCCCATGCCTTCTCCTGGGCTTTGACACGTTCAAGTTCCTGCTGTAATTCTTCCATAATATTCTTGTTCTCCTTCCAACCATATAATGATAGAAGCGTCAAAAGATCTTTTGCCGCTTCTTATGATACAGATGCTTGGCACTTCGTGCTCCCGCAATCCTAAAAACATTCAAAATCCGCCGCGATCCGCCGGAAAGATGATCCCAAGCTGCTTTTTTACCTCATCAATTATCTGCATCTCCATCAGGGAGCAGCGGTTATATTCTTCCGGTGAAATCTCTCCCCGAATCACCCGAACCCATTCCTGCGCTTCATACTCCATATTCATCCCTTCTTCCCTCTGCCAGAGAATCGTCTTCTCTCCCTTGCGGCTGTAATACTCGATTCGGAACGGACTGGGAAGCTCGTAGATCACCAGCGTCCCCTCCTCCCCCTGGATCTGACTGGGAAGCCGGTTATCGGAAATCTTGGAATACAAAAGTTCTGCCTGCATTCCCTCATAAGAAGCCAGAATTGTTCCTGCGCCATCCACCCCATTATTCAGGAAGATCCCATCAGCAAGTATCCGCCTGGGCATTCCCAGCAGCCGCACCAGAGAATGAATACAGTACACGCCAATATCTGTCAACGCGCCGTTGGAAAATGCCGGATTAAAAGCATTTTCAAGCACCCCCTGTTTAAACCGGTCGTAGCGGGAGGAATACTTTCCATACTGGAAGGTAACCCGCCTGATTCTTCCCAGCTTTGGAAGGCTATCCCGGATCAGACAAAATCCCGGATCAAATACGGGACGCATTGCTTCCAAGAGCGTGACACCTTTTTCCTTTGCCAGCACCAGAAGAATCTCCAACTCTCTCTGATTGGACGTGATCGTCTTCTCGCAGAGCACATGCTTTCCTGCCCCCAGCAAAATCCTGGCCTGCTCAAAATGCAGGCTGTTGGGGCTGGCGATATAAACCGCCAAAATATTCCCATTCTCCGCAATTTCCTCTAAAGTCGTACAGAATCCATCCGCTCCGTGCTTCCCGGCAAATGCTTTTGCTGTTTCTCCGCTTCTGGAATAAGCCAGAAGGTAGTGAAGTTCCGGACACTTCTTTGCCGCCTCCAGAAACCACTCCACCACAAAATTGGTTCCGATTGTCGCAAACCCGATCATAATAATTCCTCCGTTTCTTTCCAACATATTTATCGCAAAAGTTCCAGCACCTCTTCCTTCGTTTCCGCAGCCCGGATCTGTTCCAGCGTCTGTTCGATGCCTACCTTTTCATAAAAAATCCTAAAGAATTGTCTGGTAATTTCTCCATCATTAAAATTCAGTGCCAGAAGAAAAATCATATCTACCGGGCCATTTCCCCAGTTGATCTTCTTTTTCAGCCGAATCATACATACAGCCGGGACGAGTACATGATTTTCAATTCCGTGCGGGATAGCGACTCCATTACCGATCTCCGTAGAACTGATAGCTTCCCGGTTCAGAACCTCCTGATAATAATAAGGCGTCACACACCCCAACCGTTCCAGAACCCTGCATCCGGTCTGGATCAGTTTTTCTTTTGTTTCTGCTTCCATATCCAGCAAAATACAATCAGGCCGGATATAATTATGCAGCGAAACCTGCTCTGTCTTCCCCAAGCGGCGCGTGTAAACCTGGCTGCAGGCTTTTTGCAAACGCATCACATCCTGTTCACTGACAATAGGCGTCACATATACGGAGGGCTGCCTGCAGGGAAGCCCCGGAATATTGGTAATCACCAGATCCCAGGAAGGATTATAGCCAGTCTTAAGGCTGTCCCGTGAAAACACCGCAAGAATCCGCAGCCCATGTACCCGTTTCTCAATCTTCCTGGCTGTCACCTCTGCCAGCAGCAGACTCCCCGCACCCACCAACACAGCATTAACCTCTTTCTCGACACGAATCAGCGCTCCGCCGACTAAAAGGGCCAGAAAGGCGATCTCATGCTCGGATGGAATCTTCCCAATCACGCTGCGGATATGGCTTCCCATGCCAAAGCATGTGTTGAAAATAACCCCATAATTGGTCTTAACCTCCTCCAAAAAGGGATTGAGAACCGCAAAGCCATAACGAGTGCGGACCATGCATTTACAAAGAAAACTTTCCAGACCTTCTGCTAAAAGCCGATCCCCATAGAAACTCAGACCGGTAATACCGGAGATATAGGAAACGATATAATGACAAAGTTCGGCAGCCTGCTTTATGCTCCCCCGATGCTCACAATGCCAGAACTCTTCCCGTTGAAACTCTGCGCCGCAGAGTAAAAGCCCCATATAGATCCGTTCCCCAGATGGATAGCGGATCTGCCCGGCAAATTCCATACTCTCTGTCAAAGCATTCCATGATTCATCCTCGTCCCACCACATCGGTTCCAGATCCTCTTTTGAAATCCAGATTCCCTTTTCCATCCGTTTCCGCTGAACCAGAAGATATTCCACCATCATCACGAAACTATAATCCACAAAAATCAGATGCGTCTTTGTCTCAAAGAGCCGCAGCCCCTGGCATATCTCTTTCACCAGTGTCATCTTATCATTCTGAAACAGCCAGGAAGCCGTTTCTTTCGACAAACGGTAATCATATCCATCCCCCGCAATGCTCTCAGAAGGTTCTTCCTGCCGGAAAAGAGCCACCAGAGCAGAGCGCCATGCTGTTTCCGGTCCCGTCAGTCCCATACAGTACCGGGACTTTTGATTCATACAGATTCCATAATGAGAAAACCATTCTTTTGCCAATGCCAGATCCGCCTCCACCGTCTGCCGGGAAACATAGAGTTCTTCGGCAAACAGCGCCGCCGTATAATTCTCCCAGCCTTCCAGAAGCACCCGGCAAATATAGTTTTTCCGTTCCTGCTCATTGTAGAAAAGCGGCTTCTGCCTTATGTACCCAGTCAGCCGTTCTTCTGTTTTCCTGGTCAGTTCCAGGCGGATTCCAATCCCCCTGCGGCTTATATAGGTAATCCCCTCCGTTTCACAAAAACACGCAACTTCTTTTAAGCAGGTATTCACTGTCCGCTCAGACAGACCAAGCATTGTGGACAGCATCTTAACCGTAAGAAAGCTGCCCTGGTTAAGCAAAAGGAGCTGGATAATCTGCCCCGCCCTGTTTGATAACATAAGACTCCTTTCTCTTTTCTTCGCCGAATAGATCCTGTTTCATTTAATAGGCGTTTTATGACTGTTTTATTATTGATTTTTATTATTTTAATTTTATTTTACTATAAAAATCGAAAATGTCAATATTTTTATTATTAATTTTTATTGTTTTTTATTGTTTGAGGGCACAAAAAAAGACGTCTATTACGCCCCTTTTTGTACTGCTGGATTTTTGACTGACCGCTATTTAAATAATCCACTCAATCGCATAAGTTTTCATCTGTTTCTGAACCATACTGTCCACCCCTTTTTCCAGAATTGCCCCACTAAAATCATCTACATGTGCATACACATAATTGCCATCCAGAGAAAATTTTCTGGTTTCCAGCATCATATAGGGCTTGCTTGTACATTCCAAAATTGCCTTCTTTGTAGCGGCATCCTCCGCAGCATAGGTAGTCACGATATTCCCCTCCAGATCTACCCCTACCACACCCATAAAGGCTTTGTCAAAGCGAAATTTCTTAATCTCCTGATTAGTCAGGGCCCCCACAAATCCATCCCTCCCCTCACTGAATACACCTCCCAGAAAGATAAGCTTCACATTGGATTCTTCTGCCAAAGTCAGCATCACATCAATCATATTGGTAACTACCGTAACCTTCAGCCCGCTTTCTGCCAGCATTCTTGCCAATTCCAGATTGGCGGTGGAAATATCCAGAAACAGCACATCCCGTTCATGGATAATCCCCAGGGCTTTCCTGGCAATGGCCTGCTTATCCTCCAGATTCTTCCCCTTTCGCTGGGACACATACCGCTCCTGCGCATTGACCCGCACCTTAACAGCGCCGCCATAGGTCTTCCGCAACAACCCCTTTTTTTGCAGAAAGGTCAAATCTTTCCGGATACTATCTTCAGTCACTTCAAACTGTCTGCTTAACTCTTTAACCAAAACAGAGCCATTCCTGTTTACCATTGATACGATCAGATTCTGACGTTCTTCTGCCAGCATAACCATTCTCTCCTTTTTTTGTAAAAATGACAACATAATGTCAACACAAAATACAACACAAAAAACAAAAAGCCCTTGAAAAATCAAGGACTTTAAGAAGGCGACAACCGGATTTGAACCGGTGATCAGGGTGTTGCAGACCCACGCCTTACCGCTTGGCTATGTCGCCAGAATGACCCCAACGAGATTCGAACTCGTGTTACCGCCGTGAAAGGGCGATGTCTTA
>CAMNRM010000045.1 GCA_946553025.1 uncultured Clostridium sp.
CAGCTTAGTGAAGTGCGCCCATTTTTGGGCTGTCCTCTACTTTCTTTCACACTAACTTACCTCCAAGATGGAAAAATGGATGTTTTATTGGCCTGTTTGTTCTGTGTTTTTGTCGTCAGGCGCGATCGAGCATATCGTTTTTTTCCTGCTCAAAATGTTTTTTTAAGAGTTCTGATGCCAGAGAAAGATTGCGTTTTTCCAGGGCATCGGCGATTTTTTTATGTTCGGCGGCCACACACGCCATGGTGGATGGGAGAAGCTGGTATTTATTCGTTAAGATGGTCAGCTGGCTCCGCAGAAGTTCGGCGGCATGGTAGAGTCGGGAATTGTTCGCATACTGGAAGAAAAGATCGTGGAAATCGTCAGAAAGATTGCGGAAGGTATCAAAATCTTCGGCAGACAGGGCCTCTTCCTGAAGGCGCATATTTTTGGCAATGGCCAGAATAAAGTTGTCGGATGTTTCCTCCTCCATTGCCGCGCACATCGCTGTGTTGTCCAGGGCAAAGCAGAAATCGTAAATTTCCCGGATATCCTTTTTGGTCAGGGTAATGACGGTTGCGCCGACATTGGTTACCGATTCCAGCAGCCCTTCCTGGGCCAGCCGTCGGATCGCTTCCCGTGCCGGAGTGTAGCTTGTAGAAAAATGCTCCTGGATCATCTTTACCGTAATCTTTTCTCCGGCAGCAAGGGTTTGGTTAATAATATCTTTTCTCAGCTGCTGATAAATCTGTTCGGAAAGGGTGACCTTTTCGAGTTTCATGATAAGACCTCCTGTGTGATGATGCGGGTGTTTTGTCTTTTTTCCGGCAAAATCATCCATTTTTAATTTTACTGAATTTATCGGGGAAATGCAAGGGAAAAATCTGTAAAATTAGGTTTGAAAATGCAGAAAAATATGTGTTATGATAGAGAAAAAGGTTGCTGTGAACGTGTGAACAGTAACAGAAAAAGCACAGGAGGCAGATATGCTTTATCAGATTATGGATGGGACGGTGAGCGTGGGCGGTGTTACGGTTCTGTCCCATATTGATTTTGCCATTAAGGGCAGGGAAAAGATTGCCGTGGTGGGGAAGAACGGTGCAGGGAAAACGACGCTTCTTCGGGTGATTGCCGGGGAGCTGGATTTAGATCGGGATGATAAGCGGATGGGACCGGGGATTGTCTGCTCGGAAAAGATTACGGTGGGGATGCTTTGCCAGGGGAGGGCATCCGATAAGGATAAAACGGTGGAAGAGCTTCTCTTAGAGGGCGCGTCGGGTTTTGCCGGGGATTCGCCGGAGAGGTTTGCCTATGAACTGGAGTACGATAAGCTCTTTACCGGGTTTGGGTTTTTGCGGGAGGATAAGGTAAGAAAGCTTTCTTCCTTCTCCGGGGGAGAGCAGACAAAGATTTCTCTGATTCGCCTGCTGCTGCAAAAACCAGATGTCCTGCTGCTGGATGAGCCTACGAACCATTTGGACATAGCTGCGGTGGAGTGGCTGGAGGAATATATGCGATCCTATCCCCATGCCGTGGTTTTCGTATCGCATGACCGTTTTTTTCTGGATCAGGTGGTAGATGTCGTGGTGGAAGTGGAAAATGGGAAGCTTAAGCGCTATCCGGGAAATTATACCCATTACCGCAGACAGAAGGTGAAGGATCTTGCCATCGCAAAAAAGGCTTATGAGCGGCAGCAGGAGGAATTACAGCGGTTAAATCAGTTGGTGGAGCGGTTTAAACACAAGCCCAACAAGGCAGCCTTTGCCCGTTCCCGCAAAAAGATAGCCGGGCGGATGGAAATTCTGGAAAAGCCGATGGAGGACAGTGTGCACATCTTTACCGGGAATATCGATCCCCTGGTTTTGGGCAGCAAATGGGTGATTGAGGCGGAGCATTTAAAGCTGGGCTATGCGAAAGATAAGGTGATTTGTGAACTTTCGCTTCGGGTAAAGCGGGGGCAGAAAATCGGGATTATCGGGGACAATGGGGCAGGAAAAACGACCTTTTTAAAGACGGTTGCCGGGTTAATGCCTTCCCTGGGCGGAAAATGTACCCTGGGGAATCGGACGGTGATGGGGTATTTTGACCAGCACTCGGCAGAGATTGTTTCGGAAAAGACGGTGGCGGAGCATTTTCATGATTTATTTCCGGCACTGACCCAGAAGGAGGTAAGAAGTGTTTTGGGGGCCTATCTTTTCCGGGGGAGGTTAGCGCATGGGAAGGTTGGTGTATTGTCCGGGGGAGAGAAGGCAAGGCTGGTTTTAGCGGAGCTTTTGCAGAGCAGGCCAAATCTTTTACTTTTGGACGAGCCGACGAACCATATGGATATTCAGGCAAAGGAAACATTAGAGTCTGCATTTGCCGCCTACACGGGGACAATTCTGTTTGTTTCCCATGACCGCTATTTTATCCGGCAGGTGGCGGATGCCCTGCTGATTTTTGAGGGAGAATCGGTGCTGTACTATCCCTTTGGCTATGAACACTACCGGGAAAAATGCAGGCAGAACCGGATGGGCGGGATTGCAGCGCGGATTCAGGCGGAGGATCAGGCATTGATTGCCGGGCTTCGCGCTGTTCCTAAGGCAGAGCGGCACCAGTTAAAAGAAATCGGTACAGAGGAAGCTTACCAGGACTGGAGGATGGCCCTTGCCGGGGAAGAACTTAACAAGGCCCGGCGGCAGGTGGAACATCTGTGGGAGGAAGCCGAAAGGTACAGACAGGAGGAAGAAAAGCGCAGGGAGGAAGAGTGGAGAAAATGGGTGGAAATAGGGATGCATGAAGAGAAGGCGATTGCTAAAGGGGCAAAAGCAGGGGGGATTTTTAGAGAATTGTCGGCTTGCTGGGAGGAGTGGACAGAGGCTTGTATTCGGTGGTTGGAGGCTTATGAGGAGGGAAATGAGGGGTAAATGGATTTATTGTATTTCGTATGTTTACGATAAAAATGCCATATCAAACTAAGGAATAAAATAAGGAAAAGAGCAGTAAACGGAATCATCTGCCTGATTTCAAGGTATGTTATGATGATGGATTACTGCTCTTTTTTTATGAATTAGCTAAAAACGGTGTTCCGGCGCAGATAGCCGTTATTGTCTTTTTGGCGGAGTTCATTTTCTACCTGTGCCAGTTTTTGTTCCAGTTTTTTGACTTTTTCCTCATCGGTTTCTGCCTGGATCTGCTGTTCAAGGGTTTTCTTTTCTTCTTTCAGTTTTTCGATTTCCCGCACCGCTTTATCGTTATTGCCCTTGCAGATTTCCGGTTCGGGTTTTTGGGGGGTTTTCTCCGGGTTGTTTGCTTTTGGGTTTTTATCAGGATCATCAAAATGAATTTTCTTTTGTCCGTCCTCCCCCTGTTCCATCCAGTAGCGCCCGGACGATTCATGCTTTTCTTCCGGGAGATATTCGTCTTTTTCTGGTTTTGCAAATTTTGGGGCTTCTTTTGTTTCGGCTTGTTTTGTTTTTGCTTCTTTGACCTTGGTTTCATGTACGTTTGACGGGTCTTTTACCCCGGTTAGTGCAGGATGGGACTGTGCTGCCCGGGAAGGCGCTGCAAAAATAGGTGTCATCGCTTATTCCTCCTTTTTGTCCAATGATGTTTGTGTGTTTTGATGACTTTACGTGTTCTGGTGTTATTGTTTATACGTTCAGGTTACACGTTCAGGCTACATGTTTAGTTTACTGTTTATGGATGAAATTGCAAGACTTCTGACCTGAACTGCTTTCTGTAGGTAATGAAATGACGGGCCAGTATAGATGACATGACTACGGACGAAGGTTTAGGGTTTTGCATTAACGAATATTCAGCAGTACATGCAGGCAGAAGCACTGTTCTTTTTTTTCGATCTGCATTGCGCCGTGGTATTTTAAGGCAGCCGCCTGGATGTTTTTCAGGCCAATGCCCATGGGGGGAAGCGGATCGGCGGAACAGGTATTTGTAAATTCCAGACGATAAAAATCCCCCTGCTGTTCTCCTAAGATATGGATGAAGGGCCGTTCGCTGTCTAGGGAAAGGCAGGCGTTAATGGCATTGTCCAGGGCATTGGAGAAAATAATGCACAGATCAAAGTCATCAACTACATCATTTGCCGGAAGAAGCAGGGAAATATCGGTGGAAATTCCGCAGTTTTTTGCACGTTCGAGTTTTTCGCCAAGAAGGATATCGATGGTAGGGTTTCCTGTAGGGCAGGGGAAGGAGAGTGAAGAGGAAATATTTTCCAGTTTTTGAAGGTAACTTTGGGCGGCTTCCAGGTTTTCCGTGTTCAGAAGTCCGTGCAGGACGGACAAGTGGTTTCGGATGTCGTGGCGGAAAGCCCTGGTTTGCTCGTCGCGCATCTGTGCTTCGGCAATGTAGGTTTTCTGCGCCTGGGCAGCCTGCGTTAAGGAAGCCAGTGCAGCCTGGGTCTGAAAGCTTTTGCAGGTGCGCTGCCAGGCATACTGCGTGCAGAAGAGCGCAGCCAGTCCAAGAGCCTGCATAACCAGCAGAAGGAGTTGTTTTCCGGTATGGGTAAAGGAATCCATTATGTGTACGGGTACTATGCTGTAGGCGGTTTGCAGGATGTATAATTCTATGATAAAAAAGAACAGAACCGGAAACAGCAGCAGTTCAATGTAAGGGGCATCCTCTTCGTTTAAGGACAGGTTTTTGACGAGGAGGTTGTAACAGCAGAAACAAAGGACGCAGGTCAGTATGGCCGATAAAAAGATAAGAAGAAAAAGCAGCGGTGTTTTTCCCAGAAAATAGGGCAGGATGATCACTTCAATGGCATTCATCATGCCAAAAGAAAGCTGCGTTATGTAAAGGGCAAGAACGGAAGCCGTTAAAGAAATCATAGGATGATTTTTGGATAAAAAGCGATGAATGGTATACAGCATAAGAAGTTCAGCGCCGATTGCCAGGATTGCGGGAACCAAAAATGCAGAAAAGATGAGTTCCATAAGATTAAGCAGGAAGAGATAGGCAGCAAAATACCGGTATTTCAGTGTTTTTCCGGTGAGCCGTCCAATAAAGATAAGGTGCATCATCCCCTGCATGGTAAGGGTAAACAGATTAAGAAAAACAGTAAGGTAATTCATGGCAGAAGTCTTTATCCTTTCTTCTGGCAGTTGATAGCAGCATAGGTATATAAGGAAGTAGCAGAGCGGAGGGCCTGCCCCAGTTTATCGGGCATTCCGAGTTTCCTTTGACCTGGGGAAAGCATTCAGGGAAGGTTTATCGTCCGGCTTTTCATGTAATGCAGCAGTGCCTGGGTCAAATCACGTTCGCGCAGCCGGGAAACGGGGATTTCCTTATCCTGCATCAGAATCACCCGGCCGTCGTGACAGCCGCGGACATGGGCGAGGTTGACTAAGTAGCTTCGGTGGCATTTAAAAAATCGTCCGTCAACCTTCCGCTCCAGATCTTCCATCTTGCCGTAATAATCGGTGATGCTGCCATCGATCTGATGAATATAAATTTTCCGTCCCATCACTTCTCCATAGAGAATTTTGGACAGGGGGATAATTTCACAGGAATTTCCCTTTTGGATAATGAGATTTTTTTGCTGATCCGTGCGCTGGCTTAACGTGTGAAGCACCCGGTTCATTGTCCGCCGGAAACGGACATCCTCCAGCGGTTTGACCAGATAATCGTAGGCTTCAACACTGAAGGCGTCAAAGACATATTCTGCCAGAACCGTGATAAAAATCAGCAGGCTCCGGCTTCCCTGCCTGCGCAGCTTTCTGGCTGTTTCCATGCCGTCCGGCGGAGGCATCTGGATATCTAAAAAAATAACATCGAACACATTTCCGCATTTAAGTAGGGAGGGCCCATCAGAAAAGCAGCGGATGGAATAAAAGGAAGCACTTTTTGGCGGATGTTCATTTATCTGTTTATTAGCCTGTTTATTGATTTGTTCATCCATATATTGTGAAAGACGGCGGGAAAGTTCCTCCGCCATCCATGGTTCATCGTCGCAGATTGCAAAATTTATCATGTTTTCACCACACTATTGCCCAGAATAACTCCAGAATACCAGAAAATCAGCGTGCAGGCAATGCTGTTGTTATAAAATGATGATATTTTGTTATGAACTGGTTACTGTTCATATGTTCAAAGTAGGATGAACGATTGCGATTAGCTAAGGTAATTTTTCATAATCTTCAATGCGTTTTTTTCCAGCCTTGATACCTGAGCCTGGGAGATATGGATTTCTTCGGCAACCTCGGTTTGGGTTTTGCCTTCAAAGAAACGCATATCGATAATGTGGCGCTCGCGCTGGGGGAGTTTTTTCATGGCTTCATTTAAGGAAATATCCTCCACCCAGTTTTCCTCTAAGTTTTTTTTGTCGCTGATTTGATCCATTACAAACAGAGGATCGCCGCCGTCGGTAAATACCGGCTCGTAAAGGCTTACCGGGCTTTGGATGGCGTCAAGGGCGTAAGTAACCTCTTCCTTGGTTGCCCCAACCTCGTCGGCGATTTCCATAATGGTCGGCTCCTTCATGTTCTTTTTCATCAGTGCTTCCTTGGCGTAAATGGCTTTATAGGCGGTGTCACGGATGGAGCGGGATACCCGGATACTGTTATTATCCCGAAGAAAGCGTTTGATTTCCCCGCAGATCATGGGAACGGCGTAAGTGGAAAAGCGTACTCCCTGGCTGATATCAAAGTTATCGACCGCTTTCATTAGACCGATGCAGCCGATTTGGAAAAGATCATCGACATTTTCCGCATTATTGGCGGTAAAGCGCTGGATAACACTTAGGACAAGGCGGAGATTGCCTTTGATGTAGGCTTCGCGGGCAGATTTATCGCCCTGAAGAATTTTCTGGAATAATTCTTCCTTTTCTTCATTGGTCAAAAGGGGCAGCTTGGATGTGTTTACACCGCAGATTTCTACTTTGTATACAGACATTTTCCTTACCTCCATCGTTGCAATATAACTTACCTACTTCAAATGATGGACATTTTGGTAAGATTTTATACGGCTGGAAAGATGAAAAAAATTTCCTGAAAAAAGATGGTAAGGGGGCTTGACAGATGAAAGAGAGTTCTTAAACTCACAGATAAAATTATGCCTGGCAGGCATGGTTTGCTATGAAAAAAGAGTATTTGAAGTATTGCGGATGTTAAGGTAAGATCATTTTATAAAGGAAACAGGTCAATGCAAAAAAGAAAGAGGGGTTTATGTAAGTGAAGAGAAGAAATTTTATTGTTATAGGTTTGGCAGCAGTTATGCTTTCCGGGTGCAGCGGGCAGACAACCGCAGAAACGACATCGGCACAGGCAGGTATTCAGGCAGAAAATACGCAGGATATGGTTTTTGGGGAAGCCGGAGGGAATGCTACAGAATCCGAAAATGATGTTTCTACCGTAAGGGCAGCGGCAGACGGAGAGGGTGTTTCTGGCGGTTCAGTTACGCCGGGAGCAGCAAATGTTCTGGAGAATGCCGGGGAAGCGTCGGAAAAATCCGTGGTTTATATGACTACATCCATCACTCCGGAAGGGCTTATGGCGGTTTATGATGCCCTTGGAAGCGAGGTAAGCGGCAGGGTGGCAGTGAAACTGAGCATGGGCGAGCCGGGAGGGCATAACTTTTTATCCCCGGATTTGATTAAGGATCTGGTGGCGCGGGTAAACGGGACGATTGTAGACAGCAATACGGCCTACGGCGGACGGCGTGCCAGTACCGAGCTTCACCGTCAGGTGGCCCAAGATCATGGGTTTGCAGCGATTGCGCCGATTGATATTCTGGATGCCGAAGGGACACTGGATTTGCCGGTGGAGGGCGGAAAACATCTGACAAAGGATATTGTAGGGGCTAATCTGGCAAATTATGATTCTATGCTGGTGCTTTCCCATTTTAAGGGCCATGCCATGGGCGGATTTGGCGGGGCTTTGAAAAATATTTCGATTGGGATTGCCTCATCCAACGGAAAGCTGCTGATTCATTCCGGCGGGTCAAGTGACAGAAGCTGGTCCGGCGGTACGCAGGATGATTTCCTGGAATCCATGGCGGAGGCGTCCAAAGCTGTTAATGATTACATGGGCGGAAAGCTTCTCTATATTAATGTGATGAATAATCTGTCGGTGGACTGCGACTGTGACAGCAATCCTGCCGAGCCGGATATGCATGACATTGGTATCCTGGCTTCCACGGACCCGGTGGCGTTAGATCAGGCTTGCGTAGATCTGGTTTATGCGGCAGAGGACGGCGCATCTTTGATTGAACGGATGGAGTCGAGAAATGGTATTCTTACCGTGATTCACGCCGAGGAAATGGGACTGGGAAGCAGGGCGTATACGCTGGTAAATATTGATGAAAAGGCACAGGAAATACAGGGACAGCAGGTATCCCAGGGCGTTCAGGAGGAAAATCAGAATGTTCAGGAGGAAAATCAGGGCGTTCAGGAGGAAAATCAGATGAAGATTCAGGCGGGGGATCGGGAAATGACGGCTGTGCTGGCGGATAACTCATCGGCGCAGGCATTAAAAGAACTATTGAAGAATGGGCCTTTAACCATTGCCATGCATGATTATGCAAAGATGGAAAAGGTGGGGCCTATCGGTCAGAATCTTCCCACAAACGATGAGCAGATTAGCACAGTCCCCGGGGATATTATTCTTTATCAGGGAAATTCTCTGGTTATTTATTATGATACCAATGCATGGAACTTCACCAGGATTGGGAAAGTCCAGGGAGTGACCCAGGAGGAATTAAAAGAAATTCTTGGCGAGGGAGATGTTAGCGTTACGTTTTCCCTGGAATAGGGCAATTGGGTTACAGAAAACGGCACATAAACAGCTATGCAGACCGGAAATCTAAGAAAAGAAAAACCGATTCGTCGGTTAAGGAGGCAGAAAGATGGATTGGTTTTCTCTGTTCAGGCGTGAGTTCATCTATATTCGTTATTATTTTATCATTCAGCTGCAGCAGATCGCGGTTTACTGGATGCTTGGCATGGTCATCGGATCGCTGGTTTCTGTATTTGCCAAGGATGCCATACATAACGGTTTTGCCGGGATGAAAGAAAAGAAATGGGGCGTGTTCGGGATTGTTTTGGCAAGTCTTTTGGGGATTGCCTCGCCGCTTTGTATGTACGGCACTATTCCCATTGCCGCCTCCTTTTCCCGCCATGGAATGCGTCATGACTGGCTGGCGGCGTTTATGATGAGCAGTGTGCTGTTAAATCCGCAGCTTCTTATTTACAGTATGGCACTTGGCGGGGCGGCGGTGGCGGTAAGGTTGATTTCCTGTACATTATGCGGCATTGCCGCCGGGCTGGCAGTGTATTTTCTGTATGGAAAAAAGCCGTTTTTTGATTTTAGCGGATTTGAACCCCGCGCCAGCCATGACACCGATCCGAACCTTTTAATGCGTCTGGTAAAAAATCTGGGAAGAAATATCCGGGCGACGGCACCCTGGTTTTTGATGGGTGTCCTGCTCTCGGCATTATTTCAGCGCTATGTTCCAGCTGACCGATTTGCAGCATTTTTCGGAAAAAGCAATGAAGGGTTTGGCGTACTGATGGCAGCGACGGTTGGCGTACCGCTCTATGCCTGCGGCGGCGGAACGATTCCTCTCCTACAGCAGTGGTTACTTTCCGGGATGAGCATGGGAAGTGCTTCCGCTTTTATGATTACCGGACCGGCAACAAAAATCACGAATCTCGGCGCGTTAAAAATTGTCCTGGGCATCCGGCGGTTTGCAGGCTATCTTGGCTTTGTGATGCTTTTTTCTCTGGTGACGGGGCTGGCGGTGAATGCCGTGTGTGGGTAAGGATGTTACTGTTTATGTATTTACAGTAACGCAAGGATTCCTTACGGAACATGCCCCGCCTGCAAAAGTGTTTGTAAATCCCGGCATAGTTATCCCTCATGTTCTTCAATCCGCTTGCGCTCAATTTCAATTTCACGCTGCAATTCCTCGGCAGTGGGCAGGGCAAAGCGATAGTGTGTCCAGGTCAATTGCGAACGCAGTGCGTTCGTATTTGGAAACATCACATAAAACTTCTTCATCTGCTGCAATGTCCGCACAGAAAAGCCCTTGCCAAAGTCCTTGGTCAAACGGCTGGACAACTCCTGTAAGACAGATTTTCCATAATCAGCCCGGGCATTACCATTTTGCTCATGCTCTACGATGATGCGCCCAATCTGCCAATAGGCTTGTACCATCGCAAAATTGACTGCGCTGTATGCCTGATTGCGCGACAGCAGGAGAGTTTCTTTTATTTCGGAGTAGATGTCCTCATAGGGAGTTAGGTTAAGGTCAGCCATTTTATCAGTCCTCCCGCTTTTGAAGCCGCTGCTGTTGCTCATAAAATTGTTTGGCAAGTTCCTTTAACTCATCTTCATAGGCTTTTCTATATGCCTTCTCCCATTCAGTGTAATTAGGGTTATTGTCAATGCTCTTTTTGAAAATTTCAATAAGCGCATTAATAAAATCCAGTTCATTCATCTTCCAATTTCTCCTTGACCGTTTCCTCACTATTAGCTTCAAAATTTTCAATTTCTCCAACAAACTCGCATTCTGTAAAACAGATTCACTGTTCTTCTACCATTTCCATAATATCACAAACATTACATCTTAGGGCTGTGCCGATTTAAAGATTTCTGTTGCTTATTATAACACGACTAATCCCTAAACACAAGATTTCCTCCGTTGCTGTGACATGTGAACAGTAACGTAAACACTTCCTTATCAACGTAAAAATAAAATTTCCTGTTGTCTTTTCTCCTTCTTCCTACTATAATAAAAAGTGCTTTCGAGGTAACCGTAAACGTATCTGAGCGGTTACCTTTCGTCTGCCCATCTCAGAATTTGTTTTTGTAAAAATATAGAAATCAACAGAGATGGGAAACCAAAAAGCAGAGAAAGATAAAAATCAGCAGCCGGAACAGAGAAGCCGTTCTGGTATACTTTTCGGGAAGAGGTTTAGGATGAATCATTCAACAATCGTTCCGTTCATCAAGTGGGCGGGGGGAAAGCGTCAGCTTTTGGATCAGATTAAAGAGAGGATGCCAAAACAGTATAACCGCTACTACGAGCCTTTTGTGGGCGGAGGGGCGGTGGTTTTTGAACTGCAGCCGGAAAGGGCAGTGATTAATGATATTAACCGGGCGTTAGTGAATGCTTACCGCCAGATCCGCAGCCTGCCGGAAGCCTTTTTAAGTGCAGTCAAGGCATTGGACGGGCAGATGTGGGAGGACGGTAAGGCGTATTACTACATGCTCCGCGAGCGCTATAACGATAAACTGATGAAGGAAGAGTTTGATACCGAACTGGCTGCCCTGTTTGTCTTTATGAATAAACACTGTTTTAACGGCCTGTACCGGGTCAATGGAAAAGGCCTTTTTAATGTCCCCTACAATAACAGCCGCCTTCAGTCGGTTGACGAGGCATCCATCCGCGAGATTTCTGCCTATTTAAAGAAGATTGTGATTATGGAAGGTGATTTTGAGGTCGCCTGCGCAGAGGCCAAAGAGGGCGATTTCCTCTTTTTTGACAGCCCCTACGCCCCATTAAACCCGGATTCCTTTGAATCCTACACCAAGGAAGGCTTTGATATCGAAAGCCACCGCCGCCTTGCCCTGTTATACGGGGAACTGACCAAAAAAGGCTGCTACTGTATGCTGACCAATCATAACACGGAATTTATTCATGAACTGTACGGCAATCAGGGCTATACGATGGATGTTGTCAGTGTAAAGCGCCTGATTAATTCGGATGCGAAAAAGAGGGTGGGGGAGGAAGTGATCATTTGCAACTACTGACCTTAAAAGAAATCCTGCCGCAAAAAGCAGAACCCTATTACCAGTCAGAAACCGCCTGCCTGCTCTGCGGCGATGCTTTTGGGCTGTTAAAAAAAATAAAGACGGAGAGCATCGATATGATCTTTGCTGATCCGCCTTATTTTTTGAGCAATGGGGGAATTACCTGCCGCTCCGGGAAGATGGCTTCTGTGAACAAAGCTTCCTGGGATAAGCAGGAGGAGATATTTGGAAAAGAAAAGGAAGCTTTCAGAAACCAAGAAGAAGCAGATGAAAATCAAGAAGAAGCTTATGAGAATCAAAAAGAACGAAAAAGAAAGACAGACAAAAAACAAAAGAGCAGCCTTCTCGCTGACAGACACCGTTTTAACCGACGCTGGATTCGCCTCTGCCGCCGTGTATTAAAGCCCAACGGCACGATCTGGATTTCCGGCACCATGCACAATATCTATTCCATCGGCATGGCCTTAGAGCAGGAAGGCTTTAAAATCATCAATAACATCACCTGGCAGAAAACCAACCCTCCGCCCAATATCTCCTGCCGGTGTTTCACCCATTCCACCGAAACCATACTCTGGGCAAAAAAGGATGAACCGCGTGCCCGGCATTATTTTAACTATCAGAAAATGAAAGAAGAAAACGGCGGAAAGCAGATGAAGGATGTGTGGACAGGGGGACTGACCAGGGCTTCAGAAAAGAAAGAGGGAAAGCATCCCACCCAGAAACCCGAATATCTGCTGGAGAGAATCGTTTTGGCATCGACAAGCGAGGGAGAAATCATCCTTGACCCGTTCTGCGGCTCCGGCACCACGGGCGTTGCCGCCCTGCGATATGACAGAAAGTTCATCGGAATCGACCAGGAAGAAACCTATCTGGAAATATCCCGGCGCAGGCTGGAAAAGGTGTGGGAGGAAAAACAATAGCATTGGCAGAAAGCCAGAGAAAAAGATGCAGGCAACAAAGAGGCGTCAAGGACAGCACTGCCTGCATCCCATCAAAGATTAACTATGTCGTACCGCCGTATTTCTCCGATATAACGTCAAAAGCCCTTTAAGCAGCAGGGCATCATCATAGACAATTTTATGGCGGCAGAGCGGCGTAATCAGCCTTGCCAGCCCCCCGGTAGCGACGATGGAGGCCGTCTGCCCAAGTTCCTGTTCCATCCGGTCGATTATACCGTCAATCTGGGCAGCATTTCCATAAATAATCCCGCTGCGCATACAGTCAATCGTATTCTTCCCAATCACCTTTCCCGGTGTTTCCAGGCTGATATAGGGAAGCTGGGCCGCCTTCCCGCTTAAGGAATCCAGGGAAACCTTAAGACCGGGCAGGATAACGCCGCCGATGTAGTTTCCGGCAGCATCCACCACGGACATCGTGGTAGCCGTACCCATATCGATAATAATAATGGGCAGGGGATGTTCCCGGATAGCAGCCACAGCGTCCACAATTAAATCGCTTCCCACGGTCTTGGGATTATCCATCAGAATATTCAGCCCGGTTTTCATCCCCGACCCTACCAGAAGCGGCTTTTTCTTAATAATTTTCTCCACGGCCCGCAGAAGCGTACCATTCAGCGGAGGAACCACCGAAGAGAGGATGGCACCCTCGATTTCTCCTAAGGGAATCTGATAAATCTCTAAAATATCCTTAATATTCACGGCATATTCAATATCGGTCTTGGACGGATTGGTGGTAATCCTCTCGACAAAGCTGGTTTTATCCTCATCAATACCGCCGATAACGATATTGGTATTGCCCATATCAATTGCTAAAATCATCAGGGAACTCCTTTCCATAAAAGGGATTTTGTGTTATACTACGAAACGAAGTCATTTTATCATGAAATAAATCAAAATACAATATGTATGGGGGAAAGCTTTATGTTGACAGGAAAAACCATTATTTTAGGCGTGAGCGGAGGAATCGCCGCCTATAAAATCCCTAACCTTGCCAGTATGCTGGTCAAACAGGGGGCAGAGGTTCGCGTGCTGATGACGGAAAATGCCGCCAATTTTATTACACCGATAACGTTTGAAAGCTTAACCGGCAATAAATGCATCATTGATACCTTCGATCGAAACTTTGAATTTAGCGTAGAACACGTCGCTCTGGCAAAGAAAGCGGACGTCCTTTTGATTGCCCCGGCGACAGCGAACGTGATTGCCAAGCTTGCCCATGGAATCTGCGACGATATGCTGACGACAACCGTGCTGGCCTGTTCCTGCCCGAAACTCATTGCCCCGGCGATGAATACCAGGATGTATGAAAATCCGATTTTGCAGAATAATCTAAGAATATGCAAAAACTTCGGCATGACCGTAATCGAACCGGCCTTAGGTTATCTGGCCTGCGGCGATACAGGAGCGGGAAAAATGGCAGAACCGGAAGTTCTCTTCGACTATCTCTGCCAGGTCGCCGAATATCCAAAGGATCTTATCGGAAAAAAAGTGCTGGTCACTGCCGGCCCCACCAGGGAATCCATCGATCCCGTGCGCTTTATTACCAACCATTCCACCGGAAAGATGGGCTATGCCATTGCCCGTGCAGCCGCAAGACGCGGTGCAGAAGTCACGCTGGTTTCCGGCCCGGTTGAACTTCCCAGACTTCGCTTCGTCAATACTATTCCTGTCAATACCGCAAGGGAAATGTTTGAGGTCGTAAGCCTCTACGCCGGAAACCAGGACGCCGTAATCAAGGCCGCCGCCGTAGCCGATTACCGTCCCGCCATGACTGCAGCAGAAAAAGTAAAAAAGAGCAACGAAGAACTAACCCTTGCCCTGGAAAAAACAGACGATATTTTAGCCTGGCTGGGCGAACACCGCTGGGGCGGTCAGATTCTCTGCGGCTTTTCCATGGAAACCGAAAACCTCCTGGAAAACTCAAGAAAAAAACTCGAAAAAAAGAATATCGATATGATCGTTGCCAATAATTTAAAAGTAAGCGGTGCAGGATTCGGCACAGACACCAATGTCGTCACGCTGATCACCAAAGACGGCGAAGAAGAACTGGAAAAAATGAGCAAGGACGAAGTAGCCCACCGTATCCTGGATAAAATCTTCGGCGTACAGAGGAAAGAAGGCTAACCCCTAAAATGCTATAATATGCCATGAAACATGCACAAAACGGAGGAAACGATGAAATTACAACAATTTACCATCCAAGTCCCGGAACAAAAAACCGGCGAAGCCACATTAACCTTATACCAACTGGATAATCTCGGTGTAGCACCGGAAAAAAAGCGCCCCCTGGTCATTGTCTGCGGCGGCGGAGGCTACTGGAACATCTCCGACAGAGAAAAAGAACCCATCGTTATGCAGTTTTTAACCATGGGCTGCAACGCCTGTCTATTAGAATACAGCGTAGCCCCCAACGTATTCCCCACATCCCTTTGCGAACTGGCTTCATCCGTAGCATTAGCCAGAAAAAACGCCAAAGCCTGGGGAATTGACCCTGAAAAAATCATTACCTGCGGTTTCTCCGCTGGCGGTCACTTAGTCGCCAGCCTGGGCGTATTCTGGGACAAAAAATTCGTCTACGAAGCACTAAACCTCACCCCCGAGGACATAAAACCCAACGGTCAAATCCTGGCTTACCCCGTCATCACCAGCGGCGAAAAAGCCCACCCCGGCTCCATCAATAAACTTCTGGCCGAAAAAGCCCAGGACAAAACAATGCGTGAACAAATATCCCTGGAAAAACAGGTAACCCCCAACACCCCCAAAACCTTCCTGTGGCACACCGTCCCCGACGATACCGTCCCCGTAGAAAACAGCCTTCTCTTCGCCCAGGCCCTGATTAGCGCAGGCGTAAGCTGTGAACTCCATCTCTACCCCGTCGGCGGACACGGCTTATCCTTATGCAAAGAAGAAACCGCCGGAACCCAGGACTGCACCCTAGAACCCTACTGCGCAAGCTGGATCGATCTGGCAAAAGCCTGGATGGAACTAAACTACCAGTGCCTGTCCATGCGCTCGTAAAAGCATGTAAATATATATTTTTTTTCGGAGGAAACTACATTGTCCAACTTAACAGAAGAAATAAAGAAACGCCGAACCTTCGCCATCATTTCCCACCCCGATGCAGGAAAAACCACCTTAACCGAAAAATTCCTGCTCTACGGCGGTGCCATCAACCTTGCCGGAACCGTAAAAGGCCGCAAAGCCTCCAAACACGCCGTTTCCGACTGGATGGAGATTGAAAAGGAAAGAGGAATTTCCGTCACTTCCTCCGTCCTCCAGTTCAACTACGACGGTTATTGCATCAACATCTTAGACACCCCGGGCCACCAGGATTTCTCGGAAGATACCTACCGCACCTTAATGGCTGCCGATTCCGCCGTCATGGTCATCGACGGTTCCAAGGGTGTGGAGGCGCAGACGATCAAACTCTTTAAGGTCTGCGTAATGCGCCACATTCCCATTTTCACCTTCATCAACAAACTGGATCGTGAGGCCAAAGACCCCTTCGAGCTGATGAGTGATATTGAGGAAGTCTTAGGAATCCGAACCTGCCCCGTCAACTGGCCCATCGGCTGCGGAAAAAGCTTTAAAGGCGTATATGACCGCCATACCAAAACCATCACTACCTTCACCGCCGCCATGGGAGGTGCAAAGGAAGTCGAGCACCAGGAGTTTTCCATCGACGGAACCGATGTGGATGCGCTGATTGGCACGGATTACCATGACCAGCTGAAAGAAGAAATCGAACTTTTGGACGGTGCCAGCGATGCATTTGACCAGGAAAAAGTGAGTGCAGGCGAACTGTCCCCGGTATTTTTCGGGTCAGCCCTTACAAACTTCGGCGTGGAAATCTTCCTGAAATACTTCCTGCAGATGACTACATCCCCGCTCCCGCGAAAAACGACAACGGGAATTGTCGATCCGTTCAGTAAGGATTTCAGCGCCTTCGTCTTTAAGATTCAGGCCAATATGAACAAGGCCCACCGCGACCGCATTGCCTTTATGCGGATTGCCTCGGGAAAGTTTACGGCAGGGATGGAGGTCAACCACATCCAGGGCGGGAAGAAAATCCGTCTTTCCCAGCCCCAGCAGATGATGGCGCAGGACCGAAAGATTGTCGAAGAAGCCTACGCGGGGGATATTATCGGCGTGTTCGACCCCGGAATTTTCTCCATCGGCGATACCCTGTGCTCCTCCAATGAAAAGGTAGAGTTTGAAGGGATTCCCACCTTTGCCCCCGAACACTTTGCCCGGGTGCGGCAGATGGATACCATGAAGCGGAAGCAGTTTTTAAAGGGCGTATACCAGATTGCCCAGGAAGGCGCTATTCAGATCTTCCAGGAATACAACACGGGGATGGAAGAAATTATTGTGGGCGTCGTGGGTGAACTGCAGTTTGAAGTCCTGACCTATCGCCTGGAAAATGAATACAATGTTGAAGTAAAACTGGAAAAACTTCCCTATGAATACATCCGCTGGGTAGCGAATAAAGATGAAATTAATGTAGAAAAGATCCAGGGAACCTCCGATATGAAGCGGATTAAGGACTTAAAGGACAATCCCCTTCTGCTCTTTGTCAATAGCTGGAGCGTGCGCATGGTGGAGGAGAGAAACCCTGATTTGCGGTTGAGTGAGTTTGGACGGAATTAAAAAAGAAGTTCCGATTTGCAGTTCAGTGAATTTAGGCGGAATTAAGTAAAAACGGATATTTGCAGCTGAATAAATCATAGCGAAATAATAAAACAGAACAGAATATAGGACGATAAATAACGGACTGAGGAGGCAGAAGCGATGATTAAAGAAAAGATAGAAGCTTATATGGAAGCCCACCGGCAGGAGATGATTGAGGATATCTGTACCCTCTGCCGGATTAACAGTGAAAAGATGCCGTATAAGCCGGGAATGCCCTTTGGCGAGGGAACATTTCAGGCTCTTGCCGAGGCGCTTACCATGGCTGAAGGTTATGGGTTTTCGGTGAAGAATTATGATAATTATGTCGGCACGGCGGATTTAAACCAGGGGGAGCGCTGTCTGGATATTCTGGCGCATTTGGACGTTGTTCCGGCTGGCGAGGGATGGGAGGTAACTGAACCCTTTTCGCCGATTGTTAAAGACGGGAAACTCTACGGGCGCGGGACAGCCGATGACAAGGGCCCGGCCGTTGTGGCGCTCTATGCCATGCGTGCCGTAAAAGAACTGGGGATTCCGGTGACAAAAAACTGTAGGCTGATTCTGGGAACCGATGAAGAGTGCGGAAGTTCGGATATTGCCCATTACTATGAGGAAGAAGCAGAAGCGCCGATGACCTTCTCCCCGGACGGGGCTTTTCCTGTGGTCAATGTAGAAAAAGGAGGATTGCCCGGACATTTTACCAGAGAATTTCCGGCATCCGAAGCGCTTCCAAGACTGATTTCCCTCGATGCGGGAATTAAGTTAAATGTGGTTCCCGGAAAGGCCAATGCCACGGTAAAAGGACTGGATTTGTCTGACCTGTGCGACCTTGCCCGAACGCTGGAAGAAGAAACCGGGGCAGAATTTCAGATTAAGGCAGACGAAGATGTGGCCTATATTACCGCTGTGGGAAAGGGCGCTCATGCCTCCACGCCGGAAGAAGGGGTGAATGCACTGACAGCCCTTCTGGTTTTACTGACCCGGCTTCCCCTGGCGGACTGTGCACAGGTGGAGGCATTAAGCGACCTTTTAACCCTGCTGCCGCACGGAGATGTTCACGGCGAGGCTCTGGGCGTGGCGATGGAAGATGAGGTTTCCGGCATCCTGACCCTGGCTTTTTCACTTCTTCATGTGGAGGACGGTTATCTAGAGGGAAGCTTTGATATCCGCTGTCCGATCTGTGCAAATGAAGAAAATCTTTTAAAGCCCATAAAAGAAAAGATGGGTGAAAAAGGATTTGTTCTGACGAATAAGACAATGAAGCCCCCGCACTATGTTGACGGAAACTCGGTATTCGTCCAGACGCTTTTAAAAGCCTATGAAGTTTACACAGGAAGAGAAGGACGATGCGAGTCCATGGGCGGCGGAACCTATGTTCATAACTTGAAAAACGGCGTGGCTTTCGGCGCGTCGATGCCGGGAACGGATAACCGGATGCACGGGGCCGATGAGTTTGCCGTGGTGGATGAACTAGTGACGGCGGCGAAGATATTTGCCCAGGTGATTGCGGATTTATGTAAGTAATTTTCTCGATTGTCCTTTGTATGTTACTGGGGTTAGGGTTGCATGGGAAAATAAAAAAGAATGTGCAGAAATGGTAGAAAAGTATATCCATCCGGGAACTCGTGAATGCAAATCCTTTCAGGATGGGCGGACTTTGTCCGATAAGGTATACAAAAACTGCACAAAAAACGGAGGTAAGGAAGATGAAAAAAAAGTACGATGTTCTGGCATTGGGCGAACTGCTGATTGATTTTACGGAAAATGGAATCAGCGGACAGGGAAACACGATTTTTGAGGCAAACCCGGGCGGCGCTCCGTGTAATGTTCTGGCGATGTTAAATAAGCTGGGGCATAAAACCGCATTTATGGGAAAAGTGGGCGTGGATATTTTCGGGAACAAGCTTAAAGCGGTCTTAGACGAGGTCGGCATCGATACCTCTGCCCTGGTAATGGACCCTGATGTGCGCACCACCCTGGCTTTTGTGCAGACCTTTGCCGACGGCGACCGGGATTTTTCCTTTTACCGTAATCCCGGGGCAGATATGATGCTGAAAGAGGAAGAATTAAAAACCGATATGCTTTCCGAATGTGAAATCTTCCACTTCGGAACCCTCTCCATGACCCACGATGAAGTGCGCAGGGCAACGAAAAAAGCCATTGCCCTGGCAAAAGAAAGCGGTGCTCTGATTTCCTTCGACCCGAACCTGCGCCCGCCGCTCTGGTCCTCCCTGGATCTGGCAAAAGAGCAGGTGGCTTACGGCCTTGGTCAGTGCGATGTGTTAAAGATTTCGGACAATGAAATCCAGTGGTTTACCGGAAAAGAAGATTACGACGAAGGGATTGCCGTACTGCAGGAAACCTACCATATTCCGCTGATTCTCCTCTCCTTAGGCAAAGAGGGAAGCCGGGCTTACTATAAGGGACTTCGGGTAGAAAAGGCTCCTTATTTGCAGGAAAACACCATCGAAACCACAGGAGCCGGAGATACCTTTGGCGGAAGCTGCCTGCATTTTGTATTAAAGTACGGTCTGGATAATCTGGATGAAGAAAAGCTTCTGGAAATGCTGTCCTTTGCCAACGGCGCAGCATCATTGATTACAACCAGAAAAGGTGCGCTGAAGGTGATGCCGGAGGTGGATGAGGTTAAGAAGCTGATACAATAGATAATTGGCAGAATAGCAAAAATAATATGATACCAGGGTCAAAAGGTCGAAAATTCGACGAAAGCTTGCTTTCAGGAGAATTTTTGAACTTGGGACCCGCCAAAAACATGAAAAAGTAGCCCGATAGGGCGGATTTTGAATGTTTTTAGGATTGCGGGAGCACGAAGTGCGGAGCAATCTGTATCATAAGAAGCGGCAAAAGACCTTTTGACGCTTCTATCATAATATAAATGGATACAAAACAGGCTGGAAGTTGCTTTGATTTCCGGCCTGTTTTGTATTTCTTTAAATATCTGTTTTCATAGTCTAGCATAAAGCCATCACAATCCCTATCGTCCATTTGCATAAAAAATCGGATAAAAAACCAGCATTTTTCACAAAGTTACTATACACTTTATTTTTGAGGTTTACAAATATAAAAACTTGTGTTATATATTAATCATAGTTGTTGAACAAGTTATGAAAAATGTATAATCTTAAAGGAGGAAACAACATGAGAAAGCGAAGTAAACGGCTGGCAGCGTGGGCGATGGCGGTGGGAGTGAGTTTTTCGCTGGCTGGCTGCGGGTCGCCGGATGCAAAAACAGCAGGTGCCAAGCAAAGCACGGCGCACATCGGAATTATTTTCACACAGGCAGGTCTGGGAGGAAATTCTTTTAATGACCTGGCACTCGAGGGCGTGAAGAGGGCGGCTGGGGAACTGGGAATCACCTATGATCAGGTGGAGCCAAAGTCCGTTGCCGATGAGGAAATTATCCAGGATGAGATGGCTTCTTCCGGGGAATATGAGCTGATTATCTGCGTGGGCGATGAGCAGGTCGATGCGCTGAATAATGTAGCGTCGGTCTACACGGAACAGCATTTTGCCCTCTTAGACGCAACCTCACAGCTTCCCAATGTGGCTTCGTATTCCTGTAAAGCCCAGGAGGGGAGTTTTATGGTCGGTGCCCTTGCGGTCTTAGCTAAGCAGGAACAAATCGACGCCAGGCTTTCGGATGGCAGCACCATTGGTTTTATCGGCGGCGTGGATAACCCGCTGATTAATGAGTTTGCCGCGGGCTACCGCGCAGGTGCTCTCTACGTCAATCCCGAGGCAACGGTTCTGATGGATTATGTCGGCGGTTTTAATGACCCGACGACGGCGCGGACCATTGCCAATACCTTCCACGAAAAAGGCGCTGATGTGATTTTCCATGCTTCAGGTGCGTCCGGGATGGGGTTATTTCAGTCGGCGGAGGAGAAGGGATTTGTCAGCATTGGAGTGAATTTAAACCAGAATACCATTGCCCCGGATTATATTATGGCGAGTATGTTGAAAAAGCTGGATACCTGCGCTTACCATGCCATTGCCAGCGTCGTTGAGGGCACCTATACCGGAGAAAACCAGCTTTTAGGCTTAAGCGACGGGGGTGTGGATTTTACGGTGGAAGGCAGCAATATTCAGGTTCCCGAGCGTGTACTTTCGCGGTTAGATGAGATTCGGGAAGGCATTGTAAACGGGGAAATTAAAGTTCCGAATACACTGGAAAAATAAAAAAGAACAGAAAAACCTGAAAAAAAAAGAGAACAGTAAAACCTGAAAAAAAGAAGGTTAAAGAACGAAAAAAACAGGAAAAGAAATAAGAAAGGGGAGAGCATAATGGATGCAATTAAGATGCAGGGAATTGTCAAGTGTTTCGGCCCTGTGCGGGCAAATGACGGGATTGATTTTACCGTGAAACAGCAGGAAATCCATTGTCTTTTGGGGGAAAACGGCACGGGGAAGAGTACGCTGATGAATATTCTTTTCGGCCTGTATCACCCGGACGAGGGGGAGATTTTTATCCATGGAAAAAAGGCGGCGATTGCCAATCCAAACGACGCCTATGCCTTAGGGATCGGGATGGTGCATCAGCATTTTATGCTGGTGAATCAGCTTACGGTGCTGGAAAATATTATTATCGGAAAGGAACAGGGCGGGCTGTTTTTAGACCCGAAAAAGTGTGAGGAAAAGGTTTCGGAACTGATTAACCGCTTTGGTTTTCAGATTGATCTGCATGAAAAAGTGGTGAATCTTTCGGTGGGAATGCGCCAGAGGGTGGAGATCTTAAAGACGCTTTACCGGGGAGCGGATATTATTATTCTGGACGAACCCACCGCAGTTCTTACGCCGCAGGAGGTTGAGGAACTGTTTAAGATTCTCAGGCAGTTAAAGAAGGACGGAAAGACCATTGTCTTTATCACCCACAAGTTAAACGAAACGATGTCCCTGTCCGACCGGATTACCGTTATCCGCAAGGGAAAGGTGGTATTTCGGTGCAGGACCGCGGATACCGATGAAAAGGAACTGGCAACGCAGATGGTGGGACGTTCGGTGGAAACGGTGGTGGCAAAGAAGGGTACGGTTTCCGGCGAGGCGGTTTTGGAATTAAAAAATGTCCGTCTGCAGGATAAGGCGCAGGAAACGGTGAGTTTAACGGTTCATGCCGGGGAAATCCTGGGCATTGCCGGGGTGGACGGCAACGGGCAGCAGGAGCTTGAGGCGATGATTGTCGGAAACCAGAAGGTGAAGGAGGGGAGCATCCTTATCCATGGAACGCCGGTGGAGAAGATGTCGGTGAAGGAGAGAAAAAAGCTGGGTCTTGGCTATATTCCCTCCGATCGGCATAAAAACGCCATGGTTTCCAGCTTTTCTATCGCGGAAAACTTCCTTCTCGGCTACCAGGATAACCTGGAATACTGCAGGCACGGCTTTATCCGTTTTGACGCCCTGCGGAAGGATGCCGGGGAGCAGGTGGAGAAGTTTGAAACCCGGCTGGCAGGGCTTGATCAGGAAATCGGACAGCTGTCCGGCGGAAACCAGCAGAAGGTGATTTTCGGGCGGGAAACCAGCCACGATCCCGGATTTATGCTGGTGGCGCAGCCGGTGCGCGGTTTGGATATCGGAGCGATTGAGAAGGTACATAAAACGCTTCTGGAATTAAAGGAGCAGGGCAAGGCGATTTTGCTGATTTCAGCGGAATTATCCGAGGTAATGAACTTAAGCGACCGCATTGCCGTGCTGTACGAGGGTGAGGTCAGCGCCCAGTTTGCCAATGGTGAGTACACCAAGGAAGAAATCGGACTGTTTATGACCGGAAAACGAGCAGGAGGTGCGAAAGGATGAAAAAGAAAAAGATGATCCGGGAACTGGGGAAATCCCTGGCAGCGATTGGGATTGCCCTTTTGATTGGCGCGTTGTTTATACTTTTGTCGGGGGAATCTCCGATAGAAGCCTACGGTGCGTTGTTAAAAGGTGCTTTGGGAAGCCCAAAATCCATTGCCAATACCATCAGCAAAAGCATTCCACTTGCCTTTACCGGGCTGGCGGTGGCCTTAGGTTCCCGCTGCGGTATGTTAAATATCGGTGCCGAGGGCCAGCTTCACGCCGGGGCAATGGCGGCGACCCTCACCGCTTTGCAGTTTTCCTTTCTGCCGGGGCCTCTTTTGATGGTGGTCAGCATCCTTGCAGGGATTTTTGCGGGAATGATTGTCGGCAGTATCCCGGGATTTTTCCGGGCAAAGCTAAATACCAGCGAAGTGATTGTGGCGATTATGCTCAACTATATCTGTACATTGTTCACCTCCTGGCTGGTCAACGGGCCGGTGAAGGCGCAGGGTTCGACAGCACAGACCCATGTGATCCCGGAGAGCGTATGGTTTGGACGGCTGATGCCCCAGACCCAGCTTACCGGCTCCCTCTTCCTTCTCCTTATCGTGGCAGCCGCCCTGTATATCTTTCTGTGGAAAACCTCCCTTGGCTATCAGCTTCGTGCGGTGGGGGCAAATGCTTCGGCGGCAGGCACGGCGGGGATTAAGGTTTCGCTGTTTCTGGTTATGTCCATGGTATTAAGCGGCGGCCTGGCAGCGCTTGCCGGGGTTACGGAGGTCTTTGGCAAATACCACCGGTTTATCGAGGGCTTTTCTCCGTCCTTTGGCTTTACGGGAATCGCCGTGGCGATTTTAGGAAGGAACCATCCGGCGGGTGTGCTTTTAACTGCGCTTTTATTCGGCATGATGGATATGGGTGCGCTGCGCATGAGCCGCGTGACCAATGTTTCCACGAACATGGTCACCGTTGTCCAGAGTCTGGTCATCCTTCTGGTGGCGGCACCGGAATTAATTCAGTGGCATAACAAGAGAAAGAGAGGATAAGCAAATGGCAGGGATGAATAATTTTTTGGCACTGATGCTTCAGCTTTCCGTTCCCCTGGTTTTGGGTGCCCTCTGCGGCACCATTGCCGAGCGCGGCGGAATCATCCTTCTGGGTGTGGAGGGGATGATGCTTTTGGGGGCGTTTGCCGGTGTGGCAGGTTCCTTTTTTACCGGATCGGCGTTTTTAGGGGTTGTGGTTTCGGTGCTTGCCGGAGCGCTGACCGGATGGGTTTATGCGCTGTTCTGTCTGAAATGGAAGGCGCACCAGTCCGTGGTCGGCGTGGGCGTGAACCTTTTTGCCAGCGGGATTACCGCGGTTTTATTAAAGGCAGTCTGGCACACAGAAGGCATGTCCGACCCGGTAAAGGCGGTGGCAAACGTAACGGTTCCGGTGATCTCGGATATCCCCATTGTCGGCGCATTCTTTAAAAATCAGTCGCCCTATCTTTATGGGATGCTGATCATTGTCGCTGCGGTTTGGGTGCTGTTTTATAAGACGAAATTTGGCCTGCGCTATCGGGCTATCGGCGACCAGCCCCACGCCGTACAGACCGCCGGGGTTCCGGTCAACCGCTACCGCTATATTGCCATGATGTCCGCCGGGGCAATCGCAGGGCTTGCAGGTTCTTACCTTTCTCTGTCACAGAATAACCTGTTCGTCACGGATATGACCGCCGGACGCGGATTTATGGGGCTTGCCGCCAATATCTTCGGCGGATGGCAGCCCGTCGGCTCCTTACTTGCCGGACTGGTCTTTGCCGTCGCCCAGGCTGCAAGATTTTACCTCACCGATCTGTCCATCCCTTCGCAGATTGTCCAGATGCTTCCCTACATTATTACCCTGCTGATTCTTTTATTTGTCGGAAAACGGGTAAAGGGACCGGAAGCCCTTGGCAAATTGGTCGATTAGGTTTATACTACCAGTAAAACAAGTGATGGAAGGAGTATATACCTGTGATGAAGAATGTGATCAAAGAAAAGAACGTAAAAATCCCTTTATATGTAACCGTGTATGAAACGATCTGCCAGTGGCTGAAGGAAGGAAAGTATAAGCCGGGGGATAAGCTTCCCGGGGAAAATATCCTGGCAGAGCAGTTTAAGGTGAGCAGGGGAACCTTACGGCAGGCCATGCTCCTTCTGCAGGAGGACGGATTAATCGGAAATCATCAGGGAAAGGGAAATATCGTCCTTTCCAACCAGGATTTGGAGTCAAACGGGCTGGAAAAGGTGGGAAATCCCATCATTGACTTTTGCGTCCGTCCCATTGACCGGATAACGACCACCATCGGCTTCCAGCCCGCCACGCGCAAGCACCAGGAGGTCTTAAAGCTTAAGCCTTCCAGTATAGTGGCGGTGATTGATATTACGTATTACAGCCAGAATGCGCCCGTCGGCTTTGCCATGGTCTATATGCCGCATGAGATCCTCGATAAAGGGGAAGTGGATTTGGAGAATACCGACAGCGTCTATGATTTTTATGCCAGGCTTTTATCCTCCGGCAATCTCTACAGCGACACCCGCCTGCGCATCGTCCATGCCAGGGAAAGGCTTGCGGGGATTTTGGAGATACCGGAAAATGATCCGCTTTTAATTATGGAAGAGGAGCTGTATACCGAGTATGATATCCCGGTATTGTCCCATAAGATGTATATGGGGGCGGATCTTTATGAAATTTGTCTGAAAAGGAAGAGTAAGTAAAGATAAGCAGGCAAGAAAGTAAATAATAAAGAGGGCAAAATAAAAAAGTAAAACAAAGAAAGCAGAAACAGAATGGAGTGACAGAATGAAAACTTTTCACAATGAAGCGGAGCTGGGACAGATTGCAAAAACCGTCCTGATGCCGGGCGACCCTCTCCGTGCGAAATATATCGCAGAAACTTATCTTGAAGATGTGATTTGCTATAATCAGGTTCGGGGGATGAACGGCTATACCGGGTATTACCAGGGGCAAAAGGTGTCGGTGCAGGGCAGCGGCATGGGGATTCCCTCCATGGGGATTTATTCCTATGAGCTTTTTCACCATTACGGCGTGGAAGAGATTATCCGCATCGGTACAGCCGGAGCCGTTCATGAATCGGTTGCGGTAGGCGATTTAATCTTTGCCATGGGGTGCTGCACGAACTCCAACTTTGCCGCACAGTACCATCTTCCGGGAAGCTTTGCTGCGGTTGCGGATTATTCCCTGCTGGAAAAGACGGTGGGGTTTGCCAGAGAAAAGAATCTTTCCTTCCATGTGGGCAATGTGTTCAGTTCAGATGTATTTTATGAGAATTTGAATGGAGAGAAGGGAACATGGGCAAAGATGGGTGTGCTTGTTCAGGAAATGGAAACATTTTCCCTTTATTGTACAGCAGCAAGGGCAGGCAGGAGGGCACTCAGTATCTTAACCGCAGGCAGCAGCCTCCACAGCAGCGCCGCCCTGACCAATGAAGAACGGGAAAAAAATTTGGATGCGATGATACGGTGTGCGCTGGCGTTTGCTTAGATATAGGTAAAATTGGCGGGAGTAAGGTAAAAAGAGATTGCAAGGAGAAATCGTCAAGGATAGTGTAGCTTTACCTGGAATATAAAATTTATAGATAAATCAAATATATTCTTATGGTAGAATTTGATAATATTTGGTACAATACAGGTGCCGGGGAACGCATCCCCTGCACCTTTTGCAATCGAGGAGCAGGAAAGAAGCCTCACCTGCTCAATGAAAAGAGCAGTAAAAAAATCAAAATAGAGAAACAAAAATAAAGAAACTAAGGTAAGGAAAGGTGAAATGATGATGGAAACAAACTGGACGTTAGACTGGCTGGAAGATCCGGAGGTTTTTCAGGTAAACCGGCTGAAGGCACACTCGGATCATGTGTATTTTGCTTCAAAGGAAGAGATGGAGCAGGGAGAGATGAAGTTTCGCTCTTCATTAAACGGGACATGGAAGTTTTCTTTTGCCGAAAACCCGGATTTGCGGCAGAAGGAATTTTACCGGGAAGATTTTGATGCTTCAGGTTTTGGAGAAATTGAGGTTCCGGGACACATTCAGCTCCAGGGCTATGATAAATGCCAGTACACGAACACGATTTACCCCTGGGACGGTCACGATGAACTGCGCCCTCCGCATATTTCCCGGCGTTATAATCCGGTGGGCAGTTATTTGAAAACCTTTGTGCTGCCTAAAGGATGGGAGGGAAAGAGAATTTACATTTCCTTCCAGGGCGTAGAAACTGCATTTTATCTGTGGTGCAACGGAAAATTTGTGGGCTATGCCGAGGATGCATTCACCCCTTCCGAATTTGACTTAACCGAATTTATCCACGAAAACGGTGCGGTAAATACGCTGGCTGTGGAGGTCTATAAGCGCAGCAGTGCAAGCTGGATTGAGGATCAGGACTTTTTCCGCTTTTCCGGGATTTTCCGGGACGTTTATCTGTATACCGTGCCGGATTTCCATGTAAGCGATATGTTTGTCAAGGCCGGGCTTTTGGAGGATTACGCGACCGGAAGCCTTACGATTGAACTGGAAACGTCGGCAGCCGAGGACTGGGCCGGATTGGATGGCGGTGCAGTGCTTGCGATGGAGCTTTTGGATGCCCAGAAAAATCCGGTCTGGCGGTATGAAGAGGATGACAGAACGGAAAATAAAGAAGAATACAGACCGGAAAATAAAGAGGAAGATAAGGCGGAGAATGAAAACGAAGGTCGAAAAAAAGCTGTGCGCCGCGGAAGCGGAAAACTTGCCGTAACTGTTTTGGAGGGAATCCCCCAGGTGCATTGCTGGAGCAGCGAGCGTCCTTATTTGTACACGCTTTTGCTTACCGTCCGGGATGTAAAAACGGGAAATATTCTGGAAATTATCCCTCAGAAGGTGGGTTTCCGCCGTTTTGAGATGATTAACGGAGTAATGCATTTAAACGGTAAAAGGATTATCTTCAAGGGTATTAACCGCCATGAATTTAATGTGCGCCGCGGACGGGCCATTACCAAAGAAGATATGCTCTGGGATATTCAGTTTATGAAGCAGCATAATATTAATGCCGTCCGCACCTGTCACTACCCCAACCAGACCCTTTGGTATAAACTCTGCGATGAATACGGTATTTACCTGATTGACGAAACCAATATGGAAAGCCATGGTTCCTGGCAGAAGTTAAATGTCTGCGAGCCTTCCTGGAATGTGCCGGGAAGCAAACCAGAGTGGAAAGCCTGTGTGCTTGACCGGGCAAAGTCCATGCTGGAGAGGGATAAAAATCATCCGTCCGTTCTTATCTGGTCCTGCGGAAATGAGTCCTATGCCGGGGAGGATATTTTGGCGATGACCGAGTTTTTCCATGAGAGGGATAACAGCCGTCTGGTGCACTACGAGGGTGTGTTCTGGAACCGCGAATTTGACCAGATTTCTGATATGGAGAGCCGGATGTATGCAAAACCGGCGGAGATTGAAGAGTATTTGCAGTCCAATCCGAAAAAACCCTATATTTCCTGCGAATACGCGCACGCCATGGGAAATTCCCTGGGCAATTTAAAGAAATACACCGATCTGGAACGCTATGCTCAGTACCAGGGCGGGTTTATCTGGGATTATATTGACCAGGCACTGATTAAGGTTGACGAGGACGGAAAAGAGATTCACGGCTACGGCGGTGACTTTACCGACCGGCCTACCGACTATAATTTCAGCGGCAACGGTATCGTCTATGCCGATCGGACGATATCCCCCAAGGCGGCAGAGGCGAAGTATTTATACCAGGATTTGAAGCTTTTTGCCGATAAAAACCAGGTGGAAATTAAAAATGAACGGCTTTTTGCCGATACCTCGGAGTATGATTTCCAGTACCAGCTTTATCTTGACGGAACGCTTTTACAGGTGGAAGAATTCAGCGCGGTGGTTCCTGCGATGACATCGAAAACGTATTTGCTGGAGGATCTGGGAATTTCCTTAAAGCTTCGCCAGAGCGGAGAGTACACCTACCGGGTAAGCGCCGTATTAAAAGAAGCAACTCCCTGGGCGAAGGCCGGTTTTACTGTGGCTTTTGGCGAGAGTACGAAGTGGGAAGAAGCCGACGTTCCGGGAGCGGATGAAGACCGTCTGGCGCAGGAGGCTAAGCTGTGCAGCGGCACGGACTGTACGGATTCTGGTATGCGGATTGTCCACGGCGACGGAAATTTAGGTGTGCACGGGGAACATTTTTCTGTACTTTTCTCCCGCCCGGCAGGAGGGATTGCTGCTCTTCGCTATGACAAAAAGGAGTGGATCACCAGGCCGCCGATGCCGGTGTACTGGAGGGCGGCGACCGATAATGACCGGGGCAATGGATTCGATAAGGCAAGCCAGGTATGGTTTAGCGCCGGGCGTTTCTCCGGCTGCGGCAATGACGGGATGAAAGTCTGGGAGGAAGAGGGAAAGGTGATGGTTTCCTACACTTATCAGGTAAATACCGTTCCTCCGACCGAAACCCGCGTGACCTATACCGTAACCCCGGACGGAAAAATTCAGGTGGAAGCACATTATTTCGGACAAAAGGGACTTCCTGAACTTCCGGTATTCGGTATGCGGCTTCGCCTTCCGGGCAGGATGAAGAACTTTTCCTGGTACGGCTACGGGCCGCAGGAATGCTATATTGACCGGATGGAAGGGGCAAAACTTGGAATTTACCAATCGACACCGGAAGAAAGTATTTCCCCGTACCTTGTGCCGCAGGAATGCGGAAACCACACGGGCTGCCGCTGGCTGACGGTACGGGACAGCGACGGAAAGGGACTGAAGTTTACTGCCCAGGGAGAACCCTTCCAGGCCAGCGTCCTCCCCTACACTGCGGAAGAACTGGAACTTGCCGCCCACTGGGATGAACTGGCATCTCCGCAGTATACGAATGTGTGTATTTATTCCGCCATGCGGGGCCTTGGCGGTGACGACAGCTGGGGTGCCCCGGTTTACCCGGAATACTGCATTTCCGGCGAGGAGGACCAGGTGCTTCGGTTTACGATAGAGCCAAAAATGGGTAAAGCCTGCAGATAATTTATAAGAAATTTTTTAAATATTCTCCCACAGAACGGCTCATTTCCCGGGAAAAATCACTGTTGTATTTTCGGCTGCAGAAAGCCTGCATCCAGGTGGAAAAATCACCATCCGGGCAGTTTTTCTGCAGCATTTTTTTAAGTTCTTCACTGTCCATAGAGCGATATCCGTTTTCATGGACAATATAGTTTAAGTCGCAGCGCACAGGTTTTTTTCGGTCTTTTTGCTGCTGCACAGGGTAGCCGAAAACCAGCATGGCAGCGGGGAAAACATAGGGCGGAAGATGAAGAATCTGACGGTGAAGTTCGCATTGTTCCATAATATCCCCAATGTAGCAGGAGCCGATCCCCAGGCTTTCGGCGGCGCATACGGCGTTCTGAGCGGCAATCACGGCGTCGCTCACCGACAACATCAAATCCCCTGCACCGGGCTTTCTGGGGGCGCAGTTTTGGCTGGCGAATGCATCGTACCATTTCTGACAGTCGGCGCAGAAGATGAGAACCATCGGTGCCTTGGCGATAAAAGGCTGGTGGTCGCAGCTTTCGGCAAGCTTTTCTTTTAAGCTCTGGTCCGTAATATCCAAAATCGTATAAAGCTGCTGGTTCCCCGCCGTAGGTGCCTGCATGGCGGCACGGAAAATCAGTTCTTTGATTTCCGGTGCAATGGTTTCTTCTGTAAAAACACGGACAGATTTTCGCTCGAAAAGTTCTTTAATGGTTTGGGTTGCGGCATTTACTGCATTGTTTTTTTCTGTTTTTGTCATAGAGGTTTTTCCTTTCTGCTTGTGTTGTCTAAGCAATGCTTTGTTTTGCTGTATTATACGATATTGTAATGGTTTTAACAGGAAAATGGAATAGTTATTGTGAAAAATTTGTTCAGTATTTTGCAAAAAGATACAAGGATTTTCCTGCCAACCCCTTGTTTTCTTTTCGGATTACGTGTAGAATATGCCATGAGTAAGGAAGCATGAATTTCCGGTCATGAAACATGCGCAGAAATATCTGTTTGCGCTGTAAAACATGCACAGAATAAGGGAAACCATAAAGGAGGATGATTTATGGCATTACATGTAATGGATGAAGCAAACCGCTGTTTACAGTGTAAGGTACCCCAGTGTCAGAAGGGCTGTCCCATTAATACGAATATCCCGGAAGCAATCCGCCTGTTAAAGGAAAATAAGCTGGATGACGCCGGAAGGATGCTGTTTGAAAATAATCCGCTGACGACGGTGTGCAGCCTGGTGTGCAACCACGAAAAGCAGTGTGAAGGGCATTGTGTGCTGGGTAAAAAGGGCGCTCCGGTGCATTTTTCCACGATAGAAAACTATATTTCCACCACCTATGCCAATAAGATGACCCAGGGTCCGGCCCCTTCCAATGGGATGCGGGTTGCCATTATCGGCTCCGGCCCGGCGGGAATTACGATTGCCATTATTTTGGCAAGGTACGGCTATAAGGTGACGATTTTTGAGGGAAAGGATAAGATGGGCGGCGTTCTCCGCTACGGAATCCCGGAATTTCGCCTGCCAAAGAGCGTGCTGGACGATATTCAGTACCGCCATCTGGAGTTAAAGGGAATCCAGTTCAGACCTAACACCAGCATCGGTACGGCCATCGGCATCGACGATCTGTTCCGGGACGGCTACAAGGCTATCTTTATCGGAACCGGGGTCTGGAATCCAAGGTCGCTGCACATCAAGGGGGAAACCTTTGGCAACGTGCATTTCGGCATTAACTATCTGAATAATCCCGACAGCTACAAGCTTGGCGAGCGGGTGATTGTTATCGGTGCGGGCAATGCCGCCATGGATGTGGCAAGAACGGCAATCCGCAAGGGTGCACGTTACTTAACCTGCTTCTCCCTGACCAAAAAGATTGCCGCCAGCGAGTATGAGTTCAGCTATGCACAGCTTGAGGGTGTAAATTTTGAGTATAACAAAGAACCGGTGGAAATCAAGGATGACGGGGTGATTTTCCGCGATTTGGAGGAAGATGAAGAGGGGAATTTAACGCCGATTGAGGGAACGGAAAAACTCTATCCTTCCGACAGCGTGATTATCTCCATCAGCCAGGGGCCGAGAAACCGGATTGTTTCCACGACAGAGGGGCTGAAGGCGAATGAAAAAGGACTTCTGGTTGCCGACGAAACCGGTCATACCTCCCGCCCGGGAATCTTTGCCTCCGGCGATGTGGTCAACGGGGCAAGAACCGTAGTAGAAGCGGTTGCGCACAGCAAGGTCGTGGCAGAATCCATGCACCAGTATATGCAGAGTTTGCCTAAGGATGAAGCGTAGGGGGATGAAAAGAAAAGGATAAAAAAATGGCAAAAAGCAATGGAAAAAGCAAAAACCCTTCCGCCAAAGTCGCCGTATACGGCCTTCTGCTGGCTCTGGCGATGGTGTTTAGCTATGTGGAAACCTTAATTCCCATTTCGTTAGGTGTCCCGGGGGTTAAGCTGGGGCTGGCAAATCTGGTGACGATGGTGGGATTATATACCATCGGTGTCCCCGGGACAATTGCCGTCAACCTCCTGCGCATAGTCCTGACGGGCTTTACCTTTGGAAATATGTACAGCATGCTCTACAGCCTTGCCGGTGCCGCGTTAAGTCTGGTGCTGATGCTTCTCGGCAAAAAAAGCGGCTGGTTTGGTTCGGTCGGCGTAAGTATTATCGGCGGCGTGGGCCACAATATCGGTCAGCTTTCCATAGCAGCATTTACCGTGCAGACCCTGGGCGTATTTTCCTATCTGCCGGTGCTTCTGGCTGCGGGAACGGTTGCGGGGGCATTGATTGGGCTTTTGGGGGGGATGATTGTCCAGAGAATCCACAGAATACTAAACAATTAAATTCATATTTTTTCAGAAAATCCGGCATAAATCAATGCCGGATTTCTTCGTATATTTTCTGCCATTGCAAGATAAGCATAAGTGATTTAATACTGAGAGAATAGCTGTTGGTTACGGGGACATTGAGGATTTGATTAATGGTGGAAAGCCGGTGACGGATGGTGTTGTAATGGACGTATAAAGCCGCCGATGTTTCTTTGATGGAAGCATTATGTTCATAAAAACTTAGAAAGGTTTTGTAATATTCCGTTCCGTTTTCGCGGTCATATTGTCCTAAAATATGGATGGAACTATCGATAATCTGCTGCAGTTCTTCCTGGTTTGCAGGGTTTAAAAGAATGCGGAAAATGCCCATTTGCGAAAAGCAGGTAACGGGGCATTTGTTCTTTTCTGCGATATTCATTGCCAGGGCAATCTGTGCTTCTTTATAGCTTTTTGAGGTATAAAGGAGCTTTTTATATGCGCGTCCTACGCCCAGATGAAAGGCATAGTCCGGGAATTGTTTCTGGATGGTATCGGCAAGAGAAAAGGATGATTTTTCTAAAAATATTTCGGGTTTTTCTATTTTTTCCAGGTCACAGATAAGAATATAATGCCGGGGATTGGCAAGCATCCAGGTAAATCCATGCTGTTTGCTTAATTCCTGTAATTGCGGTTGAATCTCAGGAAAGACAGGGGAAAGAACAGCGCTTCCAAGCGATTTTTTTAAACTCCAGCCTAAAGCAATTCCCTGGTTTCGCAGGATTGTACTGTGTTCGTCGTCCAGCAGCAGGGACATCAGAAAGTCCTTGTCATAGCGGTAGGAAAGATCGTGATATTCGCTGCGGATAATCTCATAGGTAATGGTGGTAATCAGCTGTGTGGAGGTGCAGTGCGCAGGCAGGGCAATCACAGGAAAGCCCAGTTTATTTGCGGAGGAAAGTATCGCTTCCGGCAATTCGGGGATGTGGCGGCTGATTTTAATCGCCAGGCCGGCACAGCCCTTATTGTACAGGGCATAGATTAGATTCATGCTCCACTCCGGGTTGTCTTTAATTAACTGCGCATTGTTGAGAACCAGAGTATTTTTGGTTAGGTATTTCGTGCTGTCCGTGCTTTCCAACAGGGCAATGCCTTCGACGCTTCGCTGCAGGCCGGAAGCTCCTGCCAACAGCCGTGCATGTTCCATGACCGGAAGTTCGATGATATCTCGAATTAAGATTCCCATAGTCCTCTCCTTTGCTGTTTTTTGTAAAATTTTTCCGCAGATAAATTGTAGCACACTTTTAGCAAAAAGAAAATTGCTTTTCTAAAATGTTCAAAAAAATGACAAATTCCGGGTGACTTTTCGTCAAAATGCAGTAAAAATCGTTTTTTCATTGTCACCGTTGCCAATCAGGAAGGGCATAAATTGTTGTTGCAAACAAAGAAAAAAGAAAAAATTGACATTTAACATTTAGGTATTGTATAGTGATTTCAGATAACATACGGAAAAGAAATAAATTTATCATATAAAGGAGGTAGTAGCAAATGACAAAGGCAGTACAGGAATGGAAAGAGAAGAAGTTTGGGCGGGTGATTACCGAAGAAGAAATCATGCGGAGAAGCCATCCGGCGTGGCCGTACATGTATTTCAATCCTGGTCGGGCGGTTGACCCCGAAGAGGTGAATGAACTTCTGAAAGGTGCCATTGACGTACATATCCATGGAGCACCTTTGGGGGGATGGCTTCCGGGACGGCCCACCATGGTTCAGACATGTATTGACGCCAGTGAAGCAGGGATGAAGGCTCTGGTGTTTAAGGATCATCATACGATGGTCAACAACTGTGCCATTATTATTCAGGACTTTTTGGATCGCATGGCGAAGGATAAGGCCGAGAGAGGGGAAACCTTTACGCCGGTTCAGGTATTTGGCGGTATTACCTTAAATGAGTACGTGGGCGGCATGAACTTATCCGCGGTAAAGAAAGCCCTGGATTATGGGCGCTGTAAAGAGGTTTGGCTTCCTTCCCTGAGTGCGGCACACCAGAAGGATGCGATGGGGCAGACCGGCGGTATCCGTGTCAGTGACTGCAAGGGAACGCTGACCCAGGAAATGATGGATGTTTTAGATGTTTTAGCCGAGTACAATGACAATACGGCTGGTGAGCGGGTTGTACTTTCCGCGTGTCATGTTTCCAATGAAGAAAAGTACGATATCCTGGCTTATATCAAGAAGAAGGGAATGGATGTTAAGGTACTTCTGGATCATATTACCCAGGAACTGACCATCCTTACGCCGGAGGAAGCAAAGGAAATGATCGATATGGGCGGCTATCTGGAGTTTGCAGAAACAACCTGTATCCCGTGGCCGGGAATGCAGGATTCGATTATTGCCTTTGACTACAGCTTTTCCTTAATTAAAGAATTAATCAAAGAGAAAGGACCGGAACAGCTGGTGCTGATTACCGATGCAGGGCAGCCGGGGAATGAGCCGGTTCCAGGCTGGAGGGCGTTTATTAAGACCTTGCTTGCACAGGGCGTAGATGAAAAAGATATCCGGGTAATGCTGAGAGATACGCCGGCGATGCTGTTGGGAAAGATATAAAGCGATGAAGGGAATTATTTCGGAAATTACCAGTTTCTCCACACATGATGGTCCGGGAATTCGCACCACGGTATTTTTAAAAGGCTGTCCTCTGCGGTGCCGGTGGTGTTCTAACCCCGAAACCTGGAATCCGGTGTTTCAGCTTTACTTTATGCAGCGCAAGTGTACAGGGTGCAAAAAATGCGAAGCGGCCTGCCCGCAGTCGGCGATTGGCCCGGCAGATGCCGGGAAGGATCGGATTCGACGAACGGACTGCAATCTCTGTAAAAAATGTCTGGATGTTTGTCTGCCGGGTGCTTATCGGATTTCCGGCACCATCTATGAGTCGGAGGAATTGTTCCGAAAGATTCAGCGGGATAAACCGTTTTTTGGCGAGGACGGGGGGCTGACCATCAGCGGCGGCGAGCCCCTCAGCCAGCCGGAATTTACCAGAGAAATGTTTGCGATGTGTAAACAGGATGGGATTTCCACCGTTTTGGACACCAGCGGTTTTGGGAAATGGGAAGATTTAGAAAAAATATTGGATTATACCGATATGGTTTTGCTTGATGTAAAGCTTATGGATGAGGAAGCCCATAAAAAATGGACGGGGGTTTCCAATCAGATTATTTTAGAGAATGGAAGGCGGATGGCAGAAAGGGTTCCTGTGCGGATCTCGCTTCCGCTGATTCCCGATGTCAATGACAGTGAAGAAAATTTACAGCAAACCGCAGCATTTGCAAAAGCATGTGGGATACATTGGATAGATCTTAATCCTCTGCACGTTCTTGGTGCAGCAAAATATGAAAGTCTTGGGATGGAATCACCGTACATCAATTTTAGAACGATGGAGAAAGAAGAAGTTGAAAAGGCCGTTTCTCTTTTCAGGGATAACGGATTACAGGTTTCTGTGGGAAGAATGATGTAAGTCATGACTGAAGGCCCAAACAGGCAGGGCATGACTTCTCAGATAAATACAATACTTTTTAGGAGGATGAGTTATGGCAAATTTAAAAACTAACTTTTTAGGATTTGAACTGAAAAATCCTGTTGGCGTGTCTTCCTGCGATTTTGGCGGGCATGAATATTTAGCAAAGAGAGTAATTGATCAGGGTATCGGATGGCTGACCGGCAAGACCTGCCACCGGATTAACGGTCCGCACCGCTGGCCTCGTCCGTTCTTTTATTCCTTAAAGAAATTCGGACCGGAGTTAAAGGACTCCTGGGTTTGCAGCCAGATGTTCCACAACATGCCTTACGAGGAATGGCTCGAGAAGGAAGGGCCAAAGATTGTTAAGCTCTGCCATGATAACGGCGTTATGTACATAGGAAGCGTGGCATGTGCGGGAACCGATGCAAAAGAGTGGGCTTCGATGTGCCGGGATATGGAACAGTTAGGCTGTGATGCCGTTGAACTGGATACCGGCGGCCCGCACGCAACCTTTGGTGCCGTGGAATCCGAGAAAGACTGCGGCGCTCCTCTGGCCATGGACCCGGAGAAAGCTTATGCGGTTGCAAAAGCCTGTGTAGAATCCGTAAAAATTCCGATTATCTTTAAGTGTACGCCGCAGTGTGTAAACCAGGCTGCTGTTGCACTTGCTATCCAGAAAGCAGGCGCACACGCGATTTCTGCGAATAATTCCTTATACGGAACCTGGATTGACCATGAAACCGCAACCTTCTACGGCGGTCCTTACGCAGTGGGCGGACTGATGGGACGTACCTGGCAGGTATTCTCCCTGGCAAAGCTTCTGGAAACTACCGCAACCTTAAAGAATTATCCGGTGATTGGTATCGGCGGTATCTTTACCTGGGATGACTGTATCCGTTACTTAATGGCTGGTTCTTCCATTACCGGTTTATGTTCTGCGGTATACAGCAGGGGCGTAGGTGTTTTGAAGGATTGTATTGAAGGCATGGATGCCTTTATGGATCGCAAGGGCTACAAATCAATTGATGATTTCAAGGGATGTGTTGTTGATCAGTTTATGTATGTAAGAGATTATCCGAGAGAGCAGTGGATGGCAGCAAAATCGCCGATTCTTCCTGAATTTAAGATGGAAAACTGTACGAAGTGCGGACTCTGTGCGAAGGTATGTCCTTACGGGGCAATTGCAATGACGGAGAACGGGCCGCAGGTAAATACCGATGTATGTATGGGATGCGGCTGGTGTATGGGCCATTGTACGGCAAAAGAGCAGGTGATCAATATGGTTCGCCGCGATACCAAAGAACTTATCTGGGACGGGCGCGGAACACATGAAGCATGGTATAAAGACTGAAAAATCAGAAGCAGACAGATTAGTGAGAAAGGATGATTGTATGGGTGCAAAAATAATCCCAAGAGAAGTCATTGGCAAACCGTCAACGCCGAGAGTTGATTTTCGGTATAAGGAATTAATCAGCAAGGAAGCCTATATTGATTCTGAGCGTGCGGTGCTTTATACCGATTATATTAAGGAACACTGGAATGAACCTATGTATGTCCGGGCAGGAGGGGCATTAAAACATGTACTTTCCAACCTGACGCCGAAGATCTGGAAGGATGAACTTCTGGTCGGAAGCCAGTCCAGGTACTTTTTAGGAATGCAGGTTTTCCCGGAGTACGAGGCATGGATGCTGGAAGGGTTTAAGAAAATTAAACGTGAAGAAGAAAGCTACATGGAAGGCACACTCCAGAAACGTGAGGGGGAGCGCCTGGGCATTAACCGTATTTTCCCGGAGGACAGCAAAAAGATTCTGGAGGTAGCTACCTTCTGGGAGGGTAAGGATTGGAGAAGCCAGTCCGAAGCCTATCTGAAGGAAACGATGGAGGACTATGACGATATCGAAAAGATGATGCAGCAGCTTGTATTCCTCCGCTTTATGTTCGATGTTCCTGAAGGCCGGGTAATTGTTGATTATCAGAAAATGCTTGATTTGGGCTGCAACGGATTAATTAAGATTGCCAGGGCTCAGATGAAAAAGATTGGCAATTTACAGAACAAAGAGGATTTTGACCGCTATAACTACTATAAGGGCACCATTATGGCCTTGGAAGGATTAATTGCCTTTGCCAATCATTACGCCGATGAAGCCCGGAGGCTTGCAAATGAAGAAAAGGACGAAAAGAGAAAAGAAGAACTGCTGATGATTGAAAAGATCTGCCGCAAAGTTCCGGCAGAACCGGCAGAAACCTTCCGGGAAGCGATTCAGTCCTTCTGGTTTACGCAGTTATGTCTGTTTATCGAATTAAACGGAAGAGGGATATCGCCGGGACGCTTTGACCAGTATATGTACCGTCCTTATTTGCAGGAAACCCAGTCGGGCGGGATTACGGATGAAGAAGTGCTGGAATATCTGGAACTGCTGCGGATTAAGTGTACGGAGCTGACCCGGGCACATGCAACCTTTACCGAGTCCTATCTTGGCGGCAGCATTTACCAGAACTTAACCCTTGGCGGGGTTGACCGTTATGGGAAACCGGCAGAAAACCGTCTGTCGGAACTGGTTTTGCAGGCAGGAATTAATGTGCGCACCTGGCAGCCGACGATTTCGGTGCGCTGGCATGATCAGATGTCGGATCAGTTTAAAAATGCGGTTGTTACCTGTATTAAGGCCGGTTCAGGCTATCCGGCGATTTTCAATGATGAGATGGCAACGGAGCGGTTTATGGAGTACACAGGAGCTTCTTTGATTGATGCCAGAGATTGGGCACCCTGCGGCTGTGTGGATATGCAGATCTGCGGAAAACGTATGGCAATGTATTCGGTTCCGCATACCAATAATCTGAAGATTTTTGAACTGGTGATGAATAATGGTGTAAACCCGGTAACCGGCGATAAGCTGATGGACAGTGAAGTTGATTTTGAAACGGCGACCTATGAGGAGATTGAGCGGGAATACAGCCGGATGATGCACCATATTATTGCACGGGAGGAGGAGTATTGGAATGCCATTATGCTGGTACACAATGACCTGGGCCTGGTTCATCCCATTATGTCCGCACTGTTAGACGACTGTCTGGAAAAGGGCAAGCACGCCTATGAGGGCGGATGCCGCTACAATGACCCGGCCTACGTTATCTCCTGCGGTCAGATCAATGTGGCGAACAGCCTTTCCGCGATTAAGAAGAATGTATTTGAAGAAAAGAGGTTTACGTTAAAAGAGTTAAAAGAAGCCATTGCCGCTGATTTTGAAGGCTATGACAGCATCCGCAAAGCCCTTCTGGATGCGCCCAAGTACGGCAATGACGATGATTATGTGGATGATATTGTTATTCGTCTGTACGACGAGTGGGCTTCGGCAGCAACCCAGGTAACGAACTGGGTGGGAAAGAAGTGGCAGCCAAGTACCCTTTCCGTAACCACACAGGTGCTTTTAGGCAAGGCGTGCGGGGCAAGCCCGGACGGACGTAAGGCAAAAGATTTCCTGGCGGACGGCGCATTATCCGCATTCCCGGGAACCGATATGGAAGGCCCGACCGGATTAATTCGTTCGGCAACCAAGATCCATACGCAGAAGCTTCAGTCCACGTTATTTAATATGAAGTTTAACCCGACGGCCATCGAGGGCAAGGCGGGAAGCGAGAAGTTTATTAAGTTAAACGATGCCTATTTCAACCTTGGCGGTTATCAGATTCAGTATAATATCGTGGATCGGAACATGCTTTTAGATGCTCAGGAGAAGCCGGAAAATTACACCGATTTGATGGTGCGCGTGGCAGGATTTACGGCGCGGTTTATCGACCTTGGGCCGGATGTACAGCGTCAGGTTATTGAAAGAACGGAGTTTGAAGCGCTGTAAAAAGGATGCAGAGAAGCAAAGATTTTAGTTTACGAGTGCCGGATGGGTGTAAAATAGGAACAGTAGCAGAATAAACAGCAGTAAAGGAAAATAGCAGGGTCATGATCATGTGACCCTGCCTTTTTAAAAAGGGGTGAAAACGAATGAAGAACAAATTTCGGCTGGGTTATGGAATTACGGGGTTTATTTTATTGATTTTTCTGGGGATGATTTATGCGTGGTCTATTTTTATTAAGCCGCTGGAAATGGAGTTTGGCTGGCTCCGCTCCCAGACTTCTCTGATTTTTACGATTTCAATGATTGGTTTCTGTGTGGGGAACCTGGCGGCAGGGCAGATTACGCCGAAAACCTCGCCCAGAGTAAGTATCTTAATCGCGGCGGTTGTGATTGGTATTGGGTTTATTGCCTCCTCCTTTACCTCGTCGCTTCCCTGGATTTATATTTCCTACGGCGTGGCCTGCGGATTTGCGGTGGGTATCGGGGCGAATACGATATTGAGTACAACGCTGAAATGGTTCGCTGACCGGCAGGGTGTGGCTTCCGGTGCCCTGCTGATGGGGTTTGGCTTTGGAAGCATGGCGCTCAGTCCGTTTGTTACCATGCTGTTAAACAATATCGGATGGAGAAAAACGTTTTTTGTTCTGGGGATTATTTTCTCTATACTTTTAGTGATCGGGGCAATGATTATTAAAAATCCGCCAAAGGAATTTTCCGATGAACTGGTGGAAAAGGCCAGGAAAAATAACGTGATTTCTTCAAGAGATTTTGAAACGAAGGAAATGCTTCGCTCTCCATCCTTTTGGCTGTTTATGGTCTGGATTGTTCTTATCGGGGCGGGAAGCCTGGCCTTAATCAGCAATGCGGTTCCGGCAGCCTCCGATATCCTGG
>CAMNRM010000046.1 GCA_946553025.1 uncultured Clostridium sp.
TGATATTCCTAGGTTTTCGGCCTTAAAAGAACATTTGTTCTGCAAAAGTCAGGTTCACAGCACAAATTTTTTTCTCCGTTCTCCAGGCTCGGCATACTTTCGTCCAAGTTCCATCAGTATCCCCATAGCCAGAGGGTTTCCTTTCTTCCCGGCTTCGTCAAGCATAGCTTCCATACATTTTCCTGTACACCATGCCGCATTTCCCGCAAAGGTCAGAATCTCCTCCATCTCCTCCTGGCAGCGAAAGGCAAGGCTTACGATCTCTCTTCCATGCTCCATAAGATATTCTTCATACACCCGCCTTCGTTCCCCGCCAAGCTGATGCGGAAACCGCAGCCTTCCCATGGCCAGTTCCGTCACCAGTTCCCCACTCTCCTGCACCTGTATATGTGCAAACAGCTTATCATACACCGGATACTGAAGCTGTGTCCCGCTAAACGCATTGCGGTAGCGGTGTCCGCAGCCGTGCATTTCCTGGGTCAGAATCCGCGCAGGTGTGTTTTCTACGGCCTCTTCAAAATATTCCGGAAAAATAAGCCTTGCCTGCATATCACCTTTTTCATCATAAACCTTCACCCGAAGCGTCTGCCGAAGTTCTGCAAGAACCTCTTTCAGGCAGGATTTCTTTTCTGGCACCATCCGAATATCCAGTTCTCTAATCCCCGAACATCCGGTAAATAATCCTGCCCCCAAATCAAAAATCGTGCTGTAAACGGTAAGTTTTTCCAGCTTCTCGCAGAGGTAAAAGGCATAAGCCCCGATTTTTCTCACCCCTTCCGGCAAAGAAACCATTTGAAGGTTCCTGGCACAAATCACCGGCGTTCCATCCTCCAAAGCCTCCATATCCAGCAAATCTTCCTGACATTCTTCCCATTCCCACGCTTCTTTGTCGGCATCTTCCCCGCTGATATCTTCCCGAACCTGCGCAAGGTACTTCACCCCTGCCTGCCGCCTGCGCACAATGTCGGCAAAGGCATAAGCCCCGATTTCCCTTACTTCCTTCCCCTGAATCTTTTCCGGAATCTCCACCTGGCCATCATAGCCAAAACATCGAAGGATACAGACACCCTCCCGTCCCACAGCACAAATCAATTTCATCGTTATTACCTCAGTATCATAAACCTTTCTGTTACACCATCATAGCACATCCGACCTGAAAAGAAAAGACGGTACAGCCCTTATCCTTAGAGCCATACCGCCTGATTGTTACTGTTCACATGTTCACAGCAACGCCTGACTTGCTATTCTATCTTTACACATCCTACATCAACACCTTCACCTGCCGCACCCGTTCATCGATAAAGTCTGCCCAAACCGTATCATCCAGGTAAGGCTGGCTTTCATCGGTATATGTACCTGCCCGGTCGGTAATCAAGATCTGGTTGGGATGGCTTGGCAGGGCAATATCGACGTGAATTGCCTTCAGCTTTTCGGCATCGTCAAAAAATTTCTGGCGCAGATACGGGGTGAGGTATTTGCTCTGTGCATAGTACTCATCATTCATGGTATTTGCTCCCACACCTCCATGCATGGCAACCTGATAGGTTTTTCCGTTGACCGGATTTTTCTCCTCCCAGAAGAAACTTGTACAGCCAATCGTATGCCCCGGGGTAAGCATGGTGCGGATGGAAATATCTCCCAGTTTAACCGGACAGTCATCCGAATAAAACGCATCCACCGTAAATTCCTGCGGATGAGAATCTTTATCCAAAACCAGGGTTTCTTCCGGGCAGGCTTTCATAAACTCCCAGTCCTCCTTCGACATATAAAGCTTTGCGCCGGTCAGTTCTTTCATGGCACGCGCCGCCCCTGTATGGTCAAAATGCGCATGACTGAGCAGAATTTTTTTAATATCCTTTAACTGAAAACCCAAACGATAAATCGAATCAATCATCAGATACAAACTTTCAGGAATTGCCGTATCAATTAAAATCAATCCATCTCCCGTATCAATTAAGTAACAGCCCACCCAGGTCTGCCCGGCTACATACCAGGTTCGCGGGGATACCTGAAAAGGTTCTATCGCCAGACTCCACGGCTGATAAGCGAGAAGTTCCACCGGATTCTTAATTGCCGGGCTGCATTGAAATGACATCTCGAATCAATCTCCTTTCTTTCCCTTCATCCTTTCCATCCCCATCCGCAGCAGGGGTGAGAAAATACAAAGGATTCCAATTATCATCAGCACGCAGGAAATCGGCCGGGTGAAAAAGGCAGCCGCACTTCCGGAATACTGGAACGACTTTAACATATTGCTCTCTAAGGTAGGCCCAAGGATAAAGGCCAGAATCAAGGGCGCTGTAGGCAGTCCGCCGTAACTCATCAATATACCGATGCACACGAACACCAGCATCATCCCGCATTTATAAAGGCTGCTGGAATCCACATAGGCGCTGACGAAGGAAATAATAATCAATGCCGGATACATATAGTGATAGGGCACCTTTAAAATCAGCGGAAATACCCGCATTCCCAGGGCCTGGAGCACTAAAACCACCAGGGCGCAGACCATAACGGTCGCAAACATCAGATAAACCACGTTCCCGCTGTTCTTAAATACCATCGGCCCCATCTCCAGTCCGTGGATGGTCAGAGCACCGATGAGCAGGGCGGTTGTGGAATCTCCGGGAATCCCCAGAGCCGCCATAGGTATCATCGAACCGCCGATAGCGGCATTATTCGATACCTCGGAAGCCCAGATACCGTCCGGACATCCTTTTCCAAACATCTCCGGTGTCTTGGAAGCATTTCTTGCGCTGGAATAGGCAACCAGGTTGGAAAGCCCGGCACCCATGCCCGGCAGAAAGCCGATGCCCAGTCCGATAGCAAAGGAACGAACGATATTGACCGCCTGTGCAGCGATTTCCTTTACCGTGATTCCCAGTCCCTTAATGGACTTAGTATCCACGTCCGGAAGTGCACCGAAGCCTTTTCCATATTCTTCCACAATCCTTGCCACGCCAAAGATACCAATCAGGACAATGGTCATGCCAAGACCGCTCATCAGATACATATTGTCAAAGACAAACCGCGGTTCGGCGTCAATCGGCGAAAAACCTACGGAAGCAAACAAAAGACCGATGGAAGCCGAAGCAAGCCCCTTAAACATATTTCCTTTAGAAATGGCAAGTACCATAGTAATCGCCACAAAGCACAGGGAAAAATACTCCCACGGCCCCAGGGCAAAGGCGACATCGGCGATTTTCTGGCTTAACAGCGCGGCAAAAAGAGCGCTGAAAAACGTTCCCACAAAGGAGGCAACCATACCGATGGCCAGGGCTTTTCCCGCCTTTCCCGACTGCGCCATAGGATAGCCGTCATAGCAGGTTGCAACGGAAGACGCCGAACCGGGGATTCCCAAAAGCACGGAACCGATAAAGGAACCGGAGCATCCTCCCACCCAGAGGGCAATCAGGAAGATAACCGCAGGGCCGGCCTGCATCGAATAGGTCAGCGGCATAAAAAGCATAACCGCCAGTGTACCGGAAAGCCCGGGAATCGCCCCGAAAATCAAGCCGATAACCGTTGCACCGAACAAAAGCACCAGGTTAAAGGGCTGGACAATCTGGCTCATAATATAGGGTATAAATTCTAACATCGCTCTCCCCTCCTTATCCGAACAGCATACCGCCCGGCAGGGTTAAGCCGAAGGCGAATACATAGATAACATAAATAATCACGGCTACAGCTACCGAAAAAATAATTCTTCCCTTCAGGCTTGTCTGGCTTCCCCGGGCAAACATCGTCGTAAGTATGTATAAAATCACCGGTGTGGCGATAAGGTAGCCGACCACCGTCATTGCGGCAATATAGGCGGCAATCACGGCCAGAGTAATGCCGATCCGAATCCATCCGGCCTTCACCATATAGACCTTTTCTTCTTTTTTACTCATCGTCCCATTGACCAATATCCCAAGCCCGCAGACCGCAAATCCGAATGCTGCGATGGTCGGCAGCATCCTTGGCCCCGGGTAGGCACCGGTAATGGGGATGGAAAAGGAGGTTGTCATAATAAATACAACGATCCCAAGAAGAATCAACACTGCACCGGTTAGCTGATCTCTTTTTATCTTCATCCTGTCCTTCCTTTCTCTGTCTGCTTTGGAGTGTGTTCAGAACGTTCTTCCTGCCTAAACACACTCCGGCAAATTCCGTTCCTATTTCTTTAACCCAAGTTCCTCAACCACCTCATTAATGCTTGCCTGCATATCCTGGATGGTCTTTAATCCCTCTTCCTGGCTTAAAAAGGTCATTTCCATGCCGGCAGGAGCCAGGGTTGCTTTTACCTCTTCATTTTCGGCGGCTGCCGCATAATAATCATGAATCTGCTTTACCAGCTCCGGGTCCATGTTTTTCGGCCCAAGTAAGATAACATTGAGCATCTGGAAGGATAAATCCACACCTAACTCCTCAAAACACGGTACATCGGGAAGCACGGAAGAACGTCCGCCTTCTGCGGTATTGGATACCACCGCCAATGCCTTTGCCTTTCCGGATTCCACATACTGCTTGGCCTGGTTGGCATTGACAAGGCAGGCATTAATGCTGTTTCCCACCAATGCAGTTAATTTTTCCGTATCGGAACCGGCTTCCACATACTTGACTTCAATTCCCGCGGCCTTGGCTAAAAGTCCGGTCTGCACATGGACGGTTCCGCCGGTTTCCACGCCGAACATTAATTCTCCGGGACGGCTCTTTGCATCGTTAAGTAAATCATCCAGACTGTTATAAGAAGAATCCCCCGAAACCACCAGGACATTGTTTGCCGGATCTACAGGAACACCTACGGCAATCACACTGTAATCATCGGCAGCCGACTTGGTAAATACACCGGAAGCGGTTTTAATCAGCATGGTGGTATGGAACTGCATCAGGGTTGAACCGTCCGCCTTTCCTCCTGCGGTCTTTTCACAGGCAACCATACCGCCGCCGTCCGTGTTATTAACGATGGTCAGCGTGGAACCGGAATCCTTACCCACCTGCGTGGACAATGCCCTTGCCATAACATCCGTACCGCCTCCGGCTTTTGCCGGAACCTGAATCTCCACACTCTTTGCCCAGCTTCCCGCCTTTGCGCCGCCTCCGCCGCATCCGGCCAGGGACAATGCCATAATACCTGCCATCACTGCTGCCAACATTTTCTTTTTCATCCTTTTCCTCTCCTTTGCTTTGTTGATTTTTAATATTTTTTGTTTGTTTTTCTTGAACTCTTTATCTGTTTTGATTATAATAGACACAATGACTTATTTCAACTTATGGATTTTTATATTTTATCTTAATCTATTTAAGACAATAGGAGGGTTTATGGATTTACGTCAGATTGAAAATATTCTTGCCATTGAACGGGAAGAAAGCATTTCCAGGGCTGCCGAGAAGCTTTACCTTACCCAGTCTGCCCTAAACCAGCAGCTTCTGCGCCTGGAAAAGGAACTGGGGGTAAAGCTTTTTGAACGAAGGAAGCACAGCATGATTCCCACCTATGCCGGGCGGATTTATCTTGCCACTGCGCACAGAATGATAGATATGAAACAGGAAACCTACAAGATTATCCATGATATTGCCGAAGAAAATGCAGGAGAAATTGCCATCGCCTATACGCCGGAGAGAGGATCGCTGATGTTTTCCCAGATCTATCCCTATTTTCACCAGCGCTACCCCCAGATTACCTTCCGTATCCACGAGGCCCGCGTAAAAACGATGGAACAGCTTGTCCTGCAAAAAGATGTGACGATGGCATTTTGTACCTATGCCGAAGGCTTGAAGCACCCGGATTTGGAATACAGCGATATCGGAAAAGAGCGGATTATCCTGGGGCTTCCCATCACGCACCCCTTAGCGCACCTGGCCGGGGAGCGAAGCTGGGAAACCTTTCCTGAATTTAACCTGCGCCTGCTTAAAGGAGAACATTTCGTCCTTTCCTCCCGCGAAACCCGTATCCGCGAGATGACGGACCGCGCCTTTGCCTTGGCAGGCTTTCAGCCCAATGTTCTTTTTGAATCCACCAGCACCTCCACCATCGTCAATACCGTGAAAAACCAGGTCTGCCCGGCGTTCTTTCCGCAGTCCTATGTGGAAGCGGATTTCCCCATTGCCTATTTTACGGTTTTGCCGGACGATTACTGGATGCGCTGCGCTGCCTACTTAAAAGGTGCTTATCTTACCAAACCCGAAAAATACTTTATTAAGCTTGCCACGCTTTCCATGCGCGGGGAACTGAAAAACCTTCCCGTTCCCCTGCCCGAACCAAATCAGAATCCTTTACCAACCGATTACAGCCGACCTACGTAAACAGCAGCTCATTCGTTACGGTTCACACGTTCACAGCAACGCTAATTCCTCCCTTCCCGCAAAAGCTTCTGTGCCTGAATAAGAATCGTGGGAAACAGCGCACAGACAAACACCGCGCCGACTTCCACCAGCTTTAAATCTGCTGCCATAAAAAGCCGCTGAAGGCCCGGAAGGAACAGTACCCCGGTTAAAAGCAGGACGCCGGCTTCAAAGGCCATAATACTGTACAGATTGCTTCCCAGACCAAGACGAAGGATGGAATGTGCGCTGCGGCAGTTAAATCCATGGAAAAGCCGTGCCAGTGTAAGGGTGGTAAATGCCATCGTTGTTGCCACCCTTTCCGGTGTACGCATAAAATTTCCGCCGTTTTCAAAGAAAATCCCTCTTCCGCTCAGAATCGTACTCCCCCCGCTGCTCATCCCCATGCGGTAAGCCGCCATGGTGCAAAGGGCTATCAGAACACCCTGCACCAGCAAATCTTTCAGAAAATTCCCGTTTAAAATTCCCTCATTTCCCCTCCGGGGCGGCTGCTTTAAAAGGCCCTCCCCCGGCGGCTCCATGCCGATCGCCAGGGCGGGCAGGGAATCCGTAACCAGGTTGATAAACAAAAGATGCACCGGAAGAAAAGGCATGGGAAGGCCCGCAAGCGTTGCATACAGCACGCAGAATATCCCCGCCATATTTCCCGAAAGAAGAAATCCAATGGCATTTTTAATATTCTGGTACACATTTCTTCCGTTGGCAACCGCCTGGATAATGGTGGAAAAATGGTCGTCTGCCAGAATCATCGCCGCTGCCTCCCGGCTGACCTGGGTTCCGCTCTTTCCCATGGCAATGCCGATATCCGCCGTTTTCAGCGCCGGCCCGTCGTTCACCCCGTCGCCGGTCATCGCGGTAATCCGCCCTTTTTTCTGCCATGCCTCCACTATTCTCAGCTTATGCTGGGGCGTAACCCGGGCATAGACATCGATCCGGTCGAGTTTCTCCGAAAGTTCCTTTTCCCCCATCTTTTCTAATTCCGGCCCGGTAACCACCAGTCCCCCCGGCTCTAAGATCCCGGCTTTGCGGGCAATGGAGGCCGCCGTCACCGGATGATCTCCCGTAATCATTACCGGGCGAATTCCTGCGCCCCTGGCTGCTGCCACGGCTGCCTTTGACTCCGGGCGGAGCGGATCGGTAAGCGCTGCCATCCCTAAAAAGGTCAGATCGTGTTCCCAATCCCGGAAACCTCCTCCCTTCTTTTTGCTTTTTTCACGCCTCTCTTCCTCGCCTTCTTCTCCCCACTCCTTCCCCTCCGGAAGTTTACGGCAGGCAAAGGCAAGAACACGCATCCCGTCCCTTCCCCACTGCTGGCTCTGCTCCTTTAATTTTCGGATTTCCTCCCCGGATAAATCCTTTACCCCGCTGTTTCCATAGATTGTTTTGCAGCAGGAAAGCACGGACTCCAACGCACCCTTGGCAAATATCCACTCGCTTCCGTTTTCTCTGTCCAGGCACCACACGCTCATCCGTTTGCGCCCGGAATCAAAAGGCTTCTCCCCCTTTCGCGGGAACTTCTGCCGGATGAGTTCAGGTAAAAAGCCCGCTTCCTTTGCCCCCAGGTAGAGGGCGGCTTCGGTGGGTTCCCCGCTCTGTTCCGATGCATTATTGGCCAAAACGGCAGCCCTCCACAGAAGTTCTTCCCCTTCTTCGGATGTTCCGGGGCAGTAGGTTTCCTCGGTCTGCATCCGGTTCTGGGTAAGTGTCCCTGTTTTATCCGTGCAGATCACCGACACACATCCCAGGCTTTCCACCGCCTTTAAATCCTTGATAATCGCATGTTCCCTCGCCATTTTCTGGGTTCCCATGGCCTGGACAATGGTTACAATCGATCCTAATGCCTCCGGGATTGCCGCCACAGCCAGAGCCACGGCAAACATTACGGCATTTAACAGCGACTCGCCGCGGTAGAGATCCAGCCAGAATACAATCACGCAGACCACTAAAATTCCTATGGCAAGCCTGCCGGAAAACTGTTCCAGACTTATTTCTAAAGGCGTCCTCTTTTCCTCGGTCTTATTCATCAGTCCGGCAATCTGCCCAAGTTCGGATTCCATCCCCACAGCCGTGACCACAGCCACGCCGCGCCCTCCGGTAATCTGGGAGCCGGAAAAAATCATATTGGTGCGGCTGGCCAGGGGAACATCCTCTTCTTTAAGTACGCGGATTTCCTTTTCCACCTCCTGGGATTCCCCGGTAAGGGAACTCTCGTTAAGGCGAAGATCCACAGCCTCCAAAAGCCTTCCGTCCGCCGGTGCCAGATCTCCGCATTCCAGCACAAGGATATCGCCCACAACCACATTCTCCACCGGAATCTTCTCCCGTTTTCCCTCCCGGATAACCTTGGCCTCCGGTGCTGATAAAGCCCGAAGACCTTCTAACGATTTCTGGGCCTTCTGATGCTCCACGGTTCCCAGCACGGCATTTAACAGCAGCACCGCCACGATAACCACGGCGCTTTCCCCATTATCCGTCATGGCGGAAATCACGGCCGCCGCAATTAAGATCCACACCAGCAAATCCTGAAACTGTTCTAAAAATACCCGCAGACAGCTTTTTTTCTTCTTTTCCTGAATTTTATTCTTTCCGTTTTCCTTAAGCCTTTTTTCCGCCTCCTGCTTAGAAAGTCCCTGCCGGCTGCTTCCTAACTCCTCTAACACCCTCTGCGAATTCCATCGATACCACGCTGTCCTCTCCATCGCCCCTCCCGCCCTTTCTGTTTTTTCTTCCATAAAGGATATTGGAAACTGCCCGAATTCAGAACCAGGAATATCGCCGAAAAGCGTACAAAATGCTTTTCTAAGCCTGGTGAACGTGGTATAATTTACTTTATTACTGGATATTCCTGTTTTATCTATAGATTATTTAGTCTTTTTATTTTTCGTTAAGAAAGGAGAAATCAATATGTTGAACATCTTTTTTGGTGACATGAAGGACGTGATTTTTAATACACCGGTATATTTCAAAAACGTGTATCATGACGAGTGGATAACAGCACCATTATCGGTGGAGATGATTGCGGATGTCGATAAATCAAAAGTCATTGATAGTGGTGTAATCGACAGTCCGGTACTCGGGAAAATTCCGCCGACAGGTTTGTCTGGCGGAGTAAAGACATTGATATTAATTGAAAACAGGCCGGACAAAGTATTTAACGCCACGAATTGTGGTAATAATTGTGCGAAGTGGCTTTTGAGGATCGCAGAGAAAAAGGACGTGACAATTAATCTTAGATATATGATGAATTTTGGAAAGGGAAATTTTGATATCAGGGTCTTAAATAATGACCAGGTTGTTCACTGTATGGAGGAACTGGTTTCAGCGGCGATTCAGTATGTGTAGGTGGGGAAAATGAAAGGTAGCATTCATATCATTGTACAAAATGAGAGGATAAAGTATGAATTTGTCCTTCGGAGGAATCTTACGATTATCAGAGGAAACAGCGCGACTGGAAAAACAACATTAATAGACATGATAAGGGAATATAAAAGCCTTGGTGAGGAAAGCGGGGTTGAATTGTCTTGCGAAAAAGAGTGTGTTGTGATTGAGGGAAATGGATGGGAGAAACAGTTATCGGATGTGAGGAAAACGGTCGTGTTTGTGGATGAAGGCAATCGTTTTGTGTCATCCGTGGAGTTTGCACGTTTCATCCAGGGTACAGACAATTATTATGTATTGGTAACCCGGGAAGGACTTTCAACATTACCTTATAGCGTGGAAGAAATCTATGGAATTCGTTCATCGGGAAAATATGGCGGATTAAAACCCTTATATCATGAAATATACCAACTGTATACAGACAAGATGGATATACGGGATTTGACACCAAAGAAAGTTATTACAGAAGACTCAAACGCAGGACATGAGTTTTTTGCGAGTATGTGTAATGAAATAGGAATCGAATGTGTTTCAGCGGCTGGAAAATCCAATATAGGTTTAGAATTATTAAAATGTAAAGATGAAGACGTTGTTGTGATTGCAGATGGCGCAGCATTTGGTTCTGAGATAGAAAAGGTTCTGGAAGTAATAGGACAAAAGAAACAAGTGGCTCTATATTTGCCAGAATCCTTTGAATGGTTGATTCTGGTGTCGGACGTGTTAAATGATAAAGAAATAAGAATGATGAGTGAGAACTGGGGAACCTATATTGAAAGCAGTCAATATTTTTCGTGGGAACGGTTTTTTACAGAGTTATTGATAGAAAAGTCGCAAGATAGTTATTTGAAATACAATAAGAAAAAATTAAATAAGGCGTATTTGACGGCGGTAGTTAAGCGTAAGATTTTAAAACAAGTGAAGTGGTGGAAAGTTAAGTTCTCTATAAATTAAATTGTTCCTGAACCCCTTTTTTATGTAATGATAAAAAAATAAACCGATGGTTAAGACAACAACTTGTCAAAACCATCGGTTTGTTAGATTTCAAGATTATATTTTAAAGTTTTATTTGGTTAGGAAATCCAAGCACCATCAGCACCTACGGAATAGCCATCAGGTGTTGTTGTGGATGCAGACATGGAACCGTCAGGGGACAGGTAATACCATTTGTCAATTAATTGAATCCAGCCTGTAGCCATGACACCATCAGGATTTAAGTAGTACCATTTTTCGTTTACTTGAATCCAGCCTGTAGTCATAGTACCATCAGGGTTTAAATAATACCATTTTTCATCTGCACGTGCCCAGCCAGTCAGCATATAGCCGGATGAATCGAACAGATACCATTGATTGTTTAGTAAAGCCCATTGTTTTGCCGCCCATTGTCCATCGGCTCTTTTTAATCGCCATTTTCCGTTTTCGTTTATCCATTCTCCGTTATTGATAGAGGGATTTAATCCGCTTAAAACCGGGTAGGCAACAGATGTTCTGGAGGACGAAGAACTTCTGGAAGAACCGCCTCGGGAGGAACCTCTGTTTGAGGAGTTCCCATTGGATGTAGTTGTATTGGAAGAACTTGCGGTTGAGGATGTCGTTTTTGTGCCGGTTTTAATTGCTTTTTTCATGGTTTCAATGGCCTGCTGTAAGTTTTTGGCAGCGTTCTCAAAATCACTTGCAGTACTTTCAGGGCGGGATAGTGTGGCCTCTGCGGTTTTAATTGCATTTTTCAGTAGTTCTGCATCTTTGGAATGGATGAAGGGTTTGTTGTTTTCAAATTGTGCAGTATCACCGTCAAAAATGGAAACTGCTTTTAATTGTTCGTTGGCTGTGGTAATAGTATTTTTTAAATTTTCCTGTAATGAAGATACCTGTATGGGGATAATTTTTAACTCTGTAGCAGGGATTTTATCACCGGGGGCTATTGCTATAAGATACCACTCATTGTAATAATAATAGTCACCAGAAAACCATGTAAGCTATTTGTTATCAGTAATCATTACATTATCTGAAAGATTGATTTGCGGGTAAGTACCCTTCTGAAAATTGCCATTAAAACCCTCTACTGCCGCATAGTTTTTACCACTGGTAATGGCGTCGATAGTCACAGTACTATTATCGATATTAACTGTGGCAAAATCCATTAGGGTCAGGGCACCTTCAATAGAAACTTCGGAATTATTTTTTAATGTAAGGGTGCATGGAGTAGTGGAATCATATTCGTTTGTTGAATCATTATATCTGCCGCCATTAATCTTCAATCCATATATTACTTCTTCGGGATTTATAGGTTCATTATTAATATCAATTTTACAATTACTAAATTCAACATTCATATCATGTTCAATATAATTATATACTCCATTAGAAGGCTGTCCGCTAATCAGGACAGGAATTTGACCTGAAGTTAAAAGAAGATCATTACTTTTTATAGTAGAATTAAAAAATTTTCCATTCCAACAGCCAAGGGCAAAAGATTCACATGATATGCTGGAATTATCGCAGGTAAAGAGATATGATTTCCACCAATCATCTATATTTTTAAGTTCTCCGCCCCAACCAGGAACTAAGGAAAATGTGGGTGTGTTAATTTCGGAGTTTTTTATTTCTCCAAATCCTGCATGAATATGTTCTTTTGCAGTAATATTGCTGTTAATAGCAACAAAATTTTGTGTTAATATTTTATCTGTATAGATTTTACAATTATCCAAAATACTTACATTGTAAATTTCTTCTGCATATATAGTTAGATTAGAAATTTTTTTTTCATAAGCTAAGTGACCAAGCATTTCACCATTGAAATGAAGAATAGCATCATCTCCAATTCCTTGAATTTTTGAGAAACCTAATGTGCTATCTAAAGAAACCTCACCAATAATGCTTAATGTTCCTTCTTTTCCAGTATTCCAATAATCTAGAGAGCATCCATTAATATTGTCTAACCAGATATCGCTACCATCATGGATTAGGATTTTTTGTTTAGAAGTGTCAATTCCTTTTTCAGATGTAGTGATATAATAACCTTTTTCATTTGCTTCTGTAATTAAATCTCCATCTTTATTATAGCCCTGAACGATTCTGGCGTCTTCATCCCATATGACATGTTCTATACGAATCGGCCCCTTATCCAAATAAAAAATTGTCTGTCCATCTTCTGTATATTCAATGTCTGCCCCTTCCGCAGTTTCCTCTGTAAGCGCAACGGTTGCTATCCGATCTTCTTTTCCACTAGCTTCCTCTCTATCGTCTAAGACATTTCCCGTTACTAGAGAATTACTTGGAGAACTTATCTGACATTTTGGGGAAGAAGTGCTGGACTCGGCAGCCCATGTCCATAACATACTGGATAGCTGAAAATTACACAACATGGCTGTCAGTGTGACAATAGCCAGCTTTTGTCGTCCTGTTCGTTTTTTCATTACTCAAAACCTCCTTAGTTTTATGCTTGTTTCTACCATAAAAATAATTTTGTCATAGCTGTGGCAATATCTGTGACATAATCCTTCTTTTAGTAGATAAATCTATTATAAATTCCTAAAATTCGTATGTCAAGTAGATTATTCTACTAATAAACTGTTTTATTTTTTCTCCTCTTGTATATCATAAACAGCAGGAGGGAAATCTATGGAGATCGATTACAAGGAAATTGGGCGAAGAATTGCCTTTCGCAGGCATGAACTGGGAATGAAACAGACAGAAGTGTGTGAACTCTGTTCGCTGAATGAAAAATATCTTTCCAATATAGAGCGGGCAAAATCTATTCCAAGTATAGATGTTATTTTAAGAATATGTGATGCTTTAAACACAACACCAGATGAGTTCCTTCTTGGAATCCGAAATTCTAATGATGAACGCTTAAAAGAGGAAGTAATTGCAAGGGTTAAGAGCCTTAATTATCGGCAATTATCTCTGACAAACAGTTTTTTACAGTGGCTTGCGGCAGAAGTGGTGGATTGAGATGTTTGAAAGAAAGTGAGCATTCTAGTTAGAGTGAGTAGAGATTGTCTGCGATTGTCCTTTGCTACTGTTCACACCTTCACAGTAACTGTCCTTTCTGAAAATGGAAAAGATTATGTGCTGTAGCATAGAAAATATTTTCGATATATGGTACAATTTAGCCAGAATGCACGTTGCATCAAAGATAAAAAATTTTAAAATCATTGGAAAAAGGAAGGATTGACCGTGGAAAAAATTACCAGTTTCACAATTAACCATCTGACGCTTCTTCCCGGCCTTTATGTATCGAGGAAAGACCATGCCGGGGATTCTGTCATCACAACATTCGATATCCGCATGACCCGTCCTAACGCCGAGCCGGTAATGAACACGGCAGAGGTGCATACCATCGAACATCTTGGCGCAACCTTTTTGCGCAATCATCCCGAGTACGCCTCCAAAATTCTGTACTTTGGCCCGATGGGATGCCGTACCGGATTTTATCTTTTGTTAAGCGGAGATTATTCTTCAAAGGATATTGTCCCATTAATGCAGGAAATGTTTGCTTTTATCCGCGATTTTGAGGGAGATGTTCCCGGCGCAGCAGCCAGGGACTGCGGAAATTATCTGGATATGAACCTTCCCATGGCAAAGTATCTGGCAAAGCGTTTTCTGGAAGAGGTTTTAGAAAATATAACGGAAGAACATCTGATTTACCCGGAATAAGGATTCTTTTCCGTAAAACACTTAAAGCACATAAAATACTTAAAGCATGTAAAAAGCCGCTGCATTACCCGTCAGCGGCTTTTGATGGTCAGGATATCCTTTCCCTGTTCTTTATCCGTTCATTACTTTTTATCTGTTCTTTCCCTGTTCTCTATCTCCTATTCTTCCCCTTCCTTACTGAACAACTTCTTTCCGATATCTTCCTCCGCCTTACTGCACAACTTCTTCCCGATATCTTCCTCCGCCTTACCGCACAATTTCTTCCCAATAAACACCACAATCGAGCGCGGCTGCACCATGAAGAATTTTTGTTTTTCCAGCAGTTTTTCCTCTCCTTCGGGGTAAAATCCCTGGACTTCTTTTGCATCGGTATTAAAAACTATATGCCACTTCATCCCCTTAGGAAGGTTCGGAAGGGAAAATTCATGTGGTTCCCAGTGCATGTTATAGGCGGCAAAAAAGCAGTCGTCCTCTTCTCCCCCGTCCTGTGCGGCATAGGTTCCGCAGTATAAAATTCCAAGCTGCCTGCGGAAACTTTCAAACTCCGGAAACCAGGCTTTTGTCCCATGATAGGATACATCCGGCATACCGCAGGAGAGATAATCCAGCCCCTTGGGTTCCTGCTTTAAATGGAACATCGGGTGTTTTTTCCGGAAGCGGATTACCTCTTTGGCAAACGCTAAAATATCGGCATTTGCCTTTACCTGGTTCCAGTTCAGCCAGGAAATCTCGTTATCCTGACACCAGGCATTATTATTTCCGTTCTGTGTATTTCCAAATTCGTCACCGGCAAGCAAAAGCGGTGTTCCCTGGCTTAAAAAGGTTAAAAGAAAGGAATTTCTGATTTGTTTGCGGCGCATTTCCACGACTTTTTTCTTCCTGCACGGCCCTTCCACCCCGCAGTTCCAGGAAGCATTGGCATCCGTGCCGTCCTGGTTATTTTCCCCGTTTGCCTCATTATGCTTCGTGTCATAGGATACATTATCCATCATGGTAAAACCGTTGACATTCGCCATATAGTTAATTACGCCACAGTCGGCAGGGTTTCTGCGATTGTGGAAAATCAGGCTGTTTAAAAGGTTTTCATCTCCCTTTAAAAAGCGGCGCATTTCGTTTTGGAAGTAGTCATTATAGATGGCCAGATGACGGTATTTTCCCCGCGAAACGCCTTCCCAGGAGGGGTAAAAAAGCTTTACCTGGCTTAAATACGGGTCGCTTCCCAGCAGGGAAACCGGTGCAAATCCCACCAGATGAAAGCCGTCCACATGATATTCCTGTACCCAGTAGCGAAGCACATCCACCACCTGCATCTGAGGTTCCTGCCCCGAAAAAAACATATCCAGAATCACTTCCATCCCGGCGCGGTGGAAGGCTTTGACCATATCTTTAAACTCCCAGCCCGGATATTTTTCCTTTTTGGAACAGTAAGAAGCTTTCGGCGCAAAGGAAAGTCCCGGGATAAAACCCCAGTAATTGACATTAATCTTTTCTTCTTTGGCTTGCTTCTCCAACGATTTTTCCGGCTGACTCTCTGACTGCTCTTCCGACGGTTTTTCCGGCTTTTTTCCCAGAAGTTTTTCAAATTTTTTATCCAGCTTCCAGATCGTTTTATCCTCCGGAATCACCTCATCAAACTCAATACAGGGAAGGAGTTCGACCGTAGTTATCCCAAGTTCCTGCAGGTAGGGAATCTTTTCTGTAATTCCTGCAAATGTTCCCCTGGCCTTTACTTTCGAGGACGAATGACGGGTAAATCCCCGCGGATGAAGGCGGTAAATCACGCTGTTTTCATAGCTTAACTGCGGATGCACATCCCCCTCCCAGTCATATTCTTTTTCAAAAAGCAGCGCATGGAGCACCCTGTTTTCCTCGTGTTTTTCTCCCCAGTTTTCCCTTCCGGAAAAATGCTTTCCATAAGGATCTTCACACAGAACACCATCGAATAGATAAGCATAGGCAAGCCCCCGAAAATCTCCTTCCAGGGTAATATTCCATACATCTCCAATCTTGTCTTCCGGCAGCAGGGGAACGGTCTGTACAGGTTCGGTTTTTTCCTGTTGAAAGAAAACCAAACTGCAGCTTTCTTTCACCGAAGCAATGGAAAAATGCATCCCGTTTTCTGTTTTCACTGCTCCCATAGGGTAAATCTGCGGTTCTTCCTTCCTCTTTCTCAATCGCTCCATGTATTCTCCCTTCCAGATTATTTCTGGGCAGCGATCTGTTCCGCCAGACTGCTTAAATACATCCAGCGTTCCATCTTCTCCTCCAGAATCCTTTCCGTTTTCTCTTTTTCTTCCATCAATTCCTGAAGTCTGCTGTAACTGCTGGAAGCGTCCTCCATTGCCTTATCCAACTGGCTTAAACTGTCTTCCAGTTCGGCAATCTCGTCTTCAATATGTTCCCAATCTTTCTGTTCTTTATAAGTAAATTTCAGCTTTTGCGGGAGATTTTTAGTTTCTTTCCAGTTAGCCTTTTCTGCCTTCTCTCCCCTGGCAGGCAATGCTGCCCCTTCCGATACCATTTCTGCCTCTCTTTTCATCTTCGCCGCCTGATAATCGGTAAAGCCGCCCTCGTACTGCTGCATTTTGCCTTCGCCCTCAAAGGCAAAGATCCTCCTCACCACGCGATCCAGAAAATACCGGTCGTGAGAAACCGTAATCACAATTCCCTGGAAGCTGTCTAAGTAGTCTTCCAAGATGGTCAGGGTCTGGATATCCAGATCATTCGTCGGCTCGTCCAGCATCAGAACATTGGGCGCATCCATCAGCACCCGCAAAAGATACAGCCTTCTTCGCTCGCCGCCGGAAAGCTTCCCAACGGTTGTATACTGCATCGAAGACGGAAAAAGAAAACGCTCCAGCATCTGGCTTGCACTGATGCTGCCGTCCTTCGTCTTTACATACTCCCCGGCCTGGCGGATATAGTCAATAACCCGACCAGAAAGATCCATCGGCTCATTTTCCTGGGAAAAATAGCCCAGCTTCACGGTCTGCCCGATATCCACACTTCCTTTATCCGGTTTTACCCACCCGGCAATCATTTTTAACAGGGTAGATTTTCCCGCACCATTGGGTCCGATAATCCCGATACGATCATCCTTTAAAAAAATATAGCTAAAGTCCTCCAGAAGCTTCTTTTCCCCATAGGACTTGCAAAGCCCGAACAGTTCTACCGTGCTCCGCCCCAGTCGGGTTGAAACCGATTCCATCTCGACCTGCTGTTCGGCCTGCGGGCCCTCTTTATCCCGCAATGCCTCATAGCGCTGGATATGGGCCTTCTGCTTCGTCGCCCTGGCCCTGGCACCCCTCTGCATCCATTCCAGTTCCACCCGCAGGATCGACTGGCGCTTGCGCTCGGAAGCCTGTTCCATGTTAAGCCTCTGGGCCTTTCCCTTTAAAAACTCCTCATAATTCCCGGCATAGCGGTAAAGCTTTCCCTTGTCAAGCTCCACAATCCGGTTCGTCACACTGTCTAAAAAATACCGGTCATGCGTTACCATAAACAGAGCACCTTTAAACTTTTTCAGATACTCTTCCAGCCAGTCTGCCATCTCGCTGTCCAAATGGTTTGTCGGCTCGTCTAAGATCAGAATATCGGCCTGGGAGAGCAGCACCGAAGCTAAGGCAACCCTTTTTTTCTGCCCGCCGGAAAGGGTTTCAACCAGGGCAAGATGTTCGGGAATGCCCAGTCGGTTTAACATGGCTTTGGCCTGTGCTTCCAGATCCCAGACCTGCGCCTGCCCCCTGTTCTCCCTAAGCACGGCTTCCAGAACCGTTTCCCCCTCCTGAAATACGGGGTTCTGGGACAGAAAACGGATCGTCAGGTTATTTCCCCGAACCACATAGCCCTCGTCGGCTTCTTCCAGGCCGGCCGCAATGCGCAGAAGGGTGGATTTTCCCGTCCCGTTTATCCCAATCAGCCCGACCTTGTCCCCTTCTTCCAGGTAAAAACCGGTATCGTCAAAGAGCAGACGCTCGGTATAGGATTTTTTCAGATGTTCAATGGTAATAAGATTCATGCCTTATCCTTCTCTCCCTCTTCCCAAAGCGTAAGTTCCACCGGACAGTGATCCGAACCGAGTACCTCCGTGTGGATCACCGCCCCGGCAAGCCGGTCTTCAAGAGCCTTCGACACACCAAAATAGTCAATCCGCCAGCCGTTATTCTTTGCCCTGGAAGAAAAACGGTAAGACCACCAGGAATAAATCCCTTCTTTATCCGGATAAAAATAGCGGAAGCTGTCGATGTAGCCCGCGGCCAGAAGTTCGGTAAATTTCCCCCGCTCTTCGTCGGTAAAGCCGGGATTCTGACGGTTTCCCTTAGGGTTTTTTAAATCTATCGCCTGATGGGCCACGTTTAAATCTCCGCAGAAAATCACAGGTTTCTTTTTCTCCAGTTTCTGAAGATAAGCCCGAAAAGCATCCTCCCAGCGCAGCCGGTAATCCAGACGGGCGAGCTTTTCCTGGGTATTGGGCGTATAGCAGGTCACGACATAATAATCCTTAAATTCCACGGTAATCACCCGCCCCTCATGGTCGTGTTCCTCCACACCGATTCCGTAATCCACTGAAACCGGTTTCTCTTTCGTAAACATCGCCGTTCCCGAATACCCCTTCTTCTCGGCATAATTCCAGTACTGATGATAGCCCGGCAAATCCAGTTCAATCTGCCCTTCCTGGAGCTTGCTTTCCTGGATGCAGAAAACATCGGCATCCGCTTCTTTCATATACGTTAAAAATCCTTTCCCCACACAGGCCCGCAGGCCATTGACATTCCAGGATATCAATTTCTTCATGGTCTTTCCTCCATTCGGTGCATGTTTTATGGCATGAACTTCGCTGCTGTAAGCGTGTGAACCGTAACTAAGCCTCTGTCCATAAATTCTGTACACCCTATTTGTTCGATATTTCACCCACACAGCTAGATTATATCATCTCCAACCCTAAAAGAAAAGAAAAACTTCCCACAAATCAATATGCGGAAAGTTTTTCCTTTTTTACTATCTTTTATTCCTGGTATTAGCCTAAATACTTCTTCAGTTCCTCCACCCGGTCAAGTCTTTCCCAGGGCAGATCCAAATCATTTCTTCCAAAATGTCCGTAAGCTGCGGTCTGCTTGTAAATCGGACGGCGCAGATCAAGCATCTTGATAATTCCTGCCGGGCGCAGATCGAAGTTTTCACGGATAATCTCCACCAGCTTTTCATCGGAAACCTTCCCGGTTCCATAGGTATCCACCATAATCGACGTCGGATAGGCCACGCCGATCGCGTAGGAAAGCTGAATCTCGCACTTATCGGCAAGACCTGCCGCAACAAGGTTTTTTGCCACATACCGCGCTGCATAGGCTGCGGATCGATCTACCTTCGTGCAGTCCTTTCCGGAGAATGCACCGCCGCCGTGACGGGCATAGCCGCCGTAGGTGTCCACGATAATCTTTCGTCCGGTTACGCCGCTGTCGCCGTGCGGCCCGCCGATAACAAAACGTCCGGTCGGATTAATAAAAAACTTTGTATCCTTATCCACTAAATCCTTCGGAAGAACCTCATCAAACACATAGTTTTTAATATCTTTGTGAATCTGTTCCTGGCTTACCTCGGCGTCATGCTGCGTGGAAAGAACTACGGCTTCTAAGCGCACCGGCTTTCCCTGCTCGTCATATTCCACAGTTACCTGGGTCTTCCCGTCGGGGCGAAGATAGGGCAGGGTCTTGTTCTTGCGGACCTCGGTAAGCTTTCTCGCCAGCTTATGCGCCAGGGCAATCGGATAGGGCATGTATTCCTCGGTTTCATTAGAAGCAAAACCGAACATCATTCCCTGATCGCCTGCCCCGATAGCGTCTAATTCTTCCTCGGACATGCGGTTTTCCTTGGCTTCAAGCGCCTTATTTACACCCATGGCAATATCCGCAGACTGTTCGTCCAAAGCGACAATCACCCCGCAGGTATCGCAGTCAAAACCATAATCTGCACAGTCATAACCGATTTCACGCACGGTTTCGCGCACGGTTTTCTGAATATCCACATAGGCGTTCGTGGTAATTTCCCCCATCACCAAAACCAGTCCGGTAGTAATCGCCGTTTCGCAGGCAACCCGGCTCATCGGGTCCTTCGCCATCAATGCGTCTAAAATTGCATCCGAAATCTGGTCGCACATTTTGTCCGGATGTCCTTCGGTCACGGACTCTGAAGTAAATAATCGTTTTTCCATCTTTTTCCTCCTTGTAATCCCGGCAGTTTCCCGCCGTGCAAAAACCGGCCCGCAGGCCAACAAATGATACAGGGAAAAAAGAAAAGCCCGCATTTGAGCGGACTTGAAAGAACTTGGCATTCAAATCCACTTATTGCTCGACGTGCAAAACTGCCGGAAAACCCGGTCAAGTCCTGCCCTTTCGCTCAGGTTGGCACCTTCCGTTTACTGCCAGGGATGATCTTCCTGACCCTGCCGGGGTTGCCGTGACTTCACAGATCCTTTGTATCTCCATCACTCTGAATAAGGGAATCTTTACGAACTTTTCAATTTTCTAACACCATGATCGTATAACATATGCCTTAAAATGTCAAGCCTTTTTGTGCAGAATCATTCAGCCCCACCCGGCCTGCAGGCGAAACTTCTGTGCTCCTTTTTCGGAATCCACCTTCTTAATCACCGCTCCCAGCAAACGGAGTTTTTCATCAAAGCTTTCATAGCCCCGCTGTATGTAGCCGATTTCTTCTACCACCGTGTAGCCGTCCGCCGCCAGCCCGGCAATCACAAGCGCTGCCCCGGCACGGAGATCCGGCGCATTGACCGAGGCTCCGGAAAAGCCCTTTACACCGTCAATCACGGCTACATTGCCCTCAACCTTGATATTCCCGCCCATGCGGGTCAGCTCGTCCACATATTTAAAACGGTTTTCAAAAATACTCTCCGTAACGATGCTCGTCCCCTTCGCCAGCGCCAGGGTTACGGCAATCTGCGGCTGCATATCCGTGGGAAAACCGGGATAGGGAAGCGTATTAATATTCGTATGGTGCTGTACGGGCTTTCCCACCACCCGCACGGCATCGTCAAACTCCGTCACCTCACAGCCGATTTCATTCAGCTTTGCCGTTATGGCTTCCAGATGCTTGGGAATCACATTCTTTACCATCACATCGCCCCGGGTAATGGCGGCGGCGCACATAAACGTCCCCGCCTCAATCTGATCGGGAATAATGGAATATTCTGCGCCGTGAAATTTCTTTACACCCCGGATACGGATAATATCCGTGCCGGCTCCCTTGATATTCGCCCCCATGCGGTTTAAAAAGTTTGCCACGTCAACCACATGCGGCTCCTTCGCCGAGTTTTCAATAATCGTCTGCCCCTCGGCTAAAGCAGCCGTCATCATAATATTAATGGTCGCCCCCACGGAAACCTTGTCCAGATAAATATGAGCGCCCCTAAGGTGCTCCGCCTTTGCGATAACCGCACCTCTCTCCACCGTAATCTCCGCTCCAAGGGCGCGGAAGCCCTTTAAATGCAGATCAATGGGCCTGCTTCCGATATTGCAGCCCCCGGGAAGCGGAACCTGCGCCTCCTTATACTTGCCTAATAATGCACCGATAAAATAATACGATGCCCGAATTCTTCTTATATACTCATCCTCCACCGAAACCTCACCGATCCCGGAGGCATTAATCTTAACGGTATGCCGGTCCAGACGTGTTACCTGACCGCCGATTTCCTCTATCGCTTCCAGCATGACATTAATATCCCACACATCCGGAAGATTCTCAATAATCACATCTTCATCCGTCATTATGGCAGCAGCAAGGATTCCCAGAGCAGCGTTTTTTGCGCCGCTGATTTCAACCTCACCCACCAACGGATTTCCGCCCTTCATGATATATTGTTCCATCTTACACCTCTATATAATGATAGAAAATTCTATCGAAAACGTTAAATGTAGTATTCAGTAAAACTGTCTTTGCAAGCCATTATATACCAAACAACCGCATTTTGTAAAGGTTACAATGTGAATCCGTTTATTTTTATCGCTTATTTCGGACGAAAAAAGACCGTACAGGCTATTTTGGCGGAAAAATTACACATAAAAAATCATTTCCCAGCTGTTCAAAATAGGCACCGGCATCATTTAAGCCCATCTTGCTGCTCTCTCCGGAAAGCGGCTGGTAAATCGTTACATTATACTGATCATAACCTACGAGGTAGCAGGAAAGTCCGCCCTCGGTATAAGCCCGCACAGGATAGCCCTGTCCCAGAAAATACAGAACCTGGTTTAAGCTGCAGCCCCGGGCATTGAAAAGAAGAACGCCGTCGGCAAAGCGGCGGTTTCCCGTGGCTTCTCCCATATAGTTGGTAAAACGGCTGATGGATTCTATCTGGTTTTCCACGGCTGCCGTGGTCGGACGATCCACCCTGCACCAGTAAACCTCCTGGCTGCTTCCGGTGACTATCCCCATCTTCTCATAGGCCAGTTCTACCGCTTTGGCAAAATCCTGGGTGATTCCTAAAAGATGACCGCCCCCGTAGGCGTAAAAATCCATCCCCGGCGCGGTGATCGCCGTTCCCAGATTTAATATTTCCGACGAACCGTAGGTGATTTTTTCCGGGGCTGAGCGGTGCACATGACGCCCCCGTTCAATTTCCGCGCCAAGCTGGACAAAATACAGCTTCTGACGTTTCGCATCGGCGTACCAGCCAATCCCGGCCAGCTTATCATCGGCAATTTCTTCGTTGCAGACAATGGTATCTTCATCCACGACCCGGTAAGTATCTCCCGCCACGGACACAATTCTCTGCAGATGAATCCGGCTGTCCCCCACGGAAACCCCGGAGATAAAATAGCCGCTCTTTTCATAGCGGGTCAGAACATCCATCGTTTCATCCAGAATTTCAATGGCATACATGGGAAGTTCTTCCAGATATCCGTTAATCATCCACTGTGTGTTTTCCCGTGCAAGCCCGTAGATAAAATCATTGCCCACAAAACCGAGAAGGCGGAGGCTGTCCCCCGAAGTGCTGGTCACATCATTCTTTTCTCCGGTTTCCAGATTCATCAGATGAATCTGGTGGGACTGGTAGAGCAAAGAACCCTCCTGCCAGGCCAGGCGCTGTCCGTTCTGGCTGATGGCGTAGCCGCCCTCGGGAAGCCCTTCCGCCACCACCATGGATTCATTGCTGCTTAAATCCACGGCATAAATTCCGGAATTTACTTTAAGATACAGGGTTCCCCCCGTACTTAAGTAGGAGAGCTCCTCCACATCCAGCTTTAATTTTTCATAGCCGTCTGCCGCAGGGATGAAGAACCGCTCTTCTAACGCATCCTGTTCCGCATTATAGTGGTACAGGGTTACTCCGACACAGCCCTCATGGCGTCCCCGGTTCATATAGCCGTAGACCAGAAAATCCACATCCCCCGTGTCCATCGCCCGCAGAACCTTAATCGAATGTTCCCAAAAGGACGGGGACGCCCCCTCCTCGCTGCTGCTGCGGAAGGAAAATATCCGAATCGCTTTAAGGTCTTCACCGCCCTCATCGTAACTCCAGAGATCGCCGTTGCTCACAAAGGCGTGGACTTTTCCGTTCTCACTGCTTTTGGCCTGTACCTGGTCATCATTGGTAATGCCCAGCATAATCCGGCTTCCGGTAAAAGACTCCGGCGTTCCCATAAAGATCTGATTGGTCCGGCGCTCAAAATCCATCATGTAGATGCGCTGCTCACCCATGCGCATGGTAAAATTATCTTCGACCTCGTACATTTCCCGGCGGCTTCCCTCACCCTCACAGACCGCCAGATACCTCGTCGTCACCTGCGTCATCGAACCCCTGCGCTCTTTTAACGTCACCTGGAGTTCCCCCGCCGGTTCCATAGGAAGACCTGCCCAGGTAATCTGTGAAAAGCTGGAATGGATATCCACGCTCCCCAGATTCGTATTATCTCCCGTTGCATCGCTTTCCAGATAAGTAACCAGTTCCGTGGCCTGATCATAGGAAAAGGTTTTGGCCGAAAAATCAGCCGCCAGATCCACCATCTGCTTCACCGGCGCATTATCCCCCCATACCACACGGGAATAATAGCGGACAGCGCCGTGATCTGCCGTATCGATGGTCAGGATCAGCGCATATTCCTGGTCCTGCACAAGAAGGTTCTGCACGGGAAGCACAGCTTTTACACCGTCCTGCACGGTTTCCCAGTTCTCCACGCGGGTTCGCTCAATTAAACTCGTCAAATCTAGGGAGCGGATCTCATAGTAGATGCCGGTAACCTGACTCTGGCAGCGGCGGATATGGATGGGCAATGCCCGATCCTCGGGAAGAAAGGCAAGGCTGTCGCGCAGAACCGAGGTATTCATCTCCTGCACATAGCCGTGAAGGCTGTCCATCTCCCTGCCCAAAATTTCCAGATAAACTACGGGAAGTTCCGGTTCTTCCATGGAAATATATACGGATTCCTTCCCCGTAGCCCGGACTCTCATCCAGTAAAAATATCCGATTCCTGCTGCAATAAAAATCACAAACAGGATAACTAACCGCTGCAGCACATGCTTCATTCATCTACCTGCCTTTAATGCTTATTTCGCTACTGTTCACAGATTCGACCTACATGAACAATAACCTTATTTCCTGTTCCTGTATGCATCCAGACAGCGATTGATTCTCTTTGTCGGATTCAGCAGATCGCTTAAGGAGGCATCGTGGTTTAAGTTATCAATAATCAGGGCAATGTACTTGCTCATATCCACATCAATATAGTAAGGCCGGGAAAGAAGTTCCGGCGTCTGGTACACCAGATTGGTGGTAAGAATCCGGTCAATTAAACCACGTTCATAATATTCGTCAAACTTTTCCAGTCCATTCGTAAACAAACCAAAGGTTGCACAGATAAAGACCTTTCTTGCCTTTCGGTTCTTTAATTCCGCGGCCACGTCCAGCATACTTTCCCCGGAGGAAATCATATCGTCGATAATTAAGACATCCTTTCCCTCCACATCCGAGCCCAAAAACTCATGGGCTACGATGGGATTTCTCCCGCCGACAATCTTTGTATAGTCACGGCGCTTGTAAAACATTCCCATATCCAGCCCCAGGACATTGGCAAAATACACGGCACGGCTCATCGCGCCTTCATCGGGGCTAATCACCATCATATGGTTGCTGTCAATATCCAGTTCCGTTTCATGCTTTAACAGATGCTTGATAAACTGATAGATCGGCTGCACCGTTTCAAAACCTTTTAAGGGAATGGCATTCTGCACCCTGGGGTCGTGCGCGTCAAAGGTAATAATATTCTCCACGCCCATGCGCACCAGTTCTTCTAAGGCCAGACCGCAGTCTAAGGATTCCCTTCCCGAACGCTTATGCTGACGGCTTTCATAGAGGAAGGGCATAATCACGTTAATTCTCCTGGCCTTTCCCGCTGCCGCGGCAATCAGACGCTTTAAATCCTGAAAATGGTCGTCCGGCGACATATGGTTTTCCATACCGCACAGATGGTAGGTCAGACTGTAATTGCAGACATCCACCATAAAATATAAATCATCTCCGCGCACGGATTCTTCCAGCATCCCTTTTCCTTCCCCTGACCCAAAACGAGGGGTTTTTGCACCGATAATATAGCTGTCCCTCTGATATCCGGAAAATGCTATGGTTGATTTATGTTCACTTTCTCTTTCCTTTCTCCAGGCAACCAGATACTTGTCCACCTTCTGGCCAAGAGCAGCGCAGCTTTGTAAAGGAATCAGTCCAAGGGGTCCTACAGGTATGGTTTCTATGATCTTTTCTTCGTACAGCATACGTTCCTCCATGAATTAAGATTGTGTAACTTAAATTTCTCATTTGCTGATTTCTTATGGCATTCACTATCTTTATCATTTCTTACTTTTCTTTTATATCATCTGGCGGGTAGATTCGTCAAGATATGTCCCTTACATTTTCAGGCGGATATCCTCCCCATACAGGGGAATCACCGTATAATTGCTCATCACCCGCGAGGCAACCCTGTCCGTGTACTCGTCCCGCAGACGGTCTAAGGAGAGGTTGGTGGAAATAATCGTAGACTTCTGGCTCAATAATCTCTGGTTAATACAGAAAAAAAGCTGAGAAGAGGTAAAGCTGTTATTCAGTTCCGTTCCCAGATCGTCAATAATCAACAGATCGCAGTCTAAAATAAAAAGATACATATCTTTCATCTCTTCCTCGGTCTGATGGGTAAAGCGGTATTTGGAAAACACCTCAAATAAATCATGGGCGGACAGATAAATTACCGAGTGGTAGCGGTCAATCAGCTCCTTGGCAATACAGTTGGTCAGAAAGGTTTTCCCGCGCCCGGTCGTCCCGGTAAACAAAAGGTTTCCCCCTTTTTTGTCAAAGTCTTCGACAAAGTCCACACACCACTGGCGAACCTTCTTCATATACTGGGCTACGGTTGTCCCTATCGCCGGTTCGATCGCCTTATCGTCAAAATAATCCTCATTAAAGGTCGTAAAATTTTCTTTTTCCAGCACATGCTCTATATTGGACTGGGCATAGAGAAGGCGGATCTGGCGGCGCAGGAAGCAATGGCATTTCTTCCCCTCCTTCGTATAGCCGGTATCCTCACAGTTCGCACAGCGGTAGTGCATCTCCATATAGTCTGCGGGATAGCCCCGGGAGGCAAGAAGGATGGCTTTCTGCTCCCGCAGATCGGCAATCTCCTCCCGCAGCCGTTCCTGTGCCGACGCATCGCCGCCAAGAAGCTGCCTGCCCCGCAAAAGCGCCCTGGTGCTCACTTCCTGATCCAGTTCCCAAACTGCCGGAAGTTCTTCATAGACTTCCTTAATCCTGGCATCCTGGGCATGTTTATTTCTTAGCTGCTGGGCCTGATACTCCCGCATAATCTCCTGATACTGCGAATTGCTCAATGCCATAACTTACTCTCCCTATTTTTCCATCCTGGCCCTTACCTTTTCCATCATCAGCGAATCATAGCTTGTACTGCTCTGTTCAAAGTTATGGAAGTGGTTGACGGCTTTTGACTTTTTCTTTTTCTCCTCGCCCTTTTCCTTCTCCTGCTTCTGTCTTATCATATCCAGATCTTCCACATCCGAAAGATTTTTCACCCCTGCCTTTTTCCACACGCTTAAAATCTTATTGGCATAGGCAAAGCTTGGGGTGTGCGTCGCCTCAATCGTCCGGTTGCAGGCTTCAAGCACCACTTCCCGGCTGAATCCGTAAGCCCCGAACCAGGTTTCTATAAATCGCTTTTCCGTATCTGCCGGGCGGCGGTCATTTAATCCGAAAGCCTTCATCACGGCAAAAGAATCCTTGTTAAAGCTTGCGCTGTAAGCCTTGGCTTCCTCAACCGTAACCAGACGTTTCTGGTGCCAGTTTAAAGCCACCGTTTCCATATAGCGGATGCTGACATGGCCGTTCTGGACACAGTATTCCACCAGATACTCCAAAAGTTCAGCCGGAAGCCCCAGTTCCCCGTAAAGATAGGCAAAGATCTGGCACTCCCTCTGCGTAAACACCTTATTCATATACTTTTGGGCAATGTAAATCAACTGGGTAAAATCCTCATCCTCGGAAAGACGGCTGACCAGTTCTTTTGAGTAAACCGGCTTTACCGGGTTTTGTGCCGGTTCTGCAGAAGGCTCGGACACAGGTTCTTCTTTTTTTAAGGCTTCCCTTTCCTTTTCTTTCCCTGCCAAAACCCCCTCTTTCTTCCAGTAGGCAATCGCCCGCTTTACATCGCCCTCGGTGTAGTGAAGCGCCTCGGCAATCTCCCCCAGAGAAAGGGATTTTCCTGCATGGCGCAGAAGGTAGAGATAGACTTTAACATAATCCCCGTTCGCCCCTGCCATGTACTGATCGATAAACTGGTTCGCTACCAGTGTGGCATTCACCTGAAAACCTTCATTAAACTCCCACGTCATCCTCTTCATCTCCATTAGCTTCTTTTCTGTTTTCCTGCTCCCGATAAAAGCATCTTACCACAAGGTCGAAAAAAAGGAAATAGCCCCTTTATCCACCGCGGATGCTGCAAAAAATTGTGGATAATGTGGATAATTTGGTGGATTTCTTTTCTTTTCGTCGGTCGAATCCTGTCGAAATTAAGGGAATTCAAGGGTTTTTTCAATTGTCAGCTTATTTTTTATGTAAATAGAAACATCCACATAGCTTCTTTACATAAAATGTTGAAAACTATGTGGATATTGTGGATAACTTACTTCCCTAACAGCTTTTCTCCCACTTTTACAATATCTCCAGCCCCCATAGTTATCAACAAATCCCCGGGAACACAATTTTCTAAAATAAATGTTTCAATTTCATCAAAGGAGGGCAGATAATGCGCATGTTTTCCATATTCTTCCATTTTCAAGGCAATATCGTTCGCACTCACCCCCAGTTTATTCACTTCCCTTGCCGCATAGATATCCGCAAGAATCACTTCATCCGCCGCAAGAAGCACCCGGGCAAAATCATCCAGAAGAGCGGCTGTCCGGCTGTAGGTGTGAGGCTGGAAGGCGCACCAGATTTTTTTGTGCGGGTAATTCTTTGCCGCAGCCAGCGTTGCTGCAATCTCCTGCGGATGATGGGCGTAATCGTCGATAATCGTCAGTCCGCCCACTTCCCCCTTCACTTCAAACCTGCGGTTCGTCCCGTGGAAATGGCCAAGCCCACGCTTAATCGCTTCCATAGGAATATCCAGCGCCCTTGCCGCTGCAATCGCCGAAAGCGCGTTATAGACATTGTGCTCTCCGGGAACGCCAAGGCTTATCGTCCCTTCCGGTTTGTTATCCACAAGAAGCGTAAACGACGGCCTTGCCCAGGCATCGTAGGTAATATCTGCGGCGCTGTAATCGCTCTTCTCCGGATCGCTTCCAAAGGTAATTACCTTACAGGAAAGTCCGCTTAAAAACGCATCCAGACGTTTGATATCACTGTTGATAATTAAGATCCCCTTCTCATCCAGCTTTTCGGCAAACAGGCGGAAGGAGTGGCGGATATCCTCGATATCCTTAAAGAAATCCAGGTGATCGGCCTCAATATTTAAGATAATTTCCATGGTCGGGAAAAACGATAAAAAGCTGTTGGTATATTCGCAGGCTTCCGTGACAAAAAGCTCGGAACCGCCCACCCGGATATTCCCCCCGATGGTTTCCAAAATCCCGCCCACGGTAACCGTAGGGTCGGTTTCGGCTGCCAGAAGAATTTCCGTAAGCATGGAGGTCGTCGTCGTCTTTCCATGAGTTCCGGAAATATTAATGGCATGACGGTAGTTCTGCATCATCTCCCCCAAAAGTTCTGCCCGGGTCAGCAGGGGAATCCCCTTCTCCTTTGCCGCTGCAAACTCCGGGTTATCCGGGTGAATCGCCGCCGTATAGACCACAACATCGATGCCGTCGCGGATATTCGACGCCCTCTGCCCGTAGTCAATCCGCGCCCCCTGCTTTTCCAGGATTTCCGTTAATTCCGTTTTATGTGCGTCAGAGCCGGACACGCAAAAGCCCTCCTGAAGAAGAATCTGCGCCAATCCGCTCATGCTGATTCCTCCAATCCCAATAAAATGAACTGCTTCCGGTTTGCTGAAATTGATTTGATACATGGCTTCCTCCACTATAATTTTTAGTTTCGTGACGCAATTAAGTATACAACAAACGGGGCGGAAAATCTATACTTAAAACAAAAAAGCCCTGCTGCTTTCCGGATGCCGGAAAGCGCAGGGCCTGTCCAATAATTTAAGCAAAATTTCGATGAAAGATAAGGTTCCTGTAACGCTCTAATGTAAGCAAAAGCATATTTCCCAGTACGCCAATCGCAAGGACTTCACCGATTCCCACGGTAACCATCGCGACGGGAATCAAATCGGGAGAACCATAGGCATAGCGGAGAACCCACGGGATAATGATCGTATTGGCCAGAATCGGCGGAAGGCACACCAGCCATTTATTCACCTTTCCAAGATAAAGCGAACCTGCTGCCCCGATAAGCGTCGCCAGGCTTCCAAAGATAATATCAAGCCCTGCTGCCCCGCAGAGGATATTGGAAAGAAGGCATCCCACGAACAGTCCGGGAACGGCGGCCGGGGTAAAGAAGGGCAGGACGCACAGGATTTCCGAAATCCGAAACTGCACCGGGCCAAAAGAAATCGGTGCAAACACCATCGTCAGGACGATATAAACCGCCGCAATCGCTGCACCATAGGTTACGTAGTAAATTGGTTTGTTTCTTGTTTTCTCCATTGTTTTCTTCTCCTTTAGTTTTGTTTTTCGTCAGGAAGGTTTCGAACTGACGTTGTTTTAAAACCCGCTTAGCTGCTTCTTTCTTCATCAGCCATGCGGACAGTACATTAGTATACGATCATTTCCGAAAATTTGCAACACCTGTAAAAAAACTTTGCACATAAACTTCATTCTGTGCAGCCTACACTAAAAATAATTCCAGCAAAAAGACAATCCCGCACGCCCCCACAGCCACTTTAAGAAGGCTTGCGCCGCAAAAGGCCAGAACCAGGGCAGCAAGAAATCCGGCAGCCCCGGAGTACACGCTCGATGTCGCTGTAATAATACCGGGAAAGGTCATTACCGATAAGGTTACATAGGGCACATAGTATAAAAAGGAGCGGATAAATTTATTTTTTATCGGCTTGCGGATCAGGGTCAGCGGCAGTACGCGGATTAAATAGGTGGTCACGGCCATCACCAGAATATAGGCATATACATTATTTTTCATCTTCTTCCCCCTCCTCATGAATCGGGAACAGCACGGCTCCGGCTCCGGCAATCAGTACGGTTAAAAGGATGATCCGCATTCCGGAGGACAGGCTGCTTATTCCCGGCAGATACGTAAAAAGCAGGCTTGCCCCCATGGAAACGGCAATCATTCCTGCCAGGATTTTATCCTTCCTTGCCGGAGGAACGACCACGGCGATAAACATGCCGTAGAGGGCAACGTTCAGGGCAGAGAGCACGCGGGCGGGCAGGATATTCCCGGATACCACGCCCAGCCACGTTCCAAGGGTCCATCCGGGAACGGCGACACTGATTGCCCCGTAAACATAATAAGGGCTTAAAGCCTGTCCCGCCCCCGTGCCTATGGCAATCCCGAAGATCTCATCCGTGATTCCATAAGCCATCAGAAGACGGTGGAAAAAAGGCATTTTCGGCGAAAGCTTCTGGGAAAGGGCGCAGGACATCAGGCAGTAGCGCAGATTGATAATAAACTGTGTCCCCGCCATCTCCATATAGGCAGCCCCCGCAGCCATCAGCGAAAGCCCGGCAAACTCCCCGGCAGAAGTGACATTTGTAAAGGACATCAGCGCCGCCGAAAACGCCTTCATCCCCAGATTTCCCGCGGCAATCCCAAGGCTGAAGGACACGGCAAGATAGCCCAAAGCAATGGGGATTCCGTCACGAATCCCCCGTATGTACCAGGTACGATGATTAGTTTCCATGGTTCGTTACTCCTTTTCTTTTACCAGGGACAAGGCTTTCTTTTTCCAGTTCCCCAGCCGGTAAAATACGATGGTGATTACAGCGCCGAGCACCCAGGAAAAGAGCAGGGAGATCCAGATACACTCATACCTTCCCTTGGGAAATTCAGGTGTTTTCGTAAGCCAGGCAATCCCGTAAGCCAGAGGAATTCGGATGGCAACCGTAGTCACCATGGAAATCCACATCGGCGTCATGGTATCCCCGGCCCCGCGCATAATCCCGGATAAACTCTGGGTCACCGCCATGGCAATGTACCCGGCAGATAAAATCGCCATCATCCTTGCACTCACATTCACCAATTCTTCTGTGCTGGTAAAAATTGCCATCAGATGGTGCCCGAAAAGAAGAATCAAAGCGGTAATCGACGCAGAGATCCCTACGGCAAGAAGGGTTCCCTGTTTTGCCCCCTGCTGTACGCGCTCATACTCCCGCGCACCTACATTCTGCCCGGAATAGGTCGTCATCGCGGTTCCAAAGGAGAAGTTCGGCATCATGGCAAAGCCGTCCACACGCATAATAATAACATTGGCGGCAATAATCAGTTCGCCGAAGCTGTTGGTCAACGACTGCACGACAACCATAGCCAGGGAAAAGATCGCCTGGGTAATGCCGGAGGGAAGGCCCAGGCGCAGAACCGTAAAAATATTCTCCCGATCCGGTCTTAAATACGAAGGATGCATATCGAACAAATGCCCCATCCGCCGAAGCTTGACCAGACATAAAAACGCCGATGCAAGCTGGGCAATCACGGTAGCCAGGGCCACCCCGGCCACCCCCATCTTCAACCCGGCAACAAACCAGAGATCAAGGATAATATTCAGCACCGTAGCCACCAGAAGATAGGCCAGCGCCGAAAGAGAGTCCCCCAGTCCCCGCAAAATCCCGCAGAAAATATTATAGTAAGCCACCCCGGCGATGCCCATCAAAAGGATGAACAGATAGGAAGCACACCAGTCCATAATGCTCTCCGGCGTGTCCAGCATCCGAAGCACCGGGCGGATCAGCGCGGCACAGCAGACCATTAAAAGCAGGGAGGAAAGCGCGGTTAATGTGATGGAACTTCCGATGGTTTTTGATAAATTTTCCCGGTCATGGGAGCCGAAATACTGGGAAACCATAATACTTACCCCCATGGAAATTCCCACAAACAGCACCAGGAGCAGGTTTAAAATCGGACTTGCGCTTCCCACGGCCGCCAGTGCGTTATCGCCCACATACCGGCCCACGACAATGCTGTCCACCGTATTATAGAGCTGCTGGGCAATGTTTCCAATCAGCATGGGAACCGTAAAAAGCACAATTTTTTCCCAGGGCCGCCCGGAGGTCATATCTACCTGCGCAAATAATTGTTTAACATTCATTCGTCCATGTTCTCCTTTCTCATTTGCTTATTTTTTTATAAAACACCCTAACGCAGATCGGAAAATGGCTTCCTCTGCGTCAGACTGTTGACTTCCAGCTTATCCAGAATCTGATGGGCGTCCGCCTGCGGATGGGTAACACAGATCCGGTATACGGTTTCCACAAATACAGGCTCTACCCGCAGGTTTTTCGCCACCCATTCGATGGCTTCCCCCCGCTTCATCAGCCGCATAATTTTTGCGATAACAAAGAGCTGATCCCTCTGCCCTGACCGTTCGGCAATGCGCTCCCGCAGCCTTTTTTTCCTGCCGGGGCTTTCCTGCTGTTCTTCTGTTTCCCCTGTTTTCTCTGCCTTTTCTGTTTTCTCTGCTTTTTCCGCCTTCTCCGCACATTCTGCCTGTTTTGTCTTTTCTGCCTGCACCTGTCTTTTGGCTTCTTCCATGTGTTTATTTTCCGTGCACGCTTTCAGGCAAAATACTTCATTTTCCTTTTCCACCGCAATCTGCCCGTCTTCTTCATTTAAAAATAATGTTTCCAACTGACATTCATCTTCTTTTAATGTAAGCACCGCCATCGACAGCGGCAGGGTAAAGCGGCGGTAGCCGCAGCTTCCGGGATTCAGCCAGAGCCGCCCGTTCTGCTGCTTTTTAAAGTACATATGGGAATGTCCGAAGATAACCACCTGTGCATCCTGTACATCCCCGGGGATATCCGCCTGATCATGCACCAGAAGAAACCGGTAATCCCCCAGCTTAAAGCGGCGGATCAGCGGAAGCTGCTCTGCCCAGTCATGATCATTATTTCCCCGGACGGCGTATAAAGGCTGCTTAATTTTCAGCTTATGAAACACCATCTGATTATCAAAATCGCCTGCATGAATCACCACATCGCAGGACTGAAGAATCCTTTCCACCTCTGGGCGCAGCAGTCCGTGAGTATCGGAAATCACTGCTGCGCGGATTGGTTCATTTATCATAGCTGTTTCTCCTGTTCATCATCTATTTTGCTGTCTGTAACCCACCGTTTCCATTTCCTCTTTATCTTCCCCATAAATCCTAACCGCTGCCGTTTTATACATTTACAGCAGTCCATAGCCTTCCATCAATGCCTTCAATTCCCCTTTTCTCTCCGGTGCCAAAGGGACAAGCGGAAGGCGGCAGTCCTCCCTGCACATGCCCATAAGCGACAGCGCCGCCTTCACCGGGATCGGGTTCACGTCCCAGAACATGGCATTCATCAGCGGCAAAAGCTTTAGCTGCAGCGCTGTGCTCTCCAAAACTTTCCCCTCCCGAAAAAGCCGGCAGAGTTCTGCCGTTTCTTTCGGCATAATATTTCCCAGAACCGAGATCACACCCCGTCCGCCCAAAGACAATACCGGAAGGATCTGATCGTCATTTCCCGAATAGATATCCAGGCTGTCCCCGCAGAGCGCCGCTATCTGTGCCACCTGGGAGAGGTTCCCGCTGGCTTCTTTTAATCCACAGATATTCGGATGCTTTGCCAGCCGCCGGCAGGTTTCCGGGCAGATATTCACTCCGGTCCTTGTCGGAACATTGTAAAGGATCACCGGAAGCCTAACCTGATCGGCAATGGTTTCAAAATGCCGGATTAGCCCTTCCTGCGAGGTTTTATTATAGTAGGGCGTTACCAGCAAAATCCCGTCGGCCCCGGCAAGTTCTGCCTCCCGAGAAAGCATGGCCGCCTTTCGTGTATCGTTGCTCCCTGTCCCAAGAATTACAGGAAGCCGCCCATCCACCCTGCGGATCACAAATGCCGCAAGCTCGTTTTTTTCCTTATCGGTGAGCGTCGATGCCTCCCCCGTCGTTCCCATAACGACCAGGGCATCCGCCCCATGTTCTATCTGAAATTCCAAAAGCCCGTGAAGGGCCGGATAATCAATCCCTCCGCTGCCGTCCATCGGCGTAACCAAAGCGGTTGCCATACCGGTAAATATTCTGCGTTTCATAGCACAGTCCAATCCATAGGGTTCTCTGTTTACCATATGCCCAAAACGGACAGCAGGTTCCTGAAACGGACAGCAGATTCCTGCATAGAAATAAAGCATCCCATTCGCCCGAATCCGTGTAAAACAGCCAGGAACAAAAATACTGACTTTCGCATATCTTACAGGGTGAACAAAAACATTATTCCCTATACAAAAAACAACAAAAATCATCCCCAAATTATGGAGGTTTTTATGTGCGCAAGTTCCGAACATGTCACTGACCATATCTGCGTTATCCGCGGGGACTCCCGCCAGGAATATCTGGCCGGACTCCTTCGCCGGGAATACCTTCCGGTTTCCTTTCTTCAGGAGCCGGATAAAGAAAGCCTTGCAGGCGGCAGCGTGATTATTGCTCCCACACCGTTTACAAAGGATCAGAAGACCATCTTTTCACATCCAAAGCTTACTATCGACGATTTTCTCTCTTTCCTTCGCCCCGGACAGATGCTTTTTGGTGCAAACCTGCCCCAGAAGGTCAGAGATTACTGCGGCAAACATTTTGTCGGCTTTTTTGATTTTATGGACGACGAAGAGATTGCCGAAAAAAACGCGGTTGCCACCGCCGAGGGCGCAGTCTGCGAGGCCATCGCACACAGCCCGGTAAACTTGGAAGACAGTTTTTGCCTATTAGCCGGATATGGGCGCTGCGGGCGTGTTCTTGCCAAAAAGCTTAAGGCACTGGGTGCTAAAATCATCGTCCTTGAATCTGATCCTGCGCGGCAGAATCTCGCAAAAAAAGAAGGCTTTTTCTGTATACAAAGCCATGCACTTGCCCGGTTCCTGGAAGAAAATCCGGTTCTTTTTTTCTTTAATACGGCACCCTGCCCTATTTTCGGAGAGGAGATTCTGGAAAAGACACATCCCGATATTACCATTATCGATATTGCTTCTGCTCCTGGAGGAACGGATTTTGATTACTGCCAGAAGACCGGAAAAACAGCCCTTTTATGCCCCGGCCTTCCCGGAAAATACGCGCCAAAATCCTCTGCACAGATTCTTTGCGGCGCTGTTTTGGCTTATCTTTCCTCTTTGGAGAAACAAAAATAAAATCTAAAACATCCAAAGGAGGTTTTCTTATGACATTAGCCGGAAAAACCATCGGTTTTGCCTTTACCGGTTCCTTCTGCACCTTCAGCGCAGTCGAAAAACAGGTGGCCTCGCTCCTTGATCTGGGCGCTGATATACAGCCTGTTTTTTCTGCAAATGTGCAGACCATGGACTCCCGTTTCGGCAGCACCAGCGAATATATCAAACACATCACTTCCCTTACCGGGAACAAGCCCATCCTTACCATGGAGGAAGCCGAACCCATCGGCCCGTCCGCCTGCTTGGATATCCTGCTCATTTCCCCCTGCACCGGGAACACTTTAGCAAAACTTGCCAACGGCATTACGGATACCTCGGTGCTGATGGCCGCCAAAGCCCATCTCCGCAATCAAAAACCCCTGGTCATCTCCATCTCCACCAACGATGCCCTGGGAATGAATTTTAAAAATATCGGTCTGCTCTATAACACAAAAAACATTTATTTTGTTCCCTTTGGACAGGACAATCCGGAGAAAAAACCAAATTCTTTAATTGCCCGGACAGAACTGACGGCAAAGACCTTAGAACTTGCTCTGGAAGGAAAACAAATCCAGCCGGTCATCGTCTGATGTGCTGACACAGTTCCTGTGAACTATAAACAGTAACCTGACCGATTCCATTTATCATTTCATCACCTCAGCAGGTTTAACATCGCATCCAGTTCCCTGCGCTCCGCCGCCAGCTTTTTTTCCATCAGGAGGCGGAGCCTGTCCACCGTCTGCCCGGGCTGGAAACACCCCTCCTCGCTGACTACAATATCCGCGTAGCGCTCGTAAAGCGGCACGCGCTCATCATATAAGTCCCGCAGGGTAAACCCCGGTTTTAAGGCCACACCACGGTCAACGATGTTTCCCACCCGGCGTTCAAGTTCCTCAAAACTCATCTTTAAATAAACGATTTCACTGATTTCCTTTAAATGCTGCATGGCCCTCTCGCCGTAAATCACGGAACCGCCCGGCGCAATCACGGATTTTTTCACTTCCAGTTCTGCGTTTACCCGCTCTTCCACCTGTAAAAATCCCGAAAGCCCCTCCTTGGCGATAATCTCCTTTAACAGCCGCCCTTCCTTCTCCTGGATTAAGATATCCACATCCACGAAGGAATAGCCCAGGCGCTTGGCTAAAAGTACGCCTATGGTGCTTTTCCCGGAAGACGGCATACCGATTAAGGTGATATTTGGCTTCATTTTTTCCTTCCCTTCTCTACAGAATATCCAAATTTCCCCAATCGCTCACCCAAACCAAAATACTCCCCGTGCGAATAGGCCACCAGCCCTGTCGAATTCAGATGAAACTTCCCCTTTGCATCCATAAAATCCGTATCCACAGCCACCTCTGTAACTTCTGCCACAAACATATCATGGCTTCCCAGGGGAATAACCTGGCGCACCTTACACGCTAAGTTCACCGGGCTTTCTGCAATTCCCGGCACCATACTGTGTTCCATCTTTTGTTCCGTCAGACTGCACGCCTTGAATTTATCCGCATCCCGCCCGGACTTTACCCCGCACCAGTCCGCAGCAAAGGCCAGATCCTTCGTCACCAGATTAATCACAAACTCCCCGGTTTCCCGGATAATTGCATAAGAATACCGCTCTTTGCGCACCGAAATCGATACCATGGCCGGGGAGGAACAGACCGTCCCCGCCCAGGCAATGGTGATGATGTTGGGTTTCTCCCCCGGCCGCTGACAGCTTACCAGGACAGCCGGAAGCGGATAGAGGAGGTTTCCCGGCTTCCAGAATTCTTTCTTTACCTGTTTTTTCATCTATTCCTCCGCAATCATAATTCCCGGCACAAGCTGTTTTTTTCGGGAAACAACCCCGGGAAGACTGACGATCTGCTCATTTTCCGTATCCTTATCATTTTCCGTATCCAGATGGAAGGCTTTTACGATAAGCTGCTTTGCCCCCGTTCCCTCACATAACAGTTCCGTCGATTCGGTCAGGATATTGGTCAGCATAAAGAACAGCATATCCATACCGTGGGCTTTGAGGGCTTCTTTAAGGTAGGGAAGCATACGTTCCTTTAATTCCTCAAGTTCTTCTGCATTCACCGAACTGATCTGGCCTACGCCAAAGGTCAGCTTGCCCGCCTCAAACTGCTTAAAGTCCTGATAAAAAACTTCTTTATTGCTCTTACCCTTAAGGTTGCTTGCCGCGGCAAACATCTTATTGGCATAGCTTTCCACTTCAATTCCGGCAATGGCTGCAAGCTCTAAAGCGGTCTGCTTATCTACGGCTGTACAGGTGGGCGAACGGAACAGCAAAGTATCGGAGATAATGGCGCTGCACAAAAGCCCGGCAATCTCCGGCTTCACCTCCACACCGGCCTCCCTATACATCTGGTAGACAATCGTCGCCGTGCAGCCTAATGGCTGGTTGCGGAAATACACCGGAGAGATCGTTTCCACCGCCCCAATCCGATGGTGATCGATAATTTCCTGAATATCCGCGCCTTCGATGCCGTCCACCGCCTGGCTCTTTTCGTTGTGATCCACGAGGATAACCCCTTTGCCGCGGGCACCCAGAAGGTTTCTGCGGGAAATCATGCCCTTATAATGGCCGTTTTTATTCAGAATCGGGAAGTCCCGGTGACGCTTGCTGGTCATCACCTCTTTGACATCATCAATAAAATCATCTTCGTCAAAGGTGGTCAGATGCTCGGTTTTCATAAAATAGCTGATGGGCATACTCTGGTTAATCAGACGGGCAGCGGTATAGGTATCGTAGGGCGTGGTGATAATTACGCAGCCCCGCTCCTGCGCCATCTTGCGGATGGTTTTGGAAACCCCCGCCCCCTCGCAGACGATAATACATCCCGCTTCCATCTCAATGGCACAGAGCTGGGATTCATAGCGGTTTCCTAAAATAACCAGATCGTGGGGTTCTATATAAAACTCCATCATATCCGGGTTTGCCGCGGCGATTAACACCTTTCCCTCGGAAAAAAAGTCGTCTTCCTCGCCCAGAAGCATCACACCCTCCAAGGTTTCCACAATATTGGAATACTGGGTGTGTGCCTTGGAGAGAATACTGCTGTCGTAGACATTCATATAAGATTTTGTCAGATCCCCGACCGTAATCAGCCCTTCCAGAAGGCCGCTGTCCGTCACCGCAGCCAGGGTAACGACATTATCCTTCTGCATCAGGTTCCAGGCTTTTTTCAGGGAGATATTCTTCCACACCCCCGGCGTTTCCCGGATCTCGATATCCTTTACCTGGGTCTGTACGGTCTGTACCAGATCCGGCTTTTTCATATGAAAATAATCCAGCACAAACTGGGTTTCCGAATTCACTTTCCCAGCCCGGGCCGGCTCATAGATATTTCCTGTCGTCTTTTGTTTTAAATTGGCATAGCAAATCGCTGAACAGATAGAATCTGTATCCGGATTTTTATGACCAATCACCAGCGTCTTTCTCTTGTTCTTATCTGCCATAAACTCCTCCCTGTCCGGCAGCGGTTATATTCCTGTTCACATGTTTACAGCAACAACCTTTCCACCGCATTGATCTTCATTTGTTTACATATTGTTCATAATTTATCTATGTACTGTTCATAATTATTTTTTATACTAATTGCATAGAAAGTTACAAAAAGCTTTCTTTTAATTAGACAATTTGCACATAGATTTTTCATAATTACCCCGGTTGAACAGCAGCCGGGGCTCCTCATTTTTATCGGGAAGATTTCTCGCTGCTGTGAACATGTAAACAGCAGCGATTTCTCTTCCCGATGTTTCATTTTAAGCACATCGCAGGCACGGGTCAGAACAGCTTCTCCGGATAAACCCCGTCCTTAACCAGCTGGCGGATGGACTCGATAACTGCCGCTTTATCCTCCTGGTAGGTCACGCCAAACCACTTATCCTTCGTATCGAGCACCTGTACAACCGCTTTTTTCTCCTGTACCATCTTATCGATAACCTTGGGCAGAAGATATTCGGCTTTAAGATTTCCCTCCGGAATCTGGCGCAGGAACTCCGGAAAGCCTTTTTCCAGTTCCTCTAAAAATGCAGGAGGAAGTCCCCACATATTCATCGAAACCAGCTGTCCTTCATGAATTTCTACCGGAACGCCGTCCTCATTCTCCGCATAAAAACCGTCGGCCTTCCTCTCGATGGCAAAGGTTTCTTCCACCTTCTTTAATGTCCCGTCCTCAGCAACATCGCAGACACCCCGGGTTACTGAACCGTTCTCGCTCAATGTGTTTTCCAGGGCAAAGCCCGCCATACATAAGGCCATGGGCTCTTTCGTTTCGTCCATATGCCCGACCATATAGTCATGAACCTTGCGGAATCCTTCTTTTCCGTAGTAGTCGTCTGCATTAATCACCAGAAACGGCTCATGCACCAGATCCTTCACCATAAGAACCGCATGACCGGTTCCCCACGGCTTCTTCCTTCCCTCCGGTGCCGAAAATCCCTCCGGAAGTTTATCCAGTTCCTGATAAGCATACTCCACCCGGGCAATCTTCTCAATCCGGTTTCCGATAATCTCCTTAAAATCCTTCTCCAAATCCCGGCGGATAATAAAGACAATCTTGGTAAATCCTGCTTCCAGGGCATCATGAATCGAATAATCCATGATAATCTCCCCGCTTGGGCCAACTGCTGCCAACTGCTTAATTCCCCCGCCAAAACGACTGCCAATCCCCGCAGCCATAATCACTAATGTAGTATCCTTCATAGCCCTTCTCCTTTTTTCATTCCATTTTCTATCTTTTTATCTTTAGCATCTTCTATTAGTGAGTATAGCACAGAACGAAGCAAATAGCTACACCTTTTACGGAAGCGATAGTGTAACTTTACCTGGGGAACCCAAAGGGCAGACTTTCCCCTGCACTTTT
>CAMNRM010000047.1 GCA_946553025.1 uncultured Clostridium sp.
CTTCTGGATGAAGTATTGGACGGCAGAGTGGAAAAAGTAGTCATTACCTATAAAGACAGGCTGTCCAGAGTGGGCTTTGAACTGTTTTATCATTTATTTAAAAAATACCATTGTGAGATTATTGTGATGAGTGAAATTGGATCGGAAAAACTGGACAGCGAGGAGTTTTTTGAAGAAATTGTTTCGCTGCTGCATTGCTATTCCATAAAGCTTTACAGCAAAAGAAAAGCAGGAAGGATTAAGAAGGTGCTGGAAGAAGATGATTGTACAGAGAGTTGAAAAGCATATTCTAAAACCATCAAATAAGCATTACACAATGCTAGACTATTTTTGTTTCCTTTCCAAGAATTTGTATAACCATGCCAATTATATCCTGCGTCAGGAATTTACAGGCAGCGGCAAGGCTGTCCCTTATGGCGATTTGGATAAGTTACTAAAAGCAGATACAGAATATCCCGATTACCGGGAAATGCCAGCGGCACAGTCCGCCCAGCAGGTTTTGCGTCTGTTAGAAAAGAACTGGAAGTCCTTTTTTGTATCCATAAAAGACTGGGCAGGGAACAAAGAGAAGTATACAGGCCAGCCAAAGCTTCCCAAGTATAAAAAGAAAGACGGCAGAAATATCCTTATCCTGACCAATCAAAATGTAAAATTAAGAGATGGCATTTTAAGATTCCCAAAGAAATTTGAAGGCTTTGAACTAAAACTGAAATGCTGTGCTAAGAATAATTTTCAGGCATTCAACCAGATAAGGTTTATACCAAAGCAGGGTTATATTCTGGCAGAAGTCGTTTACCGTATATCCATTGATGAAGTAAAGCCAGATAACCAGCGCTACTGTAGTATTGACATCGGCATAGGCAACTTAGCAGCCGTAACAACCAATATAGGGGACAGAACCTATATCATCAACGGCAGGGGTCTTAAGTCGGTGAATCAATACTACAATAAGCAGATGGCACATTACAGGGAAACGGCGAAGCGGATGAATGGCAGGGATTTTACCCGGAGGATGGCGCGGATGACGGAAAAAAGGAACCGGAAAATGGATGACTACATGCATAAGGCCAGCCGAAAAATAGTCGATTATTGTACAGACAGAACTATCCATACCATCGTAATCGGTTATAACAAAGACTGGAAAAGGGATGCAAATCTAAGCAAAACAGTAAACCAGAATTTTACAGGTATTCCAACCCAGCGTTTGATTAAAATGCTGCAGTATAAAGCACAGGAAGCCGGGATTAATGTTATTCTAACCGAAGAATCCTATACATCCGGTACAAGCTTTCTTGACGATGAAATGCCGGTAAAGCAGAATTACAGGAACATACGGCGCATCCACAGGGGATTATTTGTCAGCGAAAATGGAATAAAAATTAATGCAGACGTTAATGCGTCCTATCAGATATTGAAAAAAGTATTCCCGACAGCCTATGCGAACGGGATAGAGGATGTGGGGTTACATCCAGTCAGAGTAAATGCAGCTTTTTTATAAATTGTATTGACTGATATACAAATTTTATTAAAATTACTATATTAGTATAGTGACTTTGATGAATTTGATAACCTAATGGGAAGCTGAAAAGAAAAGCGGATAAACTACAGGGAAAAGGAGAATGTTGCTATGAGAGAGTGCGGAATGCTTCTTCCGGTGTCCAGCCTTCCCTCCCGTTACGGGATCGGGGCGTTTTCCAGGGAAGCTTATGATTTTATTGATACTTTGCAGCGGGCAGGACAGAAGTACTGGCAGATCCTGCCGTTAGGGCCAACCGGCTATGGGGATTCCCCTTACCAGTCGTTTTCGGCATTTGCAGGGAATCCTTATTTTATTGATCTGGAAACTTTAATTGAGGAAAAACTGCTGACGAAAGAAGAGTGTGACCGGGCGGATTTTGGGGACAACCGACGCTATATTTCTTACGATAAGCTTTACCAGAACCGTTTTCCCTTGCTGAAGCTGGCTTTTGAGCGCTGGATGGAAAAAAACGGGAAAGATAAGGCGAAGAAGTATTTTGCTGAGAGCCTGACCCCGGAAACCAGGGAATACTGCCTTTACATGGCCATTAAAAACGATTATGACGGGGAAGCGTGGATAAACTGGGATAAGCCAATCCGCCTTCATCAGCCGGACGCCGTAGACTCCTGTGCGCAGAAGCTGGAAAATGAAATTATGTTCTATCAGTTCCAGCAGTTAAAGTTCCAGGAACAGTGGAAAAAGCTGAAAGCCTATGCCAATGCACACGAGATTAAGATTATCGGGGATATTCCGATTTATGTGGCGTTTGACAGCGCAGATGCCTGGGCGCATCCGGAGCTTTTCCAGTTTGATGAAGAAAATCTCCCGGTGGCTGTAGCCGGATGCCCGCCGGATGCCTTTTCCGAAACCGGACAGCTCTGGGGGAACCCGCTGTACTGCTGGGAATATCATAAAAAGACGGATTTTGCCTGGTGGATGAAGCGGATGGAATACAGCTTTGGACTTTACGACGTGGTGCGGGTCGATCATTTCCGGGGCTTTGACGAATACTATTCGATTCCTTATGGGAATAAGGACGCTACGGAGGGAAGCTGGGAGAAGGGTCCTGGAATTTCCATTTTCCAGACGATGAAGAAGTATTTTGCAACCGAGAATCTTCCGATTATTGCCGAGGATCTGGGGTTTCTTACGCCCAGTGTGCTCAAGCTGGTGGAAGAAACCGGTTTTCCGGGGATGAAGGTGCTGGAATTTGCCTTTGACTGCAAGGAAGAGAGCGCCTATCTTCCGCATAACTACACGAAAAACTGTGTGGTTTATACCGGAACCCACGATAACGACACGCTCCGCGGCTGGTTTGAAAAGATGCCGGAGCAGGATCGTTTTATGGCGCTGGAATATATCAGCGGGCGAAACGGCGACGGCCCCTGGGCTAACTGGGACTTTATCCGGCTTGCTTTAGCCAGCGTGGCAAACCTTGCCATTATCCCGGTGCAGGATTATCTGGGGCTGGGAACCGACGCCCGGATCAACGAACCTTCAACCCTGGGAAAGAACTGGAAATGGAGGATGAAGGAAGGCGAACTGACCAATGAAATCTGCCAGAGGGCGCGAAGGATGGCAAGGCTTTACGCACGGTATTAGTTTCATAATACGGGCCGGTTTTTCAGGGAACAGCACGAATACACTTTTTTATTCATCCGTGCGGATATGAATGATAATTTCGTCATCGTCTGCGGAGGCTGTCTGTTCAGAGGAAGGCTGCTGTGCCGGAGCAGTCTGGGCAGGTGTTGTCTGTGCGGAATCTGCCGGTTCAAAAGCAGCTGTGGTTTCGGTGATTCCTTCGACAGAAACCGAACCTTCGACAGAAGCAGAACTTTCCATGGCAGGGGTACTGTCGGCCTGTGTCGGATACGTGGCGGCCGGGATTTCGCCGGGAGTTAAGGTTTCAATATGGGTGCTGAATGTGGCCTGCATCCCATTGCCCGCCAGATCATTGGCATAAATTATCAAAAGCTCTTCTTCCATGGGAAAGGTGATCACACCGGTTTGCCGATCCGCAGAGAGGGGAAGAAGGGTCTGACCGGAGGGGGTGGCGGCAAAGACAGACTGGAAATCCACACCGGACTGGCTGTCCTCTAAGGTCATCGTTAAAATTCCGTCCTGGATGCTGTAGGTTTCGCCCACAAGCGGGGCCACATCGTCCAGGATATTGACATGTTCATATTTGGTAACGGACATCCCGTTTAAGCCTTTGGCATAGATTTCGATAACGCCGTTGCGCACAATATCGGCAGTGTACTGCCCTTTTTTTGTTTCCGTTAAAGGCAGGGGTGTGCCTTCCTGTGAAGAAACAAACTCTTTCACCGGAAACAGGGATTCTACGGTAATGGAAGCCGTGGTTGTCTTGTAGTCTTTGGTATTGGCAACCTGAATATTGATTTTGGGTTTTGATGCAACAAGAACGAATAAAATTCCGTTAAACACGAAAAAAGGCAGTAAATAAAACAAAAGAATCTCCGTCCATTCACCGAATCCGCCTTTGGCCTGTGCAGATTCGCGGCGGCTGGAAGCAGCGCGTGAATGAGGATTTTGTGATGTATTCATGACGTTCCTCCTGTAATTGAAAAGAAGCGGGAAAAGATTTTAACACTTCTTTATTTAATATATCTTAATGATAGAATACCCTTTTGAAAAATTAATATCAATAGCATAGCAGAAAAGAAGAAATCTTACAAGTTTTTCTTCTAAATTAAAGAAGGATATGTTATGATAAAGTTAAAGGGAATGCATGTGAGAAGGATCAGTGAAAGCAGCAAGGCAGTTACACGATGGGGACAGGTGTAAAGAGAAACTACAAGGTGCAGGTATTTGTTTGGGGATGGGGGAAGCAAGATGGTTAAGAAAGCAGCGGCATTTGCGGAGCGTGCCCACAGGGGGGCGGTGCGGAAGGGGACAGCGATTCCCTATATTACGCATCCATTAGAAGCAGCGGTGATTGTGGCTTCGGTTACCGAGGATCAGGAGCTGATAGCAGCGGCGCTTCTGCACGATGTTATGGAAGATGCAGGCGTATCCAGGGAGAAGCTGAAAGCCGAATTTGGTAGCAGGGTGGCAGACCTGGTGGCCGCAGAAACAGAGGATAAGACCAAAAGCTGGAAAGAGAGAAAAAGTGCCACACTTGAACATCTCAAAAGCGCATCGAGAGAGGAAAAGATTGTGGTTTTGGGGGACAAACTCAGCAATGTCCGCTGTACGGCACGGGATTACTTTCTTTTTGGGGAGAAGATTTGGGATCGTTTTAATGAAAAGCGGAAGGAACAGCATGGGTGGTACTATGTAGGCGTAGCCGAACGCCTTGCCGAACTGAAGGATTTGCAGCCTTATCAGGAATATGTAAGGCTCTGCCAGATGGTGTTTGGGGAGATGGGGCAGCAAAAGGGATGTAGTTTGTAAGGGTAACAGAAGCAGAATAATAAAAGTAAAATTTTGGAAATAATACTTGCAAATTTTTGGAATGGGTGTTATACTATCTTTACGGCGGTATCCTTCTTATACCGCCTGCCGGAAACGGCATCTGGTTTGTTCTGAACCAGGTAAACTCCAGAGATTAGGGTACGTTGAAAACAGAATAAAAAGCTCTTCTTATCCGCGGATTGCGGAAAGGAGATAGTAAGATGAAGCAGAAACAGGTAAAAAGATGTCGAAAAGGAAAGGCCGGCGTGGTGTTTATTCTTGTGCTGGTGCTGACACTGTCGCCCTGCGGTGCATTTTTTTCAGGGAATGTTACCGCCTGGGCAGAGAATTTTACGATCCGAAAGTTAAAGGACAGCAGCATTATTAAGAACGGAAACTTTGCCTTTTACGGAAGTCCGCTGCGCTCGGATCTGCTTTACTGGATTAAAAGCGACGGGACGCCTCTGTTTTGTGTGGAGCGGGAAAAGCATCTCCTGGCAAATCTTGACGGCAGTGAGGTAAGCGAGGAATATGGAGAGAGCACCTATTTGGACGAACAGGAATATGAACTGGTTTCTCTGGTTCTCCAGTGCTGCGGGATGATCCGGGGAGAAGCAGTGGAACTGCACCCGGGGGTTTACATTGCCGGACAGGCAGCGGTGTGGGGGATAACTTCCACAAGCTGGAAAGGGGTGAATCATTTCCGCAAGGAGATGGAAAAGGTGTACGCCCATATTGAAGACTGGTATGAATTTCCGGGGGAGGAGATTTTAGCCCAGTGCCAGGAGGCAACCGAGAAGATCTGTGAAACCATTGAAGCCTATTACGGGGATGAAAGCCCGTTTGTCCCTTCCTTTGCCTCGAAATATAAAGAAAAAGCCCCGGTTTGGGCTGCCTACAGAAATTCGGAAGGGAACTGCCGCATCAGCTTTGGCCTGGATGGAAAATCGGAGGCAGTCAAGGACTTTATCTTTGAAATGCCGGAGGGATGGAACTATGAGTGGCAGGGAGATCAGGTGGTATTTTATGCGGAGAAAGCAGAGGAAGGAATGATTTCCATTACCGGAAGGGCGAAGGAGGGAACGCTTCTGGATAAGGCGATGCCGATTGGCCTGGTTCATATTGTAGGGCCGAAGTATTATTCCTTCTTTCAGCATCTGGCATCGGCGGTTGAATGTAAGACGAATTGGAGCTGCTATTTTAAGCTGCAGGTGACAGAACCGGAGCTTTCCGGAAAATGGGAGATGCCGGAGGTTCTGCATTACCGCCATCAGGAAACGTTTTATACACTTTACGGGGTTGGCCTGGAAAAAATTGACGGCGATACGACAGAGCCGATTTCCGGTGTAAGCTTTCAGCCGTTGGAGTATTTTGATGAAAAACAGCTGGAGAAAACGGATTTAGACCGGAGTCAGATTAAGACCTGGAAGGGCTGGAAGGCGAACTGCGGCCCGGAAATCACCGATGAGGACGGATGTCTGGAACACTGGGATAAAAAAGAATACCTCTACGAAAAGACCTATTGCAGCGGCCATCCCGAGCCGGAAATCAACTACCAGGGAAGCGATGAAGCTTACAGGGAAATTCTGGAACAGGAGGCGCATAAGGTATGGGAAGAATGTGTGGAGGAGTGCAGCAGGAAATGTGATTTTCATAGTCTGGATGGCAGCGGGCGAAAACAGATGGAAGAAGAGCGGGATTTACTTTACCAGCAGTTCATCCATCTGGTTTATGGCTATACCTTCCAGGAAATAAGCCCCGCTCCCGGCTATCTGCCCCATGGGGAACATGAAGGAGAAGCGGAGATTGAAAAAGTATTTCTTGTTTCCCAGCAGGCAGGAGGAGAAGTACAGGAGAAGCAGGAGGAGAAAATACAGCGGAGTGTTTTTCAGGTAAATAAGGTGAACGCTTTTTTGGGCGGAACAGCCAGCAGCAGCGATGCAGAAGAGGAAGAGATGGGAGAGAAGGAGGAAAATAATAAGGCAGCAGAGAATAGGGAAGAAGATGATAGGACAGAAGACAATGGGGAAGAAAATACAGAAGTAGATAACAGGGCAGGAAATAACAGGGAAGAAGACAATCAAGCTGAAGAAAGCGGAATAGAAGAAAATAAGGCCGATGAGGACGTGGAGGAAGGGGATGCAAAAGAAAGAGAAAAGGAACTTGTCAAAAAAATTATGCGATTAAAAAAGAAAAAAATTATCTGGCTGACAAGTGAGGTTGAAAAAATAGAAACACAGGAAGCGGACGATTATTCGCTTTATCAATTCACGGTAAAAAATTATAAAATACCGCCGGAAGAAACAACTCCCGAAGAAACGCCGCCCGAAGAAACAACTCCAGAAGAAACGACTCCCGAGGAAACGCCGCCCGAAGAAACGATCCCGGAAGAAACAACCCCGGAAGAAACATTGCCCGAGGAAACGCCGCCCGAGGAAACAACTCCGGAAGAAACTACACCGGAAGAAACGCTGCCGGAAGAAACAACTCCAGAGGAAACACTGCCGAAAGAAACGCCGCCGGAAGAAACCACACCTAAAGAAACATTACCGGAAGAAACACCTCCGCCGTCCACACCTAAAAGGCCAGGAGGAGGGCGCGGGAAGGTTATAACGCCTCCTCCATCTATACCGGAAGAAACAACAGAGGCTTTTACTGTTGATGAAGAACCTGTTCCGCAGGCGCTTTTGCGTATGGGATGGATTGAAGCAGAATATGCCACACCTTCTATTGTTCAGAAAAAGAGGGCGAATAAGGGAGATAGGATGGATACTCTGCCTGAAACGGGGGAACGGGGAGGCTGTGTATTTGCGGTGCTGTTTTTCCTTTCGGGGATTGGAGTTTTGCTGACGCTGGTGCTGAGAAAGCGTCGAAAAGCTTTGGCTGTTTTCTTTTTCTTGTCCTTTTCTTTCTTCTGGACAGATAACATACAGGCGGCAGCAAAAGCAGGTGCAGAGGAAGTACAGGCGGTAGCGGAAGCAGGTGCAGAGGAAGTACAGGCAGCAGCGGAAGCAGGTGCAGAGGAAGTACAGGCGGCAGCGGAAGCAGGTGCAGAAGAGCAGAAAGATGCGCCGATTTCGATGGAAGTCTGTGCAGAGGGACGGGAAGCATGGCTGGACAGGAAAATGCAGGTTGATGATCAGGAAATAGGAAGCAATGGCGATAAGCTGCTTTTTTATTATTCCACAGAGGAAGTTTCCGGCGATGGAAGTCCGGAAAAACTCACTGCTGAAAATGGACAGGTGTACTGGTTAGAAAGCTGCCGGCCGGTTTGGCTGACCCTTTCGGAAAAAGAGGAGTGGATTTCGGAAACGGCGATTTACCAGAAAGTTGAACGTAACGGGCAGATTCCGGAAAGTTTAAGCTATAAGGACGAGGATGAGGAATCCGGAAGGTATGGCGAGGGGGAACTTTTAAAGACTTCCATGACTGTTTTGGATTCTTATTGGGATAATCAGTTTCAGATTCCTTTACGGTTTTGCGATTATGATGCGGAAACTTATCATTTACAGGAGCTGGAAGTGCCTAAGGAAGATGCTCTGGAGTTTTTGCTGGAGCATCAGCAGGGGCTTTTGGAAGCGGTGGGCTGTGCTCCGGACAGTTACCATATTGATTCGATTATCTGGAACGGAGAAAGCTATAATGTTGGGGGCGTGGCTTACCGGGATGCCCTGGCTTACGGAAGAAGGCTGGTTTGTGATTACTTCGTGGAATACGGGGGAACCGTTATCTATCCGGAAACGGAGCAGGAGCAGTGGGAAGCCGTCTATACGGCAGCCGTTTCGGAGATTCTGCCGCAGGCTCCCGAAGAAGATGAGAGCCGGACGGAGGAAGTTAAGGAAGAGAAAGTAACCAAGGGCGCTGTACCTTTGGCTGTACCCCCGGAAGAAAAAACATTTTCATGGAAGCTGTTTCGCCGTATTGTCGCTTACAGTGTATCTCTTTTGGTGTTCCTGCCTGTTTTGGGTTATTTGTTCCTTCTCTTTCGCCGCAGAAAAAAACGTTTTGTTCGTTAGTCTGACGACAAAGAGTTATTCTGACTCAGGAAGCGGGGCGCTCGTGGAATACCTGAGCAGATGCCGCCTAATCGGCGGCGGAGTTTCTTGATAGGTTAAAGTAAACAGCGGCGGAAGTTTGTACGTTTTGTAGGAAATGCTGGCAGGAATGGCAGAATTTTTTGGATAAACTAAAAGTAAATTAATAAAATTCCTTTCGTTTTCTTAAGTTTTATCGTGTACAATATGCACACAGGAACAGAAAGGAGAAATAATTATTATGAAAAGAACCTGTTTGATTTTAGCAGCTGCCTGCCTGCTTCTGGGCAGTACGGCATGTTCCTCAAAAACCTCAGAAACAACTGCGGCGGAAACGACGGTTCAGGCCGAAGAAAGCAGTGGGCAGGAAGAGGAAGAAAGTACTGCGCAAGATAAAGAAGGCGAAAAAGAAGAAAAGGAAACGAAAGAAACATCCGAGGAAACAACCCAGGAAGAAACAACGGCAAAAATAGAAAAGGAAGCAGTGACCGGCCGGGTAACGAAGGTAGAAAAGAATATTCTTACCCTTAAAGGCCAGGATGAATTGGAATATCGGTTTGATATTAAAGATGCGGATACGGAGAGCGATCTGGAAATTGGAGAAGGAGATGAGATTCAGGTTGTTTTTATGAATGAGGATGATGAAGATACGGACGACGCCAAGGCGATAAAGGCCGAGTCTTATCTGATTATAACCTCGATGGCCATGGTCGGCGATATGGACCCGGTTGTTTTTGGCGTTGTCCAGAAGGCAGACGCGAAAACCATTACGATTGAGGCAGGAAGCGGGAAAACCTATCGTTTCTCTACGGCAATCGCTCAGATTGTGGATGGCGGCGAGGGAATTCAGGTCGGTGAAAATGCAGAAATTACGTACATGGGAGGTCTGTCGGATGGAAAGGCGCTTCGGGTAGTTATGGAAAAGGCATCCGGAGATGCAGAGGCAACCTATTATTCCATGCGCGGAACTCTGGTACAGGCAAGCGATACATCAGTAACGATAAGCACCGCAGACGGAACACCCCTTACCTTTCCTTTAGGAGAAAATGTATTTGCCACCGATTATGAAGTCGGGGAAGCATTGGAAATCAGCTATGAAGGCAGCCTGACCAATAAAAATGCCATAGCCATTGCCGTGGATTATGAGTAATGAATAAGCCGTAAAAAAGAAAAAAGCTGTAAAATGAATAAAAGGCATCAAAAAAGAACCTCTCCGTAAAGAAGAGGTTCTTACTTTAGAAAAAGGGAGGAGAGCTGATTATCTCTAATCAGCCCGAGTATTATGAAAAAAATCTTGTAAGCAGTTAGTTTTAACAAAAAGGATTGTTTTTATCTCTCTCTTTGCTATGGTTAAAGTATATCGGTAAATCATGAAGAAATCATGATTTGTGTGTAAATGTTTTTTAAATGATTTTTGAACAAAGTATGAACGCTTGTTGCTGTGATCGTGTGAACAGCAACGAACGCTTGTTACTGTGATATAGTAACAAATGCTTTTATTGCTGGCTGGCGCGAAGGGCTAAGATATCCTGGTAGAAGGCATCCACTTCTTTCTGGGAGTTAAAGATAGCCACATACATTTGATTTCCCATGGCGTCGGAAAGTGCGTCAGGGATACGGTCAATCATTTTAATCTGTGCGCCGTATTTTTCCAAAATATCCGTGTGGCTCATGGCAAAATCTTTATCGTCCCTACGCCCGGCAAATGCACAGTAATGGTGTTTGCCGATTGGCATGGTGGATCGGTCAAAGGCAATCATATCCGCCCAGATCTTATAGACATCCGTATTGTGGGCAAAGTCAATCATATCGGGGGTGAACCCGCCGCTCGGGCGCATATTGACTTCCAGTGCGACAAGATCCCCGGTTTTTCCAAGGCCTTCCTGATCCTTGGTCAGACGGAAGAATTCAAAATGAACGAAGCGGCTTTTTACGCCGAAGCTTTTTACGGTAGCGCGTCCGGCAGCCCGTGTGTCTTCCGGCAGGGTTTTTAAGATATAGTAAATGGAGTTGTCGTTGTGATTGACAATGTCCATAATGGAAATCGGGGAAACATTGCCGGTTTCAAACATGGGCTCGCCGTTGGAGTCGATTATAGCATCGTAGGAGTTGACCTCGCCGTTAATATATTCTTCCATAATATACTGGGTATTCGGCCATTTCAGTTCAAAAAAGCGGCGGAGTTCGTGTTCGTCTTCCAGCTTAAAGGTGTGGGATGCGCCTACGCCGTTATCCGGTTTGGCGACAATAGGATAGCCGACCTTATTTGCAAATTCGACACAGCTTTCGGGGTCATCGACCATGTGGTAGCGGGCTACGGGGATTTTTGCCTGGATATAGTATTCTTTCATCTTGGATTTTAACTTAATCCGCGGGATATCCCAGACCTGGAAACCGCTGGTAATATTAAAATCCGTGCGGAGTTTGGCATCGCGCTCAAGCCAGTATTCGTTGTTGGATTCAAGCCAGTCAATGCGCCCGTGCTTAAAGGTTAAGAAGGCAACACCGCGGTAAACCTCATCATAGTTTTCAAGATTGCTTACCTTGTAATACTCATTTAAGCTGTCTTTTAAATCGCTGGTCAGTTCATCGTAGGGCTGATCGCCGATACCTAAGACATTCAGTCCGTTCTTTTTCAGTTCCCGGCAGAACTGCCAGTAATTTGTGGGGAAATTGGGGGAAATAAAAATAAAATTTTTCATTGTGCTGTCCTTTCTGGTTACAGTGACGTGTGAAGCGTAACCCTTTCTGTAGTGACGGTTGTGCCTGCCTGCGGTTGACAAAGGATAAGGTATACGGGCTGTGTGGCTTTAATCTAAAAGGTAGGGAAGGAAATAAAGAACCTGTTTATACCACCAGTACCAGTCGTGGGTGCAGTCATTGCCCCAGAAATCTACCCAGGCGGGGATGCCCTTGCTCTGTAAGATGCCCTGAAGCTGACGGGTGGAGTCCGGCAGTTCCCACGAACCCTGTCCCACACAGATTGCGGCCTTTTTCAGGGAGTAGATAGGGATGTAGGGATGGTCAAGGGGCATGTTGGCCAGGTAATGCACGGGGGAGTTGGCATAAACCAAATCGTCCATATAGCGTCCGAAGCCGTATTCTGCCGTGTAAATCCCGCTGAGTGCCAGAAGGCGGTCAAAGAGATCCGGACGGCGGAAGTAAAGGTTGGCTGCATGTGTGGCACCTAAGCTGCAGCCAAAAACCATAATTCCGGGATAGCCAGTCCAGCCGTTCGCTTCATTGACCGTATGGCGCATAAAGGGTACGAATTCATCCGTAATATAGCGGAACCACTGTTCATGGCGCTCGATACGCCAGCGGGCATCGCCGGATGCATTCGACCAGGTTTCCTTGTCGATGGTGTCAATGGAAAAGACCATAACTTTTCCGGAGTCAATCCAGGGCTGCCAGGTATCGGTCATCTTAAAATTTTCAAAATCGAAAAAGCGCCCGTCCTGGCAGGGGATGAACAGCACCGGACGTCCGGCATGGCCGTAAATCTTACATTCCATATCGCGGTTAAGCGAAGGGCTGTACTGCTTTAGATATTGTACGTTCATTTTGCCTCCATTCTGTGTTCAAGGGTTATAAGGATGCTTTGTTTTTTAATCTAATTCGGCTTAAGGAAGAGAAGAATCAAATCCTTATTAGTATAGTAAAGTACGCATAAAGAAAGGAATCTGCTTCTCCCAGCTTGCCTCACAGTGATCGCCTCCGGGAACAATCCGGCAGTCTAATAAAACCTGGTGTTCCAAAAGCCGGGACGCTGTTTTTCTGAACTGGTAGGCCATATTTTTATGGTGCGAGAGTTCATTGGAACCATAGTCCATATAGATAACCGTGTCCGGCTGCAGAGAAGAACGGCGGATCAGCCATTCCAGTTTATCCGGGGCAGTCCAGAGCGAAGGGGAGAGGGCGGCAGCACGGGAAAATACAGAATTGTATTCCAGAACGGCATAAAGGCTCATCAGTCCTCCCATGGAACTTCCGGCGATAAAGCAGTGTTCTCTTTCCGGCAGGGTACGGAAGCGCTGGTCGATATCCGCTTTAAAACGGTGAATCATCCAGTTCATGGTCAGCTTTCCCCAGCCTTCAATCAGACCTAAAGAAGGGTCACGGAAACTAAAAGGAGAATATTCTTTGAGCCGCCCGTGATCCGGGCTGTGGTTGCACTCTACGGCGGCAATCAGCATCTGTGTGTTGGTGTAGTCCATGTACTCTTTCATTCCCCAGGATTTTCCATAGGTGGCGTCGGAATCAAAAAATACATTGTGGCCGTCAAACATATAAAGTACGGGGTATCGTCTGTCGGGTTCATAGTCATAGGACTCCGGCAGGTAAAGATAGGCATTCCTGGTTTCCTTCCCCGTCAGTTCAGGAATGGTAACATCCCATTGCAAGACCATTTTCTGTCCTCCATTCTGTAAAACGGACTACCCGGAGCCGTCAAAGGATAACCGATATGGTTGGGCAGAGATTCCGGGTCGTCGTGATTAGGTTAAATATAGCACAAGCAGGAAGAAATTTCAACTTGCATCCATGAACGCCACTTGCCCAAAAACAAAGGATATGCTATAATCGTGCAAGAAGATTAAACAAAAAATGCAGGAATGAAGGAGAATAAGAAGATGGAGAATCCAATAGTAACGATTGAGATGGAAAACGGCGATGTGATTAAAGCAGAACTTTATCCGGAAGTTGCACCGAATACGGTGAATAATTTTATCAGCCTGGTGCAGAAGGGATTTTATAACGGGCTGATTTTTCACCGTGTCATTGCCGGGTTTATGATTCAGGGCGGATGTCCGGACGGTACGGGCATGGGCGGTCCGGGATATTCGATTAAGGGTGAGTTTAAGCAGAACGGCTTCCAGAACGACCTCTGCCATACCCCGGGTGTGCTTTCCATGGCGCGTGCGATGTCACCGGACTCGGCTGGTTCTCAGTTCTTTATCATGCATGAAACTTCTCCGCATTTAGACGGGGCTTATGCAGCCTTTGGTCAGGTTATGGAAGGAATGGACGTGGTGAATAAGATTGCCGCGGTTCGCACCGACTACAGCGATCGTCCCATGAAGGAGCAGAAGATTGCCAAGATGACAGTAGAAACCTTTGGACAGACCTATCCGGAACCGGAAAAGTGCTGATGAAAAAAGAATATTCCGTGATTGTGGAAAAAACAGCTTATCCTGTCCTTTTCTCGGATGAAAAAGAAGCTCTTCTGGCGGCAAAGGCTGCCGGGAGGGCTGTTCTTGGCTTATGGGATGCAGGGTGTCCGGAAAATATCCCCGCAGAGATTCCTTATCTGGTGGAGGATGAAGCGCAGGTTACGGAAGAATTTCTGGAGCGTCTGGTTCGCCGGTTTTTAAACCTTCCCTGGATTATCGCTAAAACCCGCCGTCTGCGGATAAGAGAATTTATTCCCGGTGATTGGGAAAGGATTTCGGCTTTTTTTGGAAATGATCCCCGGAAAATATTTGGGCAGACCTTTACCGACGGGGAATGTCCGGCGGTATTTGCCGATGAATGGGCATTTCTTTCCTACATCCGTGTTCAGTATCCCTTTTATGAGTATGGGATCTGGGCGGTGGAGGAAACAGAGAGCCATGAACTTATCGGGGGCTGCGGTTTTTGGGACGGAGAAATGGGAGAAACCGAGATTGGCTACTGGATTTTTCCGGCTTTTCAGCGAAGGGGCTATGCCAAAGAAGCCGTACAGGCCGTACTTGCTTATGCGAGAGATCTGGGAAAAATCCCTATATATGCACAAATCCGGGAAGAGAATCTCCCCTCCCGGAAATTAGCGGAAAAATTACAGTTTATTCTCCTTCCAGAGCAAAGTCAATCCAGGAAATTACGGTATCGATACGCGCCGTATTATTGACAATGCCCAGATAACACGGATTCATGTCTATACCGGTTTTTTTACAGAAATAAGAATCACTGAGATCGATGCCGCAGGGGATCTCCTCTCCGGCTTCATTTTTGCCGTAATAGACAAAGGGTTCCACCTTCTGCCATAAATCTTTGGGAAGAGTTTCTTTGAGATTGCGAAAGCCGTCAAGCTCGGCATAGTGGTCGATGTTAAGCTGATCGCAGATAAGGATATCCAGATCCTGTGCGGCAACCAGGGCGGAAACCTTGGCCATATTGCCGTACTCCATCTCGGAAATGACATCCCCATAGCGGATAACCATAGAACCGTCCGCTTCGATAACATCCTTTTTTCCGTAGCCCATGACTGCCTTAAACTCCTCATTAAATTCCTCAAAGGAATAGTCCGGGCTGAAGTTATTGATGGTTGCGTAGGACAGCTGCGTGGTGAAGGTTTTATTATAAAAGATTTCACCAATCAGGCCAAGCAGCATAAATAAGCCAATAAGAATAAAAATATGGATTTTATAGTATTCCCAGATATACCAGGCCCTGTCTTTGGGCGGCATGTTTTTCAATTTTTCCCGTTCTTTGGTTCCTTCTTCTTTTAAATGTTCTTTCCACGACATTTTTGGCACCTCGTTTTGATTTTCCATGGATTCCAGTGTTTTTTACATGTTGACGGATAAAAATCCCCGGATTTTACCGTTTATTGTGAATGATGCAAAGCCCATTTCAACAGTATAGCACAGTTTGCGCCCCTGTGTTGTAAATTTTTTATGAATTTGTCAAGATAATTTGCTTTTTGCTTTAAAGTCCGCTATACTTACTATCGAACGGAATCCTATACAGTCAAGGGCAGTACATTTTGGGTTGCTGTGAATATGTGAACAGTAACCGGTTCTGCTGGAATTTTTCAGAAGAGAGGTAGATACGATGTTGCAAGGAATTTTTAATTATGACAATCCTGTATGGCGTCTTATTGGAAAGCTGGGCGATCTGATGATTTTAAACATCCTGTGGGTTATCTGCAGTATTCCGATTTTTACCATGGGTGCTTCGACAACGGCTGTTTACTACGTGACCATGAAGCTGGTCCGCGGGGATGACGGCTACACGTTCCGCAACTATTTTAAATCCTTTAAGGAGAATTTTAAGCAGGCAACCGCGATTTGGCTGTTAATGCTTCTGACCGGATTTATCCTGGGCTTTGATTTATATTTCTTTTTGCGGGTATTGACCGGAAATTCTGTGTTCCGCACGGTATTTACCGCAGCTATCGGTGCGCTGAGTATGATCTGGCTCTGTATATTCAGCTATGTCTTCCCGCTGCAGTGCCGTTTCTATAACCCTGTGAAGAGAACCTTATTTAATGCGTTCTTTATGTCCATCCGCCATTTTTTCCATACTCTGGGAATGTTGGTGCTGGATGTACTGGTTGTGGTGTTCTTTATTTTTTCCATTTACTATATGCCGCAGGTCACGGTATTGTCGATTATGTTCGGCTTTCCGCTGATTGCCTTTATTAACTCTTATATTTTAAATCCCATCTTTAACAAGTATATTCCGGAAGAGGAGAAGCAGGAAAATCCGGATGAACTGCGGCCGATTTTACAGGACGTGGTGATTGAACATCCGGAAAAGAAAAACGACGAGGAAAAAGAAGAAGAAAAATAACTTTTTGACTGTTTTAGTTGCGATAATGACTTGTATTTTTCTGGAAAACGCTATATACTTTCTTTATAAGAATATTGTATACAAAATAATGTATTCTTAAAACAAGAAAAAAACAATTAAAAACATTGAAAAACAATCGATGAAACTTTCTTATCAGCCAGTAAAGTTGAGGACGAGCAATGACTACACATTTAAAATTAAAGGCTTACGGAAAAATTAATCTTGCCCTGGATGTTCTCAGGAAGAGAGAGGACGGCTATCACGATGTGCGGATGATTATGCAGACGGTAGGGATTTATGACCAGTTGGAACTTCAGGCTACCCGCAAGCCGGGGATTGCCGTAGAAACCAACTTATCCTATCTTCCGGTCAATGAAAATAACCTGGTTTATCAGGCGGCAAAGCTGCTTATGGATGAATTTTCGGTTAAAAGCGGCATCCACATCACCCTGCGCAAGTTTATTCCGGTAGCTGCCGGCATGGCCGGGGGAAGCAGTGACGCTGCATCGGTGCTTTTTGGCGTCAATAAGATGTTTAATCTGGGGCTTTCCCGGGAGGAACTGATGAAGCGGGGCGTAAAGATTGGCGCGGATGTTCCGTACTGTCTTCTGCGCGGAACGGCGCTTTCCGAGGGAATCGGCGAAAAATTAACCCCCCTTCCCGCCATGCCGCAGTGCCGGGTGCTGATTGCAAAGCCCGGGATCAGTGTTTCAACCAAGCTGGTTTATGAAAATCTGAACATCAATGCGAGGAGCAGGGACTGCCATCCGGATATTGACGGGATGATTCAGGCAATTCAAAAACAGGATCTTTTGGGAGTGGCCAAAAAATTCGGCAATGTTCTGGAACTGGTGACGGCAGAAAAGTACCCGGTTATCGAAGAAATCAAGGCGGTGATGAAGAAAAACGGTGCCCTGAATGCTTTGATGAGCGGGAGCGGGCCTACGGTTTTTGGATTGTTTACGGATGAAAGGGCAGCCCAGAAGGCTTATGAAGAACTGCGCTACGGTTCGCTGGCCTCTCTTGCCAAACAGGTTTACCTGACCAATCTGTTTAACCGTCGGTGAAACAACAGAAAACACAGGAGGAGATTTTATGGGAAGCACGTTTAAAGTAACGATGAATGAATATCTGCCGCTGCGGGATGTTGTGTTTAACACCCTGCGCCAGGCTATTTTAAAGGGAGAATTAGAGCCGGGAGAGCGGCTGATGGAAATTCAGCTTGCCGAGAGGCTGGGGGTGAGCCGAACTCCAATCCGTGAAGCTATCCGAAAGCTGGAACTGGAAGGTCTGGTGCTGATGATTCCCAGAAAAGGCGCGGAGGTGGCAGAGATTTCCGAAAAAAGTCTTCGGGAAGTCCTGGAAGTCCGCCGTTCCTTAGAAGAACTGGCGATTGAACTGGCCTGTCAGCGGATTACCCCGGAAGAACTGACGGCTTTAGAGGAAGCAGAGAACCGTTTTGCCAGGGCGGTAGAAGACGGGGAGGTTATGGCGATTGCCGAGAGCGATGAAAACTATCATGAACTGATCTATCAGGCGACAGCCAACGATCGCCTGGTGCAGATTTTAAATAATCTCAGGGAACAGATGTACCGTTATCGTCTGGAATATATCAAGGACGAGGACAGGCGTCAGATTCTGGTGGTGGAGCACGAACATATTCTCCGCGCTGTCCGCAGGAGGGATATTGCGGATGCAAAGAGCGCAGTAAGGGAACATATCGATAACCAGCAGCTGACCATTACAAGGAATTTAACAACAGCAAAAAAAATCTCTAAAATGGTGTAAACAAACAGGGTATATTGTGGGCGGTTTATAAAAAATTGTAAAAAAAAGATAAACTCTATTGACAAAGTGACAACCTGTCATTATTATAGGTGACAGGTTGTCACTTTTCTTGTTTTAGGAAGCTTTAGGAAACTTCAGGCAGGTTTAGGAAAAAAGCGAAAAGGATTTTTGTCTTCCAAAGATGGAGAGAAGTGGCCAAAGCGGGGAAAGGATGAGTAAAGATGCCAACGGAACGTTTTTATCATTTGCCGGAGGAAAAGAAGCGGCTGATTCAGGAGGCAGTGATTCAGGAATTTGGCAGGGTACCTTTAGATAAGGTATCCATCAACAAAATCGTAAAAAGCGCGGAGATCTCCCGGGGAAGCTTTTATACCTACTTTCAGGACAAAGAAGACGCATTTCAGTATATTTTTGAAGATTTTGTTGAACAGATACAGTTATACTGTAAAGAAGTAATGATCAAACTGTCTGGGGATTTCTGGGCATTGCCGGAAAAACTTTTGGAATATGTGCTGGATGCGTGTGATAAACATAAGATGATCACTCTTGCACAGAATGCTGTCGGACATCAGGGGCTGATGAAGATGCTGGAGAATAGAGCATTTTGTATGCCCTTAAAGGAAACCAAAAACCGATGGCTGAAAGAGGTCTATGCGTCCACGGACTGCAGTCAGCTTCGTGTGAAAAGCTTTGAGGATTACCAGATTTTATTTTCTTTATGTATAAATATTCTGGTCGAGGCGATGGGCGAAATTTATCACGCAGGAGAAACGAGGGAGAGGGCGAAGGAATCATTTAAGAAGCGCCTGAACCTGATTAAGTATGGTGCTGTTTGTGCAGATGCAGAACCGGCAGAGGAAGGCCGTACAGCAGCAGAAAAAGCATCAGGAAGCAAAGAATAAATAACGAGGAGATTAAACCATGAAAACAGGTGCGAAAATCTTAACCGGAGTTGTGATTGCAGGGGTTTTGGCGGCAGTGATTGTGCCCAGGCTGATGAAGGAGGAACCGCCGATTGAGGCAGCCCCCCTGCCCAATGTAACCGTTGAGAACCCGTTAAAGAGGGATATTGTATTAGAGAGCGGATTAATCGGAACCATAGAGCCTTCCGATATTCTCTATGTCACCCCCAAGGTTGCCGGAGAAATTCAGCAGGTGCTTGTAAGTGCCGGGGATGTGGTAAAGCAGGGGCAGGCGCTCTGTAAGATTGATAATAAAAAACAGATTGACAATGCAAAGATTCAGATGGATTCAGCGGCGGTTGCCCTGCAGAATGCGCAGTCAAATTTAAACCGGATGCAGGTGCTCTTTGCCTCCGGTGATATATCCGCACAGTCTTTTGAGCAGGTGCAGGTGCAGGCAAGATCCGCCCAGCTTCAGTACCAGGCGGCAAAGCTTGGCTATGATACCCAGGTGGAGTACAGCACGGTTACTGCGCCGATTGGCGGAAAATTAGAAAGTGTAAATATGGAACTTCATTCGATGGTCAGCCAGAGTTCCCAGCTCTGTGTGATTACCGGGGAGGGCGTAAAGAAAGTAAGCTTTTCCGTTCCGGAAAGGATAAAAGTCAATCTGGAACTGGGGGGCCGTATCCGTCTGCAGAAACAGGGGACGGAATATGAAGCGGAGATTACCAAGCTGGCGGATATGATTTCTCCGCAGACGGGATTGTTTGAGGTCGAGGCGGCCATTGAAGGGGGCGACGGGCTGGCACCGGGAAGCACGGTGAAGCTGTTCGTCGTTTCGGATTATACCAATGATGCCATAACGATCCCGGTAGATGCCGTGTACTATGACGGCGGGGATGCCTATGCTTATACCTGCGAGGGTTCGACCGTACATAAGGTTCCGGTAGAAACAGGAATTTTTGATGAAGAGAGAATCGAAATTCTTTCCGGTATTACCATGCAGGATAAGGTCATCGTTACCTGGAGTTCCGAACTGTATGAAGGTTCTCAGGTTAATGCCATGACCGGGGAAAATAAAACCCCATTGCCGACACAGGCCAGTGAACCTGCCAAAGAAAACCCGACCGAAAACGAAGAAAATGCCGGGACCGAAACAAGTGCACAGACAGAATAAGGAGGCGGCTGTATGAATTTAACAAGAACAGTCTTAAGAAGGCCGGTCACTACTGTACTGTGTGTGCTGTGCCTGATTGTATTCGGCGGGTTGTCGATTTTCAATTCAAAACTGGAACTGACGCCGGAGATGGAAATGCCCATGATGGTTATCAGCACCCTGTATGTGGGGGCAAGTCCTGAGGATATCAACGATCTGGTGACTAAGCCCGTGGAAGACGAGGTCAGCACCTTAAGCGGCATTGACAGCATTACGTCCATCTCCAATGAAAATATGTCCCTGGTTCTTTTGCAGTATGAGTACGGAACCGATATGGATAAGGCATATTCCGACTTAAAGAAAAAGATGGATGCCCTGGAACGGGATTTGCCGGAGGATGCCGGCGACCCGACCATTATGGAATTTGATATCAATGATACCGCAAGCATTTATCTGGCGGTCAATAACCCGGAGGTGAATAATCTCTACAACTACGTGGACAACGAGATTGTCCCTGAATTTGAAAAACTTTCCTCCGTAGCAAGCGTAGACTTAAGCGGCGGCCGTCAGCAGTACATTCAGGTTAAGCTGGATGCAGAAAAGATGCAGCAATACCATTTAAACATTGCTTCGGTGGCTTCTACTTTGGGAAATGCAGATTTTACTCTGCCTGCCGGGAATACCCGGATGGGTGACCAGGAACTTTCCGTTTCTGCCGGTGTGGAGTATGCCACGGTAGAAAGCCTGAAAAAGATCCCGGTAATTACCGGAGGCGGAAACGTGCTGTACATGGAAGATATCGCCGAAATCGGATTTACCCTGGAAGATGCCTCCGGTGTTGGCCGTTATAACGGCAGCGATACCATTACCGTGAGCATTAAAAAACAGCAGAAATCCAGTGCAATTGAGGTTTCCCGTCAGGTGATGCGCACCATCGACCAGCTGCTGGCAAAAACGCCGGGGCTGGAAATTATTGTGATTAACGATATGAGCGACCAGATTAATAATTCCCTGAAATCCGTGGTGCAGACCATGGTTATGGCCGTTATCGTATCCATGGTCATTATCTTCCTGTTCTTCGGTGATTTTAAGGCGTCCATGATTGTCGGAACCTCGATTCCGATTTCGATTCTGGCTGCGCTGGTCGGTATGTGGGCAGCAGGCTTTTCCTTAAATGTGATTACCTTAAGTGCCCTGGTTCTGGGCGTAGGTATGATGGTGGATAACTCCATCGTTGTCCTGGAAAGCTGTTTCCGTGCGACGGAAAATACCGGTTTTGTGGAATATGCCGAGGCGGCAATCAAAGGGAGCGGCATAGTTCTCCAGTCCATTATCGGTTCAACCGTAACGACCTGTGTTGTATTCGTACCCATGGGTCTGATCAGCGGAATGAGCGGACAGATGTTTAAGCCATTGTCCTTTACGATAGTATTCTGTATGCTGGCTTCTTTGATTTCCGCGATGACGATTGTGCCGCTGTGCTATTCGGTTTACCGCCCAAGGGAAAAACAAAATGCACCGATGGGGCCGGTTATCCGCGGTCTTCAGAATATTTACCGGGGAATGATGGAAGTGATTCTTCCTAAACGTAAAACGGTTATGCTCGTTACCATTATCCTTCTTGTCCTGTCCTTTATGGCCGCAGGACAGCTGGGAATGGAGATGATTCCTGCCGGGGATGAAGGAACCATCAGTATTTCCATAGAAACCCAGCCGGGAATTACCGTGGAAAAAGCAGATACCATTTACCGGCAGATCGAGGCGGTGGTTGCCGCCGAAGAAGACCTGGATTCCTATGTGATCTCCGGCGGAGGAAGCGGTATATCCTTATCCGGGGCAGGGGCAAGCCTGACTGCTTACTTAAAGGATGACCGAAAACTCGAAACCAGTGAAGTCGTTAAGAAGTGGAAATCGTTATTAGGATCGATGGATAATTGCAATATTACCATCAAAGAGCAGAGTACCATGAGTGCCATGGATCTGGGCATGGGGAGTTATGAGCTGATTCTCCAGAGTACTCAGTACGATGAATTAAAGGAAGTGTCCGATAAGATTGCCAATATCTTAAAGGCGCGTCCCGATGTGACCAAGGTACATTCTACACTGGAAAACGCAGCGCCCGTGGTAAAAATCCATGTCGATCCCGTACAGGCCGCCGCAGAAGGTCTGACCCCGATGCAGGTAGCCGGAAGCGTAAACCAGATTTTAAGCGGCACCACAGCGACAACGATGGAAGTGGACGGAAACGATATCGACGTCAAGGTCGAGTATCCGGCAGAAGATTATGATACCATCGATGAAGTGGAAGGCATTATGCTGATGAATACTTCCGGCGCAAGCATTGCGTTAAGCGATATTGCCGAGATACGTTTTGAAGACAGCCCGCAGAGTATTACACGATCGGATCGCCAGTACCAGGTAACGATCAGTGCCGATTATACCGAGGCCGCCAATCCGGATCTGATGGTGAACCGAAACATTATATATAAGGAAGTTGTTGAGCAGAATTTAGGGCCGGATGTCACGATTGCAACCAATGCGATGACCGAACAGATGAACAATGAGTTTTCTGCCCTTGGTCAGGCAATCGCCGTGGCGGTATTCCTGGTATTCGTCGTTATGGCTGCGCAGTTTGAATCGCCGAAATTCTCCTTCATGGTTATGACCACGATCCCGTTCAGCTTAATCGGTTCCTTCGGTCTTTTATGGCTTGCCGACTGCAGCATCAGTATGCCCTCGCTTTTAGGCTTTTTAATGCTGGTTGGTACGGTAGTAAACAATGGTATTCTCTATGTCGATACGGTGAATCAGTACCGCTCCGAGATGGATGTAAAAACCGCGCTGATTGAAGCCGGAGCAACCCGTCTTCGTCCGATTTTAATGACCACGCTGACGACCATTGTTGCGATGATTCCTATGGCGATGGCCTACGGAGAAAGCGGCGAGATGATGCAGGGCCTGGCTCTGGTGGATGTGGGCGGACTGATTGCCTCGACGATACTTGCTCTTTTAATGCTTCCGGTATACTATTCCCTGATGAACCGGAAGCCCAAGAAAACCGTGAACTATGACTGATTAGCTGGGTAAAGCTAAGAACATGAAAACCGTAAACAAAAGTGGATTTATTCGGATGTGCCGGAATTACAGGCACATTCCGGAGATTGGAGGGAGAATAATGAACCGAACCCGTAAATATGCCGCCTTTGGTCTGGCGTGCCTGCTGGCTGCGGCTGCTCCTGTGTCGGTGATGGCAGCTGCCCGAACCGATACCCCGGAATTTGCCCGGAGTGCCGAGGAATGGGCAAGGCTGCAGGACAACCGCCTGGAATATGAAGAAATTCCGGATTTGATTCATGAATATAATACCACCGTGATTAATAACCGCATAGACTACCGCGATTACCGGGGAAAGGACAGGAAGGATATTGCCCAGAGATATCGGGATACCGCAAAGGATATCCGTGACAGCATTGAATATCCGGGAGATCCCACCGATATGTCCTATTCCCTCATGCTGATGGCGGCGCAGACCAGTGAAACAACGGCAAAGAGCCTGGAAGAAATGGCAGACAATAACGTGGATGACGAACAGGTTATCCGTCTGCAGTACGAACAGGTAGAAGAGAATCTGGTGCTGAACACAAGGCTGAATCTGATTACTTATTATCAAAAACTTATCAATCAGCAGCTTACCGAGGAAAATGAAAAGCTTCTGCAGCTTCAGTATGAGGTTGCCCAGAATCAGGCAGCGGCAGGAACCGCTACACAGCTTGAAGTGATCAACGCCCGACAGGCTATCGAACAGCAGTCTACTACGGTGATTACGGATAAACGGGAAACCGAAACCTTAAAGCAGCAGATTTGTGTGGCTACTGGCTGGAATTATGATGCAAGTCCGGAGTTTGGCCCATTGCCGGAATTTGACCTGGAAACCATTTATCAGATAAATCTGGAGGCAGATAAGGCAAAAGCCCTGGAATCCAACTATACATTAAGAATTAACCGGCGCAAGTACGAGAACAGCACCAGTGATAATACAAGGAAAACTTTAGAGGAAACGATTCGTGACAACCAGCAGAAGATTTCCGCTGATATTCAGACAAAATATAATACTCTGTTAAATGCCGCTGTTTCCTATGAAGTGGCCCAGACCGAGGAAACCGTAGCTGCTCAGAATCTGGCGGCGATGGAAACAAAATTTCAGACCGGCATGGCCAGCCGCCTGGAATATCAGCAGGAACAGTTTAATCTGACTTCAAAGACTGTTGCGATAGAAAATGCAAAGATGGCATTATTTTCCGCCTGGGTGACCTATGAGGGGGCAGTGAACGGTTTAGCGTCAGCATCAGCGCAATAAAACGGCTTTTTGGAGGTGGACAGGATGCAAAATAAAAAGAAATACTTATCCGAAATGCTCAGTCTTTTGCTGGCAGTTTCCCTGGCAATCCCTCAGACTCTGCCGGCAGCCGCCGCCGAAAAGCCTGAAACCATGGAGGATGTTCAGTGGGAGCAGCTTACCGATAATGTGCTGGAATACGATGAACTGGAAAATCGCGTTGCGTATTTTAACCCTATGATTTGTCAGATTGTGGATCAAATTAATGAGAGTTACGATACAGTGAAAGAAAATATTCTGGATTTTCAGCAGGAAGCTGATAATTTTATCTATCTTGAGGAACAGGCGAAGAAAGATATGGATATTTTGTCTGCAAGAATGTATCGGGCGAACCGTCAAATGTTGCGTTCGATGTCCAGTAAATCTATTAAAGAGGAAAAGAAGAGAGGGACTAAAATTGATCGGCAAACAAGGAGCACCAAAAAAGTTTTACTCTCCAGCTGCCAGCAGTTAATGGTTGCCTATAATAATATGGCTTTAAAGAAAGAAACCCTGGAAAAGCAGGTCGAACTCTACGGCCAGATGGCGGCAATGTACGAAACTCAGGCGCAAATCGGCATGGCAACCCAGACCCAGGTGCTTTCTGCCCAGGCAAGCCGCGACAGTGCAAAGACTTCCCTGTCCGGGTTAAGCGATCAGATGGAGTCCATTAAGAGCAGCCTTCTTCAACTGACAGGGTGGGATTTTGACAGTGATGTTACGATAGGTACGATCCCGGCTGCCGATGTCAGCCAGATTGCGGCGATTGACTTTGAGGCAGATAAAGCTATTGCGCCAAAAAACAATTACACCATTATCAATATGCAAAATTCGTCCCCCAACGATGCGGATAATGACGGAAAGTATGAAAATAAAGATTACCGTGCAAAGGAACAGGGCTTAGAACAGGCGATGCAGCAGCTTTCAATTACGATAGACAGCCTGTACCAGACCTTATTTGAAAAACAGGCCGCGCTGACGGCCGCCCAGACTGCCTTTGACGCTGCGCAGATCAAATGGGACGGGGCAGTCCGCAAATATCAGTTAGGGATGATGGGGCAGGCAGAATATCTGGGAGAAGAACTGGCTTACTGTGCAGCAGAAGCCGCCTATAAGTCCGCCGACTTGGATATGACCCAGGCGCTTTTAAATTATTACTGGGGAGTAAACGGGCTGGGGCAGCTGACGGAGTAAAAATGTTGTCTAATCGGCGGTGGACTTATTAAGGTAATCCGTGCATTTTTATATCTGCAGGCTGAGGGCTGTCAGGAGAAAATGGTTTCAGCCCCAGCTTCTCAAGGGCAAAAAAGGAAAAACGTATATTCGGCATTAACGCAGGACGCTCAAGCAGCAGTTTCTGATAATCCTCCGGAGAGAGAATTTGCGAAAGTTCTTCCAAGGAGGAATCAGGAATTGTGGCGAGGGTGTCTTTTGTTATGCAGACTTTAGGGTAAAGCACACACCACCAGTTATGGCCGCGGGCGGTGCCGATCTTTAACTGGGCAGCCTCATAGGTTCCGGCGGGCAGGCGAAGGTTTCCGTAAGTTTTTTCCGGAAATTCACACCAGGCAACATCCAAAGAAACCGGATAGGATCTGCCTAGATGACGGATGTAATTTTCCGCGTCGCGCTCCAGATCCTCTCTGTGGGTGAGGAGAAAAGATTTCAGGTCTTCTTTTTCATGATTTTTTTCAGGAGCGTTTTCTTCCGAACTGTTTTTTTCGGGCAGATCTTGTTCAGGGGCATTTTGGAAAGCTATATCAGTTGCGTTGGTTTGCGGACAGGTTTGCAGGTAAAATTCCTGGTAAATATGTTCAAGCAGATAGGATTTTACCTTCAGCTTGATTTCCTGGTCTTCGGGGGTGTTGCTGTTGGCGATAACATGAAAGCGCAGAATCTGCGGGGCAATGTGCCCGGCCAGGGTTAGCTGATCACGGCGGATTTGAGCAAGCCAGAGGCATAGCGCAGAGAGGAAGCATAAAATAAGAAGAGATAGGTTTTTTTTCATGGGTACTCCTTTCTTGAAATTATGTAATGTTTTTTGAAGTGAATTCGATTCTATTTGTAATTATGACCAGATATGCTATAATGTAAACACAGGGAACCGTTTATCTATGTATTTTTTTGGAAAAGCCCTCAAAAGTGCAGATATGCATATTGTTAATAATAAGTAGAGAAATCAAGCGGTATAAAAGGAGAATGGGATCATGGATAGATTGAATCTTGCGGTGATTTTTGGCGGACAGTCATCGGAGCATGAGGTTTCGTGCATGTCGGCGGTAAATATTATCGGGCAGATTGACCGGGAAAAATATCATGTTTTGCTGATAGGGATTACAAAAGAGGGGCATTGGCTGAAAACCGAGAAGGCAGAAGATATCTCTTCGGGAAAATGGCGGGAAAGCAAGGAAGAGGCCGTGATCCTTCCGGACGCGACAAAAAAATGCGCTCTGCTGACTGACAAGGACGGAAAAGTAACCCGGCAGCCTTTGGATTTGGTTTTCCCGGTGCTTCATGGCCTTTACGGAGAGGACGGAACGATTCAGGGACTTTTGGAGATGGCAGGGATTCCCTATGTGGGCTGCGGCGTGCTGGCGTCGGCATTGTCTATGGATAAATTATACACAAAACAGATTGCAGACAAACTGGGAATCCGGCAGGCGGTGTATGAGCCGGTGATGAAAGATGAACTGGAATCGATCGATAAGGTTGTGGAGAGAATTGAAGCGCACATCCCCTATCCTGTTTTTATTAAACCTTCCAATGCCGGTTCTTCGTGCGGGGTAAGCTGTGCCGCTTCCCGGGAGGAACTGGTTCGCGGTCTTTATCTGGCAGCGGCAGAGGATCGAAAAATACTGGTCGAGGAAAAGATTACCGGCCATGAAGTGGAGTGCGCGGTGTTCGGCGGCGGAAAAGAACCGGTGATTGCCAGCGGCGTAGGCGAAATCCTAGCCGGAGCCGAGTTCTACGATTATGATGCAAAATACCACAACCCCCAATCCCAGACGATTACCGATCCCAAGCTTCCCGGGGATGCCGCCGAAAAAATTCCGGAAATCGCCAAAGCTATTTTTAAAGCCGTGGACGGCTATGGTTTGTCCCGCGTAGACTTTTTTGTCGAACCTGACGGAACGATAATTTTTAACGAAATCAACACCATGCCCGGCTTTACCGCCATCAGCATGTATCCTATGTTGTGGGAAGCCAGAGGAATCAAGAAGCAGGAATTAGTCGAAAGGCTTCTGTGCCATGCCCGAAAGCGTGTGTGAAGAAAGCTATTTTCGGATACTTTCCAGCATTTTCCTGAAACGCCATAAGGAGTAAAGAAATGACAAAAGACGTATTAATAACCATCAGCGGAATGCAGATGATTGACGGAGATAACAGTGATATCGAAATGATTACCACCGGTGCCTACTACATGAAAAACGGAAAGCACTACATCACCTACGACGAGGTGCTGGAAGGTTATGAGGGAAAGATCCGAAACTTAATTAAAATCCAGCCTGACAGCATGGACATTATTAAATCCGGCTTGACGAACGTCCATATGACTTTTGAGAAAAATAAAAAACGCCTGACCTGCTACGCTACTCCCATGGGGGATATGATGGTCGGCTTAAGCACAAGAAGTATTCATGTCAGCGAAAAAGAAGACAGCTTAAACGTTATGATAGAATACTCCCTGGACATTAACTATGAGCATATTTCCGAGTGCAATATCCAGGTCGCCATCCAGTCCCGATCTCAGGCGCAGGTGCATCTTCGGTCGTAATTATATTTATAATCCATCTGCAAACCGGCGAAACCATTATCCAGTATGACCGGCTGATGCCAAAGCAAAAGAAAAAAGGGGAAGGCAGAGAGGAAAAATAAATTCCTTTCAGCCTTCCCTTTATTGCTGCTATACTTTTTCAGCTTTTCTTCTTATTCCCTTTAGTCTTTCCGCCATCATTCTTTGCACCGGCATCCTTATCTTTTTTAAACCGGGCAAAAATTCCTTTCTTCTTTGGCGGAGCGGTTTCTAACTTTCCGCCTCTTACACTCTTAATCTGCGTGATATAAATTCCGCTGACCACGGCCTTAACTTCTGCTTTCACTGGAAGCGTTGCAAAAACCTTTTCGTCGGCAATCAAGGTCATAATCTTTGGCCCGACCTTTGCCTTGACGATAGGAACCTTCGCCCAGGCCATATATTTCGGTGTCTGGTCGATCACCATCTTTGGCAGTCCCGACTCCTTAATTTTCATCTTCTTCTTATCAATAATCAGCATAGACACGACCTGTTCCGCCGCCTTTAACATCGACTGCTGCTCCATCTGCCGCCGTTCCAGCTTGCGTCCGAAATAATAGAGCACGGCCAGGATGATGATTAAAATCACCAGAATAACAAAGAGAACTTTCATAAATGTACTCATCTTGGGGAACCCTCCAATTCTTACGTGTGACAGACGATATTTCGCCAATTTTCTGCCTGCCCAATATCTAATCTAGTATACCATTTTATTGAAAAAAAGGCAAGCAAAAAATGCTTGACACCTTGACAACCATATGTTAAGATGGAATGTGCACTATTATGGCGGCGTGGGCCTAAAGATAGGCTTATTTTGCCTGAAAAGGAAATAATCATCATTAAATATCGAAATAACCAAGGCAGTTATGTAGGAATCTGCTGCTGTGAACATGTAAACAGGAACAGGAATCCAGACGGCTGCCAACTAAGAAAACAGGGGTGAAACGTCATATGGAGAAAAGCAGGATGCGTCCGGTGAAGGCCGGTAAGAGCATGAGAATGAGCTTCTCAAGGCAGAAGGAAGTTCTTGAGATGCCCAACTTGATCGAGATTCAGAAAAACTCTTATCAGTGGTTCTTGGAAGAAGGACTGAAAGAGGTTTTTGAGGACATCTCTCCCATTGCAGACTTTGCCGGCCATTTAAGTTTGGAATTCGTGGACTTTAAGCTGTGCAAAGATGATATTAAGTACAGTATTGAGGAGTGCAAGGAGAGAGATGCTACGTATGCAGCGCCTTTGCAGGTGAAAGTACGTCTTTGTAATAAGGATAAAGCTGACGAGATTAACGAACACAAGATTTTCATGGGTGATCTTCCGCTGATGACGGATACCGGTTCTTTTGTGATTAACGGCGCAGAGCGTGTTATCGTAAGCCAGCTGGTTCGCTCCCCTGGTATTTATTACGGCATTGCCCATGATAAGGTGGGAAAGGAACTGTATTCCTGTACGGTTATCCCCAACCGTGGTGCATGGCTGGAATATGAAACAGATTCCAACGATATCTTTTATGTCCGTGTAGACCGGACGAGAAAGGTTCCCGTAACCGTGCTGGTTCGTGCCCTTGGATTTGGGACGAATGCAGAGATTCTGGATTTATTCGGCGAGGAACCAAAGATCCTGGCAAGCTTCGGAAAAGACCCCTCGGAAACCTATGAGGACGGTCTTTTGGAACTGTACCGAAAGATTCGGCCAGGCGAGCCGCTGAGTGTGGATAGTGCAAAAAATCTGTTGGAACTGATGTTTTTTGACCCCAGAAGATACGATTTGGCAAAAGTCGGAAGATATAAATTTAATAAAAAGCTGCATTTCAGAAACCGGATCAAGGGCCACACCCTGGCAGAGGATGTGGTAAACACCAGCACCGGTGAGATTTTGGCGGAAGCGGGTACGATAGTGGATAAGGATCTGGCGGATAAGATTCAGAATGCGGCAGTTCCGTTTGTGTGGATTGAAGGCCCCACAAGAAAGCAGAAAGTTCTTTCTAATTTAATGGTTGATTTAAGTTCCTATGTTTCCTTTGACCCGAAGGAAGCAGGGGTAACGGAGCTGGTATTCTATCCGGAACTGGAAAAGATTCTGGATGAGTACGGCCAGAATGAGGAAGAACTTAAGGATGTGATTTCCCGCAGCGTTCATCAGCTTGTTCCCAAGCACATTACGAGGGAAGATATTCTTGCTTCCATTAACTATAATATGCATCTGGAAGAGGATGTGGGAACGAAGGATGATATTGACCATTTGGGAAACCGAAGAATCCGTGCGGTCGGCGAACTTTTACAGAACCAGTACCGGATTGGCCTTTCCCGTATGGAGAGGGTTGTCCGCGAGAGGATGACGACGCAGGATGTGGATTCGCTTACCCCGCAGTCCTTAATTAATATTAAGCCGGTGACGGCAGCCGTGAAGGAGTTCTTTGGAAGTTCACAGCTGTCCCAGTTCATGGATCAGAACAATCCATTGTCCGAACTCACCCATAAGCGGCGTCTGTCGGCATTGGGTCCCGGCGGTCTGTCCAGAGAGAGGGCCGGTTTCGAGGTTCGTGACGTACACTATACGCACTATGGCCGTATGTGTCCGATTGAAACCCCTGAAGGTCCCAACATCGGTCTGATTAACTCGTTGGCCTGCTATGCCCGGGTGAACCAGTACGGTTTTGTCGAGGCACCTTACCGCGTAGTGGATAAGACCGACCCGATGAATCCTGTGGTTACGGATGAAGTGGTTTATCTGACCGCGGACGAAGAAGATAATTTTATCGTGGCACAGGCGAACGAGCCTTTAGATGAAGAGGGTCACTTTGTTCATAATAATGTATCCGGGCGTTTCCGCGAGGAAACTTCCGAGTTCCAGAAAAAGAATATTGACCTGATGGATGTTTCCCCGAAGATGGTATTCTCCGTGGCTACTTCCATGATTCCTTTCCTGCAGAATGACGATGCCAACCGCGCCCTGATGGGTTCAAACATGCAGCGTCAGGCTGTTCCTCTGCTCCGCACGGAAGCTCCGGTTGTGGGTACGGGAATTGAAGGAAAGGCAGCGGTGGACTCCGGCGTGTGCGTGGTTGCGAAAAACGCAGGCACGATTGAGCGCTCCGCGTCGAATGAAATCATTATCCGCAGGGATAAGGACAACCAGAAGGATGTTTACCGCCTGACAAAGTTTAAGCGAAGCAACCAGTCGAACTGTTATAACCAGAAGCCCATTGTCTTTAAGGGGATGCACGTGGAAGCCGGAGAGGTTATCGCGGACGGGCCTTCTACGGATAACGGTGAAATTGCTCTGGGAAAGAATCCGCTGATTGGGTTTATGACCTGGGAAGGCTATAACTACGAGGATGCGGTTTTATTAAGCGAGCGTCTGGTGCAGGAGGATGTATATACCTCTGTGCATATTGAAGAATATGAGGCCGAGGCCAGGGATACCAAGCTTGGGCCGGAAGAGATTACCCGCGATGTTCCCGGTGTGGGTGAGGATGCCTTAAAGGATCTGGATGAGCGGGGCATTATCCGTATTGGTGCAGAGGTCCGTGCAGGAGATATCCTGGTGGGCAAGGTTACGCCGAAAGGGGAAACCGAGCTGACCGCGGAGGAGCGTCTGCTTCGTGCAATCTTTGGCGAGAAGGCGAGAGAAGTGCGCGATACTTCCCTGAAGGTTCCGCACGGCGCTTACGGGATTATCGTTGACGCAAAAGTATTTACCCGGGAAAACGGCGATGAATTAAGCCCCGGAGTAAACCAGACCGTCCGTATTTACATTGCCCAGAAGAGAAAGATTTCTGTGGGCGATAAGATGGCCGGACGTCATGGAAACAAGGGCGTGGTTTCCCGAGTGCTTCCGGTGGAAGATATGCCGTTTTTACCGAACGGGCGTCCGCTGGATATTGTATTAAATCCTCTGGGCGTGCCTTCCCGTATGAATATCGGACAGGTACTGGAGATTCACTTAAGCCTTGCCGCAAGGGCACTTGGGTTTAATATTTCCACCCCGGTATTTGACGGGGCAAACGAGATGGATATTATGGATACCCTGGATGTGGCGAATGACTATGTCAACACGGAATGGGAAGATTTCCAGGAAAAATATAAAGATACGTTAAAACCGGAGGTTCTGGACTATCTGGGAAGCCATCTGGAACACCGCGCAGTCTGGAAAGGGGTTCCCTTAAGCCGGGACGGCAAGGTGCGCCTGCGTGACGGGCGGACGGGTGAGTATTTTGACAGCCCGGTTACGATTGGACACATGCATTATCTGAAGCTTCATCATCTGGTGGATGATAAGATTCATGCGCGTTCGACCGGCCCATACTCCTTAGTTACCCAGCAGCCGCTGGGCGGAAAGGCACAGTTTGGCGGACAGCGTTTCGGCGAGATGGAAGTCTGGGCGCTGGAGGCTTATGGTGCATCCTACACCCTGCAGGAGATTCTGACCGTGAAGTCGGATGATGTTGTGGGACGTGTAAAGACCTATGAGGCGATTATCAAGGGTGAAAATATCCCTGAACCGGGAATTCCGGAATCCTTTAAGGTATTGTTAAAGGAGCTGCAGTCCCTGGGTCTGGATGTCAAAGTGCTTAGGGATGATAACACCGAAGTTGAACTCAGTGAGAACATCGACTACGGTGATACGGATCTGCGCTCGATTATCGAGGGCGACCGCCGCTATCAGGATGAAGAGTCCTTTGCCGACTACGGCTATCAGGAGCAGGAATTTAAGAATGATGAACTGGTGGCTGTTGATGACGAGGATGATTACGAGGATGAACCCGACGCATATCTGGACGATTTGGATGATGACGGATATGACGATTCGGATGAGGAAGAATAAGATAGAAGGGAGTATGCGCTCATGCCAGAAACGAATGAAACTTATCAGCCCTTAACTTTTGATGCAATCAAAATCGGCCTGGCTTCTCCGGAGAAAATATTAGAGTGGTCCCACGGCGAAGTAAAAAAGCCGGAAACCATTAACTACCGAACCTTAAAGCCGGAAAAAGACGGTTTGTTCTGCGAGAGGATTTTCGGACCTACTAAGGACTGGGAGTGTCACTGCGGCAAGTATAAAAAGATTCGCTATAAAGGTGTGATCTGCGACCGGTGCGGCGTGGAAGTTACAAAAGCCAGTGTCCGCAGGGAGCGTGTCGGCCATATCGCTTTGGCTGCTCCTGTATCCCATATCTGGTATTTTAAAGGAATTCCTTCCCGGATGGGATTGATTTTGGATATTTCTCCAAGGACTTTGGAGAAGGTGCTGTATTTTGCTTCCTATATTGTATTGGACCCCGGCCAGACCGGACTGCAGTATAAGCAGGTATTGTCGGAAAAGGAATACCGGGAAGAGGTGGAAAAGAACGGTTACGGCTCTTTTCGCGTAGGAATGGGTGCGGAGGCGATCCAGGAGCTTTTAAAGGCCATCGATCTGGAAAAGGATTCGGAGGTTCTGCGCAAAGGCTTAAAGGATGCTTCCGGACAGAAGCGGGCAAGGATTATCAAGCGTCTGGAAGTGGTTGAAGCCTTCCGCAACTCGGGCAATAAGCCGGAGTGGATGGTGATGGATGTTATTCCGGTTATCCCGCCGGATATCCGCCCGATGGTACAGCTCGACGGCGGACGTTTTGCAACCTCGGATTTGAATGACTTATACCGCCGGATTATTAACCGGAACAACCGTCTGGCAAGGCTTCTGGAACTTGGCGCTCCGGATATCATTGTCCGGAACGAAAAGCGTATGCTTCAGGAGGCTGTGGATGCCCTGATTGACAACGGGCGCCGCGGACGTCCGGTAACGGGGCCCGGAAACCGTGCCTTAAAGTCCTTATCCGATATGCTTAAAGGTAAGCAGGGACGATTCCGTCAGAACCTGTTGGGAAAACGTGTGGATTATTCCGGGCGTTCGGTAATCGTCGTCGGGCCGGAGTTAAAGATTTACCAGTGCGGCCTGCCCAAAGAGATGGCGATTGAACTTTTTAAGCCCTTTGTTATGAAGGAACTGGTGTCGAACGGCACCGCGCACAATATTAAAAATGCAAAGAAGATGGTGGAACGCCTTCAGCCGGAGGTGTGGGACGTTTTGGAGGATGTTATTAAAGAGCATCCGGTCATGTTAAACCGTGCGCCCACCCTGCACCGTCTGGGTATCCAGGCATTTGAGCCGATCCTTGTGGAAGGTAAGGCGATTAAGCTTCACCCGCTGGTTTGTACGGCGTTTAACGCGGACTTTGACGGCGACCAGATGGCTGTCCATCTGCCGCTTTCGGTAGAAGCACAGGCAGAGTGCCGTTTCCTGCTTCTTTCGCCGAATAACCTGTTAAAGCCCTCCGACGGCGGCCCTGTGGCTGTTCCGTCCCAGGATATGGTTCTTGGCATTTACTATCTGACCCAGGAGCGCCCGGGAGCAAAGGGTGAGGGCAGTATCTTTAAGAGTGTAAACGAGGCGATTCTTGCCTATGAGAATAAAGCCGTAACCCTGCATACCCGTGTTACCGTGCGGGTAAGCAAGGAAAAGCCGGACGGTTCTGTAAAGACCAGTATTATCGAATCCACCGTGGGACGGTTCATCTTTAATGAGATTATCCCGCAGGACCTTGGCTTTGTGGATCGTAGCATTCCGGAAAATGAATTAAAGCTGGAAGTTGACTTCCATGTAGGAAAGAAGCAGTTAAAGCAGATCCTGGAAAAAGTTATCAATGTCCATGGGGCAATCCAGACCGCGATTACCTTAGACGATATCAAGGCCATTGGCTATAAGTTCTCGACCAGGGCGGCGATGACCGTATCGATTTCGGATATGACCGTGCCGGAGTCCAAGAAAAAGCTGATTGCCGATGCACAGGATACCGTTGACCATATTTCCAAGAACTTCCGCCGCGGTCTGATTACGGAGGAAGAGCGCTATAAAGAGGTTATTGAAACCTGGAAGAATACGGACGACCAGTTGACTCACGATCTGCTGACCGGACTGGATAAGTACAACAATATCTTTATGATGGCGGACTCCGGTGCCCGTGGTTCCGATAAGCAGATTAAGCAGCTTGCCGGTATGCGCGGACTGATGGCCGATACCACCGGACATACGATTGAACTTCCGATTAAGTCCAACTTCCGTGAGGGCCTGGACGTACTGGAGTACTTTATCTCTGCGCACGGCGCGAGAAAGGGACTGAGCGATACGGCTCTGCGTACCGCCGACTCCGGTTATCTGACCCGAAGACTGGTTGACGTATCGCAGGATTTGATTATCCGTGAAGTGGACTGCTGTGAGGGCGGAGAGATTCCGTACATGGAGATTAAAGCCTTTATGGATGGAAGGGAAACCATAGAATCCCTGGAAGACCGTCTGACCGGGCGTTATATTGCCGAAACGATCACCGATCCGGATACCGGAGAAATCGTGATTAAGGCAAACCATATGTGTACCCCCAAGCGGGCCAAGGCCGTTATTCAGGTACTGGAAAAGACCGGGCGTCAGTCCGTAAAGATCCGTACCGTGCTTTCCTGTAAATCCCATATCGGCGTGTGTGCCAAGTGCTACGGTGCGAACATGGCCACCGGACAGCCGGTGCAGGTGGGTGAGGCTGTAGGTATTATTGCAGCGCAGTCCATCGGTGAGCCGGGTACGCAGCTGACTATGAGAACCTTCCATACCGGCGGTGTAGCGGGCGGCGATATTACTCAGGGTCTTCCCCGTGTCGAGGAACTTTTCGAGGCGAGAAAGCCGAAGGGACTTGCCATTATCACGGAGTTTGCCGGCGCAGTGGCGATTAAAGATACCAAGAAAAAACGGGAGATTACCGTTACCAATAATGAAACCGGAAATTCCAAGACCTATCTGATTCCCTATGGTTCCCGAATTAAGGTTCAGGAGGGCCAGTATCTGGAAGCCGGTGATGAACTGACCGAGGGTTCCGTGAATCCGCACGATATCTTAAAGATTAAAGGCGTGCGGGCGGTACAGGACTATATGATCCAGGAAGTACAGCGTGTATACCGCTTACAGGGTGTGGATATTAATGACAAGCACATCGAGATGATTGTCCGCCAGATGCTTAAGAAAGTTAAGGTCGAGGAGAGCGGCGACAGCGATGTTCTGCCCGGCGTATCCATGAATGTCCTGGAGTTTAATGAGATGAATGACCGGCTGATTGCCGAGGGCAAGCTTCCGGCGGAAGGAAAGCAGGTTATGCTCGGTATCACCAAGGCATCCCTGGCTACCGATTCCTTCCTCTCCGCGGCATCCTTCCAGGAAACAACCAAGGTGCTGACCGAAGCTGCAATTAACGGAAAGGTTGACCATTTGATCGGCCTGAAGGAAAATGTGCTTATCGGTAAGCTGATTCCTGCCGGTACGGGCATGAAGCGCTACCAGAATGTAAAACTCAATACGGATCTTCTTATGGAAGATGAAATTTTCTTTGATGAAGATGAAGATTTTGAGGATGAAGAAATTCTGGAAAACGATGCAGAACCGGATTTCATGGAAGATGAGGATGACATCATCGACGAAGATATGGATGACGAAGAAGGGATGGAAGAAGTCCTGGATTTCGGCGACGAAGAATTGTAATACAGCATATCTTGGTTATAAAAACGGTATGTTAAAGGATAACGATAAAGAACAGTAAAAAAGAGAGCCTGCAGGAAAAATGCGGGTTCTCTTTTTAACCTTTTTTATATTAGTTCGTACCGGGCCCTCCGGTCTTTCCGGCAGCCAGACCGTTAGAACCGGAAGGGGTACTGGATGCCGAACCGCTCTGGGTATTCCCGGGACCTCCGGTAGAGCCGGGGGTCAGGCCGTCAGAGGAAGAAGTGGGTGCATTGCTTCCGGAATTTCCGGAGTTTGTATTCGGTGCAGTCGAAGAACCGCCGGGGCCGTAGGTGGTGGAAGAGGAGTTTGTCTGGTTGGTATTGCCGGAAACTCCTGGAGGATTGGCAACCACCGCGTTAACTCCTGCGGCATTCTGGCAGGAACCATCGACATTGAAGACATAGTTTGTGCCGTTAATATTCAGCGTTGTGTTAGCAACCATGCGGCCGGTGTTTGGATCGAGGTAATAGTACTTATTGCCCACCTGAATCCAGCCGGTCATCATATGGCCTGCATTGTTAAAGTAGTAGTAGGCACTGTCAATTTCTTTCCAGGTGCGTGCCATCTTTCCGGATTCCGGGTCCATATAGTATTTATTTGTGCCGTCGCTGAGCCAGCGGGTGAGCATCTTGCCGTCAGAACTGTTTAAATAGTAGTAATCGCCGTTAATCTCATTCCAGCCGGTAACCATCTTGCCGTCTGTGCCGAAATAGTACCAGGAACCGTCAATCTGCCTCCACGCACCGACAACGCAGCGTCCGTCATCGCGGAAATAGTACCAGGCATTATCCATAAAACGCCATCCGATGTACATGGAACCGTCGCTCCGGAGATAGTAGTAATTATCGCCTTCCTTCAGCCAGCCCTTGACCATGGTTCCGTCCTGCCACATATAGTAATATTTGCCCTCGACCTTAATCCAGCCTAAAGCCATCAAACCATTAGGGTTGAAATAGTACCATTTACCGTCGATTTGTTTCCAGCCTAAGGTCATGTGGCCATCGGAGAGATCCATGTAATAATAGCCGTCACTGGTCTGAATCCAGCCCTTGCGGGTAGTTCCGTTTGCTTCTATGTAAATCCAGCTGTTTCCCGATGCCGTCCATCCGGCAGCCATGGAATCCATAGCAGGGGCAAACATCAAAAGGCCAAAAAGACCGGCTGTAGCGGCAGCTTTTCCCAAAGTGTGTTTCATTTATTTCGTCCTCCTTGTTCTGATAGGTTTGTAATGGATAAACCTAGTTACTGTTCATGCAGGTCTGCACACCTGCTGCGCTGCATGGGAACAGGAACTAAACCTATTCTAGTATAACATAAGTGTAAAAAGATTGCTTAACAAATTTATTACGATTTTACCGGAGTGCAGCGGGAAGTTAGTTACTGTTCATGTAGGTCTGCGCACATGTGAACAGTAACGTAAGTTAGTACCTATGGGGCTGCGCTGGCGGGGCTGTTCAGGAGCGCAGCTGATAAAGCACGGGGCGCAGGCGGGAATAGCCCTGCTTTCCATAGCGGTACATGGTAATCGTGTATTCGCCGAACTCTTCACCCAGGTTGCTCTTATAGATGGCCCATAAACTCCAGAGGAAGCCGGAAAGGGCCATGGAGGCAATAAGGATAAAGTCTTCCTCGTCCGTGGGCTTTCGTTCCAGATAGATTTCCAGTAATTGCAGTCCCTCGTCAAAGCTGTAATAGGAATAGACGGCACACATGGCAATATCGAGGATGGGATCAGCCATTCCGGAATATTCCCAGTCGATTAATTTAAGGGAACCGTCTTCCAAAATCAGGATATTATCGACAACAGGGTCAATATGGCATAGGGTCTGCGGACGGTTCTTTCGCTGAAGTTTTGTCAGTAGCTGTTCCATCCATTGGCGAACCTCGGCATAATCCTCAAAAGGAATTCCCCCGTGGGACAGACAAAGGCTTTCATAAAACTGAATTTTTTCCTTCAGGTCAAAAGAATGGTCTACATGAAGGGCTGCACCGTGCAGTTTTCGCAAAAGCGACATGCCCAGTTTCATATCGTCAGGGTTTTTAGCATCGGCTGTCCGTGCGTGTTCGTAAAATTCGGAGATTTTATAACCGGTTTCTCCATTAAAATAAAGAACATGTTCCGTAATGCCTAAGGGGGCAACCGTGTCATAGACGGCTTTTTCTTCCTTCCGGTTAATTAAAGCCTCCGTTCCCGGGCCGGGAATACGGCAGATATAGGAACGGCCATGGATTTGAAAAAGGAAGGATTTATTCGTCATCCCTGCTTTAAGACAGCGGATATGGGTAATCTCGGCTTCCGGCACATGAAAAACCGAGGCAACCAGTTCCATAGCCTGGTTGTTGGAACGGTTATTATACTGAGAATCGAAAAGACGAAGCTCCTCCAGGTTTTCAAATTCGTAAACCTGATTGTCTGGCTGGCGGTTTAAGAAGAGAGCGGGGACAGCGGGTGCCTGGTGCAGGGACAGACGTTTTTGGGCGCTGCCGTTGAGTAAATCCATGTAGACCTGCTCCCAGTAGAATTGTTCCGTTCCCGGCTGATGATAGTATTCTTCCAGGACAGGAAGAAAGTCCGCAGAAAATTCCCTGGAAAAAAAGGCCGGGCCGTACATTATCCAGGAATCCCTGCCGCCGATCGTTACATCGGTAATCAAACCGCGTTTATTATAGGAAAGACACCACTCCGAAGTTTCACCGGGAATGTGGACGCTGGAGTACCATGGCCCCCATTCGTAGGCGTGGAACATATTTTCCCGCATCCAGTTATCGGAGGAGAGAAGGTATATATTGCGGCCTTTTAGCACATCACGGGCATGATAGAGCGTAGCCAGCGTATTTTTGCAGGCATATTCCGGATTGTAGAGCAGAGTGATATCGTATTTATCAATAAGGTATTCAAACTTTTCTTTTAGATAGCCGACGACGATGGTAATGTCGGAAATTCCGGCTTCTTTAAGCTGGCGGATTTGACGTTCAATCATCCGCTCGCCCTGTACCTCTAAAAGACCCTTGGGCATCTCATAGGTAAGCGGAACAAAACGGGAGCCAAAACCTGCGGCGATAAAGAGAGCGCCGTCCACCTTAAAAGGAGCCAGGAACGCATGGCCATCCTCTGTTAGATAACGATTGCCGTTCGTGTCCTGGGCAATATAGCCGGAGAGCGTGCACTCTTTTATCAGGCTGTTTGCCGTCCCCAGAGAAACATTCAGCCTTTCCGCCAGTTCCCGCTGCGTGATATCGGGCTGTTCCAGGATGGTTCTGCATAATAGAGCTTGTCGGTTCATGGTGTAATCCTTTCTATATTAATAATGATATTTGTGTAGAGCGTTTTTTGATGATTGTTTTTGTATAGGTTGTTTTTGTATGCGTTATTTTTGTATGTGTTGTTTTTATATGTGTTATGTTTGCATCAATTATTTTGAGGCAGAGTTTGTTCAAAAAAAATAATAATTATAGATATATGAACATTATAGCAGATCTGACGGGAAAATCAATCCTGTATTTCATTTGTTTTTTAGGGAAGGGGAGGGGGGTTGCCTTGTATTTTAGGGGATTTGGAAGAAACAGGGGAAAAGGCAGGGGCTTCCTCTGGTGGGAGGAAATAGGGGAAAAAGCCAATAATGTATAGAAATCCGTACAATTTAAGAATGGAAATTAACTTCTGTAATAATTCTGTAAGAAAATGCACAGAGAAATGTTATGGTAATTTTCCGAAAGGTGTATTATACTATGGGTGTGATGGAGGAAAACGTACTTCCGATAAGTTCAATTATCGGAAGTAAATAACCTCAGTAATGCAATTAGGAATTTC
>CAMNRM010000048.1 GCA_946553025.1 uncultured Clostridium sp.
TTTGCAAAACCTATACATTTTGCAAATCTTTTTTTATAAATAAATGTTTTATTTTTTCCTAAATTCTGTAAATTTAAGGTCGTTTTTCTGTTATTTTTACAATTTTCTCCAAATCCCCTGGAAACATAAGAGATAATTATTGACTTTTTATCGCCCTTCCAATATACTATACCCATGGTGCTGTTAAAGCGGTAGGACGGTTGCCTTCTTCCAGAGAGTACAAGCTCTGTTTACATAAAGAGATTTGGAAATTAACGAAGGAGGAATTTGCGTATGATAATGGTTACACTTGAATCTATTTATTACATCGTAGTTATCACAAGCATTCTTTGCGGCGCAGCTTACAAGCTGGGCTACGAGAACGGTAAAAACGCAAAAAAGTAATCGTCCTGGGCCTGAGAAACCTGATGATTACTTTTTTATAAAAATATTCAATTTCAGGGCAGCCGTCTTGCTCTACGGCAGCACCTCTTCAAAGAAAGCATTTTTCATTTCCATTCTTATTCTACCCCATACATAAAAATTTGTCAACATCGACTTCTCGGCCGAATAGTTATTTTTCGATCGACTAGTTAATGTGTTTTTTAGACAAAATGTGAAGCCTGTATAAATAGCCCTCCTGACAGGAGATGGATGTTAAACACAGAATCGACAAAAGCCTGCCGTCTACATTTCCGTAGATCGACAGGCTCTGTCCTTATGCAAGTCAGATTTTAGAGTATTGTCTTAGTTTGCCGGAACCCATGCTCCGTCAGCACCTAAGTAATAGCCGTCAACATATGTACCGGATAATAATGCACCTGTTACATGTACACCGTCATAGAGCCAATCCTGCCCCTGATAAGTAACCTACCAAAGGAACATTATAACTGTCTAATTCCAGTTTACCCCCTCTGACAAGGCATATTCGGATCGCCTTCTGCTCCGGGAAGCATCTTTTCTCCCCTGATCCATGCTTCATCCACACACACATATTTCATGCAGCTGCGGCTTCCGTAACTGTAGGCGGCGTGAATCTTCCCGTCTTTTGACTGCATCATCACCGGGTATTCATAGCGGCGGTTATTGATATCGTTAAACTCCCCGATAAAGCCTTCACCAAATTCAATTATCCGCTTAAAGGGCCAGGTTTTTCCGCCGTCGTCGGAAATCGCAAAGGTTACAGGGCAGCGCTGATCCGGCCATACGGTTTTTTCGGTATTGTCATTATATTTCACCGAATTATAAATCACTGCTAGGCTGCCGCTCTGCAGCTTTATCGCTGAAATCGATGAATTATTGTTCGGCAGGCAGGTTTTTACGGGTTTGCTCCAGGATTCCCCGTTATCTTCGCTGTTCGCAATGTAAATATTATCTGCAAACCGGCTTCTAAACAATGCCGTCAGTTTCCCTGGATCTGTTTCAATCAGATTTGCGTGCACCCGCCCTGCGCTGTCGGGAATCTCCACTTCCCTCCAGGTCTTTCCCTCGTCATCCGAAATCTGCACCACGGTAATATCGCTTCCGTTCCTTGTTTCGTCAGGAAAGCAGATCCAGTTTCCAAACACCCATCTTCCGCTCGATAAGATCTGGATTTTCTGTCGGCAGAAGGAACCGGGGCGGGAAAACATGGTTTCTGTAGGTCCCCAGGTATAGCCGTTATCTTTGGAAATTTTCCGGCGGATTTCTGCCGTATACTGTAAATTCCAGGTCGGGTTATTCTCCGGTGTCCGGGAAACCTGCGCGGTATACATCAGCCAAATTTCCCCGTTTGGTGCCTGAAAAAGCGAGGGGTTTTGTTCAGACCTCTCCGGGTCATCGGAAACGATCTTTTCCATGCCCCAGGCGCTCTCTCCTGCCTTTAATCTCGATACGGCTATGCTGATATCGGCATTTCCCTCATTGCTCCCCGCAAACCAGCAGGCCAAAAGATCACCGTTTTCCAGTTCCAGAAGATCCACCGCATGTACACTGTCATACTGATTGGGCAGCAAGGCTTCTATGGTATTTAAACAAACATTATGGTACAATCTTCCGTCAGCATCCATCGGGTTTAATTCTACATATTTTCTCATTCTTCATCCTCACTTTCAACCGGATATGTTTTCCGGTTAATGCCTGTCCATCCGCCATTAACCTTTAACCGCACCAACCATGATTCCCTTCTTAAAGTACTTCTGTACGAAGGGATAAACCAGAACAATCGGAAGCATGGATACGAAAATCGCCGCCGCCTTTAAGTTCTGCTGATTTAAGGTAACACCGTTAATCATCACATTCTTAAATGCCGTACTGGTTCCGGCATCGGCGATAACCACATCTTTTAATACCTGCTGGATTACCTTTAAATTATCCGATTTCAGATAAATCTGCGGAAGCAAATACTGGTTCCAGATAGACACGGCATAGAAGGTTCCAATGGTTGCAAGAATTGTTTTGGACAAAGGGAAATACAGCCGGGTTAAAATCGTCCAGTCGTTCGCCCCGTCCACAACGGCGGCCTCATCCAGTTCTTTAGGAATTCCCTCGATAAAGGTCTTGGTGATAATTAAAAACTGCGTATTAATCGCGCCGGGGATTATCATTACCCAGGGATTATCGATAAAGCCCAGCTTATTAAATACAATGTACTGCGGAATAATACCGGCATCAAATACCCAGGTGATAATAAAGGCCCCCATCAGAAGATATCTGCCTTTTAATCGTTCACGGGACAAGGCATAGGCGGTTACATACGTTACCAGCACGGCAACAACCGTCCCTCCAAAGGTATACAAAAAGGAGTTTTTCAGTCCTGTCCACACATGGAACTTGGTATTGCCCATAATATACTTAAACGCTTCAAGATTAAAGCCTTTAGGGAAAAAACTAACTTCACCGCGCTGTAAGTAAGTTCCGTTGCTGCAGGCCACAAAGAAAACATACAGGAAAGGATAGATACAGGCCAGAGCTACCAGCAGCAGAATGGTATTGTTAATGACGTCAAACACCGGGGCTTTTTTTCTTTTCATCGATCATTTCTCCTTTCCTAGAATAATCTTGTTTCTGCAAATTTATCGGCTACCTTATTGACAAAGCTGACCATAATAAATGCTATAACGGATTTTAAAATATTTACTGCAGTTCCGTAGCTGTAATCAGGGAAACCCTTCGACTCAAAGGCCATGCGGTAAACATAGGTCTGGATAACATCAGCGGTATCGTACACACTGCTGTTGTACATTAAGAGGATTCGATCCAGGTTTACAGTGAAGATATTTCCCACACTGATAATCAGCATTACAATAATGGATGTCGAGATACAAGGAAGCGTAATCTTTAAAATCTTATCCCACCGGGTTGCCCCGTCCACGTCCGCTGCCTCGTACAGGGAAGTATCTATATTCATCATGGCAGCAATGTAGATAATCGACGAATAACCAAAGGTCTGCCAGATTTCAAGAATCACATACAGCGGACGGAACCATCCCGGCTTTGCCATAAAGTTAATGGGTTCCCCTCCCATGCTGCGGATAAGGTTATTGATGATTCCTGAACTTGGCGAAAGGATGGTGTACAGAATACTGACCATAACTGCCGCCGAAATAAAGTAGGGCAGAAAGCTTAACGACTGCACCGTTGACCGAACCCATTTCTGACGGATTTCATTTAAAAACAGGGAAAAGATAATGGGAATCGGAAATACTACCACAATCGTAAGGATAGCAAGGATAATCGTATTTACGACAACCTTGGGAATATAGGGGTCAGCAAAGATTTTGGCGAAATTAGCCAATCCCACCCACGGGCTTTTAAATATTCCCTGAAAGGCGCTGAACTTTTCAAAAGCAATCACCATCCCACCCACGGGGCCTATTTTAAACAGGATAAGACTAAGAAGGCCGGGAAGCAGTAACAGATATAAAATCCAATCCTTCTTAATATCCTTCATCAACCCCTGTAACGTACTTTTCTTTTTCTGCCCGGACGCCAAAGCTGTCCCTTCACTTTTCTTTCCTGCCATTCTTCTTCTCCTTTCAAGAGTTAATTTCCGAATGTTGCATGATAAGCCTCTAACTGGATTTCTTCAATTCTGGACAGCCCAAGACCATTCATTTCATCCTGAAAAGCTTTCCAGTTCTCTGCATTCAGTTCCTTGTTTCCGGTAACAAAGGATACAACACCCGCAATTTCTGCATCAAATACCGTGGCAACCAGATTAGAAAGCTCCTCTGTCTGTTCTACAGTATATTTGAGATTGTAGGACTCCATAATATTTTCTTCGGTGTTCAGCCTTCCTGCAGCCTCGGCAATCAGCGGAGAATTCCAGGCAAAGAATGCCTCATTATCCACAGGTTTGCACACGGTAAACCGGTCACTTAAGAAGGACCATCTCTTTTCGCCCTCCGGCTTTGCTTCTTCCGTGGAGTAATCAGCGATAAAGGTCTTAGAACCGTCGCTCTCCGTCTTAAAACTCTCTCCTTCCACACCGTAATTAGCTACGGTCATTCCTTCTTCGGTATAGAAATAGTCGATAAAGGTGAGGATGGTCTTTATCTTCTCTTCGCTGCACTGTGCATTCACTGCGGTAACACAGTCCTCTTTATATTTGCAGCAGCTTGTTCCCTTTAAAATATTTCCGTTTTCATCCTGGAACATATCCAGAACAGCCATCTGGTAATCCGGGTCTGCGTCCTTGCCGCCATTGACCATAAACCACTCGGCACGGTTATAATATTCATAGGCAAAGGTTGCATTTCCGTTAATCATCGCGGCTTCCCAGTCACCCTCGGTTCTGGTGTTTGCCGCAAACTCAGGATTTATCAGCCCTTCATCATACCAGGTTTTCATCGTTTCCGCCATGGTATAGGCATTTTCATCCATAATGTCTAAAGAACCATCCTTCTGATGATCGATATAAATACCGTTGGATTCCTCTGCGGAAATATTGCTCGGACATCCAAACCATGCTGCAAAACGGATGGGATTTTCCCTGCCGTCTAACGGATAGTAATTGGGATTATCCGCGGAATAAAAGGCTTTCAGCGTGCGCATTGCTTCGGTAAAATCATTCACCGTCTTAATCGAAGCCGGATCTACCCCTGCTTTTTCCAGGTGATCGGCACGGTAGGCCACATAGTCGATAAAGATCGGCGATTCCTTTACCAAGCCGTAGATAGCCCCACTTTCATCCGTAACCAAAGCGGCATAGTCCGGGTTTTCATCAATATATTTCTGTAAATTAGGAGCATACTTTTTAATGTAAGGTGCAAGATCGACAAACGCGCCCTGCGGCCCATAGACATTGGTCTGTGCCAGCTTTGTCATTACGGCATCGGGAAGGGTCTGGGAGATAATTCTCTGGTCAATTTCCGCATACACATCATTAAAATCATCCGGCCCCTCCACATATTCGACATGGATTCCCGTGTTTGCCTCGGCTGCGTCGTACCATTTCAGTTCTTTAATCCAGTTGACATAGGTGTTGCGCATAAACATCGTATAGCTGTTGGCATCTGTGCCGGAAGCTTCCCCGCCGGTCTGCTGTGCCGTATCTGTGCCTCCCTGCTGACCTGAACTTCCTCCGCACCCGGCAAGCATGGCTGTTGTCATTGCTGCAGTAAGAATTAGAGATAAAACTTTCTTTTTCATATTATTTCCTCCTATATTTTTATTAAATTTCCATTACCTTTGTCTGCCGTTTGCAAAACTTACCGCATAGGAAATGGCATTAAGCAAACTAAGTTCATTGGCCTTTCCCGTTCCTGCCTGATCAAATGCCGTCCCATGATCCACGCTGGTTCGGATAATCGGAAGTCCCAGGGTGATGTTTACACCTTCCACGGCATCCCACTTCTGTTCCTCCTGGTTATAGACAAAGCCTACCACCTTCAGCGGGATATGTCCCTGATCATGGTACATGGCAACCACGATATCATACCAGCCGCCCTGCGCCTTGGAAAAGACCGTATCGGCTGGAACAGGGCCGTCTGCATGGATTCCCTCTGCTTTTGCCGCTTCCACTGCCGGAAGAATCTCCTCGATTTCCTCTCTTCCAAACAGCCCGTTCTCCCCGCAGTGCGGATTCAGTCCGGCGACGCCGACCCTTGGACAATCTATCCCCATCGCCCTGCACGCCTGATCAGCAATGCGGATAACCTCAAGAATCCTCTCTTTCTTTGCCCGGTCGCAGGCTTCCCGCAGGGATACATGAGTGGATACATGAACAACACGAAGATTTTTATGGGCAAGCATCATTGTATATTTATTGGTGTTTGTAAATTCAGCATAAATCTCTGTATGCCCGGAATAGTGGTGTCCTGCCAGGTTAATCGCTTCTTTATTTAGGGCATTCGTCACAGTTGCGTCCACCTCTCCCGCCATGGCAAGTTCAATCACCTTTTTTACGTACTGAAAAGCAGCTTCCCCAGCCATCGCAGAAACCTGTCCAATCGGCAACTTATCTGCGTCCACATATTTCATGTCAATGACATCGATACAGCCAGGAAGATATAAGCCATCGGACGGCTTTTCAATCACATTCATCCGAAGTTCGGTTCTGCCGACCATCCGTGCGGCGTTCTTTAAGACACTGACATCTCCAATCACCAGGGGACGGCATTGTTCATAAACCGAATGCAGTGCCAAAACCTTTACGGTTATCTCCGGCCCAATTCCTGCCGGATCACCAAGAGTAATACCAATAATTGGTTTCATGCTTTTTTCCTTTCTACCGCATTCCCATTTCCCGGTTTTCGTCAAGTACACGCTGGATAGCCCTGATCCCTTCCGGCGGGATCTGGTTAAACGGTGCACGGCATTTTCCTACAGGATAACCTAACATGGCAACAGCAGTTTTTACGATAGTGTTCGGATTTCCATATTTAAAGCAGTTGCGGAAGGAACGAATAGAGTCCTGTGCCTTTCTTGCCCCTTCCAGATCCCCCTGCATAAACCGCTCGTAAATTGCGGTCATCGTTTCTGGATAGACATTTGCACAGCCAGCGATTCCCCCGCTTCCTCCGGCAAGCAGGTTCCAGTAAATCAGAGAATCATTGCCGGAGAGAACAACAAAGTCTTTCTTTTTCCTGGTTCTCTCCAGATATTGAAGCATGTTGTCAAAGTTTCCGCTGGAATCCTTTACCCCTGCGATATTTTCAACCGCAGACAGCCGCTCCACCAGCGCCGGGGAAAGGCTGTTTCCCGTTCTTGCAGGAATATTATACAGCACTACGGGAATGCTTACGGCTTTGGCTACCGCGCAGTAATGCTCATACAGTTCTTCATCCGATGCCTTGGCAAACCAGGGCGTAATCACGGAAAGAACATCTACTCCCAGCGATTCTGCCATCTGCGACATTCGTATCGTATCCCTGGTTCCGACGCAGCCACTCCCCGCATATACCGGAACCCTGCCCGCATTCTCTTCAATCACTGCGGAAAGAACCTCTTCTTTCTCCTTTTCGTTTAAGATATAACTTTCCCCATTCGTTCCAAAGGGGAACAGACCGTGTACCCCGGCTTGAATCAGGCGGTTCACCTGATTTTTTAATTCAGGCACATTGATTGACTCATCCTCATGCATTGGGGTAATCATGGGAGGTATAATTCCTTTTAATACCGTCATTGCTTTTTTCCTTTCCCTTTAATTTACCGAAGTAAACCATAGTTACATCGTTGCTGTAAACGTGTGAACAGTAATTCTACATTACTTCCAGATACAGGCGGCGTGCATCCTCATAAGTAATTTCTTTTTTATTGTTATTTAAAAGACGCTTAACTTCCAGACCGGCGCTCACCAGTTCTTCCAAATCTTTCGTTCCAATCCCAAACGCTGAAAGTGAGGACGGAATTTCCAGACGCTGGATAATTTCTTCCATCCGACGCAAGAGCCAATCTGCTTTTTCTTCGTCGGTTATCGGTGGCCTTGACCCTTCTTCCCTGCCAGCCTGCGGATAATTCATTCCATCACTGGTCACTGCTTCATAGAGTTTAGCAAACTCCTGAATGCAGACGGGCTGATTAAACCGCATAACCGGAAGCAGAAGCATGGCATTGGAAACCCCATGGGGGATGTGATACTTTCCGCCCAGCGGATAAGACAGTGCATGAACGGCTGTGGTTCCCGAAGAGGAGATAGCTGCCCCGGCGTAAAATGCGGCAATAAGCATATTGGTCCTGGCATCCTCGGCATCGGGGTTTTCACACGCCGGCAAAATATTGTTAAAAATCAGTTTTGCGGCTTCTTTTGCAAATAAATTGCTGAATGGATTGGCTTTCTTCGAGGTAAAACACTCCACCGCATGGGCCATGGCATCAATTCCTGTCGAAGCGGCAATTTTTTTCGGCAGACGCGCAAGAAGGCTTCCGTCCAGAATAACAAAGTCCGGGATCATCTCCGGATTGACAATACCGACCTTAAGTTCCTTTTCCGGCACAGCGACAATACTGTTCATCGTAGCTTCTGATCCGGTTCCCGCAGTTGTGGGAATCATCAACGTTTTTACGGTCTTTTTTCCAAGCCCCGGCTGTTCTAAAAGCTTCCTCACCGTTACCGATCCATCCGCGGCAATCGAAGCCAGCTTTGCAATATCCATTACGCTTCCGCCGCCAACCGCCACGATAAGATCGGCTTTAGTCTGCCGAAATGCTTCAATAATATTCTGCGCCTCGTCACAGCTTGGCTCTGCCGGAAGATCCGTAAGAACAACGACTTCCAGCCCGGCCTGTTTTATCTGCTCCATGGGAACTTCCAAAAGCCCTGCCTGTTCTATCCCCTTATCGGTAAATACCGCAGCCTTTCTATAGTTTCCCTCAACAATCTCCCTGATCCTGCCAAGTGCTCCTTTTCCGCTGTATACAGCCTTTGGCATGGAAAGAGCATACTGATCCAGCATCTTTCTTCCTCCCTCTTTTACCAGCTTTTCAACTTGCATTAAAAGTTCCGGCTCTCCAAAGCCGCCGGATTTGGAGATAATCCATTGTTCCTTTCCCTCAGTCATTATCGAAGAAAGAACTGTCCCCTGCTCCAGTTCCCGGTAAATGGTGATCTCCCCGCATTGCATTTCTGTGATAAATCCTGCCAGCGTATCTCCTCCGATAATCATCAACGTGGCTTCCAGCCCCATTTCCAGAAGCCGCTTGAGCACATCACCCAAGGTTTTGGAAATCGTCACCCTCGCTTGTTCCAGCGGGATATTTTTCTGCCTTCGGTATTGGGCAACCTTTTCCATATCCGAAATCCCGGTTTCAATAACACAGGTAATTCCAGATTCACAGTCTTTTTTTACCTGACCAAGCCACGTTTTTCCTTCCTGTGATGCCAGATATCCCGGGTTAAGCTGCTGAACCGGCGTCATGGTGATCCGCTTCATCCCTTTCTTTTCTGCGTACTCAATCTGTCCCCTGGTTATCTCGTTAATGCTTCCGCAGATAATCAGCATCCTGTCGGTAATTACAGGAACCTCTACCTTCTGTGCCTCCAGCTTTAAGAAATCGCCGAGAACCGAGGCAAAGCCCGCACATCCTGCCATAACGCCAAGGCGATTCTGCTTCATTAAATCCTGCGTGATTGCCTTAATCTGCGCCTCGCTGGATGCGTCAAAAATGCCGATTTCTTTTTCTTCACCCCGGATATAACAGCGGCTTTCTTTATATTCTGCCGTTTTTACTGACACTCCACGGAACAAATCTGCCACATTGGGCGATACTACGGGTTCAAAAGGATCGCGTCCAAACGCACTCTGGTGAATCGGAATCCCCTCTACATAGTGCACTCCGCCCACAGTGATCCGATCCATAGCCGGTAATGCCGGAATAAAGGTAAGATACTGTTCCCCGCTGGCCATAAGCGCAGCTTCCAGTTCCTTTCCGATATTTCCCCGAAGCCCGGAATCCGTTTTTTTGTAAATATAGGGGATTCCCGCATCCTTTGCCCGGTGAACCAGTTCCCATACCCTATGGTAGGCTTCACTTCCGTCCAGATGCCTTGTCTGTGCATCAATCACCAGCACCTGTGCCTGAAGCTCTTTTAATGCCTCCTTATTCTCCGGAAGATAACTGAGAACCTTCGTCGTCATCCCTTTTCCGGCAAACTGCACTCCGGTATCAAGTGCTCCTGTAAAATCATCTGAAATTACAAGAAGTTTGATCATGTCGTCTTATCACCTCCACTTGTTTCATTTTTAAACTACAGGTTGCAAAACTTCTTTTTCTCCCTTTCGTTTGTTTAATAATACCAGTAAATTGTTTAATATTCAAGAAAATATTCATTTTATTTGTTCTAATTTGAAACATATATGGATTTTTATGATAAGTACTAAATAAATTTATAGTTCTGTTCTATATTGAAACAAAAAACCTTTGTCCTTCTTCAAAAACGACAACCGTTTTATGAAAAAAACAAAGGCTGTATTGATTAGATTCCTTCATTCAGATAACGCCACAAGGTTGTTCGTCCGATCCCGAGCCGTTTGGCTGCCAAAGTCTGGTTATTGCCGCACTGTGACAGTACAACTTTAACTATCTCCCGGGTCATTTCGCTCAGTGTACGGTCATAGTCAAACATCGCTGATGTTGTGGGAACATACTGCCGCTTTTCTTTTTCTATTGTCTGGTAAACTGTATCATACTGGACGTAGGCTGTCGAAGTAAGCATGGCAAGCTCGGCAAGCACCCTTTTCAACTGAAGAAAGTTATCAGGCCACTGGTAGGTGGTTAAAAGCATCAGCGCTTCCGGGGTAAAGCCTACAATCTGCCTAGACAGTTCCACATTCAGGGTATTTAGGTACAGATTGGAAGCATTTTGAATATCGTCAGCCAGTTCTCTTAACGGCGGCATATAGATTGTCGTACAACTCAGATAATCAATAAAATTTTTTGACGGGTCCTCCTCATCGGAATCTAAGGTCTGGGAGCAGGATATTAAAATACGGTTTCTCTTGTAAGCATTTGTATCAACCAAAAGGGAGAGGATCTGGTTCTGCCGGCTTTTGGAAAGCGCCTGAATATTGCCAATAAAAATCGTATTATTCTGGTCATTAAACGGCGAATTATAGTTGCTTACCATATAATTCCAGGTACGATCGTTAATCACCTGACAGTCAATCGTCACATAGGGGTATTTTTTCAGGGAACTTTCCAGATAAAGTTTTGCCGCCATCTGATTTTTACCCGATCCCCGCTCGCCAAGAATCATCACCGGCATCGTATTCTGATTGAGCAACTTAATCTTTTCTTCCATCATCCTTGCACTGGATGTAAGGGAATAAAAGCTGCTGGAATACATGGCGGAAATCTCCGTATAAGAAGAAAAGCGGATGCCGTGCTTTCCTCCGCCTACCGGGAAGGGGTTTTGTTCCAGACAAAAGATAAAACAGGCTTCCCCAAGAAACTCTGTTTCTTCCGCCCAAATCGAATACAGTTCGCGGTCAATCCGGTAAAATGCCTTTGCCGGGACAGGCCGCGCATCCTGCATAAGCTGGCGCAGATAGGCTGTAACGGAGGCAAGATTTTCTTTATTATAAGTAGAAAACACCACCACACCGTTTTTTTTCATAATCATCGTTCCTGTAGCCTTAATCTGCAATGCCTCGGCAAGCAGACGGCTCTTTGCCCGGATTTCCTCGATGGCCCGGCACATATGGATGGAAGATTCAACTGCACTTTCAATCCCCTCCAAACCGGATAAAATAAGAATCGGCTCCAAACCGGCTTCACGGGTCACGGTTTCGGTAATTACATCACATAAAATAAAGTTAATCCCTTCTTTTTTTAATCTCTGCAAAACCTCGTCCAGTTCCGCGGGATGGTGAATGGTAATAATATTCATCTGATAATTCATCATTTCACAGAGAATGTGCGCCGGCTGGGTAATATTGGGATAGCCTACAATAGCATAGGGTTCCGTCATATTTTCCAACAATAAAATGGCCCGTAAGATATCATTAACCGATATAGGAATTTCAACAACAGGGATCGACACTGCCTCTTCAATCATCTTGGCGGTCCCTCCGCGGGATAAAATCAAGTCAAACCCCTCTTGCATGTGCTGCAGGGCAAGCTGTACCCCATCCTCCAGGTTTCCGGTGTAGGCGGTGAGTTCTATTTCCTCATATTTCTTTGCCGTAGTCAGCATGGCATTGCGCAGATTCGGATAGGGGGCAATACCCAATATCCTGTACTTTTTTTCTCTTTTCTTCTCCAATATCTTTTCCATCCCTTTTTCCGTCCTTTCTTTTTTGCTGGCTCTTGCTTTTTGCTTTCTGTCTTCTTGTTTTTACATTTCAACTCCATACGTATAAACAGCACCGCAAAATTGTTTCATTATGAAAATATATTAGCATATATCAAACTATTATGCAATAAAGTTTCAAAAAAGAACATTTTCCCCTCTGCTTTTCATTGAAACCTTGGTCAAAAAATAGTATTCTTTAACCTGTCAGGACAAAAATTACCTGTCCAGGTTCTGTACATAGAATCTGCCGCGGACATGCCGGATATTTTCCAACCAAATATTACAAAAGGAGAAGAAAAAGATGCTGATTTCTGTTTTATTGTTTGTTTTAGGGCTGGTTTGCCTGATTAAGGGCGGGGACTGGTTTGTAGACGGTTCCACAGGAATTGCCCGAAAATTCCGTCTGCCGGAACTTCTTATCGGGGCAACCATCGTTTCTATCGGTACTACGCTGCCGGAAGTTATGGTTTCCACCACTTCGGCGCTGACCGGACATGGTGAAATTGCCTATGGCAATGCCATCGGCTCCATTATCTGCAATACTGCTCTGATTGCCGCCATAACCATTACCGTAAAGCCAACGACAGTCAAAAAATGGGCTTTGCAGACACCGGTATTCTTTTTCTTTATTTCTGCTGTATTTTATGCTGGTGTTGCCTATCTTACAGGATATTTCAGCCGAACGGTCGGGCTTATCCTTCTATCCATTTTTATTTTCCACATGACACTTGCTGTTATGCAGATGAAAAACAAGCCATTGGGCGAAACCTATAAAGAAGTGAAAGCAGGCGATAAAAAGAAGAAACAGCGCAATAGTAATGACGAAAATCCAGAGGATGAAGCAGAGCAGGAAGGAGATTTTAAACATAATATCATCTGCCTAGTTATCGGTGCCGTGCTTATTGCCATAGGAGCCAATCTTCTGGTCGAAAACGGAACCCTTATTGCCCAGGAACTCGGCGTGCCGGAGTCGGTAATTGCACTGACCTTTGTCGCTCTGGGTACTTCCCTGCCGGAACTGGTAACTGCCATCACCTCTCTTTTAAAAGGTCACGGTGCCCTTTCCCTGGGAAATATTATTGGTGCCAATATCTTTAACCTGGTTCTTGTCAGCGGTGTGGCTGTCACCCTGGCTCCCTTCAGTGTGCCGCAAAATTCCACGCTCTTTGGCTATAATGCATCCCTGGTGCTGGATATTCCGGTGATGTTTGCCGTTATGGCGCTGATGACGGTTCCAGCCCTTATCCATGGGAAACTTTTCCGGGCACAGGGCATTATCCTTCTGCTGATTTATGCACTATTTTGTATTATTCAGTTTACGCTGTAAGTGCAGATATCTTTTGTGGATACTTTTTAACGAAAATAAAGGAGGAATTAATCCGATGATTATTGACCATATTGAAAATATAGCCGACTATGCGCCTTTACTGCCCGGTTTAACCCATGGCATGAATAAGATACGCAGCCTTACCGAACCAATTCCGGGGCGTTATACATTTGACGGAGGATTTTTTATAGTTCAAAAAGGCACAACACATCCGATAGACGAGGGAAGTTTTGAATCTCACCGGAAATATATTGATGTGCAGATTATTCTAGAAGGGAGCGAGGAACTGGCCTGGGAGGATATCCGAAATCTTAACGTAATTATCCCTTATGATGAGCAAAAAGACGTACAGCGCCTTACCGGAAGGCATGAGCATGTGATAAAAATTACAGAAAGGATGTTTTACGCTGTATTCCCCCAGGACGGACACCAGGCCGTTTCCCACACGAAGGAAGTACAGCATTTTACGAAAATTGTCATGAAACTTCCCGTTCCATTTTCCTGTCTTTAAGCAGGAATCCTTGTTACTGTTCATATAGGATAAATAATCTCTCGTTTACGATCGCCAAAATCCCATTTTTGTGCTATACTACTGTTATTGTTCTCATCAACGAAACTTACCCCTTTTGTCATCCCTTATCACAGCTTATAAAACCCAGGAGGATGTCCCTATGCACGACCAGGATTTGATTTCCATTGTTGTACCGGTTTATAATACTGAACCTGTTCTTCCCCGCTGTATCCGCTCGCTCCGCCAGCAGAGTTACCAAAATCTGGAAATCATTTTGGTGGACGACGGTTCTTCCGATCATTCTCTGGATATCTGCACCCAGGCGGCACAGGCCGATTCCCGGATTAAGGTGATTCATCAGGAAAACGGCGGTGTAGCCAGTGCCCGGAATGCGGGGATGGATGCCATGACCGGGCAATGGCTTCTGCTGATTGACGGCGATGACTACATTCATCCTGATATGGCCCGTGATTTGCTCTGTGCCGCGAAAAAAAATCATGCCCAGACGGCAATCTGCGGCTTTTCCCATGTCTATCCCGACAACCGCCCTGCCCCGGTATTTCAGCTTCATCAAGCCTGGAGCGGCGACCGTCATGCTTTTGCCGAAGAAATGCTTCTTCCTCTTTACCGGAACCTTCTTCTTCGCACCCAGAGCAATAAGCTGTTTTCCGCAGAGATTATTCAGCAAAACCACCTGCGCTACCCCGGAGATTTCTCTATCAATGAAGATATCTGGTTCTGTACCCGCTATCTGACCTTCTGCGAGCGAATGGCCTGCATCCCGGGAAGCTACCTCTACTACTGGCAGAATGCCCGGGGAAACAGCCAAATCAGCCGCTATCACCCCGAAGGCGTGGAAAGCTGCTTCCTGCTGCTTTCGGCTATGCGTAAATTTTTAGAATCCGCAGATGCCACCAAAAAAACCCGGATGGAAATGGAAAATGAAATGCTCTTCCACATCTGCGGCTTTGCCGGGCACAGTTATTACCGCACATTAAAGAAAAACCGAGAATGCCTGAAAGAAATCCGCCAGCTTGCAGAGCGCAGGGAAATGAAAGAACTCCTTGCTAACATTCAGCCCAAGGGGTTAAAAAACCGGGTAGCAAAACTCCTGCTCTCCCACGGGCAATGCCGCCTGTATCACTGGCTCTGCCTTATCCTGTACGGAAAGCAGAGAAGAGCGTTAAAAAAAGCTGCATCCGACGATAAAAAAGCAATGTCCAGCATTAAAGAAGCAGAAAAAGAAAAGAAAAAGGAGCAGAAATTGAAGAAAACCACAAACCAGGAAGCCCATCCTTCCAAAATCTATCATCCCTACTATAACCCCTCCGAAGAAATCATGGTCAGCATCAGCTGTGTGGCCTACAATCACGGCCCTTACATTGCCCAGTCCTTAGACAGCTACCTGATGCAGAAAACAAATTTTAATTTTGAAATCCTGGTCTATGACGATGTATCAACCGATAACACCCGGGAAATTATCCGTGACTATGCCAGGAGATACCCCGATATCATTAAGCCCTATTTCCCGGATGAAAACCAGTATTCCCAGGGAAAATACAATGTCGAAGGTTTTTTCAACTACCCCAGGGCAAAGGGAAAATATTCGGCAATGTGCGACGGCGACGATTACTGGACGGATGAAAACAAACTGCAGTTACAGGTCGATTATATGGAAGCCCACCCGGAATGTGCCATGTGCCTGCACGCCGCCCGGATTGAAACCGCGCAAAAGGCTGTTCAGTTAATGGAGATTCGCCCCTATAAAAAAAGCTGCATTATCCCCACCGAAAAGGTTATTGACAAAATGTTCAATTACCCCACGGCTTCCCTGATGTTTAAAACAGAATACACCTGGGATTTACAGGATTACTACTATACCAGCCCGGTAGGCGATATCCCGATTCAGCTTCATATGGCAGCAAAGGGCACGGTTTATTATATTGACCGGAAAATGTCTGTCTACCGCCAGGGCGTAACCACCTCCTGGAGCGCATTGATGAAGGAAGGAAATTATAAGCAAAACCTGATTGACCATCACAATGCAATGAAGGAAATGTACCGGGCCTTTTCCAGAGAAACCGACGGGAAATACGATGCCGCCATCGAACGCGCCTGCCGCCGGATGGACTTTCTCACCCTGTTAAATGTCAAGGAATACGATAAAGCCCTGCTCCCCGGCTACCGCTGCTTCTACCGTGAACTTCCCCTGCGCACGCGGCTGCTTATCCGTTTTGAGGTAACTGCCCCCGATCTGTTTACGCTGGTGCGCCGAATAGTGTTTGGGAAAGAGAGAATATAAACCAGCTCGCGTATCGACAAAATTTAAAAACCAGAAAAAACAGCAAACAAAAAGCAAAAAGCAGATTTTGGAAAGGATACAATCATTCATGGCGGACGAAACAAAGAATAAAGTTTTAAACGGCTTATTTTGGAAGGTTATGGAAAACGGCGGTTCTCAGGGAATACAGTTTGTTATCTCCATTCTCCTGGCCCGGCTGCTCTCCCCGGAAGAATACGGCGTAATCAACCTGGTGCTTATCTTCGTCACGATTGCCAATGTCGTTGTCCAGAACGGCTTTGGCACGGCGTTAATTCAAAAACAGCAGGCCGATGAGCGCGACTACTCATCCGTATTTTTTGTAAACCTTGTGACCGCTGCCGTGATTTACACCCTGCTCTTTCACGGTGCTCCCGTTATCTCCCGCTTTTATGCCAACCCGGAACTTACCGCGATTATCCGCGTGCTTTCCCTCGTCCTCTTTCCCGGAGCAATGATTTCCGTACAGACCGCCTGGATTTCCCGCCAAATGCAGTTTAAGGGGCTTTGTATCTCCACGGTAGCCGCTGCCATCGTTTCCGGTGCGGCGGGCGTAGCTATGGCTGGCGCTGGTTTTGGCGTGTGGGCACTTGCGGGACAGCAGATTTTTTACTATTTCACCCTGGCTCTGGTTTTATTTTTCACCATTCCCTGGCGACCGAAGCGGATATTTGCCCTGGATCGGGTAAACTCCATGTTTCAGTTTGGCTGGAAACTGCTCTGCGCCTCCCTAATCGACACCCTGTTTATGAACCTCTACGGCCTTGTCGTGGGAAAAATCTATGACGATAATACCTTAGGTGTCTACAGCCGCGGCGAACAGTTCCCCAAGTTAATTGTCACTAACCTCGGGACAGCCATCCAGTCCGTGATGCTCCCCGCCCTCTCCGCCCACCAGACCCACCCCGAACAGGTGCGCCACATGCTGCAGCGGGCAATCAAGATCAGCGTCTTTCTGGTCTTTCCCATGATGGCAGGGCTTGCCGCCTCGGCGGACAACCTGGTTTTAGTTCTCCTTGGGCCAAAATGGATGTCCTGCGTCCCCTTCCTCCAGATTTCCTGCCTTGCCTATGCCGTCTGGCCCATGGATATCGCCAACCTCCAGGCATTAAACGCCATGGGAAGAAGCGATGTCTTTTTAAAGCTGGAAATCCTTAAGAAAATGGTCGGCGTGCTGATTCTCCTTCTCAGCCTGCACTGCGGCCCGCTCACCTTTATCGCGTGGAAGGCGTGCGGGGACTTTATCTGCACCTTTATCAATGCATGGCCCAACCAGCGGCTTTTAAGCTATTCCATCGGAAAACTCTGGAAGGACATCCTCCCTGCACTGCTTGCATCAGCTGCCATGGGAATAAGCGTCTTTATCGCCGGAAACTTCCTTCCTGCGGGAATCCCGGGCCTTGCCGGGCAGGTTGTCCTGGGCATCCTCCTTTATCTTGGCATTTCCTGGGGAGGGAAGATGGAAAGCTTTTCGTATCTGATGGGGATTCTTCAGGAAAAAATCAAAAAAAGTTAGCGTGTGCCTGGAAAATATTCAGACACGCGCTAACAAAAAATCTGTTTTTCACCCCTCCAATATCCTCAGCAAACACCCCAAAATCTCCTCCATATCCTCCCTGTTATAGCGCTGATCTACGGGAAGGGGAAGAATATTTTCTGTCATCTGCCGTTCTAGGGGACTTGCCTGAGCCAGCGAACAGACCTCCGGCCAGAGCATGGGAATATAAATCTGCTGCGCAATCAGCCTCCGGCGAATTTCCTTCCCGGAAATCTTATCCCCGTTAAACCAAAAAGGATAGGCATAAGCGCCCTGAATTGCCGACGGAAGATTTAAAACATTTTTCTCCTTTAACTGCCTGTGCAGAAATGCAAAGTTCTCTGTCCGCTGCCCGCACACACGCAGGTAATCCACCGCACGAAGCAGATTGTGGGTAAGCTTAGACATTCGCTTTACGGGTTCATTGGCAAAAAAATCATTATTCTGTGCATACTCCTGATAAAACGGCGAAGCCCCTGCCTCAAACCGCCCTAAAAGAAAATGCATCCGTTCAAAGGAAACATCCTGCGGCAGAGTTTCATAAACTTGCTGCACGTCTTCCCTTTCTTTCCCTTCTCCCAAGACCAGATAAGCCCCGTCCGGCACGCCAAAAAACTTCCGGCAGCTGTATAAAACATTCATCCCTTTTATCGGCCTCTGGAAAAAAGCATGGGTATAGTCAACGATGAGCCGCGGATACTGCTGCATCAGCGCCTGCATATCCCCGTCATCGAACACCCCGTAAAAGTTCACCAGACAAACCCAGTCATTCCCTGCGTGTTCTTTTGACAGACAGGGACGAAAATCCTTATCTACCGAATAATACTCCCATAAAATTCCCTCTGCCGCACATGCCTCCCGCACCGTATCACAGCAAAACGCAGGCAGATAAATTTTCCGAATTTCCTTCCATCGAATAAACAGCCGAAGTGCTGCCCTTCCGCTGTTTAATGCCCATGCCCGCGGGTAGTATTCCTCCCCCGAATATTCATCCAGTTCAATATAACCGCCATATTCTTTTTGTTTCATTTTCCCCATTGTTCCTTTCCCTATCCTCTGCCGTTTTATTGTTCCCTTCATTCTGTGCACGCTTCACAGCCGGTCATACCCTTTGGCTGCAAACAGGTATACTCCATCATAACACACAAAAAAGCAGATATAAAGCCCTGATTCTGACCTTATATCTGCAATATTTTATTACTGTTCACATAACAACATATTTTTTAATAGAACAACCGATTCACCGCACTAAAGATCCCCCGCACGGAAGCCCTGGTGATGTTGGAGCTGATGCCCACACCGTAGGTTGCCTTCCCGGAAACCATATCAACCAGGTGAATATAGGAAACCGCCTGCGCACCGGAACCGGAACTTAACGCATGTTCGCTGTAGTCCATAACCCGGATCTGAATGCCCAGCTGATCCTCCAGACCTCTCTGTACCGCATCAATCGGGCCGTTTCCTACGCCCTCAAAGGTCTTTTCCATGCCATGGTCGGTATAAGTAACCTTCGCAAGCGTTGCAAAGTCGCCGTTGCCCGTATCGGCGTCGGAAATCCGGCACTTTCTGAAATGCATCGGTTCCTTCCGATCCAGATAATGCTTCTTAAATTCATCCATAATCTGTTCAGGCGCAACCTCGCCCTGCTTTTCGGAAATCTTCTGAATAATATCCGCAAACTCCTTATGCATTCCCTTAGGAAGCTTAAAGCCGTAGAAGGTATCCATAACAAAGGCCACGCCGCCCTTGCCGGACTGGCTGTTAATCCGTACAACCGGCTCATACTGCCGCCCGATATCAGCCGGGTCAATAGGCAGGTAGGGAACCTCCCAGTACTCGCCCTTTCTCTCCTTAAGCGCCTGCATCCCCTTATTAATCGCATCCTGGTGCGACCCGGAAAATGCCGTAAATACCAGCTTTCCTGCATAAGGATGACGCGGGTGAATATCCATCTTCGTGCATCTCTCGTAGACATCCACCAGTTCCTTAACATTCTCCAGATTTAATTCCGGGTTAAGGCCCTGGGAGAACATATTATAGGCCAGGGTCGTGATATCCACATTTCCCGTGCGCTCCCCATTGCCAAAAAGGGTTCCTTCCACACGGTCCGCTCCGGCTAAGAGTGCCAGTTCGGTCGCTGCAATTCCGGTCCCCCGGTCATTGTGCGGATGAACGGATAAAATAATACTTTCCCTGTCCTTAAAATGCCTGTGCATCCACTCAATCTGATCCGCATAGACATTAGGCGTATTCATCTCTACCGTGGAGGGCAGGTTAATAATAATCTTCTTATCCTTCGACGCTCCCCAGGTATCCTGAACCGCCGTGCAGATATCCAGGGCAAAATCCAATTCCGTCCCGGTAAAACTTTCCGGGGAATACTCCAATAAGATTTCACCGTCAAACTCCGCCGCATAGCGCTGCACCAGTTTCGTTCCGATAATGGCAATCTCCTTAATCTCCTCCATATCCTTATGGAAAACCACATCCCGCTGCAGGGTTGAAGTCGAATTATAAATGTGCACGATCGCCTTCTTAATTCCTTTTAACGCCTCAAACGTCCGCTTAATCAAATGCTCACGGCACTGCACCAGCACCTGAACCACCACATCATCGGGAATTAACTGCCGGTCAACAAGTTGCCGCAGAAAGTCAAACTCAATCTGGGAAGCCGCCGGAAATCCCACTTCAATCTCCTTAAAGCCCAGCTTCACCAAAAGATTAAACATCTCAATCTTTTCTTCCACCACCATCGGCTCAACCAGAGCCTGGTTTCCGTCGCGCAGATCCACGCTGCACCATACCGGTGCTTTCTTAATTTCATTATTCGGCCAGGTTCTCTCCGGAAAATCTACCACAGGAACCCGTTTATAATGCTGATAATTTAACATGATTTTTCCTCCATCTGTTCTTTGTCCGTATATTTTCATAACAGTCAGCTGATTTTCATTCTGTCTTTTTCCTTGCGCCCCGTCAGAGGGCCTGGAGTCGATAAATCACGCCGTAATGCTTAACAATGAACAGGGTGGAGGTTACAGGTCTAACCCCATCCTTCATCATCCCTTTCTGTATTTTCCCACAAAATCCTCTTCAGCAACTGCCCCTAATCCGCCAGTCCCCGTCGTTTTTCGCAGGATTAGTTTATTATAGCACAGAGGAAAATTCATGGCAATATTTTTTTACATGCTTATTTTTGCTTATTTTTGCTTATTTTACTTACCTTTTTCTCTTACAGGCAGCAGATTCCATATAATGGAAGATTGACCATCCATTCCTCTTTCCGATAGTTTGCCATAGATGTTCGGACAGCATAAGGCGGCTGGTATTTTTCACAATACGCCCTCAGGCTTTTTGCCTGAAGATTTTCTTCTGCCTTCACCTCCACAGGAACTACTGCACCATCCTTCTGCACCATAAAATCAATTTTCGAATGGGATGATGGTGAAAAATAATAAGGAGTGTATGAGGTTTCTGCCACAATCTGCTGAAGTACATATTGCTCTGTCAATGCACCTTTAAATTCCCGAAACAAATCATTCCCTTCCAAAATCGAACGGGCATCCAACTCGCTCATGGCACCCAAAAGACCTACATCCAAAAGAAAAATTTTAAATGCCGCAAAATCAATATATGCCTTTAACGGCACTGCCGGATTGCTTACACGATACACCTTGGTAATTAGTCCACAATCCAAAAGCCATTCAATCGCAAGTTCAAAATCCTTTGCTCTTGCCCCCTGCCGAATCTGACCAAAGAAAAACTTCTTATTCTCTTTTGCCAACTGCAGCGGTATGGAATTCCATACCAGGCGAATCCTTGCCAGTTCCTGCCTTGGTGTATGTTTGCTGAAATCATTCTCATAGAGCTTGAGCAATCGGTTTTGAATTTCCCTGACCACATAAATATCTCCATTTTCAGCATAATCATTCACAGCTTCAGGCATTCCCCCGATGTAGTAATAAAGCTTCAGCCAATGAATATATTTTTCCGAAAATACATTCATTACTTTAAAATTCCCGGCCTCAATCTCCCCGGCAAGTTTATCCTCCCCCATTGCCTTTAAAAATTCAACATAAGAAAGAGGATGTACTTCCAGAAGTTCAATTTTACCTACCGGAAAAGACACCCCTTCATGAATTGACACCCCCAGCAGTGATCCCGCAGCAATCACTGCATATTCCGGGGCATTTTCACAAAAATATTTTAATGAAGAAATTGCCCGGGGCGACTCCTGAATTTCATCAAAAATGATCAGTGTTTCTTCCGGTTCCAGCCTCACCCCGGTTTCAATATTAATCATCTGAAGAATCCGCCGAATTTCATAATCTTCATCAAAAATCCGACAAATCTTTCCCCCGCTGTCAAAATTAAGATAAGCCACATTCTTAAAATACTGCCGCCCAAACTCTTTCATCAGCCAGGTTTTCCCTACCTGCCTTGCCCCTTTTAAAAGCAAGGGTTTACGATTTCGCTTTTCCTTCCAGCAAATCAGATCTGCCATCACCGTTCTTTGCATATACTCTTCTCCTTCTTCCTATTTGTCAAGAAAACACATCCTTAATCTACATTTTTTGAAGGAATATATGCATATTATATACACTTTTTTGAAGGACTTTCAAGACCATATTGCATTTTTTTGAAGGAAATACTTAATTTCCCTATTCTGCCTGCGGGCGCATAAAGGTTATCCCGCAAAATGCCCCTGCGCTCCCATCACCGCAATTACCTGATCCACGCAGGTTTCACAGAGTTCATGGGAAGGCGCTTCTACCATAACGCGGACTACCGGCTCGGTTCCCGACTGGCGCAGAAGGATTCTTCCGTCGTCGCCAAGCTTTTCGGCAACCTTTGCCACCTCGGCCTGAACCGCCTCATCGTCCTGCGCCGCCTTTTTATCCTTCACCCGGACATTTTTAAGTACCTGCGGATAAATCTCTACTTCCGAAGCCAGCTTATCTAAGGTCTGCTTCTTCTCCAAAATCACTTCCATCACCTTTAAGGAGGTTAAAATCCCGTCCCCGGTCGTGGCGTGCTTGCTGAAAATAATATGCCCTGACTGCTCGCCGCCCAGCCCGTGACCGTTCTGTGCCATATTTTCATAGACATACTTATCGCCCACCGCCGTCTTTTCATAGCGGATTCCTGCGCGGTCAAACGCCTTGTACAGGCCGAAATTCGACATAATTGTCGTAACCACCGTATTGTGCGGCAGAGTTCCCTGTTCCTTCATGTACTTGCCGCAGATGTACATAATCACATCGCCGTCCACCAGGTTTCCCTTCGCGTCCACGGCCAGGCAGCGATCGGCGTCGCCGTCATAGGCAAAGCCCACGTCACAGCCCATATCCACAACATATTTCTGGAGATGTTCAATATGGGTCGAACCGCAGTCCGTATTAATATTTACACCGTTTGGCTCCATATTGATCACATGGGTTTCCGCTCCTAAGGCGTCAAAAACATTTTTGGCAATGGCGGAGGCGCTTCCGTTTGCACAGTCCAGGGCAACCTTCATATTTTTAAAGGAGCGCGTGGCAACCGAAATCAGATAGCCGATATAGCGGTTTCTCCCCGCTGCAAAATCGGTCGTTCTTCCGATATGATCTTTTTTTGCCAAAGGAATCTGTCCGATTTTCCCGTCCAGGTATTCTTCAATCTTTTCAATCACGCTTTCCTCAAGCTTTTCCCCGTTCCCGTTAATCACTTTAATGCCGTTGTCATAGTAAGGATTATGGCTGGCGGAAATCATAATGCCGCAGTCTAACCCCTCCGTGCGCACAACATAGGAAACACTCGGGGTTGTGGTAACATGCAGCAGAAATACATCCGCCCCGGACGCTGTAAGACCGGCAACCAGCGCATATTCAAACATATAGCTGCTTCTGCGCGTATCCTTTCCAATCACCACCCGGCACCGGGTATCCTCATGCTGCTGTCCGTAGTACCAGCCTAAAAAACGACCAACCTGAAATGCATGTTCTACGGTTAAATTGACATTTGCCTCACCACGGAAGCCGTCGGTTCCAAAATACTTGCCCATTGCTTTTCCTCCCTTATTTGCGGTTAGTTTCTTCTTTATTTATAGTTTATGATTTCCTGTCTTTACCGTTCACGAATACAAAATATACGGTTTGATCAACTGCACTCTATTCTGCGATAAACAGGGTCATTTTACCAGCGTAAAGCGGGAATGTCAAGGTAAAACCGGGATTTCTAAGAATCTACAGCAAATCTTCATAAATCCATAAAAAATTTTTGCTTATACCGTTGTCCGCGGGATTTCTGATTACAGTTCACGGGGCTGCTGCGGCGGGGGCATATTCCGTCGTCACCGCGCTCTCGCTCCGCAAAAGAACACAGCGGACGCTAAACTCGAAAAGACCTCGTTAAGCGCCGGTGTTTTTTGAGGGGATTCCTCACGGAACATGCCCCCGCCTACGCAGCCCCATGAACAGTAACCAGAAAAAAGGCAGGGAAAAAACGCCATTACTTTTTCATTGACGGCTTAGATCTCCTATGCTATAATGTCAAAGCAAGGCAGTTTTGCCAAAAATTTAACAAAACACAATGCAAAACAGGGAGGACTACCATGAAAAAATTTGCAGCTGCAACTCTTTGTGTATGCCTGGGCGCATCCTTAACGGCATGCGGCGGCGGTCAGAGCGCAGCACCGGCAACACAGGCAGCCGAAACTACTGCGGCAGAAACTACAGCAGCAGAAACCACAACCGAGGCAGCCAGCGGTGAAACATTAACCGGTTCCGCTGAGGGCTTTGGCGGAGAAGTTACAGTTACCTTGACCATGGACGGCGATAAGGTAACGGCCTGCTCGATTAAGGGCGACGATGAAACCCCGGATATCGGCGGAAAGGCATTTGCGGATCTGGAAAAGCAGATTGTTGAGGCAAATGGTATAGAGATCGACGGTGTTTCCGGTGCAACCGTTACCAGCAATGCCGTAAAGGAAGCGGCAGCACAGGCGTTGGGCCTGGAAATTGAAGAAACCGAAGCAGAAGTTAAGGAAACTGAAACTGCGGCTCCGGCTGCAATCGTAGAGATTGACGGCGGATTACAGATCGGACAGGCTTATGCAGCAGCACACGGAACCAAGTGCTTTACCCAGGCGGTTGCTGTCGTTCAGGATGATGTGATTATTGCGGCTTACTTAGATGAATACCAGTTTATCGACAGCAGTGAAGATGTAACCGGCGTTCCGAACAGTGACAGTGATTTTGCGGAAGGCTATGCCGAAGGACAGGTTCTCTGCTCCAAGCGTGAAAATGCTGAGTATTACAGCGCATTGATGGCGGATCATGGCGGCTCTACCGTTGCCATCGATACAAACTTTGATGCAATTCAGAGTTTTGCTGTAGGAAAGACGATTGACGAACTGACAAAGACAGCTGAAGGCGACGGCGCTGTCGATGCGGTTTCCGGTGCTACCCTTGTGGATACTGCAGGCTATCTGAATGCCATTGCCGAGGCTGCAAAGGCAGCAAAGAATACGCAGGCTGTGGAATTTACCGGGGATTCCAGTGCATTAAAGCTGAACGTTATCAACGGCGCAGCGCATGGAACCAAGTGCTTTACCACCGCAGCTGCATTAACGGATGGCGACACGATTGTATTAAGCTATATTGATGAGTTCCAGTTTATTGACAGCAGCGCGGATGTAACCGGCGTACCGAACAGCGATACGGATTTCGCAGAAGGTTATGCAGAAGGAAAGGTTCTTTGCTCTAAGCGTGTCAACACAGACTATTACAGCAAGAACATGGCAGAGAAAGGCGGATCTACCATTGCTATCGATGCCAACTATGACGCGATTCAGAATCATATTAATGGAATGAATATCAAGGATGCAGCCGATCTTGCCGGCGGAGAAAATCCGGTTGATGCTATCTCCGGTGCAACTTTAGCTGATACTGCCGGATATTTGAATGTGGTAATTGAGGCGGCGAAGAAATAATTGCGGCAAGTTAAAAGCAGTTTATCAAAAAAGTAGATAACTAACATTTATAAAAATAACTCTTTCTTTATGGGAAATGGATGATATTCCAGGCATCCCATTAAGGAAGAGTTATTTTTCATTTTATTTTTTTACTTTGTTTTAGACCAGGATTTCTTTCAGATAGCGCTTAAGTGCATCCTGCCAGCCAGGAAGCAGGGAAAAACCGTTTTCGGTCAGTTTGCTCTTATCCATTCGGCTGTTGGAGGGGCGCTTGGCTTTTGCGGGGAAGGCATCGCTGCTTACCGGCGTAACCTTGACATCCATTTTTGCCTCGTTAAAAATCTGGCAGGCAAATTCATACCAGCTGCACAGTCCTTCGTTGGTTGCATGATAGATGCCGTATTTGTCGGTTTGAATCATATCGACGACCAGGACAGCCAAATCGGCAGTATACGTTGGTGACCCAATCTGATCATCGACGACACTGACTGCGCCTTTTTCTTTGCCTAAGCGGAGCATTGTCTTGATAAAGTTTTTTCCGTTTACGCCGAAAACCCAGGCAATGCGGAGGATGAAATACTTTTCCAGGGAATTTTCCACGGCAAGTTCGCCTTCGTATTTGGTCTGACCATAGACGTTTAACGGGCTGCGCTCGTCGTCGGTTTTCCAGGGGCGATCGCCCTTTCCGTTAAACACATAGTCTGTGCTGAAATACATCATTTTTATGTTGAGTTCACGGCAGACTTTTACGATGTTTTCTGTTCCCCCCGCATTGATTTTCCAGCAGAGTTCTACATTATCTTCTGCTGCATCGACAGCGGTATAGGCGGCACAGTGAATTACGGCGTCAACCTTTGCTTCTTTAATTACTTTCTCGCAAGCCCCTGCATCGGTGATGTCCATTTCCTCAATATCCACACCGATTGCCGTAATCCCGCGCTTTTCACATTCTTTTACCACATCATGACCCAACTGTCCTTTAACACCGGTCACTAAAAGTTTCATTTTGATATTCCTTTGTTACTGTTCATAGGTTCACAGCAACATTCCTTTCTGTCTTTTTATATTAAAACATCCTGCGGCCTACAGACGATTTCCGTACATTTTATCAAAGTACCTGCTGTATTCGCCGCTTAAGATATTCTTCCACCATTCCTGGTTGTCAAGATACCACTGGATGGTCTGCTGGATTCCGGTGTCGAAATTATACTGGGGCTTCCAGCCAAGTTCGGTTTCCAGTTTGGTCGGGTCAATGGCGTATCGGCGGTCGTGTCCGGGGCGGTCTTTCACAAAGCGGATCAGCGATTCCGGCTTGTCTAAGGCCCGAAGAATGGTTTTTACGACCTCCAGGTTTGTCCTCTCATTGTGTCCGCCGATATTGTAAACCTCGCCCTCTCTTCCGTTTCGGATAATTAAGTCAATCGCCTTGCAGTGATCGGATACGTGCAGCCAGTCGCGTACATTTTCTCCGGTTCCATACACAGGAAGTTCCTCATCGGCCAGGGCGCGGCTGATAATCAGGGGAATAAGCTTCTCCGGGAAATGATAGGGGCCGTAGTTATTCGAGCACCGCGAAACGGTTACAGGAAGTCCATAGGTCCGATGATAGGCCAGGACGAATAAATCGGCGCTTGCTTTCGCTGAAGAATACGGGCTGGAGGTGTGCAGCGGCGTGGTTTCGGTAAAGAATAAATCCGGTCGGTCAAGCGGGAGATCCCCGTAGACTTCATCAGTGGAAACCTGGTGCATCCGCTTAATTCCAAACTTATTGCAGGCGTCTAAAAGCGTTGTCGTTCCCATCACATTGGTGCGGACAAAAATCTCCGGGTCCGTGATCGAGCGATCGACATGGCTCTCTGCGGCAAAATTTACCACCATATCCGGCTTTTCCTGTTCAAATAACGAGAAGATAAACTCCCGATCGGCAATGTCACCCCGGATAAAACGATAGTTTGCCTTATCTTCCACCGGCTTTAAATTTTCCAGATTTCCTGCATAGGTCAGGAGATCCAGATTAATAATTTCATCCTCTGGATAGGTATTCACCATGTACTGCACAAAATTGCTTCCGATAAATCCGGCCCCGCCGGTAACAATAATCTTCATATCCTTAAAAAACCCTCCTTATCCTTCATCTTCAAAGGCTTAAAAAAATCCTCTTTATCCTTCAAATTCAAATGTTTCATGCAAATTATCCACATATTTCCCGTCAAGTACATCCTTTAAATATTTTCCATACTGGTTCTTTTTCAGAATTTCATAAGTTTCCATCACCTTTTCCCTGGAAATCCACCCGTTCATATAGCCGATTTCCTCCAGGCAGGCAATCTTCCTGTGCTGGTGCTGCTCCACGGTCTTGACAAAATTCGTCGCATCCACCAGAGATTCATGGGTTCCCGTGTCCAGCCAGGTAAAGCCCTGCCCCAGAACCATCACATCCAGCTCGTCATTTTCCAGATAAATCCGGTTTAAATCGGTGATCTCCAGTTCCCCTCTTGCCGACGGCTTTAAGTTCTTTGCGTACTCCACCACCCGGTTATCATAGAAATACAGCCCGGTCACGCAATAATTTGACTTGGGCTTTGCCGGCTTTTCTTCGATGGAAACCGCCTTTCCTTCCTTATCAAACTCCACAATGCCAAACCGCTCCGGGTCATCCACGTAGTAGCCGAATACGGTAGCCCCGGATTTTTTCTTTGCCGCCGCCCGCAGACGCTTCTTTAAGCCGTGTCCATGGAAGATATTATCTCCCAAAATCATGGCAACCGAATCATTTCCTATAAATTCCTCACCGATAATAAACGCCTGCGCCAGACCGTCCGGGCTTGGCTGCACGGCATAGGATAAGCGGATGCCGAACGGGCTTCCGTCACCTAAAAGCGCCTCAAACCTCGGCGTGTCATCCGGTGTGGAGATAATTAAAATATCCTGGATTCCTGCATTCATTAACACGGAAAGCGGATAATAAATCATCGGCTTGTCATAAATCGGCAGAAGCTGCTTGGATGTTACCTTGGTCAATGGATACAGCCTTGTTCCGCTTCCTCCGGCTAAAATAATTCCTTTCATGTTTTCTCCTTCCTGCATTCAAACGCAAACCTTCTCGCAAACCTTCTACTTGTTTCATTCTGGTTCTATCATAAGGGATGACGTAAGGTAAGTGTCAAGGGGAATTCTTTCAAAAAATAAAAGAAATGCCAAAAATAGCCTTTATAAAGGTTATTTTTGACATTGGCATTATCTTGTCTGGTATTTTCAGTCAACTTGCTTTATAATAATAAAGCAATCTGCATGGATGGATATTCGTTATCCGTTCAGTACAAACTCCACTCAGGCTGTTTTCTTATTGCAGCGGGCCGCGGATTCTTTACCTGGACTCCAACGTCCGAAACCTGGAAAATCATCCGCGAAAACACGTCGCGTTCTTATTTCGGCCAGGTGAAAACAGTCTACGGCAGCTAAAGATTTTGGGTGAATGCCCGTTTCTTTAGCTGCTCTCCTTTTACTTTGCTGCTCATCTGCATCGGAATACCCCCGCATCCTTTGTAATATGGAATTCTTTTTTCTTTTCCAGTTTTTTCTGGATAAATTCCTTAAATTCATCGTATCTCCCCTGCAGATACTCTCTCTGGTTCCCATGACAGGATAAAATATAGTCGATCATCGGCTGTGCCTGATTAACCAAAAGTTCATCCTGGTAGCGCACAAGTTCAACCTGTTTAAAATACGGATTTAAGATCGACTCTCCGTTTTCCAGTCCGAAAACATCGCTTAACGGCATCTCGGACAGGCAGATTCTCTCGTCAAATTCTTTAGCCAGGGCAGAAATTTCCTGCATATGGCGGCTTCCGTAGGTACTGCAGATAAAGATTCCCTCCGGACAAAGCACACGCCGCACTTCCGAAAGTGCCAGCGACAGATCGCGCAGATAAAACAGCACATGATTTGCCGTTACCCGGTGAAATAAGGCATCGGCAAAGGGAATCTGATGCGCGTCAAACACCTCGTAGGAAAATACGGGTTTTCGCAAACCGCCGTCGCCCTCCAAAAGATTTCTTGCATCCTGCATCATCCCGGCAGAAATATCCGAAAGAATAATCTGTACCTCTTTGGGAAGCATGTTTAAATTTTCCTTCCACAGTTCCCCGTTTCCGGCTCCTAATTCCAGCACCCGCATATCCTGTTTCAGGGCAAGCTGACGGTAGAGCCAGGTAAACCAGCCCTCGGTATTCTGCCCGTACTTTCGGTGCAGACTGATGCGGACGCTGGTATTCGCCCCCGTCCGGTACTGTTCAGCCAGGCTTTTTTCCATATCCGTCAGATGAATTAAGCGGAGAATCATCTTCCAGTCCACTTCATCCGTCCGCCCAATCATCTGGGAAGTTTCCGTTAATGCCCGCTCCACCACCAGCAGGTTTTCAATCTTTTTCTGCACCAGGTCAAGCTGCAGATTAAGAGAACGGCGGACATAGTCCTTATCGGTATCATTCATGGAAATTTCCTGTATCTCGTCTAAGGAAAAGCCCAGATACTTCAGGGTCAGGATTTTCTGCAGCTTTGCAAAATCCCCGTCCGTGTACAGACGATAGCCGGATTCACTCAAATGGGACGGTTTTAAGATCCCCTGTTTATCATAATAACGTATCGTCCGCACCGATACCCCTGCTTTTTTTGCAAATTCTCCCGTGGTATATATCTTTTTATCCATTTTATCTTAGTTTTGCTCCTCTAACCGGCTTAAACGCTTTGCCTGATCGGCAGTAATTAACCCGTCCAGAAGTTCCTGGATATCCCCGTTCATAATGGAATCAATTTTATATAAAGTAAGCTTAATCCGATGATCCGTCACACGTCCCTGGGGGAAATTATAGGTGCGGATCTTTTCCGAACGATCGCCCGTGCCAATCTGGCTGCGGCGCTCGTCGGCCTCTGCATTCTGCCGCTTTTCCAGTTCCATATCGTAAAGCTTTGAGCGCAGAAGGCGGAAAGCCTTTTCCTTATTCTGCAGCTGGGATTTCTCGGTCTGGCTGTAGATAACGATTCCCGTGGGAATATGGGTGAGGCGCACGGCGGAATCCGTCGTATTTACACACTGGCCGCCGTTTCCCGAAGCCCGCATAACATCAATGCGGATATCCTTATCGTCAATAACCACATCAAACTCCTCTGCCTCCGGCATAACCGCCACGGTTGCCGTAGACGTATGAATCCTTCCGCCGGACTCCGTTTCCGGAACGCGCTGTACACGGTGCACGCCGCTTTCATACTTCATCTTCGAGTATGCACCTTTACCGATAATCATTGCAACCACTTCTTTAAAACCGCCGATCCCGCTCTCATTGACACTGACCAGTTCCACCTTCCAGCGCTGGCTGTCGGCATAGTTGACATACATCCGGTAAAGTTCGGCGGCAAATAATGCTGCCTCCTCTCCTCCCGCCCCGGCACGGATTTCCAGAATAATATTTTTTTCGTCATTCGGGTCTTTGGGCAGAAGTAAAAGCTTCAGTTCATGTTCCAGCTCCTCGATGCGTTTCTTTGCGTCGGAAAGTTCCTCCTTGGCAAGTTCACGCATTTCCTCGTCATTTTCTTCTTCAAGGATCTGTAAGCTGTCCTCTACGGTCTGTCTGGCGTCCTTATAGGCTTTATAGGTTTCTACCAGAGGGGTCAGATCCGCCTGCTCCTTCATCAGCCGCTGAAAACGCTTGGGATCGTCCGTCACGCCCGGGCTTGCCAGTTCCTGCATTAACTCTTCAAAATGAATAAGAATATCATCTAAACGGTCAAACATAATTTCCTCCAATCTGTGCACAGTTTACTTCTTCCAAACCGCCGCTGCCACACGATCCTTTCCGGCGGCGTCTTTCACGATACGGACATCGGAAAATCCGGCTTCCTCTAAGATTTCTTTCACGGCCTCCCCCTGGTCATAACCGATTTCCAGGTATACCGACGCCCCATCCTTCAGGTACGGCCTGCCCTCCGCCGCGATCCTCCGGTAAAACACCAGACCGTCTTCGCTCCCGTCTAATGCCATCCTCGGTTCATAATCACGCACTTCGGGTTCTAAGCCTTCAATAACATCCGTGGGAATGTAGGGCGGATTGGACACGAAAAGATCGTATCTTGTTTCATGTAATTTCGCGTTTTCCGATACAGCCGGCACATCATCTTCCTGGAGATCGTTCCTTCCCAATGCGGCAAACAAATCCCCTTCCAGAAACTCCACCTTTTCCTGCATTTCCCCCAATAATAACTGCTTCTTATTTTTTTCAGCGACTTTTAATGCTTCTTTTGATAAATCTATCGCATGAATTTTTCCATATTTTCCCATAAGCGCCAGACTGAGAGCGATGCAGCCGGAACCGGTGCAGAGATCAAGCACCGCCTCATTATTTCCCGGATGCTCTTTCAGCACCAGTTCAACTAAGGTTTCCGTATCCTGGCGGGGAATCAGTACATGGCGGTTGACGTAAAAGGTAAATCCCATAAACTCCTGTGTCCCTAAGATCTGCTGCAGCGGAATCCGCTTTCCCCGCTGGGCAATCATCCCGCGGTAACGGGCAGTCATCTCTTCAATCTCCGGATTTTGGGGAAGCTCCCGGCTTCGGTTCATCAGAAAATGCACCATATCCGTGCGGAATGCTTCTAATAAAAGATATTTGGCATCAAGCTCCGGTTCCGGACTCCCCTTGCGCTTTAGCTGCTCCCGGCCATACGTTAAAAGTGTCTGCAATGTCTGTTTCATCCCTGCTGCCCCTCGGGAAAATTCTCCGCCAGATACGCTCTCCAATCAAACACCGTTTCCACGGCGCGGATGGCTACCTCAATCATCTTATCGTCGGGTTCTTTCGTAGTTAAATTCTGCATCCACAGACCGGGGCGGCTTAAGATATCGACAATCTTAGCGTCGCTCCTTCCGGCAAGGCGCAGAAATTCATAAGATACCCCCGCAATCACCGGCACCAGCACAATCCGGCTGAGAATCCTAAGCCACAGCGTATCGACCCGGACAACCATAAAAAACAAAATGCTGATCACCATAACAATTAAAAGAAAGCTTGTACCGCAGCGCTTATGCTGCTTGGAACTTTTGCGCACATTGTCCACGGTAAGTTCCATGCCGTGCTCGATGCAGTTGATGCATTTATGCTCCGCGCCGTGATACATAAAGGTTCGGCGGATATCTTCCATGCGGGAAACCAGTTTGATATACGTAATAAAAATGGCAATACGGATAATTCCCTCAATCACAGCCATCACCGTTTCCGAGGTAATCACCTTCCGGAAAACACCGGCAATCACCAGAGGCAGCACCATAAAAATCCCGATAGCCATAACCACCGAAAAAACCATAACCAGGCTCATCAGCACGCCTTCCAGCTTTTCCCCAAAAACCTTATCCAGCCACAGTTCAAACTTGCCGGGCTGCACATCCTCATCATCTTCAAAAAAGCTTGCCGACCAGGTAAGCGTCTTCATGCCCAGAATCATCGAATCGGCAAAGCTGAATACCCCCCGCACAAAAGGAAGGGAAAACAGCTTCACCCGCTCCGTCAGGCTGACATAGGTTTCCTTTTCTACTTCAATCTCACCGTTTGGCTTGCGGACAGCCGTGGCATATTCATCTTTATTCTTCATCATAATCCCTTCAATAACCGCCTGCCCGCCAATTCCCGAATACTTCATCTTCTTCCTCCTTCAAGGAAAAAAAGCGTCCTCTTCCCTACGCTGCACACGTAAAAGAGCACGCTTTATCTACAATCCCTATCCTAATTTCCCTAATTTGCATTAATGCCATACTTACGGTTAAACTTATCAATACGTCCGCGGGCTGCAGCGGTCTTCTGCTGTCCGGTATAGAATGAATGGCACTTGGAGCAGACTTCTACGTGAATATCGCTCTTTGTCGAACCGGTTACGAACTCATTTCCGCAGTTGCAAACAACTTTTGCCTGATAGTAAGTTGGATGGATTCCCTCTCTCATGATTTTCACCTCGCTCTTATTATTTGCGGTTTCCGACCGCATCAATCTCTGTATTTCTACAACAGCCTAACAAGTATACCATAGAGATTTGTAAAATGCAACGGTTTTATGGGATAACTTTGTGATAAACTTGCTGATAAACTTGCTTTTGATGAAATTGATGCATTCGTTTACAGATATCTTCTTCGCCGGATTTCCGCAACCAGTTCCTGATTATTGCGTGTTTTGGCAAATAAATCCATCAGCTTTTCCACGGACTCTTCCGGCTTCATCGCATTCGTCGCCCTGCGGATAATCTCCATCGCTTCCGATTCCTCACGGCTTAAAAGCAGGTCATCCCTTCGGGTTCCGGACTTTAAAATATCAATCGCAGGGAAAATCCGGCGCTCGGAAAGCTTCCGATCCAGCACCAGTTCCATATTTCCGGTTCCTTTAAATTCCTCGTAAATCACATCATCCATGCGGCTTCCGGTATCAATCAGCGCCGTAGCCAAAATCGTCAGACTTCCGCCCTCGCGCATATTCCGGGCCGCACCGAAAAACCTCTTGGGCATGTGCAGGGCTGCCGGGTCAAGACCTCCGGAAAGGGTACGTCCGCTGGGCGGCACAACCAGATTATAAGCCCTTGCCAGACGGGTAATGCTGTCCAAAAGAATCGTCACATCCCGCCCGTGTTCCACCAGTCTTCTTGCCCGCTCAATCACCATCTCCGAAACCCGCTTGTGGCGCTCGGGAAGTTCGTCAAAGGTCGAATAAATCACCTCCACATTGCTGCCCACAATCGCTTCCTTAATATCGGTAACTTCCTCCGGACGCTCGTCAATCAAAAGAATAATCAGATGCATATCCGGCTGGTTTGCCGTAATCGCCTTGGCAACCTGCTTTAATAATGTAGTCTTTCCTGCTTTCGGCGGAGAAACAATCATACCTCTCTGGCCTTTTCCGATAGGTGCCATCAAATCCAGCACCCGCATAGCCATCGTACTCCTCCCGGAAGTTTCCATATGAATCCGCTCATCAGGGAAAATGGGCGTTAAATCCTCAAAATTCGGCCGTTTCTCCGCAACCCCCGCGGGATAGCCGTTAATGCTGGTCACATAAAGCAATGCTGCAAACTTTTCCGCTGCCGTCTTCACCCTGCGGTTTCCCCGGATAATATCCCCGGTTTTCATATTAAAGCGGCGGATCTGGGACGGTGCCACATAGACATCATTATCCCCGGGAAGGAAATTTTCACATCGAATAAAGCCAAAACCATCCGGCATAACTTCCAGGATACCATTAGCCTCCATGCCGCTGTCTAAGTCTAAGATTTCTTCCTGATTAATATCCACCGGACGGATATCCTGACCGTGCGCATAATCCTGCCCCCTGCCGCCCGAATTTGCCGTCCCATCCTGATTGCGGCCATTATCCTGACCGGAACCGCTGTCCTGATTTCTTAAATTATCCTGGCTGCGGGAATTATCCTGATTTCTTGTATAGTCCTGACTGCGATTGTCCTGATTGCGGCCATTGTCCTGATTTCTCGAATAATCCTGACTGCGGCCATTGTCCTGATTTCTCGTATAGTCCTGGCTGCGGGAATTGTCCTGATTTCTTGTATAGTCCTGGCTGCGATTGTCCTGATTGCGGCCATTATCCTGATTTCTTGTATAGTCCTGGCTGCGGCCATTGTCCTGGTTTCTTGCATAGTCCTGACTGCGGCCATTATCCTGATTTCTCGAATAATCCTGGCTACGGGAATTGTCCTGGTTTCTTGCATAGTCCTGGTTACGATTATCCTGGTTTCTTGCGTAGTCCTGGTTACGGCTGTTATCCTGGCCGCGGCCGCGGTTCTGGTAATTATTCTGGTTTTCATAGCGGGTAACTACTCTTCTGCCTTTTCCGTCCTGCCGGTTCCGGTTCATGCGTCCCCCGTCGTTTCTGTCCGTATTTCGGTCATTGCGGAAATTCTCTTTTCCGGTTTCTCTGCGCATCTCTGTCTGCTGTGCTTCCATCCTCTGCCCATCCGTTCTCTGTCGTTCTGCCCTCTGCTGTTCGGGTTTTTCTTCTTCTATATTTTGCGGGAATCTTTTTGGCGGCTCTGCGTTTTCCTGCTCCATATTTTTCCGGGACTGATTTTCTTCGTCAGGCTTATCTTCTGCTGCTGTCTGCACAACTTTAGCTTCGTCGCTCTTTTTTGCAGCTTCCTGACCTGATAAACCTTCCGGCAGTTTTTCGGATGCGTTTTCCTGCTGTTCTGCAATCTGGCACAATAAATCAATCAGTTCTGCTTTTCGCAGGGTGCTGAAGCCCTTTAATTTCTGGGCTTTTGCCAATTCTTTTAACTCACTTAACGGAAGTGTATTTAATTTTTCACGCATATTTACTCCTTGTCTGTTTAAGCATTTACAGCCTATATGCTGTATCCAATCTCAATTTTAATCGCAATTCAATCTCAAATTCAATTTCTTACACTTTGTCATGGGGATTTCTTTCAGATAGAGAATCATTTGGAAAAGTTTGCTGTCTTTATTATACGCCTGCAACCGCGAAAATGTAAAGGACTTTTTCAATCGAACTTCTATCAAATCCTGCTTTTGCCATAATTTTCACGATTTTCCAATAAAAAAAATTAAGAGCACCTCTAAAATAATGCAATTTTACTTTTCTTTTTTGCTGTGCTACACTGTCCATAGAACATTTTGCATAAAATTTTAAAGGAGGTATCTACGATGACACGTAAAATAACCAAAAAGAGCGCCAAAAAAATAGCGGTTGTGCTGGCTGCTGCTGCGGCATTCAGTGCAGCTCCTGTTCTGCCCGCATCCTTAACCATCCAGGCCAATGCAGCTATCACCGAAGCCGGAGGCGCTCTTTTAACCATCCCGGCTACCGGCCCCGAATCCGCCGCGCAGCTTCCCTTCCACAACGCATTAAAAGATGCGAACGGATTTTTCACGGATTATTACCAGGTTGTCTATTCCGGCTACTTTGATATCAGCATGAGTTATGACGATGTAGTCAACCGGGATCTTCGGATGTACATCCCCGAAAACTCCCGCTACAGCCAGCCAACCCTGTACCTGATGGTTCCCGGCAATACCGACCCTTATCAGTTTATGGAAGACAGCGGATGGAAAACCGTTGCCGACAAAGAAAAAATCACCGTTTACCTCCTTATGCCGCAGAGAGTAAAAGACGCAGCCGGAAATACCCTGTCCTGGGGAAACTGGGAAGGTGAAAAAGAAGTCATGACCTATATTGCAAAGGCCATAGACACAGCCGGACAGCGCCCGGGCATCCAGACGGTATCCTACTGCTTCTACGGTGTGGGCTATGGCGACGCCGCCGACTATATGACCAAATATACGATGCAGAATCCCACAAAGCTTGCAGGTGCCTTCTCTATCGGCTCTACCGGCCAGGGCGCGGAATTAATTGCCCAGATGCAGCAGAAGCCTTCTGCCGAAGAAGGCGTGATGACCAGCCAGGTATCTGTACCCTTCGGCCTTGTCACCGAAGCCGTAAATGCACAGACCGACGCATTAGTTGAATATTTTAAAGATGCAAATAAAACCGTGGAAACCGCTTCCGCCAAAGACGGCTTTATCTACTATGCCCCGGATGAAACTGCCGATACCCGCTATCCCGACAGCGAACCGGTAGCCGGAGTTTACTACCAGGCAGCCCCGGTTTCGGCCTGCATGAACGAAGCCTATGCCCAGAACCTTTTTGATATCTTTGAAACCGTGCGCCGCTATCCCGGTTATCTGAACACCGAACTGCGTGCCTATGAAGATGTCTATGACTATGCCAATAACAACTACGAATACTATACTTCAATGAGCGCACTGGGCCGCTGCACCTACGGCGGCGATATCCATACCGCATGGGACGGCGAATGGTACAACCGCGAATGGTGGCTCTATGTACCGGACAGCGCAAAAGAGCGGATGAACCGTGGAGAAAAGGTAGAAACCTTATTCCTGTTCATGGGTTCAAACGGCTACGGCGATGAAGTACCGCAGCGTACCGGCTGGGACTCCGTTGCCGATAAAGAAGGCTTTATCATCGTCAGCCCCTCCGGCCATGTCCGCCATCAGGGCAACTTCGGCAACTTTGACCGCAACGGCGTTGACGTATACCAGTACTGCACCAACTGGCGTCCGGAAAATGCGACGGAAATTATTCCTAACGATTTGCTGATGATTGATGATATTTATTTATGGCTGTTTAACACATCACCTTACGCCGGAAACCTGGATATGTCCAGAGTCTATGCTTCCGGTCAGTCCGCAGGCGGAAAATTTGCCCATGCCGTTGCCAAATACCGCCCGCAGTACTTCGCCGCCTCCGCTCCGTCTTCCTGGGTTGACGCCGGAGAAGATGCCGACACCAGCAGCGACGTAGCCATGGTTGTTATGATGGGACAGAAGGACAGCACCATCAAAGGCGCATTAAGCACCGAAGACGCCCAGAAGATGTTTACTGCCTATAATGCCCGCTACGGCGGATTAAAAGACAGTGCAGGCCGCAGCGCATGGAGCGATTTCACCTTTATGCAGGAAACCGAAGGCGGAAAGTCTGTGTGCACGGAAAGCGAAGGAACATTTAATAAATACATCTTAAAAACCGCCGGCGGCGTTCCGATGTTTACCGGGCTTGAAGTCCAGGGATTAAGCCACGCTACCGTTCCCACCGAATGTACCTTCGCCTGGGAAACCATGTCTAAGTTCAGCAAAGATCCGGCAACGAAGGCATTGTACTATAACGGAAGCATTGTAGATACGCCGGTTAGTTCCGGGAAGTAAATCGTTTTGAGAAGTAAATAGTTCCGAAAAGTAAATATTAGGGTGAAAACCTGTAAATAACAACCCCCTGCTTTTAGTGTATATCAGGAAGCAGGGGGTGTAAATTTAATTGACTGTATCCTTATTCTTTTGTCAAATTTCCAAATGCATATTTATACATACATTTCATCAAAACTCCAAAACACATTATCTCTTAGAACGCATTTTAGATAACTATTCGTCATACTCAACATCCCCTTCCATATCCAGAGAACTATTGAATATTACTGATAGACTTTTTCCTTTTTTATTTATTTTATCATAAGATTCATCTAAACTTCTTCCTATAAACATTATTTTTCCTTCCGTAGAATAGTTTCCATTATCTCCAATTGTTTTAGCGTTATCCAAAACAATAAATGTATCATATATATTCGATAATTCTTCCGCCCGCACATCCATACCAACCTTTAAATCTTGAAACTGATATATTTTACTCATATAGTTCTCCTTTCTTATAACTTATTTACAGTCATATACTTTTGTCACTGCTTTCCCATCACTGTTTTCCTGTCATTGCTTTTCTGTCACTGTCTTCCTGTCACAGCATCCTTATCGACCGTTTCAGCCCGCTGCCTCGCCTTCCATAATGACATGATCCATGAGTTTTACCAATTCCAGAAAACTTCGGAAACTGATGGTTTCTTTTTGTTCCAGCCAGCTCACCTGTCCCTGCCAGGTCGTATTTTCCTGACTGATAATATGCACAACGAACGTTTCTTTCCTGTTCATTTAATCCTCCACTCTGTAATCTCCTTCTAACACAGACAACACGGCCTGCGATTTAATGCGCTCCTTCCACCCACCTTATCCATAGAAAACATCACCCTTGCCCGGCCTCCGGATTTCTTCCAGTTCTCTTCCAGCCGGGAAATCACCAGTTTTTCATCTGCCTTTCCTGCACCGGATTTCAGCAAAAAATAAATTAACTGCATCGTTTTTCCCTGGGGATTAACATCAAAAAGCATTTCATCTCCGGAAAAATATCCAACTTTTTTATTTTTTTCAGGTTTTTTTAAGATTTTCAATACTATCCTTCAAGCAAAATTAGGATAATGTTTCGTTTTATTCTTTACTTTCATACTAATTTCGTTTATAATATTAGCACGAAAGGAATAATCATGCCATGGATCAAATGAAACTACTTGACGAACTAATAAAAGAGCAAAACGGTATAATCCAGACATTTCAGGTTGTCAAAGCTGGAATTAATAAACCGTCTTTTTATGCCTATGTAAAAGAAAAAGGATTGGAACAGGTTGCAAATGGCATTTATATTTCACCAGATGCCTGGTTGGATACTTTGTATTTACTGCATCTTCGCTGCAGTCAGGCCATATTTTCCCATGAAACCGCCCTGTTTTTCCATAATTTAACCGATCAAGAACCTATAAAATATTCTATAACACTAAAGACCGGCTATAATCCTTCGCGTCTGCAAAAGGATGGATTTCAGGTTTATACGGTAAAAAAGGAGCTACATGAAATAGGCATGTTTACTGCACAAACACCTTTTGGTCACCTTGTTCCTGTTTATGATATGGAACGTACAATCTGTGATCTTCTACGCAGCCGAAGAAATATAGAAATACAAGTACTTCAAGATGCCTTAAAACAATATACTAAACAAAAAACCAAGAAGCTACGTACACTTATGCAATATGCATCTCTATTCCATGTAGAAAAAATACTTCGATACTATTTAAAGGTACTGCTCTGATGATAAAAACAGCAAAACAATTAATTGCATACAGCGTTTATATAATATCAGACTCTGAAACGCTCCAATAAAAATACTGCCAATAACAAAATTTGTTACTGGCAGTATCCATTATTAACTGCAAAATTTTCTTTATGCCCGCGCCTTCCTTACCCTGCGCCAGATCAGTCCAAAAATCAACAGTCCACTTGCAGCCATTAATGCTAATAACGGTGCATAACTAATGGAACCATCTCCGGTTTTTGGCAGAAGACCAAGGGGAACTAAAACATCCTCGATTA
>CAMNRM010000049.1 GCA_946553025.1 uncultured Clostridium sp.
TGCAAAATTATTGTGTATTCACGGTTAAATCCAAAAGAAGCTGCAAAAAAACAGCTCCAATGCACAGGAGGAATTTTAAAAAGTTGGATTCCTCCTGTTCCCGCTCCATTGCCGCCGTCAGCTTCACAAAACGCTGCTCGGACAGGATTCCCTTCTGGTACGTCCGGCAGACCAGATGCGCCCGCACATTTTGAAGAAAATGTCAATAGTTTTTGAAAAAAATAAAATTTCTCTTCCGAAGTATGGAGGATGAAATAAAAAAGAGGAACAGAAAAAGAGCGGAAAAGTTTTGGGATACTTTGTGTTGCCTTGATGGAAAAGATATGCAGAGTGATATCAAATGACTGATGGACACAATGAAACTTTGTGGTTAAAATATGCAGAACTTATAGATAAAACGCAATATCCCTATGATTTGAAAGCAGCAAAAAGAATTACAGGTACGTTGATGAAATGTGGCAAACAGGGCGTGTGCAGCGAAAATTGGTCCGAGGCGCTGTGCCAATTTGCAGTTGATTGGGTGTTTAAAAATCCAAATGTGTTTGCACCATTAGAAGCAGATTATCGTCGATAAATTCAAATTTATCAGGCAGTAATGCAGAATAACGCACTGCCCGTTTTGCCATTGTAACGAGAATGAAATTAAGTAAACTATCTAAAATAAATTTACAGATATCCGTCGCATTTGACCTGGTGCGGCGGATATTTATGTTATGAAGCATTTATTTCACGCGCATGGTCTGTCCCATCCCCATACTTTAAACGAACAAATATAAGGCAAAGCTGGCGTGTCAGCCATGAGAAATGTTGATGTGGCAAAAACTTTAAATATGGAGCAGATTCTATTGCTTTTGGAGGCAAGTAAAAATACACCGATACATATGCAGGTACTCTTCAATGTACTGATGGGTCTGCGGCGGCAGGAAGGAGAGTATGACGAAGAAGGAACTGCGTTACTGTTCACATAGGTCTGCGCACCTGCTGCGCTGACCGTAGGTTAAACTGGGCCAGTGAGCAAAAATCCCATCGACGAAGGCAATTTTCATAGATTTTTGCCCGTTGCTGTGAACGTGTGAACAGCAACAATAAGAGAATAAGAAAGAACAAACGTTTGCTCTAATATAGACAAATGAGGGGCCGTATGTTATAATCAATCTCAGTTTTACTTCTCGATTTGTCCGTGATAGTTTATTGTTTTCATACCGTCCGGAAAATGGAGTTTAGTAACCAAAATTCGTCGAAGGAACATTTTTTAGAAAACGGAATATGTGCTTCGACGAATTTCTGGCGAAATATCGAACTTTTTTACTATAGATTTTGGAGGTGGCTTTTGTGCAAAGTGAACAAAAACATTTTAAACTTCACTCAGAATATCAGCCTACCGGCGACCAGCCCCAGGCCATTGAAACCCTGGTCAACGGATTTAAAGAAGGCAATCAATTCCAGACTTTACTGGGGGTTACGGGTTCCGGCAAGACCTTTACCATGGCAAATGTGATTGAGCGGCTGCAGAAGCCCACTTTAGTCATAGCGCACAATAAAACCCTTGCTGCCCAGTTGTACGGCGAGTTCAAGGAATATTTCCCGGAGAATGCGGTAGAATATTTTGTGTCCTATTACGACTACTACCAACCCGAAGCCTACGTCCCGTCCACGGATACTTATATCGAGAAGGATTCCGCTATCAATGACGAGATCGACAAGCTGCGCCATTCCGCCACGGCGGCGCTTTCGGAGCGGCAGGACGTGATTATCGTGGCGTCGGTTTCCTGTATTTACGGTCTGGGAAGTCCGATTGATTACCAGAACATGGTTATTTCCCTGCGTCCCGGTATGGTTAAAGATCGCGACGAGATGATTGAAAAGCTGGTGGATATCCAGTACACCAGAAATGATATGGATTTCCACCGCGGAACCTTCCGGGTGCGCGGGGATGTGGTGGAGATCTTCCCGGCCTATTCGGGGAATGAAGCCTACCGGATTGAGTTTTTCGGCGATGAGGTCGATCGGATTACGCAGATTGACGCCTTAAATGGTGAGAGCAAGATGCTGCTTAACCATGTGGCGATTTATCCGGCCTCGCATTATGTCGTGCCCAAGGATAAGATGATGGCGGCGACGGAGAATATTCTTGCTGAGATGAAGGAACAGGTGGCAGTTTTTAAAAGCGAGGATAAACTGTTAGAGGCGCAGAGGATTGCCGAGCGGACGAATTTTGATGTGGAAATGATGCGGGAAACCGGGTTTTGTTCCGGGATAGAAAATTATTCCCGCCATTTAACCGGTTCGGCACCGGGGGAGCCGCCGTTTACGCTGATGGATTATTTCCCGGACGATTATCTGATTATTATTGATGAATCCCATATCACCCTGCCCCAGGTGCGGGGGATGTTTGCCGGGGACAGGTCGAGAAAGACGACCCTGGTTAATTACGGCTTCCGCCTTCCCTCGGCCTTAGATAACCGCCCGTTAAATTTCACCGAGTTTGAGAGCAAGATTGCGCAGATGATGTTTGTTTCTGCGACCCCGTCCGTCTATGAAGCCGATCACGAGTTTTTGCGGGCAGAGCAGGTTATCCGTCCCACCGGTCTTTTAGATCCGGAGATTTCCGTCCGTCCCGTGGAAGGCCAGATTGACGATTTGGTTTCCGAGGTGAATAAAGAGGTCGAAGGCCATCACAAGGTACTGATCACCACCCTGACCAAGAGGATGGCAGAGGATTTGACCGACTATATGCGCGAGGTGGGTATCCGGGTAAAATACCTCCACTCGGATATTGATACCCTGGAACGTGCGGAGATTATCCGGGATATGCGGATGGATGTGTTTGATGTGTTAGTGGGAATTAACCTTCTTCGTGAGGGTTTGGATATCCCGGAAATTACGCTGGTGGCAATCTTAGATGCCGATAAAGAAGGCTTTCTGCGCTCCGAAACCTCGCTGATCCAGACCGTGGGCCGCGCTGCCCGAAATGTGGACGGACATGTGATTATGTATGCGGATACCATCACGGATTCCATGAAGAAAGCCATCGAAGAAACCGCCCGCCGCCGCGCAATCCAGCAGAGATATAATGAAGAACATCAGATAACCCCGACCACGATTAAAAAAGCCGTGCGGGAATTAATTGCCATCTCCAAGGCCGCGGATACGAAGGATAAGTCCTTTGCCAAAGATCCGGAATCCATGGATGCAAAGGAACTGGAAAAACTTTCCAAGGAACTTTCCAAGAAAATGCGCCAGGCTGCAGCCGAGTTAAATTTCGAGGAGGCCGCCAAGCTGCGTGACCGGATGCTTGAGATAAAGAAGATGCTTTTGGATATGGAATGACAGGTAATCCTAAAAACATTGACTTTTATTCGTCTTGCGCGTACAATGGTACTGCCTGATACAGGGTGAATAATTCAGGCAGAAACAGGAGTAAACCGGAAATGAAGTTAAATGAATGTGAGAAAGGCGGCACTTATTTTGTGCACCGTGTACTGGTAGCAGAAGCCATTGGACGAAGGTTAGAGGCACTGGGCGTTAATGAGGGAACGGAAATTACGGTATTAAATAAAAAGGGCAGCGGGTCAGTTATCGTGAAGGTTCGGGGAACCCGTCTGGCTATGGGAAGAAAGATTGCCGAAGGGATTGAGGCAGAAAAGGAAAGGGCAGCATCCCATCAGGTGTTTGCCGACGGCAAAGGGGGCAGGGGATGATGGAAGAGAGCAGACGTCCGATCCGGGTTGGCTTTGTGGGAAATCCCAACTGCGGAAAAACAACATTGTTTAATGCCTTTACCGGAGCGAAGTTAAAGGTAGCTAACTGGCCCGGCGTTACGGTGGAGCGCGTGGAAGGGGAACTCGATTATAAGGGAAGGCAGATTAAGGTGATTGACCTTCCGGGGATTTACAGCCTCAGTTCCTTTACGATTGAAGAAAAGGTGACCAGGAAATGTATTGAGGACGGCGAGGTGGATGTGATTATCAATGTCGTGGACGCCTCGTCGCTGGAGAGAAACCTTTATCTGACCCTGCAGCTTCTGGAACTGAAAAAGCCGGTTATCCTGGCATTAAATATGATGGATATTATTGAAGAGCGGGGAATGGAGATTGACCTTCACCGTCTGCCGGAGATGCTGGGGAATATCCCTGTCGTCCCGGTTTCTGCCAGGAAGCGCACGGGGTTGGATGTGCTGATGCACGCCGTTGTCCATCACTATGAGGAGGAGCCGCAGGGGATTGTGGTGCATTACCACCGGGAACTGGAAAAGAAGATTGCAAGGGTGGAGGCCATCTTAAGGGAGAATTACGGGGAGATGGAAAACCTGCGCTGGCACGCGGTTAAACTCCTGGAATATGACGAAGTGGTAGCTGAGGATCATCCCGTGGATGTGCGGGAAATTGCCGATAAAAATTACAGCAAACAGATTATTAATGAAAAATACGACTATATTGAGGAAGTTATCGCCGAATGTCTGTTTAATAAGGAAGAAAAATCCGCCTGGACAGACAGGGTCGATGAGGTTTTATGCCATCCGCTCTGGGGAATTCCCGTGTTCTTAGGAATTATGGCCCTGGTGTTCTTCTTAACTTTTACTGTGGGCGATTTCTTAAAGGGGTATTTTGAGCAGGCATTGGATGTATTCTCAGGGCTTGTCCTGCATCTTTTGGAAACGGTACATACCTCTTCCTGGATGATTTCGCTGATCGTCGATGGAATCATTGCCGGCGTGGGGGGAATCCTTACCTTTCTTCCCAATATCTTTATTCTCTTCCTTGCCCTGGCCTTTTTGGAGGACAGCGGCTATATGTCGAGAGTGGCCTACGTGATGAATGAAACCATGGGGATGGTCGGGCTTTCCGGCCGGGCGTTTTTGCCCATGCTTTTAGGGTTTGGCTGTACCGTCCCGGCGGTGATGGCGACCAGGGCATTAGAAAGTCCAAAGGACAGGCGGAGGACGATTTTAATTACGCCCTTTATGTCCTGTTCTGCCCGTCTGCCGATTTATGTGCTTTTTGCAGGGATGTTTTTCCCGGACAATGCCCTCCTGGTCGCCTACTCCTTATATCTGGTCGGTATGGTGATGGCGATCCTGATTGCCTTTTTTGCCTATAAGCTTTCCGATTCACCGGAGGACAATGCGCTGTTAATCGAACTTCCTGAATATAAGACACCCAACGCCCGCACCGTTGCCATCTATGTATGGGAAAAGGTTAAGGATTATCTGACCAAGGCGGGAACGACGATTTTCCTGGCCTCGATCCTTTTATGGTTTGTGTTGAATACAGGCTCTGTTGGTTTTGTTTCGGATGTTTCCGACAGCTTTGCCGCAGCCTTTGGAAGGATTTTAGCCCCCCTTCTGGCACCTGCGGGTCTGGGACAGTGGCAGATAGCCGTAGCCCTGATTTCCGGTTTATCGGCGAAGGAAGTGGTGGTTTCCAGCTTTTCCGTCCTCTATGGGATAGGAAATATTAATTCGGCCCAGGGTATGGAACTCTTAAGCACCCGTCTGGCAGCCGCCGGCTTTGGCGCGGTAAATGCCTATGCCCTGCTGATTTTCTGTCTGCTGTATACCCCCTGTGTGGCAGCTATCGGTACGATAAAGCGGGAAACCGGTTCCTGGCGGTGGACGCTTGGGATGGTTGTCTTTCAGCTTTTTGTCGCCTGGACAGGAGCCGTGCTGGTTTACCAGGTTGGAGGATTTTTCTTTTAAACCGTTATTGCGATTGGGAAAAATTCGTTATTGTGAATGTATGAACAGTAACGAAAAGTCATCTGAAAGAGTCCGGATTACCGGACTCTTTTTGCCGGAGTTACTGCCTGGATGTATTTCCCCGGATAATAACCTATCCGTTAATACCTGTCAGCGCAGGGGCGTGGGAAACCATCGAAATCTGATCCGTGTCCCGGTGATAGCAGTAAATCTGATTGGAAAGGCGATCTTCGATGGAAACCTCAGTATCATTAATATCTTTAACTAAAAGTCCCATATCTTCATAATTATAATCTTTGCAGTCGGCAACTAAAAGAACTTCATGAATACTGGACGGAAGAATAAGAATATCCTGGTCAAGCTGCCGGGCAAAGTCCCGGATGACATGGGGATAGGTCATGCAGGCAGCGCCGTTTACCCCTACCGGATTGGAGAGAACATAGAGGGTGGGAAAAACCGGCTGTTTTTCCGTGCGCTGTTTATCGGCCTCCTCCAAAAGGGCATCTAAGGTTTCCTCCTGATAATTTTCCCCAAGTGCTTCCTTGGCAAGCTGTTTAAGCACGTCGCTCATGGGCTGGATTCTGGGCGGAAGGAGTTTTGGCGTATTTTCCAGAGCTGCCAAAAATAAGTCTTTTTCCCGTATCTTCCAGGTCTGCACATGATCTTTATGAATCAGCGCCGTCACATAGCCCTGTTCCCGCTGTTCCATCAAAAGATAGCAAACCAGGGACATATCGTGGAAGGGCATGTGCGGGAGATAATCCAGCATTGTCCGGTTGGCCTGGGTATTCACCAGCTTATAGACAATCCGATCCTTAACGTCCTGGTAAGAGGCAAAAACCCGGGAATCCAGATAGGGCAGACCGGGATTTTCCAGATAAAGCTGATAAATCATATCAAAAATATCTTCCATGGGCCGTCCGTTTTTCATTTCCTGGTAAAAATCATTCAAATAAATCGTCGGTGCAACCTGGTCATGTTTATGGCAGACCGAGATGCCGTCACGGGTAACACCATTGTTTTTGGGAATAGAGCGCAGAGTGACGATATAATCCTCGCCAAGCCGCTGTTCTAAACCTTTGGTCACTAATTGTAAAAATAATTCATAATCCATAATCGAACCTCCATCACTTAAGTAAAGATTTGTTAGTCAATGTTGTTGCTGCTCACATGTTCACAGCAACGTTTTCCCCATCACAAAAAAGAGGAAGATTGTACTTTTTCGCAGAAATACACAGAAGAGTACAGAATAAATCCCGAATTACATGGGTTAAAACAGATATAACTTTCATTCAATTGTATTATTTTGGAATATTAAAGCTGGAAGAAACCAGCCTTATGCCTGAGAATTAAGTATTAGACAACAGGCATGGGATATGGCAGTACCTTACGAACATGAAGGCGGTCCTACTTATGGACACTTACAGCGAGAATTCGCTGAATAAGAAGTAATAAAATGATTATAGACGAAATATGGCGAAATTTCAAGAGGAAAATGTAATTTTTTGTAAAAAAATATGCACAAAGATTAAAGATTATAGAAGAAAAGTTATAGAAAATTCGAGATGCGCAGTAAAATGGGCACTCCCTCAATAAGTTAAAGATTCCGGTGAAGAAGATTCTGCAGAAGTTCTACATCCGAGGCGGTAAGACGCAGGTTGGTGCAGTAATTTTTTTCATCGGGTGTTTTTACGGTCAATTCCACGATGGTTCCTTCTTTTATTCCATCTTTACCCACAGCCTGAAGAAAAAGAGGGAACTTGGGATGATTTTGCCGAAAAGCCTCCAGCATTTCCTGAAACTGCATAAGCTGAAACGGATGAAATCCCATAAGTACCCTCTTTTCCAATGTGTGGATATTTGATATAACGGAGATGGAGGGATTCGAACCCTCGTACCGGGATGAACCGATAAACGCATTTCGAGTGCGCCGCGTTACGGCCGCTTCGCTACATCTCCTGACTGCAGAGGCGGTAAAACCTCTGCTTTTACTGCAACATTTTTATTATACATGAAAAAAAACGTTTTGAATAGTAGTAAATTTTAAAAAAATACCGAAAATTCCAGAGATAAATTTAGTAAAATATAACAAAAATCTATAACAATAACCGCAGAATACCGCGCTAAATCAATGTCTTATTCCTTTCCGCTCCAGCAGTAAGTGCAGAGTTTTTCTGCTCCGATTCCGATGGATTCAATTAAATCATCCAGCCGGTGGAATTTCAGGGAGGTGAAATTCAGTTTTTTCCGTATTCCCTCAATCATATCCAGGTATTTCTGGCTGTCCGGATTGACGTATTCATCCAGCAGTTTGTCAGTCACCAAGTCGCCTTCCAACTCCCGGATTACCTGTCGGGTAATTAAGTCCATCTCGGATTTGGAGCGGGAGAAGTTTAAATATTTACAGCCAAAGAGCAGCGGCGGGCAGGCGGGGCGGATGTGCACTTCTTTCGCGCCGCTCTGGTATAAAAATTCCGTAGTTTCCCGAAGCTGTGTTCCGCGCACGATAGAATCATCAATTAAAAGCAGGCGTTTTCCGCGAATCAGTGCATCGACGGGAATCAGTTTCATTTTGGCAATTAAATTTCGCTGGCTCTGGTTCTGGGGCATGAATGACCTGGGCCAGGTCGGTGTATATTTAATAAACGGACGGGCAAAGGGAATCCCGGATTCATTCGCATAACCAATTGCATGGGCAATGCCGGAATCGGGAACACCGGCGACAATATCGGGATGGATTTCTTTTTCCTGGCAGCAGTTTTTCGCACAGCCCTTACATCCCAGATCCCGCTGGGCAAGAATCTGTCCGCAGCGGTAGCGCATTTCTTCTACATTTATCCCTTCATAGCTGGAAGTCGGATAGCCGTAATAGGCCCAGAGGAAGGAACAGATTTTCATTTCGTTTCTGGGTTTGCTCAAGGACTGGATTCCCTCCGGAGTAACCAGAATGATTTCTCCCGGGCCAAGTTCAGAGTAATCATGATAGCCCAGATTAATATAGGCAAAACTTTCAAAGGATACGCAGAAGGCTTGTTCCTTCCGGCCGATAACGATGGGCGTTCGGCCATAGCGGTCACGGGAAGCGTAAATTCCTTCAGGGGTCAGAAGAAGAATGCTCATGGAACCTTCGATACATTCCTGGGCATAGAGAAGACCCTCCACCAGGCTCTGGCGCTGATTAATGATGGAAGCCGTCAGCTCTGTGGCGTTGATCCGGCCCCCGCTCATTTCCATAAAGTGGATGTGTCCGTTTTCATAAGCCTGACGCACCAGTTCCTCTTCATTATTAATCTTTCCCACGGTAACAATGGCATAGCTGCCTAAGTGGGACTGGATGAGCAGAGGCTGCGGCTCATTGTCCGAGATAGAACCTATGCCGGAACATCCTTCCAGCTCTTCGACATCCCGCTCAAACTTGGTGCGGAAAGGAGAGTTTTCGATATTGTGAATGCTCCTCTGAAAGCCCTGCCTGCCATAGACAGCCATACCGCCTCTTCGGGTTCCCAGGTGAGAATGATAGTCTGTACCGAAAAATAAATCCATAACACAGTTTTCTTTTGCAGTTACGCCAAAAAATCCACCCATAGATGATTTTCCTCCAAAAATGTTTAATTCAACAAGTCTTACATTATTCAATAACCGTATAAGAATAGTAATTTTCCAATGTACGATATTCTGTCCCTTAAATTGTATCATAATTGCTATTGGTAATACAATCCGGCAGATATATTAAATATTCTTATAAATAAACGGAAAAAATATAACATATAGCGGAACAACGTTTGGTTACTGTTCACATGTTCACCGTAATGGGCAAAAATCCATAAAAATCAGTCATCCATAAAAATCATCGACAAAAATTGACATCTGAAGAAAATCGAGATAGACTGATAGAAAAGCGGTTATCGTGAATGCAGAACAACAGCAGCAAAAAGCTTTATGTGTCTGCCCGGCACAGATAAAGCATAAGATGGGGAAGAAAAGTAGTTGCTGTGAACATATAAACAGTAACGAAAAGTATGAGAAAGGGAGGTTGCTGTGAACATGTGAACAGCAGCAAAGGGAGAGCATGGCCGGGAAAGGAGAAGGAGTTATGAACGGAGAAAGCAGGAGAAGGAGAAGCCGGAAAAAGCCGGGAAAGGCAGGTGCAGATGCCCGAAATAAAGAGATATACAGGAAACAGGAAGCCTATGCTTCAAGGGAAGGAATCCGGCAGGTGCAGGGAAGAGGACGCAAAAAAAAGGGAGGCGGGATTGCCTTTTTCCTGGGGCTTTTGTGTACGGTTTTTGCTTTTGGCGCTGGTGTCACCTGCGGATGGATGCGCTGGGGGCGGGAAACCGGGTCGAAGGTTGATCTGGCAAAGATTGAGATTCCTGACTGGATTACACAGGATTTTATCCGGGAAAATATTTATTCCCGTCCGGCGACTTCCCGCTATATTATCCGGGATATTGTCGTTCATTATGTGGCAAATCCGGGAAAAACCGCGGCACAGAACCGGAGTTATTTTGACGGGCTGGCAGACCAGAAGCCGGGAGAGGAGGCAGAGAGCGCAAGTGCGCATTTTATTATCGGACTGGAGGGGGAAATTATCCAGTGTATTCCCCTGCGTGAATTTGCCTACACCTCCAATTACCGCAATATAGATACCATATCCATCGAGTGCTGTCATCCGGATGAGAGCGGGGAATTTACCGAGGCTACCTATAACTCTCTGGTTAAACTGACCGCCTGGCTCTGCGATGAATTAAAAATCAGCCGGAAGCACGTTATCCGCCACTATGACGTTACGGGAAAAAGCTGTCCCAAGTATTTTGTGGACAATGAAGATGCATGGACGGCGTTTAAAGAGGATGTAGAAGCATTTGGAAGGAAACGGGAAAAAGAACAGTAAAAAGGCCGCGAAAAAAGACGGCAAAAAAGAACGGTAAAAATGTAGTTGAAAAGCTGTCCAGGTTTATGCTATACTTAAATCTAATCGGTCTTTATCCGGATACTCACAGAAGAACCGAATCTATTGGAAAATGTACAGTAAGGGGATAAACATGGCGATAGGCGATATTTCAAATCTATTTCAGTTCCTGGGCGGATTGGGCATGTTCCTTTATGGAATGAACATCATGGGCGACGGTATGCAAAAGACCGCCGGAAGCAAGATGAACCAGTTCTTGGGCATGGTCACAAACAAGCGTATTCTTGGCGTGGTGCTGGGAGCGCTGATTACAGCGATACTGCACAGCAGTGCTGCGACGACGGTTATGGTAGTAGGCTTTGTCAATGCGGGTATTTTAAATCTGACGCAGGCAGTCGGCGTAATTATGGGAGCCAATATCGGTACGACGATCACCGCATGGATGGTGTCGTTAAACTCCTTAGGCGATGCGTTTGCTATCCTTCAGCCGTCTTTTTTTGCGCCCCTTTTTGCCGGAATCGGCGCTTTCTGCATGGCATTTTCTAAAAAGCAGAAGGCCAATATGATTGGCGAGATCTTTGTGGGCATGGGTCTTTTATTTATTGGCCTGACCTTTATGTCCGGGGCGGTGGAGCCTTACACGGATGCACCGATCTTTGCGGATATCTTCCGGGTGCTTGGAGGAAATCCGATTCTTGGTATTATTGCCGGTGCGATTATCACTGCGCTTTTGCAGAGTTCCACGGCTTCGGTGGGTATCTTACAGACCTTAGCGATGAACGGCGTGGTTTCCATGAGCGCGGCAATTTACATCACTTTAGGTCAGAACATCGGAACCTGTGTGACGGCGGTGCTTTCAAGTGCCGGGGCAAACCGCACGGCAAAGAGGGCGGCAGCCATCCACCTGATGTTTAATACCATCGGTGCGATTTTCTTTGCCACGGGCATGTACATCCTGTCCTTTGTCCTGCCTTCCTTTGCCTTTGGCTCGATTAATGCCGTGCAGATTTCCATGTTCCACACGATTTTTAACCTGACCAATACGGTCCTTCTCTATCCCTTTGCCAACCAGTTAGTGAACCTTTCGGCCCTGTTTGTAAAGGAAAAGGAAGGGGAGGTTGCCGAAATCACACCGGACGGCGATCAGGAAGAGGCGACAACGCACCGGCATCTTGACAAGCGTATCTTTGAATCCCCGGCCTTTGCCATCGAAACGGCGGAGATGGAGGTTATTCACATGGGGCAGATTACGTTAAAGAATGTACAGCGGGCGATTGATGCCCTGATAAAGCCGGGTGAGGTTTCCACCGAGGAGATTTACAAGGTGGAAGAAACCATTGACCGCATGGAAAATATGCTGACCGAATATCTGATTAAGGTAAATAATCTTTCGTTAAATGAAGAACAGAAGATGGTGGTCAACAACCTTTTTTACAGCATCAGCGATATCGAGCGCGTGGGCGATCACGCAGAAAACTTAGCGGAATCCGCTGATTATTTACATAACCACAATATCAGCTTTTCCGAAGTGGGTGTGGACGATGTGCTGTCCATGGGAAATACCGTAATCAAAGCCTTCTCCCACGCCATTGAAGCAAGACGCACGGGAAATATGGACGAGGTGAGGAAGGTCAGTTCTTATGAAGATACGGTGGACGTGATGGAAGAGGAACTGCGGGAGGAACATATTAACCGCCTTTCCTCCGGGGAGTGTGCCCCTTCTTCCGGGGTGATTTTTCTGGATATTATCAGCAACTTGGAACGTATCTCCGACCATGCGTATAATTTAGCCGGATATGTAAAAAATGAACTATAGCCCCGAAGGTTTTTTTCACGGGTATGGCTCTGCTTTGCCGAAGAAAGGGCAAACCTACATGTTTATTCGGATGACGGGTTTTTACGGCAATTATGCAAAATGGCAAATTTTTAACGTTGCTTGAAAAAGGACTTGCCATTTCGTGGAAAAAAAGGTACAATAGGTAAAGGTTGATGATTATTTACAAAACTTTTAAGTAAGAAACAGGAGGAATTGAATCATGGCAGTAAAAGTAGCAATTAATGGTTTTGGACGTATTGGACGTTTAGCATTCCGTCAGATGTTCGGCGCAGAGGGTTATGACGTTGTGGCAATCAACGATTTAACCGATCCGAAGATGCTTGCTAACCTGTTAAAGTATGATACTGCACAGGGCGGATACTGCGGATGCATCGGTGAAGGAAAGCACACCGTTGAGGCTGGCGAAGATTCCATTACCGTTGACGGAAAGAAAATCACGATTTACAAAGAGGCAAAGGCTGCTGATCTTCCATGGGGAGAACTGGGCGTAGACGTTGTATTAGAGTGTACCGGTTTCTACTGCTCCAAGGACAAGGCACAGGCTCATATCGATGCAGGTGCAAAGAAGGTTGTTATCTCCGCACCGGCTGGCAAGGACTTAAAGACCATCGTATTCTCCGTAAACGAGAAGACCTTAACTGCTGAAGATACCATTATTTCCGCAGCTTCCTGTACCACCAACTGCTTAGCTCCTATGGCTAAGGCATTAAACGACTATGCACCGATCCAGTCCGGTATCATGAGCACCATCCATGCTTACACCGGCGATCAGATGATCTTAGACGGCCCGCACAGAAAAGGCGATTTAAGAAGAGCAAGAGCAGGCGCTGCCAACATCGTTCCGAACAGCACCGGCGCTGCTAAGGCTATCGGCCTGGTTATCCCTGAGTTAAACGGCAAGTTAATCGGTTCTGCACAGCGTGTTCCGGTACCGACCGGTTCCACCACCATCTTAACCGCAGTTGTTAAGGGCGCAGACGTTACCGCAGAAGGCATTAATGCAGCGATGAAGGCTGCTGCATGTGAGTCCTTTGGCTACAACGAAGATCCGATCGTATCTTCTGACGTTATCGGCATGAGATATGGTTCCTTATTCGATGCTACCCAGACCATGGTTTCCAAGGTTGCTGATGACTTATATGAAGTTCAGGTAGTTTCCTGGTATGATAATGAAAATTCTTACACCAGCCAGATGGTAAGAACCATTAAGTACTTTGCTGAGTTAGCATAATTAATCGTATAGCAGACCTTGAGGGTCCGGTCTTAGGACCGGACTCTTTTTAAACGAATGGAAAGGGGTAACAAACACTATGTTAAATAAAAAATCCGTAGATGATTTACAGGCAAAAGGCAAGAAAGTTCTGGTTCGCTGTGATTTTAACGTACCGTTAAAGAACGGTGAAATCACCGATGAAACCCGTATCGCAGCTGCACTTCCGACCATCCAGAAGTTAATCGGCGACGGCGCAAAGGTTATTCTCTGCTCCCATTTGGGAAAGGTAAAGAACGGCCCGAACGAAGGCGAGTCCTTAGCACCGGTAGCGAAAAGACTTTCTGAGAAATTAGGCAAGGAAGTTGTTTTTGTTTCCGATTATAATGTAACCGGCGAAGCAGCAACCAAGGCTGTAGAAGCCATGAACGAGGGCGATGTTGTCCTTTTACAGAACACCCGTTTCCGCGGAAAAGAAGAAACCAAGAACGGCGAAGAGTTCAGCAAGGAATTGGCAGCTCTGGCTGACGATTATGTATGCGACGCCTTCGGTTCCTCCCACCGTGCACACGCTTCCGTAGAGGGCGTAACCAAATTTATCACCGAAAAAGGCGGCACCAACGCCGTTGGTTACTTAATGCAGAAAGAAATTGATTTCCTGGGCAATGCCGTAGAAAATCCGGTTAGACCGTTCGTAGCCATCCTTGGCGGCGCAAAGGTTGCCGATAAGTTAAATGTTATCTCCAACCTTCTGGAAAAATGCGATACCCTGATTATCGGCGGCGGTATGGCCTTCACCTTCTTAAAGGCACAGGGTCTGAGCGTGGGCAATTCCTTGGTTGACGATACCAAGCTTGATTACTGCAAGGAAATGATGGAAAAGGCAGAAAAACTTGGCAAGAAGCTTCTGCTTCCGGTAGATACTGTTATTGCCGCTGCTTTCCCGAATCCTATCGACGGCCCGGTAGAGGTTAAAGTGGTAGCTTCCGATGCCATCCCGGATGATATGGAAGGTCTGGACATCGGACCAAAGACCGCTGAACTCTATGCAGAGGCAGTAAAGACCGCAAAGACCGTAGTATGGAACGGCCCGATGGGCGTATTTGAAAATCCGACCCTGGCAGCAGGAACCATTGCCGTAGCAAAGGCACTGGCAGAAACCGAAGCAACCACCATTATCGGCGGCGGCGATTCCGCAGCAGCCGTAAATCAGCTGGGCTTTGGCGATAAGATGAGCCATATTTCCACCGGCGGCGGCGCTTCTCTGGAATTTTTGGAGGGCAAGGAACTTCCGGGCGTAGCAGCAGCAGATAACCGCTAATCTTTTACGATGATCAATTAAGGAAAACGAGGAAAAATTCATGGCAAGAAAGAAAATTATTGCAGGCAACTGGAAGATGAATATGACACCTTCCGAGGCTGTTGCTTTGGTAGAAACTTTAAAACCATTAGTTGTAAATGATGATGTAGACGTAGTATTCTGCGTACCCGCGATTGATATTATCCCGGCGATGGAAGCTGCAAAAGGCACGAATATCAACATCGGCGCGGAAAATATGTATTTTGAGGAAAAAGGCGCTTACACCGGCGAGATTTCCCCGCTGATGTTAAAGGATGCCGGCGTAAAGTACGTAATTATCGGTCATTCCGAGAGAAGAGAGTATTTTGCAGAAACCGATGAAACCGTAAATAAGAAAGTATTAAAGGCTTTCGAGCACGGCTTAACCCCGATTATCTGCTGCGGTGAGTCCTTAACCCAGAGAGAGCAGGGCATTACCATCGACTGGATTCGTCAGCAGATTAAGATTGCCTTCTTAAATGTAACCGCAGATCAGGCTAAGACAGCCGTTATTGCCTACGAGCCAATCTGGGCTATCGGCACCGGCAAGGTGGCAACCACTGAGCAGGCCGAAGAAGTTTGTGCGGCTATCCGCGTATGTATCGGTGAGATCTACGATCAGGCGACCGCAGAAGCTATCCGCATCCAGTACGGCGGTTCGGTATCCGCTTCCACCGCTCCCGAGTTATTCGCACAGCCGAATATCGACGGCGGCTTAGTTGGCGGCGCTTCCTTAAAACCGGATTTTGGCAAGATTGTAAATTATAAATAAGGCATCTCTCCCGTAAACGAGGGATGAATGCGAAACCGGCAGCATCCTTTTGGCTATGGATTTAGCGGAAAGGGTGCTGCTTTAAATAAAGGAGATAGAAACCATGAGCAAAAAACCTGTAGTATTAATGATACTTGACGGTTACGGATTAAATGACAATTGCGAACACAACGCCGTCTGCGAGGCCAAAACCCCGGTGATGGATCAGTTAATGAGCCAGTGCCCCTTCGTCAAGGGCAATGCCAGCGGTATGGCAGTAGGACTTCCCGAGGGCCAGATGGGCAATTCCGAAGTAGGCCACTTAAACATGGGCGCGGGCCGCATTGTCTATCAGGAATTAACCCGTATTACCAAGTCCATCCAGGACGGTGATTTCTTTGAGATTCCCGCTTTCCTTGAGGCTGTAGAAAACTGCAAAAAGCACGATTCCGCCCTCCACCTGTACGGTCTGGTATCCGACGGCGGCGTTCACAGCCATTTAACCCATATCTACGGCCTGTTAGAGCTTGCAAAGCGCCAGGGCCTGGAAAAAGTTTACGTTCACTGCTTCTTAGACGGGCGTGACACCCCTCCGGCCTCCGGCAAAGAATTTGTCGAAACCTTAGAAGCCAAGATGAAGGAAATCGGCGTGGGAAAAGTAGCTTCCGTGATGGGCCGCTACTATGCCATGGACCGGGATAAAAACTGGGATCGCGTAAAACTCGCCTACGACGCTCTCACCAAGGGCGAAGGAAAAACCGCCGAAAGCGGCCCCGCAGGCATCCAGGCTTCCTACGACGAAGAAAAATTCGACGAATTTGTAATGCCGACCGTAGTCACCGAAAACGGAAAGCCTGTAGGCTTAATCAAGGAGCACGACTCCATTATCTTCTACAACTTCCGCCCCGACCGCGCCCGTGAAATCACCCGTGCCTTCTGTGACGACGAATTCACCTACTTTGAGCGCGGCAAAAAGATGGATCTGGTCTATGTGTGCTTCACCGACTACGATGAAACCATTGCAAATAAGCTGGTAGCCTTCCACAAGGAAACCATCACCAACACCTTCGGAGAATTTTTAGCCGCCCATCATAAGACCCAGGCCAGAATCGCCGAAACCGAGAAATACGCCCATGTAACCTTCTTCTTCAACGGCGGCGTAGAAGAACCAAACGAAGGCGAAGACCGAATCCTCGTACCGTCCACCAAAGAAGTACCCACCTACGACTTAAAGCCGGAGATGAGCGCCCCGATGGTGTGCGAAAAGCTGGTAGACTCCATTAAATCCGGGAAATATGATGTGATAATCATTAACTTTGCAAATCCGGATATGGTCGGTCACACCGGTGTGGAAGAAGCCGCAATTAAGGCAATCGAAGCCGTAGACGAATGCGTGGGTAAGGCCGTAGATGCCATCAAAGAAGTAAACGGCGTAATGTTCATCTGTGCAGACCATGGAAACGCAGAACAATTAATCGACTATAACACCGGTGAACCCTGGACCGCCCACACGACGAATCCGGTTCCGTTTATTTTGGTCAATGCAGAACCTGGAGTGAAATTAAGAGAAGGCGGCTGCTTAGCCGACATTGCCCCGACTCTAATCGAACTGATGGGAATGGAACAGCCTAAAGAAATGACAGGAAAGAGTTTGCTGATATAAAATATCTATACACCAGCGAAGGCAAAGCCATGTTCCGTGAGGAATCCCCTATCGAACGTCGGCGCTTAACGAGGTTCTTCACGAGTTTAGCGTCCGTTACGTTCTATGCGGAGCGAAAGCGTGGTGACGACGGAACATGGCTCTGCTGTAGCGGAAAAGCATGTTAAAAAATAAAACCCCTGGAGATTAAAAATCCGGGGGTTTTCATTTTCCCAGGAAAGTGGTATACTGGTAAATGTTTATTATCATTTTCGCAATAAATATAGAAGAAAAGCATTTGATAAAAGATACGGAGGAACCCCACATGATAGCAGAAAAAATGAAACCCCTGGTGCAGAATAACTCAGCCATCCGCGCCATGTTTGAAGAGGGAAAGCGACTGGCTGGCATTTACGGCGCAGAAAATGTCTACGATTTCAGCCTTGGAAATCCTAATGTTCCCGCGCCCGAAGCGATAAAAACAGCCATTATGGACGTCTTAAACGAAGAAGAATCCACCTTCGTCCACGGCTACATGAGCAATGCAGGCTATGAGGATGTAAGAGCCGCCATTGCCGAAGAATTAAATGAGCGTTTTCAGACATCATTTCGCCTGGAAAACCTGATTATGACGGTGGGAGCGGCGAGCGGGCTGAATATTGTATTAAAAACCCTCTTAAATCCAGGGGATGAGGTGATTACCTTCGCCCCGTATTTCCTGGAATATAATTCCTATGTCCGCAACTATGACGGCATCCTGACGGCGATTGCCCCGAATACGGATACCTTCCAGCCGGATCTTGAAGCCTTTTCTCAGGCGATCGGCGAAAAGACAAAGGCCGTAATTATTAACTCGCCGAATAACCCCACCGGTGTTGTCTATTCCGAGGAAACGATTTCGCGTATGGGAGAGATTCTGCGGGAAAAGAGCAGCAAAGTGGGCCATGCCATCATGCTGATCTCTGATGAACCCTACCGCGAGCTGGCTTACGACGGTGTTTTTGTTCCGTTTGTCACAAAATATTATGAAAATACGATTATCTGCTATTCCTACAGCAAATCCCTGTCGCTTCCGGGAGAGAGAATCGGTTATGTTCTGATTCCCGATGAAGTTGAGGACAGCAAAGAAATCATCCAGGCCGCTGTGATTGCCAACCGGGTGAGCGGAAGCGTGAACGCCCCGTCTTTAATTCAGCGTGTGATTAAGCGCTGCGTGCATGAGCGGGCGAATATTAAAGCCTATGAGAAGAACCGAAACCTTCTGTACTCTTCGCTGGTGAAGTTTGGATTTTCCTGCATTAAGCCGGAGGGGGCATTTTACTTATTTGTAAAATCACCTGTGGCGGATGAAAAGGCATTTTGCGAAATCTGCAAAAAACACAATGTTCTGGTGGTTCCGGGTTCCTCCTTTGCCTGTGCGGGCTATGTAAGGATATCCTACTGCGTTTCCTATGAACAGATTGAGCGTTCGCTTCCCGCCTTTGAAAAAATTGCCGGGGAATGCGGGCTGTAAGTGCAGGAATTTTATCCGCTGCTGCGGGCTGTGTAAACGATAAGGCTTTGTGTGCCCGCAGCAGCAGAATGGAGGATGAGATGAGAGGATGGGAAAAGTACGTCCGCAGGGTTGAACCCTATGTTCCGGGAGAGCAGCCAAAGGGGAACCGATTAATTAAATTAAATACGAATGAAAATCCTTATCCGCCGTCCCCTAAGGCCGTGGCGGCTTTGCAGGCGATGGAGATGGATGCTCTGCGAAAGTATCCGGACCCGGCAGCCGCGGGACTGAAAAAGGCACTGGCGGATTACTATGGCCTTGCGGAAAACCAGATTTTTACCGGGGTTGGCTCGGATGATGTTCTGGGGATGGCATTTTTGACGTTTTTTAACGGGGATAAACCAATCCTGTTTCCGGATGTTAGCTATTCGTTCTACCCGGTGTGGGCAGATTTATTTCGGATTCCCTATAAGACGCCTGCGCTGGATGAAGCATTTCAGATTCGTGCAGAGGATTATTTCCAGGAGAACGGAGGAATTGTTTTCCCTAACCCCAATGCACCCACAGGGCTTTTGCTGGAACGGGGAATGGTCGAGGAGATTGTGCGCAAAAATCCGGATGTGGTGGTGATTGTCGATGAAGCCTATATTGATTTTGGGGGAGAGTCGGCGCTTCCGCTGATTGAAAACTATGATAACCTGTTGGTGGTGCAGACCTTCAGCAAATCGCGTTCCATGGCCGGTGTGCGGATTGGGTATGCGATGGGAAACCCGGCGCTGATTGAGGCGATGGAAAATGTGCGTTATTCCTATAATTCCTATACGATGAACCTTCCTTCCCAGATTCTGGGAACAGAGGCGGTGAAGGATCAGGAATATTTTTCTCAAACCGTGGAAAAAATCAGGAAAACAAGGGAAGAAACCAAGGACTGGATGCGAAAACTGGGCTTTTCCTTTCCAGATTCGCAGGCAAATTTTCTCTTTGCCTCCCATGAAAAGCTGGATGCCTTTACACTGTTTACTGCACTGAAGCAGGAACAGATTTTTGTGCGCTATTTTCAAAAGCCCCGTCTTGACCGTTTTCTGCGGATTACCATTGGAACGGATCAGGAGATGGAAGTATTAAAGCAGTTTTTGGAGAAGTATATAAGACAGGTGTAATAAGTTAAATGGTTGCCGCCTGTTCGGCGGCAGAGTTTTAAAATAAGGAGGTCTGTTTTTTGGATCGTTTTGTGCGGATGGGGCGGTATTTGCTCAATGTATTGATTCCGTTGTTTGGCTGGGTGCTGCTGTGTACGCTGGGGCCCTGGTGCCTGCGCTTTTTTATGCCGTTTGTTATCGGGTGGATTTTAGCTTCTGTGGCCAATCCTCTGGTGCGTTTTCTGGAAAAGCGTTTAAAAATTGTGCGCCGCCACGGATCGATTGTGGTCGTTGTGCTGGTGCTTGCCGGAGTTATCGGGCTGTTTTACCTGGGTATATCCAAACTGATTATCCAGGGGATGAACCTTGTCCGGGATCTTCCGATGATCTATGAACTGGCAAAGGAAGAAATCCTGGAGGCATGGGGGAAGCTAAGTCACTTATTTGTCCGGTTTCCTCTGGGGATGCAGACGTTCTTTAATGAGTTCTGGAGCAACCTGGGAACTTACATCGGAAGTCTTATCCAGAACATCGCCACACCGACGGTAGCTGCGGCAGGAAATGTGGCAAAACAAATCCCCTCTGCGTTTGTAAATTTTATTATCACTCTGCTGTCCTCTTACTTTTTTATTGCCGAAAGGGAGGCAATTATCGCAGCAGTAAAAAAACGGCTTCCTGCCTGGATCGGCAAATATATTACCTTTTTAAAAGGGGATGCCAAACGCCTGATTGGCGGATATTTTCTGGCGCAGTTTCGCATTATGTTCGTGGTTGCCGGGGTGCTGGCCGTAGGATTTTTTGTTCTGGGGGTACATTACAGTCTGGTTCTGGCGGTGCTTTTGGCATTCCTGGATTTTCTTCCGATGTTTGGAACGGGAACGGCCCTTGGTCCCTGGGCTGTGGTTAAATTGCTGTCCGGAGAATATGCCTTTGCGGCAGGTTTGATTCTCCTTTATCTGCTGACCCAGGTAGTGCGTCAGGTTATCCAGCCAAAGATTGTCGGGGATACCATGGGACTGCCGCCGCTGACCACCCTTTTTCTTCTGTACCTGGGGTTTAAGCTGCGGGGCATTGCCGGGATGATTCTGGCGGTGCCTGTGGGGCTTTTGGCGGCCAGTCTGTACCGATCGGGTGCGTTTGATGCCATTGTTGAAAATGGGAAGTCTTTTGTCGAAGAAGTTCAGCGTTTTCGGAGAGGGGAATGAGGCGGTCAGCGCAGCAGATGCGCTGACCTGCTTGAACAGTACGTTTAAGCCTCATCCTCCTTATTTGATGTGTCTGCGGACGGATGAACGGGTGCCTGGCTGTCCGGTGTCGGACGGTCTGCCGGCTCTGTGTCCGTCGGCGAAATTTCCCGGGAACTGCCCGAAAAATGCATGGAAGAAATCGGGAAGGGCTTTGGCGGTGCCGGTGCTTTTGCTGCTTTGTGCCGGTTGATGCGGCGGACAATCATAACAATAATAAACACCAGAAGGGCAAGGAAGAGAATCACCGGAAGATTGGATAATAAAGAGATAAAAAACTGTGTCAGATTATCCATCAGGGAAATCAGATTCCTGGTAAAGCCGCGCTGGATTTGCTGCCATGCGGTTTCCGGCTGGGTGGGACTTTCGATATCCACCTCATCGATGCTTAAATTCACGGTGCTGTAGGTTACGGAATTGTCCAGGTAGCGCATCCGGGATTCACAGGATTCGATTTCCGAGGAAACCTCAGTCAGCCGTTCTTCCAGAAGGATGATGGCTTCGGTGGTATCTGCCTTGGCTAAGAGTTCCCAGAGCCGATCCTGTTCCATGCGCAGGGTTTTTAAGCGGCTTTCGATGTCGGAGTACTGTAAGGTGACATCGCTGACGCTTTCGGACTTATAGATGATATTGCCGACTGCCTCCACCTGGGCGATAAAGCTGTCCAGTTTTTCTGCGGGAATCCTGAGCGTCATATGGGCATACCGCTTGGAAGGGCGGCCCTGGTTGGTGATGCTTTCGCCGGAGATATCCGACTGTTCGATGTAGCCGTTAAATTCGCTGACCTTTGTCTGCAGGGCTGTGATCAGGGGGTCAAAATCCGTGGTTTCGACCTGGAGATCCATGTTGCGGATAAGCTTTCGCGTTAGGGGAAGGGGCTGGCTGCTGCCGGTTTCGACGGCCAGGTTATCTGCTGCGCCGTCTTCTTCCATCGCTGCATATTCCTCCTGGGGAGCGGCGGCAGGGGCCATGGGCATGGGCATTTCGGCGCTGCCGTTAAAGCCGAGATCGTAGCTTCCGGCGCTGGCGGCTGTTTCTGCAACGCTTACCACCGCATCTGCCGCAGAAAATTTTGATCCTCCGCCGCAGCCGCTAAGAAGCAGGGCGAGGGTCAGGACGAGTACCGATAATGACGAAATTCTTTTTTTCATAAAATCCTCCTTTTTGCTGGTTCTATGTTGCTGTGAATGAGTAAATAGTCATGGTTTTATCATAGCATGAAGGGGGATTTGGGGCAATGGAATGGGGACAGGATTAAGATTCTGTTTAAAAACTTTAAGGATTATGTTATAATCCTCGAAATACCATTGTATCCGAAGGGGAAAGTATGTTATAATGCCGAAGGATGTTTAATGAGAAAGGTTTGTAGGTAATGAAGAAAGATGAAATAGGAAATGAAGAAAACCGCAGAGAAGATTTAACGCCGGATGACGGTTATTATCTTGACGGGGATTTCGACGGGGATGATGCCGGTCTTTCGGAGGGAGAATCCTGGGATGAGGACTGGGATGAACCGGTGAGCCAAAAGGCTTTGAAAGAAAAACGTGCCTGGCAGGAACAGGAAGAGGCCAGGGCAGCCGAAGAAGAGAAGGAAAAGGCCCGGGAAGAGATACTGCGGCGGGCTACGGAGGCGGTGGCCAGGGCAGAGGCGGTTATGCAGGGCAAAGGCGTTGTGGAGCCGGATATCCGGCGTGCCCGGGCGCTTGAGCGTGCCAGGGAGGAAGGACGAAAGAGGGCGGAGGCAGCCAGAGAAAGAGATGAGCTTGCCCGGATGAAGGAAGACTGGGTGGAGCCTATCCGCAAGGAGGAAAAGGAAGACTGGCTGGATGCCATACGCAGGGAAGAAGAGGCCATGCGCCGGGAGGCGGACAGGGCCAAAAAAAGAGCAGCCCGGGAAAATGACAGGCTGGAAAATACAGAAATGGATGATGAGGAAGGGACGGGTCCTTATGAAGAGGATTCGTATGAAGAGATGAACGAAAAAGCAAAGCAGAGTACCGAAACAAAGGGAGAGAAAGCGTCCTCCAAAGGAAAGGGAGGAAAGATTGCCGGAGGCATAGCAGCCGCAGTGCTTGTGGGCGGCGTGGCTGTATACTGTGTGATGGCACAGCAGTATAAAAAGGAGTTTTTTCCCAATACAAAGATCAATGGGATAGAAGCAGGAAAAAAGGAAATTGACCAGGTAAAAGAGATGATTTCTTCGGCTATGGACGGCTATCAGATCCGCCTTCAGGGCCGAAAAGGACAGGAAGAAGTTCTGACGAAGGATGATGTGGGTCTTCACACCGTGTTTGACGGGACACTGGAAGAAATCTTAGAAGACCAGAACCCCTATCTCTGGGGCATACATCTATTTAAAAAGGAAGATCTGCAGGTGAGCACGGTAGCTGCCTATGATGAAACCTTATTCCAGCAGAAGGTGGACAGCCTTTCGTTTTTGGACCCGCAGAACGTCCAGTCCGGGAAAGAAGCTTATATCTCGGAATACATAGAGGGAACCGGCTATGAGATTGTGCCGGAAGATCCGGGAACGGAAATCAAGAAAGATGTTCTGGCAAGTGAATTAGGGCAGGCGATGCTGACCATGCAGAGCGAATTTATCCTGGAAAATGCGGGCTGTTATCTTAAACCGCTTCCCGGGGAGCCCGATCCGGAATTAGTGGCACAAAAGGATTTGCTTAACCGTTTCGCCCAGATGACCGTAACCTATACCTTCGGGGACGACCAGGAAGTGTTAAATGGTGATTCCATCCACGAATGGGTAAGCTTTGACGAAGAAAACCAGCCGGTCGTTGACGAAGAAAAGGTTAAGGCGTTTGTGGAGGATCTGGCGAAAAAGTACGATACGGCCAATACCGTCCGCAAGTTTACGACCTCCTATGGTTCGGAGGTTGAGGTTTCCGGCGCGTTTGGCTGGAAAATTGACCAGGCAGCGGAAACCGAAGCGTTAAAGAAGATTATTGCCGACGGGGAGAGCATGGTCAGAGAGCCGGAGTATGCCCAGGAAGGCATTACCCGAAAAGGGCAGGAATACGGCGACACTTATGCTGAGGTGAACCTGACGGCACAGCATCTGTTCTTATATAAAGACGGAGAAAAGATTCTGGAATCCGATTTTGTATCGGGAAATGTGGCAAGGGGCCATACCACGCCGCCCGGCATTTTCAGCATTGCCTATAAGCAGAGAAATGCGGTTCTGCGCGGCCCGGGCTATGCATCTCCGGTAAATTTCTGGATGCCGTTTAACGGAGGGATTGGCTTCCACGATGCAAGCTGGAGAGGCTCGTTTGGCGGAAGCATCTACCGCACGAACGGCTCACACGGCTGTGTAAACATGCCTTATAATGCTGCAAAAACGATGTTTGAAACCGTCTATACCGGGATGCCGGTTATCTGCTATAACCTGGACGGAACCAGCAATACCAAGAGCACGAACGCTTCCGGAGGTACGGCTCCAAAGGTAAATACACGTCCCGCAGTCCCGGCGGCTCCGGCAGTCCCTGTAGTTCCCGCTGCACCGCAGCCGGTCGCAGCCCCTGTACTGGGCAATGAAGGCGGCGGTTCCATGGGCGGCGGAAGCGTGGCGGTTCCCGGAACGGTTCCGGAAACCCCGGCACCGGCTCCGGAAGTACCCGCAGGAAGCGCCGATACCGGTTTAGGCGGGGGAAATGCGGCAGCAGGCGGTGCTGTTGTTCCTGAAGTTCCTGCAGAAACCCCGGCACCAGCTCCGGTTCCTGCAGAAACTCCGGCACCGGCACCCGTTCCGGCGGAAACTCCGGCACCGGCACCGCTTCCGGTGGAAACTCCAGCACCGGCACCGGCCGTTATGGGAGGCGCAGGAAGTGTAGTTCCGGAAGTTCCGGCAGTTCCCGGAATGTAAAGAGGGATTCGGCGGCGGACTTTTATAGTAAACCTTCATGCGCCCACAAGTGAGTGCACCACTATGAATAAAAGTCTGCTGGGCGCACTTGGAATACCTGAATTAAATCGCCTACGGCGATGGACTTTTAAAGTAACGATTACAAGAAAGAAAAGCAGGAGGTTCTCCGATGAGTATTGATAAAAACAGCCGTGCGGCAAGGCAGATGAATGGTCAGGCACCGAGAAGGCCAGAACGTCGTCCGGCCAGCCGTCGTCCTATAAGTTCACCGGGCCGCCGGCTGCCCAGTTCCGAAACTTCCCGTGTTTCTTCGACCTCAGGCTGCCGCCGCGCTGCTTCCGGCGGTGATCGAAGAGGTACGGGAAAAAGAACAGGAAGAAAATACAAAAAAGGAAGACGTCTGGCTCCATGGAAAATTGCCGTTCTGGCGGGTTTGCTTTTGATTGTCACGTCGGTGAGCGGGGCTGTCTATTATGTAAATCATTTGCTTGGAAAGACGATGGATCTGGGTGTGGATATGGAAGAAAAGACGAATCCAAACCTGGATATTGAAACAAAGAGGGTGCAGAAGGGGTTCTGGAAAATCGCCGTTTTCGGCGTGGATTCCACGGACGGAAATCTGGGAAAGGGTGCCAATTCGGACGTTATTATTATCTGCAGCATAAACTGGGAAACCGGGGAGATTAAGATGTCGAGTGTCTACCGGGATACTTTCTTAAAGGTAGGAGAAAAGAATCCTTACCGAAAGGTTAATGAAGCCTATGCCCGGGGCGGCCCGGATCAGGCGATCAATGCGCTGAATGAAAACCTGGATATTGAAGTGGATGATTTTGTTTCGGTGAACTGGAAGGCAATTGCTGACGGCATAAATATTCTGGGCGGCGTGGATATCGAAGTAACACCGGAAGAATTTACCCAGATTAACGGCTATATCACATCCGTGGTTGAAAATACGGGGATACCTTCCTTCCATCTGAAGGCCCCTGGTTTCCAGCATGTGGACGGGGTACAGGCCGTGGCCTACTGCCGCCTGCGGAAGATGGATACCGATTTTCGGCGTACAGAGCGTCAGAGGGCAGTGATCAGCCAGTGTCTGGCAAAGGCAAAGTCGGCAGATTTAAAGGTGCTGCGCACGGCGATTCTTGCCTGTTTCCCCCAGGTATCCACCAGCGTAGATATGCAGGATTTAATTGATCTGGCTTTAATTGTAAAAGATTTTCATATCGGGGACACCGCAGGATTTCCATTTGACCTAAAAATCCAGGATGTGGGAAAACTCGACTGTGTCGTTCCGGTTACGTTAAGCTCCAATGTGGTCAAGCTTCATCAGTTTTTATTTGGAACCGAGAATTATAAGCCATCCGATCATGTAGAAGAAATCAGTAAGGATATTGCCTATCTCAGTGCCAAACAGCCGGATTCCGGTGAAAAACTTAACGAGGAAGATATCGAACGGATGAATTCCAGTACGGGTTCTTCGGAGAAGACAACCAAGAGCCGGGAAGAGGATGAAGAGGACGAAACAGAAGAAACCAGAGAACGGACTTCGGAGTCTTCGGATGAATCCGACGAAAATGAAGAGCATGAAGGAAGTACATCGGAAGGAGAGTCTGAGGGCAGGGAAGATCCGGACAACAATCCGGATGAATCGGCATCCGAAGGGGAGTCTGAAAGCAATGGTTCCGAGTCCAGAACGCATACGGATGAATCTTCCGGCGACGAGAGAAACCCGTCTTCGGTAACCCGGGACGACGGTCATGGAAATACAAACCCGACAGGCTCGACAAGACCCACGGCACCGGCGCAGGAATCCACAACTTCCGAGGAAAATCTCCATCTTGGACCCGGCGGAACTTCACCGACCGTACCCGGCACAAATGTGCCCACAGCACCATCTGCCAATCCTTCGGCTGGCCCGGGAGGAAATACATCGGCTGGCCCGGGAGGAAGTCCTGGCCCGGGGGCAAATACCAGTCAGCCTTCGGCTCCGGGAGGAGATAGCAGCGCAGGCCCGGGAGCAGCGGGAAACGGCCGTTCAGGAACGGTGTACACGACACGTCCCATAGCGACAGAACCTAACCAGGAGAATGAAGGCGGCCCCGGCTATGAGCATTAACCCAAAGGGCAGGATATGCTGTGAAACGCGCACAGAATGGAGGAAAAGATGAGCAGATATCAACAGGAAGATATTCTCCGCATTGCAAAAGAGGAGGATGTAGAGTTTATCCGGCTTCAGTTTACGGATATTTTTGGAATGTTAAAAAATGTGGCGATAACGGTCAGCCAGCTGGAAAAGGCTCTGGACAACCGCTGTATGTTTGACGGTTCTTCAATTGAGGGCTTTGTTCGGGACGATGAAACGGATATGTTCCTTTATCCGGATTTGGATACCTTTGAGATCTTTCCCTGGAGGCCCCAGCAGGGAAAGGTAGCCCGTCTGATCTGTGACGTGTACCGCCCGGACGGAACGCCCTTTGAGGGAGATCCGAGATATGTGCTGCGCAAGGCGTTAAACCATGCAAAAAATATGGGCTATGATTTCTTTGTCGGGCCGGAGTGCGAGTTTTTCCTCTTTCACTTAGACGATCAGGGGCTTCCGACGACGACAACCCATGAGAAGGCAGGCTATTTTGATGTGGGGCCGGTAGATTTTGCAGAAAATGTCCGCAGGGATATTGTGCTGAACTTAGAGGAGATGGGCTTTGAGATTGAAGCCTCCCATCATGAGATTGCTCCAGGCCAGCATGAGATTGACTTCCATTACAATGAAGGACTGATTACGGCAGATAATATTATGACCTTTAAGATGGCAGTCAAAGCCATTGCCAAGCGTCACGGCCTTCATGCCACTTTTATGCCCAAGCCCAAGGAAGGGGTGAACGGTTCCGGAATGCATATTAATCTTTCGCTCTTTGACGGGGACGGGAAGAACGTTTTTGAAGATGTTAAGGACCGGAAGGGCCTGGGGCTGAGCAAAACCGCCTATGCCTTTATGGCCGGGGTGTTAAAGCATGTCAATGGAATGGCGCTTTTAACCAATCCCCTGGTAAATTCCTATAAGCGGCTGGTTCCCGGCTACGATGCGCCGATTTATATTGGCTGGTCGCCCTATGCCAGCAGAAACTGCCTTATGCGTATCCCGATTACCCGCGGGAACGGAACCCGGGTGGAACTTCGCAGTCCTGATTCTGCGATGAATCCGTATCTGGCTCTGGCGGTAATCTTAGAATCCGGGCTGGAGGGCATAGAAAAGCATCTGGAGCTCTCCGAGCCGGTGAAGAAAAATCCGTTCACCCTGACCAAAGAAGAGCGTGAGAAAACAGGGATAAGCCAGATTCCCAATACCCTGGGAAGGGCGATTGAAGCGTTTGAAGAAGATCCGTTTATCCGCAGGGTTTTAGGCGAGCATATTTACAGCAAATACTTAGAAGCAAAAAAAGAAGAGTGGCGCGAGTTCCGTGCACAGGTAACAAACTGGGAGGTAGACCAGTATCTGTTTAAATATTAAGCCTGCTTTGTCCTTGCGATCGCATTATGGATTGCTGATCGAATAGGCTATCGGGCAGGACTTCTGGCAGACGGGGGTGAGGATGTGCAGCCCATTGTGATAGCGTTTTCTAAAATGGAAGACGGAAAAAAGATAAAAACGATAGTAACGCAGAGCGGATATTCCGTAAGGGCGCTCTGTACTACAGCTTCGCAGGTTTTAAGTATCTGTGACGATATAAAAAGCGGGATTGTGATTCACGGCTTTCGTTTTCCCGATATGCTGTACGAAGAACTTAGAGAATGTCTTCCCGATTCGGTGGATATGCTTTTGCTTGCATCACCCAGTCACTGGACACATCCGGCACCCTCCGGGTGTGTCTACCTGCCCATGCCTTTAAAGGTTCATGAGTTTGTCAGTACACTGGGAATGATGGTTCAGGCGCAGAACCAGAAGAAAAAACTGAAATACAGCCAGCCCAAAAAACGCACAGAAGAAGAACAGCAGGTGATTCAGAAGGCCAAGCGCCTGCTTATCGAGAGAAATAACATGACGGAAGCCCAGGCACACCGCTATATCCAGAAATGCAGCATGGACAGCGGCACGGATATGACGGAAACGGCCTATATGATTCTGCGTCTGGGCTGTGATTTGTAGGGGAGTTTTTTATTTAATGCTTTAATGCTTCAACGTTTCAACGTTTTAATTTTGACATTTTGAGGCTTAAGGATTTGATTTTTATTGGATAACAGGTAAAAGGAGAAGCGGATGAAATTTACAAAGATGCATGGCATCAGTAATGATTATGTCTATGTCAACGGCTTTGAAGAAAACGTAAAAGATCCTGCACGCACGGCCCGTCTGGTCAGCGAGCGGCGAACGGGGATTGGTTCAGATGGTTTGATTATCATTGCCCCTTCACAAAAAGCGGACTGCCGGATGATTATGTATAACGCCGACGGAACCGAAGGCGCGATGTGCGGGAACGGTATCCGCTGTGTGGGAAAATACGCCTATGAGCACGGCATTTCCGGAAAAAATCCCATGACGGTGGAAACAAAGGCGGGAAATAAGGTGCTGCATTTTACCTTGAAGGACGGAAAGGTGGAAAAGGTTACTGTGGATATGGGGATTCCCGAGCAGACCTCCCTTGTTCCCGAGCCGATAACGGTTGAAGGAAAAGACTATTCTTTTGTCGGGATATCTATGGGAAATCCTCATGCCGTATATTTTATGGAGGAGATTGACGGGCTGGATCTGGAGAACATCGGCCCGGGCTTTGAAAATCATCCGCGCTTTCCGGATCGGACGAACAGTGAGTTTATTCAGATCGTGGATCGAAACCATATCCGGATGCGGGTGTGGGAGCGGGGAAGCGGGGAAACCTGGGCCTGCGGAACCGGGGCAACGGCCAGCGCAGTGGCGGCAGTGCTTTCAGGCTATACCGAAAACCGGGTGACGGTTTCCCTTAGAGGGGGAGATTTGGAGATCTTCTGGGACAGGGAAAGCGGCCATGCATTTATGACAGGGGAAGCGACGGAGGTCTTTACGGGGGAAATCCATCTGCCCTGGGAAGAGATTGTTTAGGGCGATGTTTTTTTTGCGGGGTGCGGCAGTGGGGAAATACCTGGTTACTGTGAACGTGTGAACAGTAACAATACCTGGATGTGTGCTAAAGGATGCACGGGATGGAGGAAGAGATGAAAATAAATCATAATTATCAGAAACTGCCGGGAAGCTATTTGTTTTCTACCATTGCCAAAAAGGTGGCAGTTTACGGGAAAGAACATCCGGAAGCGGAGATTATCCGGCTGGGGATTGGCGATGTGACCCTGCCGATTGCGCCCTCGATTGTGAAGGCCATGCATGAGGCGGTGGAGGAGATGGGTCATGCAGAAACCTTCCGCGGCTATGCACCGGATCTGGGCTATGATTTTCTGCGTGAGGCGATAGCAAAGACGGATTATAAGCGGTTAGGCTGTGAGGTTTTTTCGGATGAGATTTTTATCTCAGACGGGGCAAAATGTGACTGCGGAAATATTCAGGAACTGTTTTCCGCCGAGGCAAAGATTGCCGTTTGCGACCCGGTTTATCCCGTATATGTGGATTCTAATGTGATGGCGGGGCGTACCGGGGAATGGGATGAAGCTTTCGGAAGATGGTCGAATGTGATTTATCTGCCCTGTACGAAGGAGAACGGGTTTGTTCCGGAACTTCCAAAAGAAACGCCGGATTTGATTTATCTGTGCAATCCGAATAATCCGACGGGGACGACATTAAACCGAGAACAGCTGAAGGTTTGGGTGGATTACGCCAATGCACATGACGCGGTGATTATGTATGATGCGGCGTATGAGGCGTATATTCAGGAGGAGGATGTGCCGCACAGTATCTTTGAGATTGACGGGGCGAGAAGCTGTGCGGTGGAATTTCGATCCTTTTCCAAAAATGCAGGGTTTACGGGGGTAAGGCTTGGATTTACGGTGATTCCTAAGGAACTGGTGCGGGAAGGCGTTTCTTTGCATTCGATGTGGGCAAGGAGGCATGGGACGAAGTATAACGGAGCGCCCTATATTCAGCAGAAGGCCGGGCTGGCGGTTTATGGCGATGAGGGGCAGAAGGAGATTAGGGAGCAGATCCGGTATTATATGCGGAATGCGAAGGTGATTTATGAGGGCTTGAAGAAGTTAGGGTATGAGGTGTTTGGCGGGGTGAATTCGCCTTATGTGTGGCTGTATACAGGGGAGAGGAGTTCATGGGAGTTTTTTGATGAGCTGCTGGATAAAGCCCATGTAGTGGGAACGCCCGGAAGCGGGTTTGGGCCGGAGGGGGAGCATTATTTCCGGCTTACCGGGTTTGGGAGTTATGAGAATACGGTGAGGGCGGTTGAGAGGATGAAGGAGATGGGGAGGTAAATGGGAAAGGTTGGTTAGTGTCCCGCCCGCGGAGAAAGGGCTGTGTTCCGTCGTCACCGCGCTCTCGCTCCGCAAAAAACGCAGCGGACGCTAAGTTCGTGGAAGACCTCACTAAGCGCCGGCGTTTTTTGAGGGGATTCCTCACGGAACACAGCCCTTTCTCCGCTGCTTTGTAGGCTGGCTGGGGAAAGGGGGTTTTTGTTTTTAGGATTTTTCTTTTTTGTTATTAGAGTTTCTGGATTTTAATGTGTGTTCCCCTTTTTAGAGTTTTAGGGTTTTTGTTGCTATGGTTTGGGCGAATCTTTGGTCGTGTTCTACGATGAGCATGGTGGGGCGGTAGGTTTGGATTAGGGTTTCTATCTGCATTCGTGAAAAGATATCGATATAGTTTAGCGGCTCGTCCCAGATGTACAGGTGGGCGGGGGTGAGGAGGCTGGCGGCTATTAAAACTTTTTTCTTTTGTCCTTCGGAGAATTCTTCCATGGGTTTTTGGAATTGTTCTCTTTCCAGGTCAAGCTGGCGAAGGAGGGCGTAAAATAAGGGCTCGGACAGGTTATGTTGGTTGCTGAAGGTTTTTAGTTTTCCCTGGAGGAAGGATGTATCCTGGCTTACGTAGGAAACGATGAGGGAGGCTGCGGTGCGCAGGGTTCCCCATTCGGTTGGGGGAGTTGGAGTGGCTGGGTTGCTTGGGGTGGCGGCGGGGTTTTGTGGGAGTGGGGGTTTTTGGGTGCCTGGGGGGTTTGTGGTAGTCAGGGGGACTGTGCTGGTTGGGGAGGGGTTTTTTTCCAGGTGGTGCAGCAGGGTCTGGATCAGGGTGGATTTTCCGCAGCCGTTGGCTCCCTGGAGGATGATTCGGTCGCCGGTTTGGATGGTGAAGTTCAGGTTTTGGAATAAGGGGGCTTTTGCGCCGGGATATTGGAAACCGTAGTTTTCTGCGCTTACCAGTATCTTTTTTTCGTGGGTCAGCGGCATGATTTTTAGTGGGACGGGGGTTTCGATATCGTTGAGAAGCCCTTCTTTTTGGCTGATTTCCTGTTCAATGCGTTTTTCGATTTGTTTGACGCGGCTTTGCATCTTTTTGGTTTTTGCGCCGATGTAGGCTCTTTTTCCGCCGTGGCCGGGGTCTTTGATGGGGTCGAAGCCGATCTTTGATGCTTCGCTTTTGTCTGCCCAGCGTTTTGCCTGTCCGGCGGCGGATTTGAGCTTGGCGATTTCTTTCTGGTGTTTTTCGTTTTCTGCCTGAGCGAACTGGTCCTTTTTTCGTTTGTTTTCCTGCCAGGAGGAGAAGTTTCCGGACTGGACTTCGATGGTCTGGCGGTTGAGTACCAGGACGTGATCGGTGCAGGCGTCTAAAAGGTCGCGGTCGTGGGATACCAGGATGAAGCCTTTTTTTCCGGAGAGGTAGGCTTTGACCGAGTCACGGCCTTTTTGATCCAGGTGATTGGTGGGTTCGTCAATCAGCAGGAAGTCATTTTCCCGGGAGAAGAGAATCGCCAGCATAACCTTTGTCTGTTCGCCGAAGCTTAAGGTGGAAAAGGGGCGGTAGAGGATTTCGGGATCGGTGTCTAACAGGTTGAGTTCGCAGATAATCTGCCATTCTTCGACTCCGGATTTTAGGGTTTGGGCAAATGCAGAGGCGGGGCGGGCACGGTCTTCTGCGGAAATGGGGTAGGGGAAGTAGTCGAATACAGCCGGGGAGTCGATGGTTCCGGTGTAGGTGTAGTTTTCGTTTCCCGAAAGCAGGCGCAGGAAGGTGGTTTTTCCTTTTCCGTTCCGGCCGATAAAGCCCAGTTTCCAGTTGGTATCGATAGAAAAAGTTGCATGTTCAAAGATATTGTCAAAGCTTCCTTCATAGGCGAAGGTGAGATCATTTACACGGATTTGTGCCATAAAAAATTCCTCCTTTCACGATAGCCAAAGGAGGATTATGTTCTGTTTCTGAATTTCCCAGAAGTATTGCAGGATGATGATTGTGGGGGTAAAATCTGCAATAAGGATTGCGGGGGTAAAAATCTGCAATAAAAAAAGAGGGATCAGATGAAAACATAATCCACGTTTGGCAACACGAAAACATGATTCTGCCTTGATTTTGGGCAGAAACTATATACTTGTTTTCTGTTTTCCAACGCTGATTATCTCCTCATCCTTTCACCCCTCTCTGTGTTTTTGTTTGTTTTTTGCGGTTTTATTTTCCTTTCTCATTATAGGGGAGGGGGGGAGGGTTGTCAAGAGGTATTTTTTCCGTTGGCGGTGAACGTGTGAATAGTAACTGAACAGTAACTATTTTGCCCGTGCTGTGAACAGTAACGAAGTTTTTTGCAACCACAGAGGAGATAGCGCATATCCTATAGTTAAAGAGATTTTTTTAAAGTGCTGGAGGTAGGGTAAGAGATGGAAGGAATGCGCACTGTGATTTTAGATCCCGGTCACGGGGGGGTCGAGCCTGGAGCGATTTATGAGGGAAGGAAGGAAAAGGACGATAACCTGCGGCTGGCGATGCTTTTGGGGGATATTCTGGAAAATGCGGGGGTGCGGGTTTTGTATACACGGACTTCGGATATTGACCAGACTCCGGCGCAGAAGGCAGCGATTGGGAACCGCTCGGATGCGGACTTTTTTATTTCCCTCCACCGCAATGCCATGCCGGTTCCGGGGAGCGGTTCGGGGGCAATGACCCTGGTGTATGAAAATCAGGGGGATGCGAAGGTTTTGGCGCAGAATATTCAAAATGCCTTGGTTAAGACGGGGTTTGCGGATTTGGGGATACAGGAGAGGCCGGGGCTGGCAGTGCTGAATCGGACGAAGATGCCGGCGGTTTTGATTGAGAGCGGGTTTATTGACAATGTGAAGGATAATCAGTTTTATGATCAGAACTTAGAAAAGATTGCCCGGGCGATTGCGGACGGGATTTTGCTGTCCTTCCAGGAATTAGAGCGGCCGACCTATTACCAGATCCAGACCGGGGCTTACCGGGATAGGGGGCTGGCGGATCAGATGGAAGAGCAGCTTTACGAACAGGGTTTTCCGGTGTTTATGGTCGATGAAGACGGGTGGTATAAGCTGCGTGTAGGCTCGTTTCTGGGGATGGACAATGCAGTGCACATGGAACAGAGGCTGCGGCAGAAGGGGTATCCTACGGTGATGATTAAGGTTTGACCGACGGGGCAGAGAGGACGAAAAAACAGGCGGTTAAGGTTTGCGTGATGGGACAGAACGGATGAAAAAAACGGACTGGATCGGCAGGGCAAAAAATAGATCGGACAGTCTGGACGAAAAAATGATTGACATTCTCTGGAAAAAGGAATATACTGTGCTTGTAAATTTTTATGGACAAAGGCGTTCTGCATAACCGCAGGGCGTCTTTTTTGGTTCATGGAAAATGGAACCTGACAAAAGCAAACATAAGGAAGACTATCCGGGATGGAGGGATGGCGATGAAACAGCAGGAATTATTGCAGCACACGGACAAGATTAATGAACTGTTGGCACGTTACGGGGTGAAATTTGGGATTTATAAGAATCATACGTTTAAGGAGCAGCTTTTTCCCTTTGATTCCATTCCCAGGGTTATTGCGCATGATGAGTTTGCGCAGTTAGAGCGGGGATTAAAGCAGCGGGTTACGGCGCTGAATCTGTTTTTAAAGGATATCTATGGGAAGAAGCAAATCGTAAAGGATGGGATTATTCCGGAAGATTTTATCTTTTCTTCCAGCGGTTACATGGCGGAGTGCGAGGGGGTTATGCCGGTGAAGGGGGTATATTCCCATATCTCCGGTATTGACCTGGTGAAGGGGAAAGACGGGTGCTGGTACATCTTAGAGGATAATCTGAGGGTGCCTTCCGGTGCGTCTTACCCGATGATTGCCCGGGATTTATGCAGGCGCAGTTCACCGAAAACGTTTCAGGACATCCATCTGGAAGATAACCGGAATTATGCCGGACTTTTGCGGAAAACCATGGATTATGTAAATACCGGCGGGCATACGGTGATTTTGACTCCGGGAAGATATAATGCGGCTTATTTTGAACATTCTTATCTTGCAGAAAAGACAGGGGCGCATCTGGTAACCGGTTCGGAGCTGATGGTGGAAAAAGACCAGCTGTTTTATCTTTCGGCGGACGGAAGGAAGGAGAGGGTCGGCGCGGTATACAGGAGAATATCGGATGAATATCTCGACCCGATGAATTTTAACCCGGAATCGCTGATTGGTATCCCTCATCTTTATGATGTATTCCGCAAAGGAAATGTGGCCTTGTTAAATGCCCCGGGCAATGGCGTGGCTGATGATAAAGGAATTTACTATTTTGTGCCGAAAATGATCCGCTATTATCTGGGCGAGGAGCCGGTTTTAAGCAATGCACCGACCTATCTGCCATTTTATGAAGAAGATATGCACTATGTTCTGGAGCATTTTGATCAATTGGTCTTAAAGGATGTGGCAGAAGCGGGCGGTTACGGCGTTGTCTTTGGCCGTTCGATGACGAGGGAGGAAAAAGAGAAGTTTATTGCTTTGTTGAAAAAAGAATCACGGAGGTTTATTGCCCAGGAAGTGATTGATTTTCAGGATTTGGATATTCTGGATGAAGGAAAAATCGTTCCCCGCAAAGCCGATCTTCGGGCGTTTGTCCTGATGGGAGAAGAACCGATGGTATGGAAAAGCGGGCTGACAAGATTTTCCAGAAATCCTGATTCATTTATCGTTAATTCATCACAGGGAGGAGGATTTAAAGACACATGGGTATTGTATCAGTAGAACAGGCGGATCATCTATATTGGCTGGGAAGGTACAGCGAGCGGGTGTATACCACACTTCGCTATTATTTTCAGAGATTTGACGAGATGATTGATGAAACGATTGACAGCTATGAAAAATATTGTACATCGGTGGATATTCCCAATATTTATACATCAAAAGAGGATTTTTTGCGACGCTATCCTTTTGATGAAGGAAATCCCGATTCTATCATCAGCAACTTAAACCGTGCCTATGATAATGCGATTGTGCTCAGGGAAACCATAGGTTCCGAGGCTCTTTCCTATATTCAGATGGCCGTTTACGATATGCACAGAGCAGCGGCAAGTGAAGCGCCGTTAATCGAACTGCAGCAGGTGATGGATCATCTGCTGGCCTTCTGGGGGATTGCAGATGATCAGATTGATTCCGAAGAAATCCGGAACATGATAAAAGCCGGAAAGAGGATTGAGAGGATAGATATGTATGCCAGGCTGGGGATGGAACAGAAGGAACTGCTCAAAGAGGTTCATCGGATGATTCCGCGGGTGAAACGGAGCAGAATACCCTATGATGAAGGGAAGTTAGAGGAGATAAAAAGCCTTGTGGAGGAAGAAAAGATGGACAATTATCGGATAGTAGCCGCGGCAGAAACCATTCTTTTGCCTTTTGGCTGTGCATAAATTGATTTCATAATACCAGGAGCAGAGTGATGGCGGTTTTATCTTTTGTATACCATATGGAAATGCATTATGAAGAAATGGTCAGACGGTGCTGTTTTACCATGAAATGCATCCCCAGGGAAGATAAGCGACAAAGGCTGCGGGAGATTGAGATTGCATTGCTGCCGGATACCGAATTTTCCTGGGGAGAGGATTCTTTTGGGAACCGGCAGATCTACGGATGCGTCCAAAAGCCTCACCGTCAGTTTGTTCTCGATGTCCGTGGAAGGGCAGAAGTGTTTGCCGGGGAAGCAGAAGAGGAAAAACAGGAGAAAACGACGGGAATCTTTCGCTTTCCCCATGGAAAATGCGTGCCGGGTGCCGGGCTTTGGCAGTACTTTTCTTCGCTGGATTTTTCCGGCTGCGGGGATGATTTATCCGTGTGCAGGATGATTATGCATCGGCTGTATCAGGATTTTACTTATGCGCCGGGGATAACCCGGGCAGATACCGGGGCGGAAGAAGCATGGAATCTGAGGAAGGGCGTTTGTCAGGATTATGCACATATTTATATCACCCTGCTTCGGATGGCAGGGATTCCGGCGCGTTATGTGTGCGGGCTGATTTGCGGCGAGGGACAGAGCCATGGGTGGGCGGAGGCATTGTGCGGGGAGTTTTGGATGGGGTTTGATCCGACCAATAACTGTCTGGTGGGGGAGAGGTACGATCAGTATATCAAGCTGGGGGACGGGAGAGATGCGGCAGACTGCGCCATTAACCGCGGAATTATGTGGGGCGGAGGAGCGCAGGTGCAGAAGGTGGAGGCATCGGTGTCGGCGGCAGAACCCGGTGAATGACTGGGGGGTATCGCAGGATGCAGGGGCTTGCCGTGAAGATAGATGAACTGTAATCGGAGAGGAGAAAGCCTGCCATGAAGCTGGATGAACTGTAATCGGAGAGGAGAAGAAGTCAGCATGATAGAAACAATAGCCGCCGTCAGCCTTCCGGTGGACGAAAAACTGGAAATCCGGAAAAACCGGATTGTACCGGAGTCGGGGACGGCACAGGAGAAAAGGAAAAGAATCAGCATTGTCACAGGAATCCACGGGGATGAACTTGAAGGGCAGTATGTCTGTTTTGAACTGCAGCGCAGGCTGGCAGAGGAAAAGGAAAAGCTTGCCGGGATTGTGGATATTTATCCGGCGATGAACCCGCTGGGGATAGACTCGATAAGCCGCGGGATTCCGGCATTTGACCTGGATTTAAACCGTCTGTTTCCGGGCAATATCGATGGAAATATGACGGAATATCTGGCGGCGGAGATTATCGAAGACGTAAAAGGATCGGATTGTGTGATTGACCTTCATGCCAGCAATATTTATCTTACGGAAATCCCGCAGATCCGGATTAATGAACGCCATCAGGAGCGGCTGGTTCCTATGGCAGAAAAATTAAACATGGATTTAATTTGGGTGCATGGGGCAAGTACCGTATTGGAATCGACTTTTGCCTACAGCTTAAATTCCGTAGGGACGCCGGTTTTGGTTGTGGAAATGGGTGTGGGAATGCGCATTACCAGGGAATACGGCGACCAGATGACCGACGGGATAATGCATCTGATGAAAGCTATGGGCATCTGGGAGGGGGAGGTAAAACCCGTGAAAAAACCGGTGATTTCCCGGAACCCGGAGGACGTCTGCTATCTGAATGCGGGTGTTGGAGGGCTGTTCATCCCTCTGGTAAAGCACGGGGCAAGACTGAAGAAGAATGAGAGGATAGGCAGGATTGTCGATCCTCTGCGGGGAAAAGTGCTGGATGAGGTGCTGGCCCCGACCGAAGGGATGCTGTTTACTCTGCGGGATTATCCCATTGTCGATGAAGGGTCATTGATGGGGAGGATGCTGAAAAAGGAGGTCTGCGGCTATGCATAAACGGATCATCTATCAGATAAAGGGGATGTACCGGGATGATTTTCGCATTACCGGCTATGAATTCGGTGAAGGAGAAAAGTCGGTCTGTATCGTGGGAAGTTCCCGGGGAAATGAGGTGCAGCAGATTTACTGCTGTTCGCGCCTGGTAAAAAAATGCAGGCAGTTAGAGGAAGAAGGGAGGATTAAAAAAGGGCATAAGATTTTAATTATTCCTTCGATAAATCCCTATTCCATGAATATTCAGAAACGGTTCTGGCCCACGGATAACACGGATATTAACCGGATGTTCCCGGGGTATAATCTGGGAGAAACAACGCAGAGGATTGCCGACGGGGTTTTTCGGGAAATTAAAGACTATGCGTTTGGAATTCAGTTTACTTCCTTTTATATGCCGGGAGATTTCGTACCCCATGTGCGGATGATGGACGAAGGCTTCAGCAGGGTGGAAACCGCAAAACAGTTCGGGCTTCCCTATGTGGTGATTCGGGAGGTGCGGCCCTATGATACCACGACCCTGAATTATAACTGGCAGGTGTGGAACACGCAGGCATTTTCGCTGTATACGACGACAACCGCAAGGATAGAACCCAAAGGCGCGGGGCAGGCCGTGCTTGCCGTGATGAATTTTTTATCGCGGCAGGGTATGATAAAGTACAGCATACCCGAACAGAATGAACCACAGGTGCTTAGAGATAAAGAAATGATTTCCGTGAGGACGGCAAAATCAGGGATATTTGAAGCACTGGTAAAAGCGGGGGAAGCCGTGGATGTGGGACAGCCCCTGGCGAATATTATGGACCCTTATGAGGGGGAGAATCTGGAAACCCTTTATTCCCCGGTGCAGGGCGTGGTATTTTTCCAGCACAATGAACCGCTGACGTATGCGGATATGGTGGTGATTAAGATGGTGAAGAGATGAGTTGAAATTTAGAGTTGAAATTTGTTCTAAAGAATGGTTGCAACGATTTGGAAAATATGTTATATTACAAATGGGGAAAGCCAGAGAAGCGGCCTACCCTCAACAACGTGTGACTAGCCTCTTACGAGGTCAGCCGCCACTAGTGCTGGTAGTGGCGGCTATTTTCTTTGTATTGGGATTGGTTTTTGTTTTTATTATTAGTTTTATATTAAGGAAATTTACAAAATCTGGGTAAAATGTATAGGTAAATCTGTTGCAAAATGTATAGTTTTTGCAAA
>CAMNRM010000050.1 GCA_946553025.1 uncultured Clostridium sp.
GAAGTTACTTTTGACAGTGACGCCATCAAATCCATCGAAATTAAAGAACATGGTGAAACACCAGGGATTTCTGACGCTCCTATTGCAAAAATCCCAGAAGCAATTTTAGCAAATCAATCATTGAACATTGATGCTGTTACAGGTGCAACGAACACAAGTAATGCCATTCTTGAAGCTGTTGCCGATGCTGTAAAACAAGCGGGCGGAGATGCGGAAGCGCTTAAGAAAGTAGAAGTTGCTGCTAATGAAGCTGCAAAAGACGCGGTTGAAAAAGAAGCTGACGTTGTCGTAGTCGGCGCTGGCGGAGCTGGTTTAGCTGCTGCTGTATCTGCTGCCGAAGAGGGGGCATCCGTAATTGTTGTCGAAAAGAACCCTTATATCGGTGGGAATACGGTTCGTACAGGCGGTGGTTATGCTTCTTGTGATCCGGAAGCTATCGCAATTCATGAGATGACGGATGGTCAAATGGATGAAATCGAAGGTTTAATTGCCAGAGAAACGGATAATGAGGTAGTTAAGGGCTGGCAGAAGAAAGTAGCCGAAGATATCGAAGCTTACAAAGCTGAAGGTAAAACGGAAGTCTATGATTCATTAGAATACATGGCATTACAATACTTCTTCCGATTCAGCCAGGCTGCTGATCCGGAATTATTATATGATTTAGTATCTAAATCTAAGCCAACGAAAGAATGGTTAGGCGAACTGGGATTTGACTGGACGGATTCACCGAGTTTATTATTAGGGGATACATGGCCGAGATGGTTCTCCTCCGTTTCAGCACATGGCGGAAATGCATTTATTTCCGTATTTACAGATGAAATTGAAGAAAAGAATTACAATGTAGAAATTATTAAAGAAGTCAGAGCCAGTGAATTGCTTACTGCTGACGGTAAAGTTGTAGGTGTGAAAGGTACTGCCTCTGACGGAACGGAATATACATTAAATGCCAATAAGGGTGTAGTGTTAGCTACCGGCGGTTTCTCAGCAAATAAAGAGATGTTAATTGAATATTCTGATGGAAGATGGGCCGATGTTTCCAAATTACAAACGGACAATGATCCGGCTATGGTTGGTGATGGAATTAAGATGGCATTAGAAATTGGTGCTGATGTTGTCGATATGGGACATTTACAATTAGTACCAACCTGTGATCCAAAAACGGGTGATGCCTATCCATTCATCGGTACGGGTACAAACCTGTATGTTAATAAAGAAGGCAAACGATTTGTCAATGAACTTTCAGACAGAGATACCCTTTCAAATGCCGCTTTAGCTCAAACTGATGGAATTTTCTATATGGTATGTGATAAAAACAATTCTGGTGTCAGCGAGGACGGTACCACTTATGGCGGACAAAATATTCAGGATTTAATCGATGCAGATATCGTTGTGAAAGCGGATACTTTAGAAGAATTAGCCGAATTAATCGGTGTTGATTCTGCAACTTTCGTTGAAACCATTGAAAAATTCAATGAAGCTGTTAAGACAGGAGTTGACCCGGAATTTAATCGTGCTTCTTTTGGAGGCGACTTTATTAACCCTGATGGCAACCCTGGTATCTTTGAAGCGCCTTTCTATGCCGGTCCGAGAAGTCCTTCCGCTCATATTACAAAAGGCGGCTTAAAGGTTAATACAAGTGCTGAAGTTATTGGCACTGACGGCAATGCAATTCCCGGATTATTCGCTGCTGGTGAGGTTACCGGCGGACGCACGGTTGCCGGCTTGCTTGAAGCTATGACATCCGGTCATACGGCTGGCAAAACCGTTATGGGTAAATAATGAACGATTATCGTTATTTTTAGCTTATAAGTCCCCTGCGGATTAGGCGGTATAAAATCGGATGTTTTATGGAAAATAATGGAGGAAAAATGAAAAAATCAATGCTATGTGCTGCTGCAGTAATGCTTATGGCGGGTGCGGCAGTTGGAATCTTTGCCAGGAGTTACACCCCGAAAACAGGATTAACAGGAGAAAACTTCAGTATTTTAACGCCGGCAAGGGACGAGCAGGAATTGTCTTTGGCAGAATCCTTGGTTACTATTACAGATGATGATGTACCATTGGCAGCAGGGCCGGGGATTGGCACGGATCTTGGGATTGCATCGGAATATGCGCAGCCTGTAAATCAGGAAAACCCCTATATCCGCCAGGTTATTGCACTGGTTAATGAAGAGAGGGCAAAGGCCGGGCTGGCTCCCCTGGAAAAGTCGGACGATATTAACCTGGCAGCAGGACTGCGGGCAGAGGAAATTACTTCCAGTTTTTCCCATACAAGGCCGGACGGAAGTTCTTACCGCACGGTTTTGGAGCAGAGCGGAATTGCCTATCGGGGCTGCGGGGAGAATGTTGCCTATGGATATTCTACGCCGGATGCCGTGATGAGCGCCTGGATGGACAGTGAAGGGCACAGGAATAATATTTTAAATGCAGATTATACCAATATCGGGGTAGGCTATGTAAAGGATAACGGTCTGGGCTACTGGACACAGATATTTACGGTAAGGCGATAATATGGTAATCAGTGTTCTCGGTCAGTATTTTGTATTTGAAACAGAGGCAGAGCCGACGAGGGAAGAATTAGAAGCCTTTTTTCATGATTTAAGTGAAAATGATGTTCTGGAAGTCAGGCTTTATTCGCCGCTTGAAGGAAAAATAGAAAAAGCATATCATGTAACAAAATATTTTTTGGAAAATGCTCTTCCCTTTCGCTATTATGCCCTTGAATTAAGCGAAGATGTGTTTGTGTCAGCTTCCAAAATATGCCCATGCTATGCGGTTGTGCCTGTCCTAAATCAGGACGGAAACTGTGTAAGTATTTTAAAGAAACTGCCGTCCTCTTATGATCATTCCTATGCCTGCGAAGGGGAACTGGATTTGATCTTTATCAATCGTTATCCTTATATGGCATTGTTTGGCTTTAATGAATACTCCGTGGAAATCTATCGGAAAGTCATTCCCCTCTGGTCGGGTAAGGAAGTCTTTCTGGTGGGTGAAGACTGGATGGATTACATGGATGTATTTCCAAAAATATCCAACGTGCAGGTTACGCTTGTAAAAAGTCAGGAAGAGTTATTTGCGCTGCTTCAGACTTCAAGAACCATTGCAAACGGGCAGCTTTTAAGCGTGATCGAAAGGCTTCCGGAAAATGAAGACCTGTCAAGGATAAAGAACGGGATTTTGTGTTATGACGAGATCATGACGCTTGTGTTTATGTTTTCCCATGTCATCCATCCCGGAGAAAAAAATCCGGGGATAAAGTTTTTCCGGATTGACGGCTATTTTCGGGTGGAAGGTATGTTTGCTATCTGGAATAAAGTGTTTACGGCGGCAAGATATGCTTTGGCGAAGGGCTATTGTCCGATCTTTCAAATCGTGTCTTCGGATGAAAATATTTATTCGGATTATGCAGGAGATGATATCTGGAATAAGTTCTTTTTGCAGCCGGGAGAGTATGATCTTGACGAGGTTAAGCAAAGTCAATACCTTGCACTGTCACCGAATATGAATGTGATGAATACCATGCGCTATATTATGGATGAGGTTTCGCGGGGGACGGATTTAACCTGGCCGAAGGGAAGATGGAATCAACAGGTGAAGCATTATATTGATGAGCGAAAGAAGAAGTTTCTTCCTTATCCGGAGCGTACACTGGGGATTTTGCTTCGCGGAACCGACTATATCCATAATCCCCTGCCCAATCATCCAAAACATGCGGCGGCGGAAACGGTGATGGAAAAAATTGACGAAGTAAGAGAAGCATGGGACGCTGACTGGCTTTATCTTGCAACGGAAGATGAGCAGATATGTCTGAAGATGAAAGAACGGTATGGAGAACAACTCTGCTTTACCGATCAGGAACGCTACCAGGTAAAGCCGGGACAGCTCTTGGTGGATCTTCATCAGGAGAAAAAAGAAGGTGAAGGTTTTCGGCTGGGGGCGGAATACCTCTGCTCCGTGCATCTTCTGTCCCGGTGCAGCAGCCTGATTGCATCGGGAAGCTGCGGTGCACTGTCCGAAGCCCTGCGGGAAAATAACGGGAAATATAAGCATGTGTTTGTTTTTGAAGGATAGGAATTCAGATAGTAGTAAATGAAGAAAGCAGGGAACTGTTTTGCAGACGGTTCCCTGTTTTCTGTTATTATGGATTTTCGTTTGTTGATTTGGTTTTTTGTGTTCTGCAAAGTATTTATTTGCTGTGGCTGGATGAACCATAACTGCAGCAAATCGTTTACCGCATACGTTTTTCCAGCAATGCAATTAACTGATACAGAAAAACCGAAATCAGGCAGAGGATAACGATGGAGGTGACAACTAAGGTCATCTGGAATAGCTGAGGGTACAGGGTGAGAGGATTGCTTATCGTTGTGGGGAAAAATGCTTTAAGAAGTGTTTGTATTTTATTGGGGTTTTCGTTATACTAAAAGCAGAGGAAAATTTTATGACGGGCCAAAGCGTATAGAAAAGAAAGGAATCAATAATGCTGGAAAATAAATTGAATCTTACCAGTTCGGCAGAGCTTGCACAGATAGAAGAGAAGCTCAGTAAGAAAAAAGCAGTGCAGTTATTTGAAAGCGGATATTTGTATACTTTAGAGGCAGGAACAGTGGACAGTCTTTTTGCCATACACAGGTATCTTTTTGATGAAATTTATGATTTTGCAGGGAAGATTAGGACAGTAAATCTTGCTAAAGGAAATTTTCGATTTGCTCCGGTGATGTATCTGGAGGCGGCCCTGGAAAGTGTGGGAAAGATGCCGCAGTCAACTTTTGATGAAATTATTGAAAAATATGTTGAAATGAATGTTGTCCATCCTTTTCGTGAAGGCAATGGGAGGAGCATGAGAATCTGGCTGGATTTAATGTTATATCAGGAACTCCATCAGGTGATAGATTGGAGTCAGATTGATAAGGACAATTATCTTTTAGCGATGGAAAGAAGCCCGGTTAAGGATTTGGAAATTAAATATCTGTTAAAAAATGCACTGACCGATAGGGTTAATGATAGAGAAATTTATATGAAGGGCATTGACTACAGTTATTATTATGAAGGTTATACTATGTATAAGGCCGAGGAAATACTCTTAGATACAGAATAAGGGAAGGTTAGGGAAAAATAGAGAAAGGATGTGAGCAGATGAAAAAGCGAGTAGGGATAGGGCATCAGAATTTTGAAAAAATCAGAGAAAATGATTTGTTTTATGTGGATAAGACTGCGTTTATCCGGGAATGGTGGGAAAATGCAGACGAAGTAACCCTGATTACACGTCCAAGAAGATTTGGAAAGACATTAAATATGAGTATGTTGGAGAAGTTTTTTTCGGTTGACTATGCAGGGCGGGCGGATTTGTTTCAGGGGCTTGCTGTCTGGGAAGATGAAAAATACCGAAAACTTCAGGGAACCTATCCTGTTCTTTTTATTAGCTTTGCTGACGTGAAAGAAACAACCTATGAGCAGGCAAGGAAAATCATTTGCCGTATTATCAAAGAACTCTATCATCAATATTATTTTTTATTAGAAGGCGATTTATTAAGCGAAAGTGAAAGGAAAGATTTTTTGCATATTTCCGTTGATATGGAAGATAATGAAGTTGCTTATTCCCTAAAGGCTTTGTCAAATTACCTTTGTCGCTATTATGGAAAGAAAGTGATTATTCTGTTGGATGAATATGATACACCTATGCAGGAAGCTTATGTTCATGGTTATTGGGAGGAATTAGTATCTTTTACACGAAGTCTGTTTAATTCCACATTTAAAACCAATCCGTATCTGGAACGTGCGATTATGACAGGAATTACCAGAGTGAGTAAGGAATCCATATTTTCCGATTTGAATAATTTAAAAGTTATTACAACGATTTCCGAACAATATGCCGATTGTTTTGGATTTACAGAAAAAGAAGTATTTGATGTGCTGGATGCATATGATTTGTCAGAAAGAAAACAGGAAGTAAAAGCCTGGTATGATGGGTTTATTTTTGGAAATAGAAAAGATATTTATAATCCATGGTCAATTATTAACTATCTGGATACACAAAGATTGGGAACCTATTGGGTGAATTCCAGTTCAAACAGCCTTATAGGAAAGCTGATTCGGGAAGGAAGTTCACAAGTAAAGACAGTGGTGGAAAATCTGATTCAGGGAGAGGAATTTCATGTATCATTTGATGAGCAGATTGTATTTAGCCAGTTAGATCAAGATGATTCTGCCGTATGGAGTTTGTTATTAGCCAGTGGATATTTAAAGCCAGAATATGCTGAATTTAATGTGGAATCTGGAAAGATGGAGTACAGCCTGAGCCTGACAAATCGGGAAGTTTACTTTATGTTTCAGCACATGATTGAGGGATGGTTTGGAAAATGCCGTGAGGTACACAATGCATTTCTACAGGCGCTTTTGTCCCATGATTTGGAAGGCATGAATGACTATATGAATGAGATTTCCGAAGAACTATTCAGTAGTTTTGACGCGGGAAAGAAGCCTTCGGATAAGCTGCAGCCTGAAAAGTTCTATCACGGATTTGTTCTTGGTTTGATGGTGGAACTGCGTGGACGGTATTACATTTCATCAAATAAAGAAAGCGGTTTGGGGCGATATGATATTATGATGGAACCTAAGGAAAAAGATGCAGATGCATTCATTATCGAGTTTAAAGTAGTTCATGAAAAAAGGGGGGAAACCCTGGAAAGTGCAGTGCAGGCGGCATTGAAACAGATCGAGGAAAAGAAGTATGATATCATATTGCGTAATCGGGGAATAGAGGCAGAACGGATAAGAAAGTATGGGTTTGCATTTTTGGGCAAAGAAGTATTGATTGGTGAAAAGGTTTAAATGCTTATAAAAGGCAAGTTCTATCACCCGGATAATTTGGAGAAAGGGAATTGTTTATAAGGGACATACAGAAATGAATGTTATTGAAAAGAGCGGCTTATTTAAGGTGATTTGTGATGAAAATTTTTTTGGATTAAATGAGTTAGAACTTTCTTATTATCTTTATCAACAGACAGAAGAGGATTTTTCAGAATATCTGCAATTTGTGCGGAAACATTTTATGGAAATGTATTCTGCAGTTTTACAAGGTTTGTTTATGGCTTATAGTAAAAATCCCAAATGGGATATCTGGGATGAGGTAACAAAAACTTTTTCGCGAATGGAGTTACGTGATTACAAAGCTGTTCATCAATATATTGGTATGCCAGTGATAGAAATTATGCGTTATAAAGAAAAAATATTAACTGGATTTTCTTTTTATCAGGGGAACAGAATGTCTGTAGAGCATGGAATCTGTGCAGTTTTTGAATCTTGTAATTTATTGCTAATCAGTGATAATCATTTTTCTGAAATACTGCGTTATTGGGATTATCATGACAGCTTTAATATACTGAAATTAGGTTGATTATAGGTAGAGGGATAGTTTCTCTGCCTGTATTTTTTGTCGGTTCAGGTCTTTGCTCCTGTCCATTCTTCAAGGTAGTTTTCCAAGAAAGGAAAATTATGTATGGGATTTTCATATACATAGAAGAAAAAGGAAGTTTTTCATGGAAAATTCCATCCACATAAAGGAGGTTTTGCCAATGAAAAAGCAACCTAATGAAAACGAAATTCTTCGCCAGATAGCAACCTTATTAGTGCGGGAAAAATTACTGAGTCCAGAGGAACATCTCCGTTTTTTGTCCCTGCTAAAGGAGGAATCCTAAATGGCTTTACTGCGTGCAGTGTTTTATTGCCGATGCAGTACCGAAGAGGAAAGTCAGGTGGATGCTTTACATAAGCAGGTGTTAGAAAGTGAGGCTTGTATCCAGGAACAGGGATGGTGCCTGGTGGATCGTTATGTTGAATCGAAAAGCGGGACAACAACGAAGGGAAGAGTTGAATACAATCGTTTATATGATGATTTATTGAACGATAAGTTCGATATTATTGTCATTAAAAGTCAGGATCGTCTTATGCGCAATGTGAAGGACTGGTATCTGTTTCTGGACAGGATGCTGAGTCAGGGAAAACGGCTTTTTATGTACCTGGAAAGGAAATTTTATTCGACAGATGATGCCTTGATAACCGGAATAAAGGCGATTCTTGCAGAAGAGTACAGCAGAGAATTAAGTAAGAAAATTAATAATGCGCACCGGAACAGGCAGAAAAATGGCGGTAAAGCGATGTTAACTTCACGGGTGTTTGGGTTTTCTAAAAAGAAAGACGGGACTTTGGTTGTCGTAGAAGAGGAAGCGAAGATTATCAGGCAAATTTATGAATATTGTGCGGCTGGATATGGCAGCCGCACGATTGCCAATATCTTCTTTAATCAGGGATATGTGAAAAAGACAGGAAATAATTTAACCGCAAGTGCAATAGGGAAAATAATTCGAAATCCACTCTATAAAGGCGTTATGGTGATGAACCGGCGGCACTATGATTTTGAAACAAAACGTACCATTAATCTGCCCAAGGAGGAATGGATTTACAGTCAGAATATGATTCCTGGTATTATTGACAGTAAATTGTGGGAACAGGCAAATCGGGCGATGGATGGACGTGCCAGAAAGTTCTGTGCGCAAGGGGGATATAGTAAAGGAACAAAAACGGGAAGGTACGATTTATCCGGAAAGCTGATTTGCGCAAGTTGTGGGAAACCATATTATCACACATGGAGGCAGAATTATGCTTTAAGGAGAAAAGAGGGAATAAATACAGAGAAGAGCGCCAAGATAATTGAATGGAAATGCAGCAGTTATCTGGAAAAGGGGAGAAAAACCAAGGGCTGTCTGGATAAATTAAGGAAGGTTGAAAAGAAATTTTCGGACGGGTGTGATAATGTACACCTGGATGAAGATGTCATTTTTTCGCTTCTTGAACAGGTGTGCGGGAAGATTTATTATGGGGAAAGGCAAGATAAAGATAATATCATTCACCGCACGGTAGAAATTCTGCAGAAGGCCCTGGAAACCGGGCAGGAAAAAGACCGATGGGAGCAGATAGAAAAAGAAGAAACACAGCTAAACCAGCAAAAGGATTTTCTTCTGACAAAGCTCTTAGAAGGTGTTATTGCCGATAAGGATTACCGAAGAAAAGATAACGAATTGGAGGATAAGCTTCGTAATCTTAAGCAGAAAAAAGAAGAATGGAAACAGAAAGAATGGGAAAGGGAAAATCTGGAACAGAGGATTGCACAGATTAAGGCCCGATTGGAAGGCGGAGGGGTGGAGAAAGCAGCGGCGGCGCAGATGATTGAAGACCTTCGGGAAATTCGGGTGCATGGATGGCAGCTTGAACTGTGCTTTGATCCTTTGCGTTTGCTTTCTATACCAGATACAGACCGGGAAAATCAGCAGTTTTTGCAGGAAATCGTAAAAAAGGAATTTAGCCTGTGGATAGATTATCCGTTTTCCCCGGAAACCGAGCGGGGAAGGTATCTGGATCGCCGGAAAATTATGGAGTTGATGAAAAAAGACCCTTCATCCACGGCAAAGGAGATTGCCGGGAGGATGGGACGATCGGTTTATATGGTAAGAAATCGTATTGCCGAACTGACCAGGGGCGGTTATCTTTATTTTCATGGGAGAGGCGGGCATGGGGAGTGGGTGATACGTAAAGAACTTCCTGATAAAAAGGAGAGTTTTAGAAATGGGGGACTGTGATAGGATAGAAGTTACGGTTTGGGCAGGTATGTGCTTACGATTTACATGGTTCATTGTAACGGGATGCGTGTTACTGTTCACATGTTCGCAGCAACGAATGCGCATACAAGCTGTAACTTTATGTGATTTTCTGCTTGCCTCCAACACTTGGTTAAGGTAAAATTAAGGTAGGTTCGATAAAAGCTTATCGTAGATAAAGCCTACAGACTGGAGGTTATCATGGGATTAAAAATCGTAGATATGGCAGGAGCCAGGCCAGAACATTCCACGGTCATTGTTAATTTTGTTGCGGCGATACGCGGGCAGTTGCTGAACAGCACATGTTTTGTATTTTCTGATAATGTACAATATAAGTGGGATACAAAGGAAGGGGAAGAAAAAATCGTTATCCCGGATGCGTCCATCAATTGCCGTACCAAAGTAAGAAAAGGCAATGTTTTCCTGGATATTCCCCGGTTTGTGATGGAAGTGTTAAGCCCTTCTACAGAGAAGTATGATCGCAATGAAAAAAAGGAATTATACAGGCAGCAGGAAATTGACGAGTACTGGATTGTTGACTGGGAAAATAAAAAAGTTGAAATTTACAATCTTGATTATGACGAAAACCAGGAACCACAGTACTATTTATGGAAAGTTATTACCGAGTCCAATAAAGATGAATTAAAAATCGTGCATTTTCCCAAGATTTCGATTACCTTTGAACAATTATTTGCAGAGGTTGATTTAGAGTATTAATGTACTCTTGCAGGCGGAGAAAAACTTTGACAATTTTATTATTTAGCAGAAAATACCTGTATGTACCTAAAGAGTATAATATGCGGTGAAATGCGCACAGAATGGAGGAAAACATGGATATGCTGTTCTTTTTCGTGGCCTGTCTGGGGCTGGCGGAAACGGTTGATTTGTTTATGGGAAAAGATTTCCTGATGTTTATGGGGAATAAGATGGATGAAAAGGATTATGATTTACCGAAGGTTTTTGCTGTGGAAAAATGGCTTTTTGCCGCCGACACCATAGGATGTTTTATCCTGACAAAAGGTTCACTGATTGGTTTTTGGGGACAGATTATTGTTCTTTTCCTTTTGTTTATTACGCTGATTGTGCATACCTGGGTGTTTAATGATGAGCGTTTTATGTCGGCTTCTGGAATCAAAAAGAAGCAGTTGAAGAAAGAGGCAAAAGAAGCTTGGAGAAATCGGAAAAAGGGGAAATAAAAAGGTGAATGAAATTTCTGATAAGGCAGAAGGGGGTGATGCGATGTTCAGGCGTTTCAATACTGAGTTGCAGTAGCAAACTGTATTTTTGAAACCAGGCTTTATAACTGGTTGATGTCGGAGAAATTATTGAACAGTAAAATTTATGCTCTGTTACAGGAATAATCTTAGAATCAGGAAGGTGATAACCGTGTATTTGAAAAAAATTATTCTGGAAAATTTTCGCTGTTTTGAGCGCTTAGAAGTGGAGTTTTATGAGAAAATGACACTTATTGTTGGCGATAATGGTGCTGGTAAAACTTCTCTTTTTGAGGCGATTGCCATTGCTGTCAGTACGATGTTTGTTTCTATAGATGGCTTAAAGGGAATAGGTATTGACAAGGCACAGGCACGTTTGAAGGCTTATGCGCTGGGAAGTACAAATGATATACAGGCACAGTTTCCGGTAAAAGTTTCTGCTGTAGCGGTAATTGACGGGCAGGAAATTCATTGGGAGCGAAGTCTGAATACAGCCAAGGGGCAGACAACAATTAAGGGTGCAAAAGAAATACTTGATGTAATGGCGGGCTATCAAAAGCGGCTTCGTGATGGAGATGCTTCATTAATTCTTCCGATTATTGCTTATTATGGAACCGGACGTTTGTGGGACTATCATCATGAAAAACAAAGTGATATTTTTGAAACCAGTACCCGAACAAATGGTTATATTAACTGTGTCGATGGAACTACCAATATTAAGTTAATGATGAATTGGTTTGCTAAAAAAACCATTCAAAAATATCAAAATCAAGAAAATGGGTTGGGAGAAATCCCTGAACTTGAAGCTGTATTTAAAGCAATGGAAAAATGTTACAGTCGAATTACAAAGTTGGATAAGATAAAAGTGCAATATAATATGGGACGCAGAGAATTGGATATTTCTTATACTGATGAAGCAGGAGAAAGGATGCGTATTCCTATTAGCCAGTTAAGTGATGGATATAAAGGTATAATCAGTTTAGTAGCAGATATTGCTTATCGTATGGCAGTATTAAATCCACAGTGTTTAGGGGATGTATGCAGTGAAACGGATGGTATTGTTTTGATTGATGAAGTTGATTTACATTTGCATCCGGCATGGCAGCAGGGGATTTTAGATGATTTGACTTCTATTTTTCCAAAAGTGCAATTTATTGTCAGTACACATGCACCAGAGGTTATTAATTCGATATCGAAGGAAAGCGTAATCGTTATAGAAAATAATCAAGTGTTCTCTGCTCCGACAGAAACTTATGGTAGAGATGCGAATGGTATTCTTCGTTCTATTATGCATGTAAATGAACGTCCGCAGGAAGTAATGGAGAAGTTTGATGAGTTTTATCATGCAGTTGACAGGAAGGATTATGTAAAAGCAGAGGAAATTTTATATGTACTTGAAGATAGGATAGGGGAAGATCCTGAACTTGTTTCAATGCATGTACAGCTTGATTTAGAGCAATTTTGAGGTACAGGATAAAATGATAGAGATAAAAAAACAAAATGAACCAAGAGAACTTTTAGCCTATCGTCAGCAGACTTTTGCTTCTTATGCAGATATGCCTCCTGATGTGAAGAAAAAAGTAATTGATAGCCTGCTTGCAGAACAGGGTCATTTATGTGCCTATTGTATGAGCCGAATTAACAATAATGATGGGAAACACAAGGTAACCATTGAACATTGTTTACCGCAGGCAGTTTCTACAGAACAAGACCGTTTAAGTTATAAAAATATGCTTGCTGTTTGCTGGGGAAATCGTGATGCTCATGCAAATGATGATAAAAGTTGTGACGCGAAAAGGGGAAGTTTACCAAAAGAACAGCAGATAATGAAGAAAATTAATGTTTTTGATGAAAAAACATTAATAGATATTCAATATGCTTCAGATGGAACGATTTTTTCTGATAATCCAGAGGTAGATGAAGATTTGAATAAAAGATTGAATCTGAATTGTGAGGCACGAAGATTAAAAGCATGTAGGTTGCAGGCCCTGCGTGCGTTACATAGTGCAATTAACCGAAAATATCCAAATAAAACAGCATCAAAAAAATATTTTCAAAAGTTACTCGAACATTATATGGAGTCGAGTGAAAATAAAGCACCATATTGCGGAATCCTTATAGCATGGCTTCGCAAAAGAACCTGATTGACGATAGGCAATCCTATCACCCCGTACCCCCAGCTAAACGTCTGCGACCCATACGTAATTAAGTACCCCAAACCTGCCCGGCTGGATAAGAACTCGCCGATAATTACGCCCACCAGGCAAAGCCCGATATTGACCTTCATGCTGCTGATGATCAGCGGGATGGAGGAGGGCAGGAGGACTTTTGCCAGCACATCTTTTTTTGTCCCGCCCAGGGAGTAAATCAGCTTGATTTTTTCCGGGTCGGTCTGGGAAAAACCGGTGTGCAGGGTGAGGATAGAGCCAAAGAGGGCCACGGAAACGGCGGCAACGATAATGGTTTTGGTGTTATTGCCCATCCATACTAAAAACAGCGGGGCCAGGGCGGATTTTGGCAGGCTGTTTAAAACGACCAGATAGGGTTCCAAAATTTCCGACATGGCCCGGCTTGACCAGAGGAGGAGAGCGCAGGCCAGGCTGATTAAGATGACCAGCAGAAAGGAAACCAGGGTTTCCATCAGGGTGATTCCCGTGTGCACAAAAAAGGAACCGTCGGCAAGCATGGAATAAAAGTATTTTCCAATCATGGACGGACTGCTGAAAATAAAGCTGTCAATCCAGGAAAAAGAAGCTGCCAGCTCCCAGAGTGCCAGAAAAAGAACCATCAGCATCGTGCGGACGATTCTTACCTGTCTGCGGTGGAGAAGCTCTTTTGCCAGATAATGTTCCTGGGCCAGGGAAAGAACAGAGAAGAATTTATGCTCCATCATGTTTTAACTCCTTCCAGATAAGATTAAAATACTGTGAAAATTCGGGAGTATTGCGGCGTTCCATGGGGGAAATACAGGCTGGCGAGTGTTCATTCGATATGTTTTTATCAGGAGAATCGTTTTTATCGGGAGAATCGTTTATATCAGGAGAATTGTTTTCATCGGGAGAATCGCCGGGAACAGTTCTTCGGGAAAAAGAAACCGGGATAATGGCCTTCACCCTTGCCGGGCGGGGCGATAAGACGATAATCTGATCCGCCACGCTGATGGCTTCCGATAAATCGTGGGTGACCAGCACCGCGGTTTTTTTTGTTTTTCGGATAATGGTGCTGATATCGTCGCAGACAGACAGCCTTGTCTGGTAATCGAGTGCGGAAAATGGTTCGTCCAGCAGCAGAATATCCGGTTTTAATGCCAGCGTGCGGATAAGCGCAGCCCTCTGGCGCATACCGCCGGAAAGCTGGGAGGGGCGCATATCCTGGAATTGCTCCAGACCATAGGTTTTTAACATTTCTTTTAATTCTTTCTGGTTTTCGGGGGTGAGGCGCTTTTGGATTTCCAGTCCCAGGGAAACATTGGATAAGATCGTCCGCCATTCAAACAGGTGATCTTTTTGCAGCATGTAGCCGATTAAGTCGCCTGCCTCGTCCAATGGTTTCTGGTCAATAAGAATAGAGCCGCTTTCCGGCCTGACCAGTCCGCAGAGCAGGGATAAAAGCGTAGATTTTCCGCATCCCGAGGGGCCTACGATGGCGATAAATTCCCCGGTATCTGCTGTAAATGATATATCCGAAAGAGCCGGCGTTTCCCCTTCCATCGTGTGGTAGGCGTAGCCGACTCCCCGTACCTCAAGCTTATGAGCCATGATAATGATTCCTTAATTTCTGCTCTTTCTATACTCTATGACTGCCGTTTTCGAGTGGTTCATCATCTTCAATTTTCTGCAGCAAAAACATCGTATAGGTTCCGACGGCAACGAGTTTTCCCGCTTCCGTGGTGATTTCCACCCGGTTGACCACCGTTGACCGCCCCTTATGTGCCGCCCTGCATTCGACATAGAGTTTCCCTTCTTCTAAAGGAATACCGTGGAGGAAATTGATGCTGGCGCTCTGCGTGGTGTTGGTCATTTCATAGGCATAGGTAGCCATACCTGCCGCCATATCGCACAGGGTAAACAGGAAGCCTCCGTGGACAATTCCGTAAATATTGATGGATTCCGGCGGAATTTCAATAGAAAACTTTGAATATCCCGGGCGTGCATCAATCAATACTGCGCGTTCAAAACCGCCAAGCGGATGAATGTGGCTTACGATGCCTTTCCAAATCTTATCTCTCATGATTCTTTTCCCTTGTTCCCGTTCCCATAGCAGCAGGTGTGTGCGGTGTGAACGGCAACTTTCCTTTCTTTCCTTTTTTGTCTATTTTTGCCAGAAGAAATTGAAAGTTCATGGCCGGATTTTGCTTTTTTTGTCTATTCTGCACATCTTTATTGTTAAACAAATAACAATATTTTTGCACGGTCAAAGAAAAAACGAAGAGAAACTTCTATAATCAATTTGACCACGATGCATCATCCTTTTCCAAAGATTTATGGGCAAAATGATAAAAAATAAACTCTTAACCGGTAAACTATACCACAAAAGCGATAATTGTACAAGGAAAAATACAATCTATAGGCAATACCTATTAATCATAAAACAAGTTCGGGTTAGCATCGATTGGATCTTTTAACGGGGCTATTGTATAATTCAAACATAAAGATTGTTAAAAAAAATCCAAAAAAAGAACAACAATAAAAAGCACAAGGAGGAAATGAACACATGAGTAAATTATCCGCAGAAGAATTTCAGGCTTATTTAAAGCAGATTCGCGAACTGGCCGAGGGACCGTTGGAGGAAATTCAGAAAGAGGTTGAAGTTACGAATAAGTTCCCGCAGGAGTTTTATGACCTGGCAATCGAGAACAACTTATATCGCTGCTCCCTTCCCGAAGAGTACGGCGGCTGGGGATTAAGCGAACTGGAAATCTTACAGGTACAGGAAGAGTTCTCCAGAGGCCCGGGCGGCATGCGTATGCATCTTCACTATGCAATGGACTTAAACTGGAGAATCTTAGATGATTACGGCAGCAAGGAATTAAAAGACGAGTGGATGCACAAATTCCAGGATAAGACCGTATTTACCTGCTTTGCTTTAACTGAAGCTACCGGAGGAACCGGTGCTGACTTACATACCACCGCAGTAAAAGACGGCGACTACTACGTATTAAACGGTGAGAAAACATTGATTTCCCATACCGACTGCTGCGAATTTGCCTATGTTATCGCTGTAACCAATCCGGAATCCAGCAAGGACGACCGTCTGTCCGCATTCTTCGTACCGATGGATGCTCCTGGATTTGAAGTAATCAACATGCCGCATATGATGGGCTGCCGCGGTGCAGGACACGGCGAATTAAAGTTCACCAACTGCAAGATTGACAAGAAGTACCTGTTAGGCAAAGAAGGCCAGGGTCTTGAAATTGCCATGCACTCCTTATCCGTATCCCGTGCACACATCGCAGCTTCCAACCTGGGTATGGCACAGAGAATGTTAGAGCTGTCCTTACAGTATGCACATGACCGTGTAACCTTTGGCAAGCCAATCGGAACCCGTCAGGCTATCCGCTGCAAGATTGCCGATATGTCCATGATGGTTCATGCTCTCCGCTGCATGGTTTACGACTTTGCGAAGTCTTATGAGGAGAACCCGACCGGTGAGTACATCGAAGAGAAGGCTGCAATGTGCAAGCTGTACAGCATCGACACGACAAGAAGAGTCAGCGACGAAATGCTGGAAATCTTCGGCGGCGTAGGCTACTTCGAGGACTGCAAATACGGCCCGGTAGAGCGTCTGTACCGTGACTGCCGCGCAATGTGGTTAGAAGAAGGTGCCCCAACCGTTCAGAGAATCACCATTTCCAGAAACACCATTAAGCATAATGCCAAAATAGAGTATGTGCTTTAATTGAGCAGTGCAAAAATGCAGCCAGCTGCAAACCCGTTGAGAGCTTGCTCGCATAGGGGTTTACGGCTGGCTGCATTTCTTAATGTCATCATTTCATGATCCCAGGGTCAAAAAACCTTTTGACCTCAACATCACATATATAAAAGGAGAGAGCAATCGTGAAACCATTACAGGGAGTAAAAGTTATCGATTTAACCACTTATCTGGCTGCACCTACCACCGGACGTGTCCTTGGGGAGTGGGGTGCAGATTGCATTAAAGTTGAATCCGCCAAAGGCGATCCTGCCAGGACCCAGGGTGCTGTTTTCAATATGCCTTACAATGACGACGAAAATCTGGCCTTCGATGTGGCAAACTTCAACAAACGATTCATCACATTGAACTTAAAAGATCCAAAGGGGCAGGAAATCATGTACCGCCTTCTTGGTGAGGCAGATGTATTTTTAACGAATACCAGAACAAAATCTTTAGTGAAGCTGGGTCTTGATTATGATACGTTAAAAGAAAAATTTCCGAAACTGATTTTCGCACAGGTTCTTGGCTACGGAGAAAAAGGTCCTGAAAAGGATACTGCAGGATTCGACGTTACCTGTTACATGGCCCGCGGCGGCGTATTCGGTACGACCGTTAACCGTGGGGATGCCCCAATGATTCCAACCAACGGTTTTGGTGATTTCCAGGTTTCCATGGCCCTGGCATCTGGTATCTGCGCTGCTCTCTACGGCCGGGAGAAAAATGGTAAGGGCGATAAAGTTACCATCAGCCTGCATCATGCAGCCGTATATGCACTGAGTACCGGACTGATTTCCGCACAGTATGGCAACCAGTATCCAAAGAACCGTATGGAGGTTGTTAACCCGTTCAACGATGTATTCCGTACCAGCGACGGCAAGTGGGTCTGCATCTGCTGTCCAGAGTATGATCGTGATTATGAGAAGATGTTTACCGTTCTGGATGCTCCAGAAATGCTGACCGAAGAGGCAAAGGAAAAGTATCGCCGCTGTGAAGCCATCAATGCAAATGGCTTGAATGCAGAGGTAGTTGGCGCTCTGGACCGGGCGATTGCCAAGTATACCCGTGATGAATTAATGGCAAAACTGAAAGCAAATGATATGCCATGTGAAGCTTGTATGGAACCGGTGGACATTTATAAAGACGAGCAGGCTGCAGCGAATAATATTTTGGCTAAGATTCCGTATCCGTCAGGCGAACGTTTCCTGCCTACGAATCCGATCCGCTTCGGCAACATGGGTGAGCCGGAGTATGTAATTGGCGGCTCCCAGGGGGCCCATACCGTAGAAGTCATGAAAGAATTAGGCTATTCCGAGGACGAAATTAAAGAAGCCTTAGAAAACGGTGCAGCCACCGGAGAAACCAAACTCCGCAAGCTGTAAACCCAAATCCCGGTTTTGTCTTAAAGAATATATTTTAAAGAAAAAATTAAAAAATACGTCTTAAAGAATAAAAAAACCGACGACCAAACAAAACAGCCCACAAGAATAAAGAAGAAAGGTGAAAATAAATATGAGCTTACTTTACACCGATGAGCAGAAGGAATTAATTGCCATGGTTCGTGAAATGGCAGAAAACGAGATTAAGCCTTATGTTCAGGAAGCCGACGAAAAGGGTGAGTGCCCGAGAGAACTGTTTGACTGGGGCTTTAAGATGGGCCTGCACATGCTGGAAATCCCGGAAGAATTTGGCGGAACCGGCTTAAGCTATGAAACCACCGCGATGATTTTTGAAGAATTGGCAAAGGTAGACGCCGGCTACGCAATCAGCTTCGTAACCTCCTTCGTAGCATTGCGCAACGTAATCTTAGCCGGAACCCCCGAACAGGGCAAGTACTTTGCCGACGTCGTAAAACCCGGAAAGTTTGCCGCCTTTGCCCTAACCGAGCCAAACGCCGGTTCCGACCCGGGCGCAATGCGTGCCACTGCCGTAAAGGACGGCGATGACTATATCTTAAACGGAAACAAGACCTTTATCACCAACGGAGCCTTGGCTTCCATTATGGTTGGCTTCTTTAAGACCAGCCCCGAACTGGGCAATAAGGGAATTTCTGCCTTTATCGTAGACGCCGACGCCCCCGGCATTACCATCGGCAAGCATGAAAACAAGATGGGCCTGCGTCTTTCCAATACCACCGATGTGACCTTTGAAAATGTAAGAGTAAAAGCTTCGGCAATGCTTGGACCGGAAGGCAGCGGCTTTAAGCTGGCCTTAAACGCCTTAAACCTTTCCCGTGCATTCGTGGCAACCATGGCTGTGGGCATTATGCAGCGTGCACTTGACGAGTCCGTGAAATATGCCAAGGAAAGAAAGCAGTTTGGCGAGCCGATTATCAACTTCCAGATGGTTCAGCAGATGCTTGCGGATATGGCAATTAAGATTGAAGCTTCCCGCTGTCTGGTGAATAACACCATGCGGATGATGGATCAGGGAAGCCTGGTGCAGAAGGAAGGTTCCATCACCAAGACCTTTGTTTCGGACTGTGCACAGGAAGTAACCTCGAACGCCGTACAGATCTTCGGCGGCTACGGTTACAGCAAGGAATATCCGGTGGAGAAGCTGATGCGCGACTGCAAGGTATTCCAGATCTTTGAGGGTGCAAACCAGGTACAGAGAATGACCATTGCCAATGTTTTAAAGAAAGAATACAAATAAGCGGCAAAAAATAAAGGAACAAAAACAGGAGGATGCAGGATGAACATTGTTGTTTGTATCAAGCAGGTTCCGGATACGACGGAAATCAAGATCGATCCGGTAAAAAATACATTAATCCGTCAGGGCGTGCCCAGCATTATGAATCCCTTCGATAAAAATGCTCTGGAAACGGCTCTGCAGTTAAAAGACACCTACGGCGGGAAGGTCGTGGTTATCTCCATGGGACCGGGGCAGGCCAAGGCGGTTATCCGCGAAGCCATTGCCATGGGTGCAGACGAAGGCTATCTGGTAACCGACCGTGCATTTGGCGGTTCCGATACCTATGCAACCAGCTATATTCTTTCCCAGGCGATTGAGAAATTAGGGCCGTTTGACGTGATTTTAGGCGGAAAGCAGGCGATCGACGGCGATACCGGGCAGACCGCGCCGAGTATTGCCGAGCACATGGGCGCTACCCGTCTGACCTATGTTCTGGATATGAAGGTGGAGGGCGATAAGGTGATTGCACGCCGCCAGGTAGAAGAGGGGATTGAAGTGATTGAAACCAAATTCCCGGTACTGTGCACGGCAACCAAGGAAAGCAATAAGCCGAGATATGCAACGGTGAGCCGCAAGCTTTACTCCCTGCGCTGCGATATTCCCGAACTTACTTTTGCGGATTTCCCGAACATTGATACCACGAAGATCGGTTTAAAGGGTTCTCCGACTAAGGTAAAGGCAACCTTTACGCCAAAGCGGACGGCAAACGGAGTGACCATCGAGGGCAACAGTCCGGCAGATGTGGCAGTTTCCCTGCTGGATAAGCTGACCGAGGCAAAAGTTCTGTAATCAAAAGGAGGAGCAAAACACGATGAGCTTTGACAAATGTAAAGATGTATGGGTATTTATCGAATGCTTCCAGGGCGAGCCAAAGAGCGTGGGCTTTGAACTGCTTGGTCAGGGACGGAAGTTAGCCGACGGTTTAAAGCAGCAGCTTTGCGCCGTAGTGATTGGAAAAGATGTAGATAAGGCCGTAAAGGGCGCTGCCCAGTACGGTGCAGATAAGATTTATGTGGTAAAGGGCGACGAGTACGAAAACTATACGGCAGATGCCTACGGACACGCATTTCTGGAACTGGTTTCCAAATACGATCCGAATACGATCTTAGTCGGCGCTACCGTAAACGGACGCGATCTGGGGTCTAAGCTTGCGGTCAGCCTGCACACCGGTTTAACCGCGGACTGTACGGCATTAAGCGTAGAAGAGGAATCCGGAAATGTAGTCTGGGAACGTCCTGCATTTGGCGGAAACCTGTATGCGCAGATCCTCTGCAGCGAAACCCGTCCGCAGATGGGAACCTGCCGTCCGGGCGCATTTAAGAAGCCTCCGGTAAGCGCAGACAACCAGCCGGAGATTATCGAAGTGGAAATTCACACCCCGGCAGACAAGATCCGCACCAGGGTTGTTGAATTTATTAAGGCAGCCGAAGATCAGGGAATGCGTTTAGACGAAGCCGATGTTATCGTATCCGGCGGACGTGCAATGAAGAACGCAGAGAATTTTGCCGTGCTTCAGGAACTGGCAGACGTCTTAGGCGGAACCGTGGGCTGTTCCCGTGCCGCTGTGGATGCCGGCTGGATGCCGCAGACCAAGCAGGTTGGACAGACCGGTTCGACGGTTTCTCCGAAGATTTATTTTGCCTGCGGAATCTCCGGTGCCGTACAGCACGTTGCCGGAATGAGCGAATCAGGGACCATTGTTGCTATCAATAAGGATGAAACGGCACCGATCTTTGAAGTTGCCGATTACTGTATCGTAGGGGATTTATTCGAGGTGGTTCCGGCCTTAGTGAAGGAGTTAAAGGCCAGACACCAGGGATAGGCTTATGGTTGAAGAACTTAAAATTAATCCAAAACAGAAACAAATCTATCTGGAGAAGGGCTACTGGAGCGATAAAACCCTGCTGGACTGCTGGGAGGCTTCCGTAGAAAAATATCCTGACCGGGAGTATGTGGTGGATGATCGGGGATTTCGCTACACCTACCGGCAAATGGATGAGGCTGCATCGAAAGTTGCAGCCTATCTCCGCGAAAAAGGCGTGATGCCCCGCGATGTGGTTTCCTTCCAGATTCCCATATGGAGTGAATTTGTCCTGATAACGATTGCCTGCTTTAAGGTGGGAGCCGTTATCCATCCGATTGCCATGTCCTATGAGGAAAAGGAGTTAATCCGCAGCATGAACACCACGGAGTCGAAGGTGTATTTTGGCCCGACCTTTTTCTATAAAACGGACTATGAACAGCGGATTCTTGCGGTGATGGATCAAATTCCGTCCTTAAAAGGCGTGGTGATGCTGGATTATGCCAGGGAGAGGAAGAGTAATCTTTCCTCGCTTGCCGAAATCATTAACGCTTATCCGCCGCTGCCGAAAGAGGAATGTGCCCATGAACTGACCGGGCAGGATATTACCCTGATTTTATGTACCTCCGGGACGACGGGGGGAACTAAGGGCGTCTTATTGTCCCATGACAACATCCGCTACAGCGAAGAAACCTTTAACCAGGAACTGGAATTAGACGAAAACGATATTATGTTTATGCCGGCCCCGTTAAATCATGCAACCGGTTTCCATCACGGCGTTATTGCCCCGATGCTTCTTGGCGCAAAGCTGGTGCTTCAGCAGAAGTACCGCTGCCACGAGGCGATTGCCCTGATGAACCAGGAAAAATGCACCTATTCCATGGGGGCCACGCCGTTTATCTACGATATCCTGCGCGAACTGGAAAACAGCGGGGGAGAACTGCCGTATCTGAAGTTTTATCTCTGCGGGGGTGCCCCTGTACCCGGTTACATGGTGCAGAAGGCGTGGAAGTTTAAGATCCTCCTCTGCGAGGTCTACGGATCGACGGAGAGCGTGCCCCACGTCTTTGTTCGCCCGAAAGAAGCGCTTGCCCTAAACGGGACAACTTCCGGGAGGACGATGGGCGCTATCGAGGTCAAGGTGATTGACGACGAGGGCAACGAGGTTCCCACAGGGACGCCCGGCGAAGAGGTTTCCCGCGGCCCGAATGTATTTCTCGGCTATTTAAAGGCAAGGAATATCACGGACGGGGTGCTGGACGACGACGGGTGGTTCCACAGCGGCGATCTCTGCGTGATGGATGAAAACCGCAACATCCGCATTATCGGCAGAAAGAAAGATATGATTGTCCGGGGCGGGGAAAACTTAAATTCCAACGAAATTAACGATAACCTGGAAGGCTGCCCGGGGGTGGGCGAGCACACGATTATCGGTATGGCGGACGACCGTCTGGGCGAGAGAATCTGTGCCTTTATCGTTCCGGCAAAGGGCGGAGAAAACCTGGTGCTGGAGGATGTGCTTGCCTACTTAAAGGGCAAGGGGGTGCCTAAACGGTTCTGGCCGGAACGTCTGGAATTAATTGACCGGATTCCGCACACCGGAAGCGGGAAGGTAAAAAAATATCTGCTTCAGGAAGAACTGAAAAAACGGATGGAAGCAGAAAAGAGTGTTTAACTTAATGGAAGTCCCCCGCTTCTAAGCCGCAAGTATGAAAGCGGCAGGCAGGGGGACTTGCGTAAAAAATGAAGGGATTGGTTGTCCATGATTGAACAGACATTCAGTGCGACAAGATGTCGGGATACGCGAAAGCCCAGAGAAGGCGAGTGCCCGGGTGTTTGCTTTTACCGCTGTGAGGTATGCGGTGCGCTGTTTCCTGTGACCCGCGGGCTGGGCATGGATGCGGGCAGTAAAGAGCGGGAGATTATCTGCTGCGGAAAAAAAGCCGTGCGGCTTCATCCCCTGTCCCAGGAAAATGCCGGCGATTCCCTTGTGGTTACCTACCGGATTACGGGAGGCTACAATGATAATGCGGTAAAGGTGTCCTGGAAGGCAAAGCTTCCCGAAGATAACCCGGAATGGATTTACTTAAAAACCTTTACCGGCGGGTATTTAAAATATATTGCGGAGGGAAAGCGCCCGCCCATGGTGTTTGCCTTAGCCGATACGGATGCCTTTGCCTACTGTGATGAAGATCCCTGCCTGGAATGTGTGTTCCGGTGCAAGCGCGGTTTCATCCTCTATGTGTATGGAAAAAAGACAGGGCTTCTGGAGGTTCCGCTAGATAAAATGAATGCCCAGTGGCAGTCCAAGGCCAAACCATAATGTTTTTGGGGTTTTTTGCACGCAAATTTGTTAATAAAATAACAATATTTTAGAAAAGAGGCAGAGGTAATTTATGCAAAGTGAGATAAAACAAAGGGGAGCACAGGGAGTAGACTGGAAAACCGTTCTGGTCTTTGTATCGATTGCATTCAGTTCACAGTGCGGGGGCGGTTTTGCTTCCGGGTCTACGCCGTGGACCTATTTCTTTAGGAATACAGGGTTTTATGGGATGCTTCCTGTGGTGACGCAGCCCTATTTCTGTCTGTTTATGCCGTTTGTTGTTGCGGCGATTAACTGTTTTATTATTTACTTTTTTATGAAATTTGCCATGGACTTTAAGGTATTTGACTACAGCAGCTTCCTGCTCAAATACGGTTCCCGGTTTTGCGGCGGAATCTTTGCAAGGCCGATGCAGGTGGTGTATGAACTGAACTTTAACTGGCTGCTGATCGTGTGCATGGCGCTTGCCTATTCCACCTCCGGTTCGGCATTATCCGAGCTTACGGGAATCCCCTATCTGATTACCACCTTAATTGTCGGGGCAATTATGTTCCTCTTATGTATGAAGGGCGTGGACTTGGTTCGGAAAAATGCGGTATTTATGAGTGCCGTGATCTTCTTTGCCCTGATTCTGGTTCATGTGCCCAATATCCTGTATAATGTAGGTGCGGGGAAGCTTTCCGCAGAGATGGCAGTGATGACGAATGAGATGAACACCGCCGTTGCCTCAGGGGCAGGAAGCTTTATCAAGTACCTTTTGATTGCTGTTATCTGGGCCTATATCTTTTCCGGGCAGAACCTGGCCGGATTTGGTGCCTACGTCAACCATGCGCAGCTTTTTGACAATAAAAAGACCCTGCGCTGGGCCGTTATCTTATCGGTCATTGCCAACTGGGCATTCCTTGCCATGAACGTAATTAACCTGGCATCCAATTACTCCGCGGTTTATGACGGCTGGGCTAACGGAAAGGCGGTTTATACGATTTTGGTGGTACAGGAGGGAATCGGAAGCGGTGCGCTGAAAACGGTGATGCTGACCTTTTTGACCATTGCCATCTTTTTTGCCACGATTTCCACGGCGATCAACTATGCGCAGGGCTTTAACGACCGTATTTTAAACTGGTATCAGAATAAGATCAAGGAAGATCCAAAGACCTCCGCGGCAAAGAGAAACAAACGAGGGGCTATTTTAACATTTATTTATATCTGTATTACCTGGGGCGTGTCCCAGGCCGGACTTACCTCTCTGGTGTCCAAAGGACTTACCCTTGCCTCGTATATTACCCTGTTTACCCTGATTATTCCGACCATTTTCAACGTGGTTATCGGATGGAAGGACGGGGGAAACTGACCGGGGAAAGAAAGGTTGCTGTGAACGTGTGAACAGTAACAAAGAAAGGAAGAATAGGGCAAAAAAACGGCTATCAGGGACGAAATTTTGGTTTAAAATAGAAAATGGTTACAGTGAAGGCTTCTGTGCTGTAACAGGAAATGGAGGGAATTATGCTTAGTACCATTGGATTGATTGTTGCCATTACACTCCTGGTTGTGATGATTATCAAGGGAATTGATATGATTACGGCGACGGTGATTACTGCACTGATTATCTTAGTTACCAGCGGGCTTGATATTTTTGAAGGATTCTTAACCACGTTTTCCGGCGGTGCCGGCGGTTTTGTGGCTTCGTGGTTTTTGATTTTGGGCATGGGCGGTGTTTTCGGACAGCTGGTTCTGGAAACGGGCCTTGCAACAAAGGTTGCTAAATATCTGACGGAAAAGTTAGGGGCAAAGATGGTTGGTCTGGTTATTTTAATCTGTACCTTCTTTATCACTTTGCTGGGAATTAACGGTTATATTATGGTTTTCGTTTTATATCCGATTGCCGATAACCTGCTCAGAGAAAATAAGATGGATCGCCGGGTACTCCCCTTTATGCTTTTGGGCGGCGGTGCCAGCGCAAATGGTTTTATGTACACCCTGGATATCTGTAATGTACTTCCCAACACCTATTTAAAGACCTCCCTTGGCTCTGCACCGGGGCTGTCCATTGTGTTTACGGCGATTCTTGCCGTGTGCTATTTTGCTTATTTTAACTATGCACAGAAAAAGAGCCATGCCCAGAATACCGAAGAAGAACTTTTGGCGATGTACAAGGACAATGCCAGCATTATCCCCGACGAAGAACTCCCGGGAATCGGCATGTCGGTTCTTCCGTTTATCGTTGTTCTGGCAGCGGTTGTAATTACTTCCGGCTGGGGAACTTCAAACAGTATTTTATTCTCGCTTACCCTGGGAATCCTTTTGGTTATTGCCACACAGTTTAAGCATATTAAAAATGTAAAGACTGCCGTTAAGACGGGAAGCAGCTCCGGTTTAAGCTCCATGCTTACCGTAGCCGCCGTTATGGGTCTTTCCAAGGTCTTAGGCATGGCTCCGGCCTTCCAGAGCCTTCAGGAAGCCGTGCTTGCACTGAATATTCCGGCTTATATTAAGGCTTACTTTGGTACGGCGGTACTTACCGGACTTACCGGTTCCGCGATTTCCGGCGAAACCATTTTCCTGGAGAGCTTTGGGCAGGCATTTTTGGATATGGGGGTAAATGCACAGGCCCTGCACAGAATTGTTACCGAATCCGCATTGATTTTAAATAAGCTTCCCAATTCTTCCGTTGCCATCCTGACCATGTCCATCTGCGGATGCAGCTTAAAGGAAAGCTATAAGCACATCATTATCGGGACGACGATCCCGGCGGCGATTGCAGGTCTGGTTATTGCTTTGATGGCTACGGCGGGGATTATTATTTAACCGGTTAGGGAAGTCCTGTAAAACTGTCCTGTGAACTTATTGGGTTATGGTCAATGTGTGAACAGTAACCCTATTGGAGAAGGTGAAGAAACTTAGGAGGAATTTATGAATTTGTCCCAACTCTATTATTTCCGCAAACTGGCACAGCTTCAGCATTACACGAAGGCGGCAAAAGAACTTTATATTACCCAGCCCAGTTTAAGCGATTCGATTTCTTCTCTGGAGCAGGAACTTGGTTTATCGCTTTTCCAGAAAGAGGGCAGAAACGTAAAACTGACAAAGTATGGGAAGGAATTTTACGAATATGTGGATGCTGCGCTTAATGAGCTGGATAAGGGGATTGCCGTAGCAAAAAGTAAATCCGGGCTGTTGGGCGGTGTAATTGATCTTGGCTGCATTCCGACGATTTTAGGCGACTATGTGCCGTCGGTGCTGACACGCTACCGGGAAATCTATCCAAAAGTTTCTTTTAATATTTACCAGGGACATACACTGCGGCTTTTGGATGAACTGAAAAAAGGAACCTATGATCTGGCTTTTTGTTCAAAAACCGAAGATACAGAGTTAGAATTTATTCCGATTCTGGCCCAGAGGCTGATTCTGGTGGTGCGTGCGGATCATCCCCTGGCCCAGAAGGAATCGGTGATGCTGGAGGAACTGACCGACTATTCGCTTACCACTTACCGGGAAACCATTCCTATCGGAAAAATTGTCCGAACCGTTCTTAGAAATAAGGGCGTGGAGGCAAGCTTTTCCTATGATGATGAGATTTCCATCGGCGGTGTGGTGATGGCAACCAACCAGGCAGCCATTGCCGCGGACACGCCGTATCTGAGCCAGTTTGGTTATATTAAAAAGATTACCATTTCCGATATTCCGGAGGATACGCGCCTGGTGTACATGGTTTACAGCAAGAAAAACTATATGACGAAGGCAACCGAAGACTTTATGGAGTTTTTAGTGAAACATGCGCGGCAGCTTCCACGGTTTATGATGGAAGAAGGTTAAGAAAAGCTTTAAAAATGATGAGTTTTAAAAATGATGATGAGGATACTTGACAAACAGCAAAAATCCCGTTAAAATATGCTTTAAGTTTTGAAAAAAGCTGTGAAGATGCAAGTAGACCTTTATTGTCTTTCAGAGAGGGAAAGTCGCTGGCTGAAAGCTTTCCTAAGTTCCTGTAAAGGATTGAAATTCCCATCGGAGCTGCACGGCTGAAATTTTTACGACGAAATGTTCGCGGTATAAAACCCTTACAGAGGGAACAATTTTGCGGAAAATATAGTAGGCTGTGACGGATTGCACACGTTATAGGCAGATGAGTGCCTGCAGAGGCAAAACTTCTCTAATAAAAAGCATCTGGTTTGACCGATGAAAACTTTTTGTTCTATGTGCAGAAGGTTAAGATTTGAGCAGAACGTTAAGATTTGAGAGGTAAGGTTGCAGGAATCAGGGTGGTAACGCGAGAAATTAGCCTCGTCCCTTTGTGTGGGACGGGGCTTTTGTTTTATTATTAGGAAGGTTAAGGAGAATGATGATGAAAGATCAACTGGAAAAAATCAAAGCAGAGGCGCTTGCAAAGATAGAAGCGTCCGATGCGCTGGAAAAACTGAATGAAATCCGTGTAGCCTATCTGGGCAAAAAGGGAGAACTGACCAGCGTATTAAAGAACATGAAAAATGTAGCACCCGAAGAACGCCCCAAGGTAGGGCAGATGGTCAATGACGCCAGGGCATTAATTGAAGAAAAACTGGAAGCCACAAGGCAGGAACTGGCAAGGCGGGCGAGAGAAGAGCAGATGAAGCGCGAGGTTATCGACGTTACCCTTCCGGCAAAGAAGAATAAGGTCGGTCACAGCCATCCCAATACCGTTGCCTTAAAAGAGGTGGAGAGAATCTTCGTGGGCATGGGCTATGAAGTTGTGGAAGGCCCGGAAGTCGAGTACGATTTATATAACTTTGAAAAACTGAATATTCCGGCAAATCACCCGGCAAAGGACGAGCAGGACACCTTCTATATTAATAAGGAAATCGTCCTGCGCACACAGACCTCCCCGGTACAGGCCAGGGTGATGGAGCAGGGCAAGCTTCCCATCCGCATGATTGCTCCCGGGCGTGTATTCCGCTCCGACGAGGTGGACGCCACCCATTCCCCGTCCTTCCATCAGGTTGAAGGTCTGGTGATTGACAAACATATTACCTTTGCTGACTTAAAAGGAACCTTAGCTGAGTTTGCCAGGGAAATGTTCGGTGAGGAAACCAAGGTAAAGTTCCGCCCCCATCATTTCCCATTTACCGAACCAAGTGCGGAGGTCGATGTCACCTGCTTTAAGTGCGGCGGAAAAGGCTGCCGCTTCTGCAAAGGCTCCGGCTGGATTGAGATCTTAGGCTGCGGCATGGTGCACCCCCACGTTCTGGAAATGTGCGGCATTGACCCGGAAGAATACAGCGGCTTTGCCTTCGGCGTGGGCCTGGAGAGAATCGCTCTGCTGAAATATGAAATTGACGATATGCGCTTATTATATGAGAATGATATCCGGTTTTTAAAGCAGTTCTAGCTAAACCTGTTGGGCCAGCAGATTCGTCAATAGAGAAAATTATTTAACCGATTAGTGTAAATATAAATTTGGAGGACATTATGAATACATCATTAGCATGGATTAAAGCATATGTACCGGATTTAAAGGTCAGCGCCCAGGAATATGCGGACGCGATGACGCTTTCCGGCACAAAGGTAGAAAATTATGCCTGCCTGGATAAAAACCTGGAAAAAATCGTGGTGGGAGAAATTACAAAGATTGAACGCCATCCTGACGCCGATAAGCTGATTGTCTGCCAGGTCAATATCGGCACAGAAACCATTCAGATTGTCACCGGTGCGCCAAATGTCAAAACCGGAGATAAGGTTCCCGTGGTTTTAGACGGCGGAAAGGTAGCCGGCGGACATGACGGCGGGCCGATGCCGGAGGAGGGAATTAAGATTAAGCGCGGAAAGCTCCGCGGGATTGAGTCCTGCGGGATGATGTGCTCGATTGAAGAACTGGGTTCTTCGCGGGAGATGTATCCCGACGCGCCGGAGAGCGGCATTTACATCCTTCCGGCGGACAGTGTGCCGGGGGCGGACGCGGTGGAACTTTTAGGGCTTCGGGATGCCGTGCACGAGTATGAAGTCACCTCGAACCGCGTGGACTGCTACAGTGTGGTCGGCATTGCCAGAGAGGCGGCGGCAACTTTCCATTTGCCGTTTTACCCGCCGCAGATTAAGGAAACGGGGAATGATGAAGATATCAATGATTATTTAAAGGTGCGGGTGGAAGATACGGATCTGTGTCCGCGCTACTGTGCCAGGGTGGTGAAGAATATTAAGCTGGCACCCTCGCCGGAGTGGATGAAGCGCCGTCTGGCGGCCTGCGGAATCCGTCCGATTAATAATCTTGTGGATATTACCAACTATGTGATGGAAGAATACGGGCAGCCGATGCACGCTTTTGACTATGATACCCTTGCCGGTCATGAGATTGTGGTTAAGCGGGCAAAGGACGGCGATGAGTTCCAGACCTTAGACGGGCAGGTAAGAAAGCTTGACCGGGATGTGCTGATGATTAACGACGGGGAAAAGGAAGTCGGCATTGCCGGAATTATGGGCGGTGAAAACAGCAAGATTACCGATGATGTCAAGACGATGGTGTTCGAGGGTGCCTGCTTTGACGGGACGAATATCCGGCTTGCGGCAAAGCGTCTGGGACTGCGCACGGATGCCTCGGGTAAGTTTGAGAAGGGACTTGACCCCAATACGGCGGCAGAGGCGGTGAACCGGGCCTGCCAGCTTGTGGAAGAACTGGGTGCCGGGGAAGTCGTCGGAGGAATAATTGATATTTACCCGGAAAAGAAAGAGGGAAGAAGGATTGCCTTTGACGCGGAAAAGATTAACTGTCTTTTGGGGACGGACATTTCCGCGGATGAGATGAAGGAGTATTTTGCAAGGCTGGATCTGGGCTTTGACGAGGAGGCGCAGGAAGTGATTGTTCCGACCTGGAGGCAGGATCTGGAGCGGATGGCGGATATTGCGGAGGAAGTGGCGAGGTTCTACGGCTACGATAAGATTCCCACCACCCTGCCTTCAGGCGAGGCGACGACGGGCAAGCTTTCCTTTAAGCTTCGGGTGGAAGAGATTGCCAGGGAGATTGCCGAGTTTTCAGGATTTTCCGAGGGGATGACCTATTCCTTTGAAAGCCCCAAGGTATTTGACAAGCTTCTTTTGCCGGAGGATTCACCGCTGCGAAAGACCGTGACGATAATGAATCCGCTGGGCGAGGATTTCAGTATTATGCGGACAACGCCGTTAAATGGACTGCTGACCTCATTGTCCACCAATTATAATCGCCGGAATAAGAATGTGAAGCTTTATGAGATGGCAAATATTTACCTGCCTAAAGACCTGCCGCTGAAGGAACTTCCTGACGAGAGGATGCAGTTTACCTTAGGGATGTACGGCGAGGGCGACTTCTTTACCATGAAGGGTGTGGTCGAGGAATTTTTTGATAAGATTGGGATGGATAAGAAGGTGCATTATGAGCCGAACTGCGACCGACCGTTTTTGCATCCGGGGAGGAAGGCCGATATTATCTATAACAAGAAGGTCGTAGGCTATATGGGCGAACTGCACCCGGACTGTGCGGATAATTATAAGATTGGCGAAAAGGTTTACGTGGCTGTGCTGGATATGCCCCGGATTACGCCGTTTGCAACCTTTGACCGGAAGTACACGGGAATCGCCAAGCACCCGGCAGTGAACCGGGATATCAGCATGGTGGTTCCGAAAAATATCCTGGTGGGACAGATAGAGGATATGATTATCCAGCGCGGCGGAAAGCTTCTGGAAAGCTGCCAGCTGTTTGATATTTACGAGGGAAGCCAGATTGTCGCCGGGTTTAAGTCAGTTGCCTATTCCATTACCTTCAGAGCCAAGGACAGAACGCTTACCGATGAGGACGTCAATGCGGCAATGAAGAAGATCCTGAACGGACTGCAGGGGATGGGGATTGAACTTCGGGCGTAAGGTTAGAGAAAGTATAAAAGTGAGTGCCAGGCGGGGAAGTGTGCTGCCTGGCCTTTTTTGAGAGGTCGAAATAGTGGTTGAAGTAATGATTTAGAATATGCGTTGGAATTTTGCGTTGAAATTTGTGAAATACTTATTGTAAAAGAGGATGAAATTCGTTATACTAGAGTGTGTCTGGACATTGCTATCTGGCAGGTGTGTGTGAAAGCAGAGGGCAGGAGGAGAGGGGGAGGAATGGCAAGAACAGTGAGTATCGGATGTCAGGATTTTGAAACGATACGAAACGCAGGATATTTTTATATTGATAAAACATCATTGATTAGAGAGTGGTGGGAGAGCGGGGACAGTGTTACCCTGATTGCTCGTCCAAGAAGATTTGGAAAAACGCTTGCGATGAGTATGATGGAACAGTTTTTTTCCGTGAAATTTGCGGGAAGAAGGGATTTGTTTGAAGGGCTTTCGATTTGGAACGATGAAAAGTTTCGGAAGCTGCAGGGAACCTATCCGGTAATCAGTCTGTCGTTTGCAAATGTAAAAGAAAAGGATTATCCGTCGGCAGTACAAAGGCTTTTTCAGATTTTAACGGATTTGTACAATAAACATATTTTTCTTCTGGAAGGAGATTTGCTGACAGAGGAAGAAAAACGGTATTTTCGCAGTGTGAATTGCCGTATGGAAGAGGTTACTGCCACGTGGGCGCTGCATAAGATGTCGGATTTTTTGTCCCGCTATTACGGAAAGCGCGTGATTATTTTGCTGGACGAATACGATACGCCCATGCAGGAGGCTTATGTTCAGGGATACTGGGAAGAACTTACGGCATTGATGAGAAATATGTTTAATGCTGCTTTGAAAACGAACCCCTGTCTGGAGCGTGCCATAATGACAGGGATAACCAGGGTGAGCAGAGAGTCTATTTTTTCTGATTTGAATCATTTAGAAGTGGTAACAACGACTTCCGATAAATATGCGGACAGCTTTGGATTTACAGAGAGGGAAGTTTTTGCGGCGCTGGAAGAGTTTGCACTTGAAGGGCGGAAGCAGGAGGTAAAAACATGGTACGATGGGTTTACTTTTGGCAGATGTACAGAAATCTATAATCCTTGGTCGATTTTAAATTATCTGGATAAGAAAAAAGCGGGCGCATATTGGGCAAATTCCAGTTCAAACAGCCTGGCAGGGAAGCTGATCCGGGAGGGAAATAAGGAGATTAAGCAGGAATTTGAAAACCTGTTGAGAGGCAATACTTTCAGGGGTGAGATTGACGAGCAGGTGGTGTATGGGGAACTGAATCAAAAGCCGAATGCTGTATGGAGCCTTTTGCTTGCAAGCGGATATCTTAAAGTGGTTCAAGTGGAATTTATCGAGGAAACTGGGCGTTGGTATTATACATTGGCATTGACTAATAAAGAAGTGCACATTATGTTTTCCCATATGATTCGCGGATGGTTTTATGACGCCGATGGTAATTATAATGAATTTCTCCGGGCATTGCTGAAGGACGATGTAAAGGCAATGAATGTCTATATGAACCGTGTGGCAATGATGACGTTTAGCTATTTTGATACGGGAAAGCGACCTTCCGTTACCCTGCCGGAACGTTTCTATCACGGCTTTGTACTGGGGCTGATGGCGGAACTGGAAGGAAGATACGTGCTGACTTCTAACCGGGAAAGCGGATTTGGTCGTTATGATGTGATGCTGGAACCGCTGAATTTATTTGATGACGCGATGATTATAGAGTTTAAAGTGCAGGATGAGGAGGAAGAAAAGGAACTGTCAGATACCGTGCAGGCGGCGTTAAAACAGATCGATGAGCAGTGCTATGAGGCGGCATTGATTGGAAAAGGTATTGGCAGGGAGAGGATAAGAAAGTATGGTTTTGCGTTTTGTGGGAAGAGGGTGAAAATTGGGAAGGGGTGAGATAACCTAAGATATTGTTGAATATTGATAGTTTTGGGCTATATTTGGGTATTAGATAAGCTTCAACATGAGATGTATTTGAATATAAATTTAGTTTTAAGATTTAGTTCTTATCAAATAAACCGTAACATTAGATGTAATAAACAGCCAGAAAGTTTTAATAGGAGGGATAAATATAATCAATAAAATTAGTATTAAGTTTTTCTTGATATATAGCATCAAATATGGTATAGTGCTAATAGTTAAATGACATTAGAAAAGATTTAATGATGTGAGGAGGGAAGAAATGGAGGTAGCTCAAATTAGACTCAAGCTTTATACATTAAAAGATATTCCTGTTGAACAAGTGCAGGAAAAACTGACCTTATTTATTGATACAGGATTTGCTGTCAATGAAGAACTGATTCAAATGCATGAGGAAAATTGTTTTAAACCGTATTGCTTTGATTTTTTGTATAAGATCGAGCCGGACAAGATCTATAAAAAAGATCGTATCTATACGCTTACGATAAGAACGATAGATCGAAAATTAGCAAAACATTTTTCAGAGGTTTGTGTAAATCATTATACGCAAGAGTTCAAGGGGCTTGTAGCGGAGGTGCGTATACTTCCTCATAAAAGGATCGAGAGTTTATACTCATTGCCCCCAGTTATTTTGAAAGATCAAAAAGGATATTGGAGAAAGCACATGAGCCTGGAAGGGTTTGAAAAGAGATTGAAAGTAAATTTGATTAAAAAATGGAATTATTTTACTGGTGAAAAGATAGATGAAGATTTTCAGCTTTATACCCTTCTTGAGTTTTTAAATGATAAGCCGATTAGTGTAAATTATAAAAAGATTAAGTTGCTGGGCGATAAGATTCGGCTTCAAATTGCTGATAACGAGGTGGCACAAAAGCTATCGTACATGGCCTTGGGAACAGGGTTGTTGGAAAATAATTCCAGAGGATCAGGCTTTGTGAATTATCGATGGCTGTAGGAGGAAATTATGCTGAAAGAGTGTTTGGAAGTTTTTGATGATAACCTGAAAAAAATGGGAGAAGCATTGATTTTGGACTCTTATGTTCTGGCGGACGGCACATATATTTTAATTGGTCGGGATGGACAGCAGAAGGGAATGATGGAGGTACATCTTGATAAGAAAACAAAAAATGTGGATCGCAGTCATCCCTTATTTTCCCTGTTTTGTTTTTATGATTACCACAGCCAGTTAATCTCTATGAATAAGCCTATGGAACCGAAAAAGATTATCCATTCCAATAATTATCTGTCTTTTTTTGTGAAGAAGGACAGTATTGTTTCCGGTAAATTAACAGAGGAAATCATTGACGGCTATTATGCGGTATTAAACGATCCCGTGAATCAAAAGTATAAAAAATCAAAGGAAGCTGTGACGATTTATGATCTGTTTGTACGTGAGGAAGGTGAGGTTGATCAAAAGCAGGTTGAGGAAAAAAAGAACTGGATAAAAGAGCATATTTTTTCATTGCAGGGCGTGGATTGGGAAAAAAAGGATTATCTGAAACTGTTTTTTGAAGCAGACAAGAGCGAATATGAGAGAGAAGGCAGACGTTATTTTCTTCCTAATATTTACAATTGCAACGATTATAATATTGAGATTGAACAAGTGGTTTATGGACTTCCTGACAACAATCTGGGGATGAATGCAAAAAAACCGTTTTTATCCATAAAATCGCGAAAATATCCTGCTTCGTATTTATTGGATGGAGAGCAGGTACTTTTACAGAAGAAGTTTTTTGACTATTTGATGAATCTGGTTTCTGCGGGGTTTTATCACATCTATGTAGATACGGTGCGAAAGAAAATCCATGGATGCAGGACAGGAGAAGTACCAAACGATATGGAGGCTGGGTATTATCTGCGCTTGAAAAAAGGGAAAACCGAAGCTGAGATTCTGGAACAGGATAATATATCCGGTTATCAAAAGGAACTTGCGTCGGCATTTGATTTTCAGGAGTTTATTCAGGGGCAGAGCGAAAAGCGGCAGGGCAGTTACAAGCGGTATTACCATCGAACTGATGTGGGTGGACTGATCAATGAAGTGTTTTTTTCCAACTATCTTGCAGGTAATTATATGACGGATGCGGGAGCCATTAGTATTACCGATGAAACATTAAAACAAAATCTGATTCTGGCAAGAAATGCAATATTTGACTGGACGTATAAAGGAATTGACCGGGGTTTTGGAAAGCTTCTTCAAAAAGTATCTTTGGATTTGATCAAAGGTACTTTGCTCAATGGATATCAGGAACGTGCGATATGGCAGTTAAATCTGCGGTTATCATTTAGAAAATATTTTTCACCAGAGGAGGGAAAGAACATGGCAGAGAACATCAGCGCTCTGAAAGCCAGTATGGAACGAAAGGTATATGCGGATACCCTTATTCCGCTGGAAAATGACAGAGAGTATTATTATGCGGTTGGTCAGTTGGTAGCATATTTGCTTTCTTTAAATAAAGCGAAGGATAAGAATCATGCATTGCTTAACCCATTTTTAAATGCAAAAACAGACGGGATGATTAAAAAGCGGCTTTTACAGATTTATAAGAAATATAATTATAATATTCCTGATTATTACAAGAGAATAAAAAATTTGCTGGGAATGGTGGAAGGGTATGAACCCGATGGAAGTGTGGATCAGGAAATGATTATTCTGGGTTATGTCAGTGACAGTGTCATTTATATTAAGTCTGAATCTAAGGAGGAAAAAACAAATGAATAAAAGGGTTTATGGTGTATTGGGAATTTCTTCTATTATGGCAAACTGGAATGCGGATTTTTCGGGTTATCCAAAGACCACCAGCGATGGAGAAACGTTTGGAAGCGATAAGGCGTTAAAATATCCGATGAAAAAGATGTGGGAAAATGAGGGGAAAAAGGTACTGTACATCAAATCCATGCGTTTTTCGGATGGAAAGAAGGGGGAGGAAGTGACATTGATTCCCCGTACTCTGAAAGAACGATATGAATTTTTATTCCAGATCGATGATTTGAAGAATTGCAAGGATATTAAAGAAGTATTAAAAAATCTTATGACGGCTGTGGATGTAAAAAATTTTGGAGCCACATTTGCAGAATCAGGAAGCAATATTTCCATTACGGGAGCTGTGCAGATCGGACAGGGATTTAACAAGTATGAGGGGACAAACCCGGAAGAGCAGCAGATACTTTCGCCATTCAGGGATTCAAATGACAGCAAAGAAGAAGTCAAAAAAAATTCTACCCTGGGTACAAAGATTGTAAGTAATGAAGCGCATTACTTTTATCCCTTTGTGATTAATCCGATGGCCTATAAAGAACTGGTGGAATTGGGAGTGACGGAAGGTTATACCGAGGAGGACTATCAGAATTTCCGAAGAACGGCTCTTGTATCTGCAACTTCATTTGCAACCAATTCCAAAGTGGGTTGTGAAAATGAATTTGCTCTTTTCGTGGAAACAAAAGCCGACACCTATCTTCCAAGTTTATCGGAGTATGTAGCATTTGAGAAAACAGAAACAAAAAATAAGATTATCCTTTCCTGCGCAGATTTTTTAGATCAAATGGGTGACAGGATTGAAACGATAGATATTTATTATAATCCGCAGACAACTATATTGCAGGGTGTTCCGCAAAAGACTTCGCTGTATGATATCCGTACACAAAAAGAGGGATAATTTATGGATATTTTAAGATTTACATTGAGCGGGAAACAGGCATTTTTTAAGAAGCCGGAAGTAAATTCCTATTATTATTTTACTTATGGAAATATTCATAAGGTTGCACTTTTGGGGATTTTTGGGGCGATTCTGGGTTATGGCGGTTATACGCAGATGCAGGGTTTTGTAAGGGATAAGAAACAAAGCCGTTTATCGCCGGGTTTTCCAGAATTTTATGAAAAGTTGCAGAAATTGAAGATTTCTATTTTGCCTGCTTCAGATGCTAAAAATGGGGTAATTCCTAAAAAAATACAGACGTTTAATAACTCGGTGGGCTATGCTTCCGGGGAACAGGGAGGAAACCTGATTGTAAAGGAGCAATGGTTAGAATATCCAAAATGGGAGATCTGCCTTCTTATTGATTCTGACGAAGCGGAGAAGGTAAAGGAATCTGTAGTCCAGAAGAAATGCGTATACTATCCTTATTTAGGCAAGAATGATCACCTGGCAGATATTTATGATGTCCGAACATTAGAGGCCAAAATTACGGCATCAGAGAGAGGCAGACTGCATTGCCTGGCATTAAAAGAAGAAATAGCAATTGCAGAACCGGATTTCGATGATTTTGATGACGAAGATAATGCAGATGGGGAAAATGCAGATGGATGCGGAAGCTTCCGATATGAGGAAGCCCTTCCCTATGGTATGGATGAATGGACGAATCATTATCTTATGAAAACCTTTGTCTTTACCGATGCATTGCTTGAAACGGATGCCGATGTGTTTTTGCTGGAAGATGGAAAAAGGATAATGTTTTATTAATGCTCATACTTAATTATATCATGGTCATGGATTTTTGCTCGTTACTATACATTATGTCATAAAAACAGGGAGCCTGTATTGACATAATCATTGTAACTTAATAATACAAGCAATAAAGCAGTGAATTTGTTTTTGAATAAAAGAATAATTCGCTGCTTTTTATGTTTTTAAGGAGAATGGAATGAAAGCAGAAGAGATAAAAGGATTAATTAATCATCTGGAACGATATGAAGCACATAGTAAAAGTGACGAGAATGGTATAATCACAGAAAGGGAAACTTTGCTGGAACATACCGAGCGGACGGTATGGTATTTTGAACAGTTAGGGGAAGAGAAAGATATTTCAGCGATGCTGTCCCGTTTTTATCTGCAGATGTATGGGGGCTTATCGGAGAAAGCCGTGTATTTTTGGAGGGAAATGATAACAGGGATTCCGATTTTTCATGATTTGGGGAAGATTAATCCTGATTTTCAGCGCCGTAAATTACATAATGATCGAGTTGAAGATGAAGATGTATTTCGTTTTATTGCAGGAAGGCATTCTATTCTTTCTGCAGTGTTTTATCTGGATTATTTTCTGGGGATGTTAAAAAATACAGAGATGGATAAGGCAGAAAAAAAGATATTAAGAAGATACATACTTTATCATGCATATATTATTGAACGGCATCACAGTGATTTGAATGATTTTAGCTGTTTTATCCGAACATTGGAAGAGGAAGCAGGAAAAGATATTATAGAATTGGGGAAAAATGGAAAGTGCAGGGCGTGGAAAAATAATTTTTTTCTGGATGAAAAAAAGATAAAAAGACTGATACAGGAATTTTACCGCCAGGAAGAATTTTCGGAGGAATACGGGATGGGAATTTATACCTATGTAAAGCTGATGTATTCCCTTCTGGTGGCATCTGATTATTATGCAACAGCAGAATTTAGGTCGGGAATGAAGCGGAGCCAGTTCGGAAGTATAGGAGAAGTGCAGAGATGGCTTCAGGTGTATGAACAGACGAAAATGATGAAAGAGGTACGTATTTATCAGAAAACACAGTATCCTCAAACGATGGAAAAATTGCAGGCGGAAACAGAAATTAATCAGCTGCGCAGAGAAATGTTATGTGATGCCGAGTATGTGTTGCGCCAGCATCCAGAAGAAAATTTATTTTATCTGGAAGCACCTACCGGGAGCGGGAAGAGCAATACAGCATTGAATTTAAGTTTTCAGTTGATACAGATGCATCCGAAATTAAGAAAAATCTATTATACTATAAAAGAGCAAATTTAAAATTTATTGTCAAAATGCACAAAAAATAAGACAT